>CAYNMV010000138.1:0-1604 GCA_964398315.1 uncultured Tepidisphaeraceae bacterium | reverse complement strand
CTATGGGAACTGGGCTGTCAGCCGAGGGCGTGGGCACGATCAGTGCGCGAAGGGTATGGTGCGGTGCGAGATCGGCCAACGCCTGTCGTGGCTGCTGCAGGCGCTGGAGGCCCGCGGCTTCGACCTGGCGATGCAGGCCCCGGTGGCCCCCGGTGCGACGGGTGAGCACCCCGCCGGCCTGGCCGAGCTGCTGGACCGGGCGGTCGAGCTGGTGATGGCCCTGCCGGACCTGCCGACGTTTCAGCCTGCCGACCTGGCCACCGCGGCCGAGCTGGTGGCGGACCTGCGCGACGGGCTGCCGATCAGCGCCGCCCGCGTGGCCCCCAAGGCCGAGCAGGAAGCGGGTCTGGCCCGGTTCAAAGCACAGGGCGAGCATCCGGCCGCCGGTTCGGCCGCCGAACTGCTGGCACTGCTCACCGACCGGCCGAACTCGGCCGCGGTGATCCTCAATGCCGGCTGGCGCTACCGCTGGGAGGTGGGCACGGCCTGGCTGCGCGAGGTCCGGACCCTGGCTCCGGCCGAGGCCCTGGCCCGCTACCGGCAGATGGCCCGCCACCTCGACCAGTTGCTGGAGAAATCGATCGAGACCGCCGCCTTGCACCGGCTGTTGCAGGACCAGCCCTGAAACGGGGCTGGTCCGGTCAATTGCCGTAGTCTGTCCTACTTTCGAGCGCTTCATCCAAGAGCCGGTCCACCCGCTCACCGATCGAGTCCGGCAGGTCGATGCCCAGCGGCTCGGCGACTTGGGCCACCAGTTCGCGACCCCAGAGCCACGTGTTGCGATAGGCAACCCAAAGCGCATCGGGTTGTGCGCTGGCCGTGCACGACAGGTATCGCTCGTATTTGACCCCGGAGAGATCAGCCTCCAGCGCACGCGACGGGGTGGGCCAGTGGTCCGTGGTGTTCTCGGCCAGGCGAATCAGTTTGAGTAGATTTTCATGCACTCGACTGAGCAAGGCCCAGGCGCGGGCGAACTCGCCCCGGTTTAACAGATTCGCACCGAACAGCACAAGATTGACGAAGTTTAAGGTGAGGCCGCCGATCAATTCGGCACCGCCACGCGGCGGCGGGCCACCCACGAGGACCTGCGCATGGCGGGACAACTCGCCGGAGCGATCCAGGAGTACGGCATCGGCGAGCGAAGGAAACCATCCGTAGCCCTGCCATCGGGCCACTGTGGACACCTCGGATTCCCGCATGAAGTGGAACTCGCCCCGCACGCCGTTCTGAAAGAGCGCCGTATGATGGCCGAAATCATCCGGAAAATAAGCGGCGACCGGACTGACCGCATCAAGCCAAAGGCGCTGGTCGAAGCCCAGGAAGCACTCGTCCCGGATGAAAATAGCGAACTCGATGTCGGAAAACCTGTCGCCTTCCCCGCTGGCAAACGAACCGAACATCAGCGCTGCGCCAATGCGCTCATCCGTGCGGCAAGCTTCCTGAAACTGTGCAATCATTAGCTGCTGCTGCATGTGTGTTTCCTTTTTCGTAGCAAGGCGAGCGGATTCGGGCATCCTAGAGCCTATCTCATGGATACCGACCGAGCCTGGGTGTGTAGGTCAAACAAACCAGGTCGGGCTGTCAAGGGCCGGGTTCGAAGAGGG
>CAYNMV010000137.1:0-1939 GCA_964398315.1 uncultured Tepidisphaeraceae bacterium | reverse complement strand
CGCGCTGGCCATCGAACACCACCGGCAGCTTGTCCTGGGCGCCGGCGAGCGAAAGACGCAGGCCATCCTGGCCGGCCAGCATCGGCCGGCGAGGGAGTTCGTCGATGAGCGTGGCCAGCGCAGCCTCCTCCAGCCATTGCACGCCTCCGGAGTGGTCGGTCGGCGGAGCCGCATCCTTGGGCAGCAAAGTGATGGCGCCCGCGCATTCACCCCCGATGGCGGCCAGCAGGGCGAAATCGTTTTGTCGCGAGACTTGGAGCTGTTGTGAGATCAGGCGCCGTAGCTGGCCTTCCGGCAAAAGACCGGCGAAGAACGGGCGGGCCGCATGGTCGCCGAAGGGTTCCGCCTGCAACGGCAACGAACAGGACAGCGCTATCGCGGCGGGGTTGGCCAGCCAGTCGGAGTGGTACCGGAAGCTCAGCCGTCCCTCCGGCAGGGACAGGGTGCCGACCTTCGCGCCGGCCAGCCAGACCTCGAGTTCATGCGCCATGGTGTGCGGTTTCCTCGTTCGTCTGATCCGCAAGCCCGTCGAGCTGCAGTTCGCCGCCCAGGGCATCGATCACTCGCAGTACCTGTTCCAGGCGCACGGTGGGCTTGCCGGCTTCCAGTTCAACCACGAAGCGCACACCGACCCCTGCGGCCAGTGCGAGGTCGGCCTGGGTAAGTCCCAATTGCTTGCGTGCCCTCCTTAGCAAATTGCCGAGGGTGTGTGCGGAATCGATAGGTGTCATGTGGTGTGGTCGCTGATTTTCCCGTTCGGGAACACTAGCAGCGGAAAATGCCCGAAAGCAAGTAAACATTCCTGATCGGGAAATTTTGGTAAGAAAGTAAGCTTTTGGGGGTGGAATGATCCTGATCGGGAAAAACTGTCGATTCCCGATGGGGTCGCCGTCTCAACAAACAGATCATCGTTGAACTCGCTCTGAATTGAAGTCGGAGCCTCGCGCAGCCAATCCTATATCCGCTCTCGCAACTACCTGCACCCCACCCGCCACAACTGTTCCAGCCGCGTCGTATAGCCCGGACTCAGTAGCTCCTGCTTCATCCCCCACGCTGGCTGCGCAGACACCCGCCCCGGGTGGATGGTACCCCTACCCCAGCGGCCATTGATTCGGTCCATGATGCCCATCAGTTGCTCGGCGGCGACCGGTGGGGTCTCAGCGAACAGATCATCGGTGAATTCGCCTCGCTGACGCAGGTCCAGCAACAGGATCTCGGCCTTGGCGTAGGCATACCCATCGCGGAACACCTGCTCCAGCCCCTCCATCGCCGCGCGGATGAGCAGCCGGGTGTCATCACTGGGGTACGGCAGTGTGACCACGATGCCTTTGGCAAACTTCACCTCGTCCGGGTTGAACATGCCGCTGCGGATACTGACACGCAGTTGGCGGCACAACGAACGCTGGGCGCGCAGTTTTTCCGCCGCGCGCGTGGTGTACGCCGCGACCGCCTCGCGAATCGGCGCCAGCTCGGTCTGCCGCATGCCGAATGCCCGCGAGCAGCAGATCGCCTGCCGGGGCGGCGCCACTTCCTCCAGCTCCAGGCACGGTATGCCACGCAGTTCACGGGCGGTTTTCTCGACCACCACGCTGAAACGTTTGCGCAGGGTTCGGGCATCGGCCTGGGCAAGGTCCAAGGCAGTGGTGATGTGCATCTCCTGAAGGCTGGCCGTCAGGCGCCGGCCGATCCCCCATACCTGCTCCACCGGCATCACCCGAAGCAACTTCTCGCGGCGGACGGGGTCACGCAGATCCACCACCCCACCGGTCTGTCGCTGCCACGTCTTCGCCGCATGATTGGCCAGCTTGGCCAGCGTCTTGGTGGTGCTGATGCCGACTCCGACTGGTATGCCGGTGCACTGCAGTACCTGGGAGCGGATCCTGCGCCCGAGGAATTCCAGGTCAGTCGGCAACCCGGTCAGGTCCGCGAACGCCTCATC
>CAYNMV010000136.1:0-2145 GCA_964398315.1 uncultured Tepidisphaeraceae bacterium | reverse complement strand
CTTTCGGCTAACCGGTTTTCGAAACCGGCGCATTCAACCACTCTGCCACCTCTCCGGGTATGGGCCGGAATCTTAGCCGATCGGGCGGCGAGGGTCAAAACCCGGGCACCAGCGGCCCGGGAGGGGATGCGAACCGGACCCGGTTCGCATCCCGTGGGCCCACGCCGGATGGCTGGCCGCAGGTGGCGGGATCAGTTCCTGGGATACTTGATCACACAGCCGTAGGCCTTCGTGCGAGACATTTCAACCGGCTGGCCGGCCAGGACGGCGTCCAGCGCCGCAGCGACGTAGTTCTTGGCGCTGGCGATCGAATCTGTCCGGGAATCATCGTTGTCGTCGATGGCGCCCATGTAGACCAGCTTGCCGTCCTTGTCGATTACGTACATGTGCGGGGTGTTGGTGGCACCGTACAACTGGCCGACCTTGCCGCCGCTATCCAGCAGGATCGGGCGATCGATGTTCCACTTGGCGGCGATCGCCTTGTTGCTGTCGATGGTCTTGCCGCTGGTGGAATTGATCGCCAGCCAGACCACATCCTGCTCCTTGTATTTGTCGGCCAGCTTGTTCATGTGCCCCTGGCGGTAGTGCTTGACCACATAGGGACAGTCTTCGTTGAACCACTCCAGCACGACCACCTTGCCCTTGTAGTCGGCGAGGCTGTGGGTTTTGCCGGTCTGATCCTCCAGGCTGAACTCCGGAGCGGGCTCGCCCACGGCCGCCTTCTTCTTCTCTTCATCGCCCACCGCCTGCGTCACGACCAGAGCGCCAACCAGGGCGAACGCCATCACGCCCAGCAGAAACGTCCTCATACGACCTCCTTCGTCAGGAAACTCCCGAAAACCATTTCAGCCCGCCACTCGGAGAACATCTCCGGGTCCCGGCGGGTTAGTCCGTCATGGGTAGAAGCGCTTCAATACGGCCCTGCCACCCTCACTGCCCCGCCTGCACTGCGGCGGGTGGGGCCGGCGTGGCCATTGGAATACGCAAGCCTCGTCGTTGGCCGGAATCCGTTTGATAGACCAGCACCCCCTCCAACTCCGCCGGCCACTGCTTCTGTCCCGGCAGCGGCTGGACCGTCGCCTGTACCTGGGTGCCGGCGTCGGCACCTTCGCCGGTCGGTTTGACTTCGATATCCACCACCTCCAGCGCCCGATGCCCGCCGGGATAGAACTCCACCTGCTTCGGCGGCGTCTTCCAGCCCACCGCGATGCGAACCCGCCGCCCGCTCTCGCCGGCCGGCTCATCGCTCACATCGACCTGTCGCACGTAGTCGGGATCGGCCGCACTCCCCTGCTGTACATCCCGCGGCAGGCGCTGTCGCCACTGCTCGAACAATTCACGGTTGGCCGGCTGGGCCGACTCACCCACCGGCAGCGTCAGCTCCAGTTTCTCCCGGCCCGGTATGCAGATATCGGCACAGCAAAGCCATGCCGCCTCCGCAGCAATCCGCAATTCAGAGACATCCAAATCCGCCTGGGGTGTCAATTCGGCCAGGATCAGCACTTCATTCTCATAGCCATACCCGACGATGTCGCCAGGCTGCACAAAACGCATGGGCACGGGAAAACGCAGCGGCCCGGCCGACACCCCTTCGGGCAGCGTCCATTGGATACGCGTTGCGATCCCCGCCGGCCCGGGGTTGGACCAGTAAATGTGCCACGCCGGGTCCATGCGGAAATGGAACCCCACGGTGAACGGCTCCCCCGCCTTCACCTGTGTCACATCGGCCAGCATCTCCACCCGCGCACGCACGTCCTGCCCCCGTACTATCCCGGCAAACAGGCCAAGCAAAATCACGACAAACGCAAACCTCGGCATCAAACCTCCAAGCCTGGACGCCTCCTTCAACGGATCGCAAGCATGCATTATTCCCGCAACTTGCCGGATTCCGCCGTCCCCGCCCAAATGACGGACCCAAACACAGATAACACAAACTTGCCATCCGCACATGCCCCCGCTGCCCTGCTCCACACTTCCGCCCGCCCTTACCACCGGTCGCTCCGCATACGGGCCAGGATGATGATGCCTCCCTTCACAAAGCCCCTGCCCACCTCTTGCCTTGCCCGGCCTGATCCGCTAAAGTATGGCACAAATCTCGCGGGTGTAGCTCAGTGGTAGAGCGTCACGTTGCCAACGTGAATGTCG
>CAYNMV010000135.1:0-2415 GCA_964398315.1 uncultured Tepidisphaeraceae bacterium | reverse complement strand
CGCGCCCGAGACACGCGCCTTGCAGATGGCCGTGGCACCCGAGTCCGAGTTCCTGGGAGATATGAGCACGACCGGTGGCTCATGATCGGAGGAGGGCCGCGCTTCGTGTTCTCGGTGACAGGGGCACGCAGTCAGCACTTTCGCGCCAGCTCGCACCCTAATGCGAACCGTATTTTTCTATTGGATTCTTCGCCCGATTCGGTAGCATGCCCCTGTAGGCGATTGCAGGCCATCGCACATCTTAAAAGGGAACGGACCTGTAGACTGCGGAACCTGAGAAGTTGGGGCGGGTTCCGGGAGGCTGTGACAACATGGGATCAGCGGGAAGGGCTGGCGTTGCTCGCCGTCAGGCCGCCTGTAGCAGGTGTGGGGCAGGTGTTGATGGCGGGACCGCTGTGCAGGACCAAAACGGGGCGGTCTTCTGTCGGGCTTGCTATGAGGGACTGACTGAAGCGGAATCCAGTGCTCCATCCTCTGGATTGGATGCACATCCTACCGCCAATGGCAATGGGCATATCGCGTCGCATCCGCAGGCGCGGCCTAATCCGCCCGCGCCTGCGCGTCCTGCGCCCACCCGGGTGGCTGATGAGTATGCGCTGCGGCCGAAACTTACCTGCCCGCATTGCTGGAACCGGTTTGCCACCGAGGACATCCTGTGGGTTTCCCAGCATGCCGAGTTGCGTGGCGATCCGATCCTCGGGCCGGATGAGATGTCCCGTTTCCTGCCCACCCGCTTCACAGTAGATGCCCATGCTCTCGACTCACGGGGGATGCAGTGCCAGATGCTGGCGTGCCCGCGGTGTCATCTGCACATCCCGCGGGCGTTCCTGACCATCGAGCCGCTGTTCGTCTCGATCATCGGCGTCCCATCAAGCGGCAAGTCCTATTTCCTGACCTCGATGGCGTGGGAACTGCGGCGGCAACTGCCGGCCCACTTCCAGATCAGCTTTACCGATGCCGACACGATCACCAACCGAAAGCTCAACGAGTACGAACAGCAGTTGTTCCTGCACGGCGACGCCGATGCTCTGGTGAACCTGCCGAAGACTGAGGAACAGGGGGACCTGTACGACCAGATCCGCTTGGGCGAGCAGATTACCACATTGCCCAAGCCGTTCCTGTTCAGCATGCGTCCGCTCAAGATGCACCCAAATTCAGCGCACGCTGCTCAGTGCAGCCGGATCATTTGCATGTACGACAACGCCGGCGAATCGTTCGACGCCGGCAAGGACACGGCTGCTTCGCCAGTTACCCAGCACATGGCTAAGTCGCGGGTGCTGATGTTCCTGTTTGATCCCACGCAGGATCCGCGGTTCCGTGATCGCTGCCTCCAGTTCAGTCAGGACCCGCAGCTCAAGTCGAAGCTCCGCGCGACTCGACAGGAGACGATCCTGACCGAGGCCGCAATGCGGGTTCGCCGCTACACAGGTCTGGGTCCGAACAAGAAGCACAACAGCCCGCTGATCGTGCTGGTGTCCAAGTGGGACGTCTGGGCGCCACTGCTCGACGTGCCGATCGACCATGAGCCGGTGAGCACGCGCCTGGTCAATGGCCGGGAATTGATGACCGTGGAACTCGGCAGGATCGAAGCTGCTTCGCACCTTCTGCGGGCGCTGCTGGCAGAGCTGACACCCGAGTTCGTGGCCGCCGCCGAGGATTTCTGCCAGCACGTGCTCTACATGCCGGTCAGCGCTCTTGGCGCAGCGCCCGAGGAGATGCCCGCTTCGGAGTTGGTGGTGGGGGGCAGCGGCCTGGGCATCCGTCCGCGCAATATCAGGCCCCGCTGGGTGACCGTCCCGGTGCTGTACATGTTTGCCAAGTGGTCCACAGGGCTGATCGCTGCCGCCAGGTAGAGCCGCACGTTATGCCGCCGCGTCAGGTGGCGGTTGCTGCCCACAGTACGAGGGAAGGAATGAGCCAGGAACTCATCTACACATCCGCACCAAAGGGTCTGAAGCCTGGAAGCCGGGGCTTCTGCACGGTCGCGTCCACACAGGGAATGCCGGCGCCGCTGGGCGAGCGCCTGGAGTCGCTCAGCGGCTATCGCCCCATCTATCCCGCCGGCAGTCCCAGCGCCGCGGAAAACCCGGTTTCCTATGGGCATTGGCGCGTCACGGTAGGGGGGAAGACCTATAGCGTGCTTTCCCGGGTGGCCTTCGCCGGCTTCGACTACACGCAGCGGTCCAACAAGCTGGCCCACCACCTGGTGCTGGATGCAGCCGAGCAGACGTCGGCCGGTCCGGCATGGGTGTTGATGCAGGAGGGAGTGATGGAAAGCGCTTGGAGCGGCGAACCGCGCCTGCTGCCAAGCGGACGGCCAATCCCCCGTGGCGACAATCCCCTGCGCGTTTGCGAAAGCTGGGCCGCCCTCGCCGGCGATGCCGGCTGGGCCGGCGCCCTTGTCGAGGCGTTCGT
>CAYNMV010000134.1:0-2527 GCA_964398315.1 uncultured Tepidisphaeraceae bacterium | reverse complement strand
AGTTGCACGGTGAACTGCGCCTGCTGCTGCTGCAGGGCCGGATCGATGCGGCGCATGCTCATCGGCTCGATATCGAGGAAGAAATCCGCCCAGCTCGCGTCCTCCTGGTTCGGCTGCGGGCCGCCCAGGAAGAGTCCCTCAAAATCTTCGCCGGTGATCGGATCCTGTCCGCTGACAGGCATCACGACCGCCCGGTCGTGGAAGGGATACCACGCAACCCGCGTCAGCGCCTCTTTCACGCCGTCGCGGTACTTGAGGTGGATGAATTCCGTGCGGCTGTCGCTGTTGACGTCGGCCAGCCTCGCCTCCGTGGCCGTCACCCCCTGCGCCTTCCCGCGGATCGCATCGCTCTGACCGCTCATGCGATCCGTGCGCTGCAGCAGCAGGGCCAGGTACTCGACCCGCTGGGCCGTCGTGCCGCCCACTGCCACCGGCAGCACCATGTTGGCGTTGAGCCCCTTGACCCGGACAACCGTGTTCGAGGGTGCCCCCTCGATGGCCGTCGCGACCTCGGGCGAGTCGCTGTTGACCAGCACCAGGCTCTTGCCGCTGGCCGCCTCCCGGGCCGCCGCCGCGGCATGTGCGTTCAGCTCATCATCCTGCTCAGCCATCGCCGCAATCGGCGAGAGTGGCAGGATCTGATCGGGAACCAGGTAAACCCCAAACTGCACATACGGCCCCCGCTGCGGCCCCTGGAACGGGCGCAGGGGGCGGATCCACTCGCCTCGGCCGGTCTGGTTCAGGGCGATGGTGCCGATCTGCCGGGCTTCGGGCAGGTAGACCTGGTACAGCGTCACCCGGTCCTTCCGGTCGGCTCCGCTCTGGCGATGCTCGGAGAAGGCCCGCTCGCTGGGCAGCCGGCCCACCCGCTGCTCTCCATCGGCCGTCAGCCGGGACACGATCGCCGGGTCATACTCGGGATGGTTCGCCAGGTCGTCGTGATCCATCTGGAACATGTGCCCCATGAAGCGGGCGGAATCGGGCGTCTCGCAGTCGGGGTCAATGATGAAGTTGGAGGGGCTGATCCGCTGCAGGAACGGCTTGAGCGCATCATTGCTGAACCGCTGGTTGACGCCGTGGCCAGCCGGGTTGTCCGTGTACGCCTCGATGCCGATCAGGGCCACGCCGTAGCTGAACAGCATGTCGACGGCGATCAGCTCCAGCTCGGCGCGCAGGTTCACGTCCCGGATCCACCCGTTCATGCCCATTTCCATCGCCTGCGCGATCGCCTTGTGGCTGATCGAGCGCTTGGCCGAGCATTTCACCACCGGATTGTCGAAGATCAGGTTGGGAAGCATCGTGGCCAGGAAGGCGAAGATCATGTTCTCCGGGCGCCGCTTGGTCTTCGAGTCGGTCCTGTACCAGTTGCCGACGTAGCGGCGGACCAGCTGCGTCGTGTTGGCAATGTGGCGCTTGCGGAACAATTCGGCGCGTTCGATGAGCATGAACACTTCGTTTGCGTCTGTGCTGAGCATGGCAGGAAGCCTCGAAATATTTGTGGACGAATGAGCTGCCTACATGGCGCGGCGGAACCCTCGGCGCGCCAGGCGGCAGTTGGCCGCCGTCCAGGCAGCGCGTTCACGCCGGAGCCGGCGATGGCACAGCCGGTGGCTGAAGCGGTCGAACAGGTGGATTGTCCCGGCGACCACCAGGATCCAGGCCAGGCAGATGCCGGCGAGGGAGAGCAACCGGACGGTTGTCGGGTGCAACAGCAGGTCGAGCATGGCGCTATTCCTCTCTCGAAAAAGGGTCTGGGGGCTCGGGCTTGGGATAAAATTTCTCCCTGATGCCGAACACCGCGCCGGCGGAGCCTTCGGGATACTCCATCTCGCGAGGCTCGAACCGAGCGACTTCGTGCAGGGCCATCTGGGCGTAGCCGCACGCCAGAACCAGGTCATCGTGATCGCCGCGTGGCGCCCCGTACTCCAGGTCGGCATCATGGGCCTCGTGCAGCTCCAGGGATTCCTTCCTGGGGCGGAACTGGAACCGGACCAGTTGCCGGTGCAGCTCGCGGCTGCGGATCTGAATGTCGCTGGCCAGCAGCTCCCCCTTGAGCCCGCGCGGCGCGATGGCCCGGCGCAGGCGCGGGATCGTCAGGTCGCCGGGCATCCGATGATGCCCCAGGTCGTCGCTCGGCCGGCGGTCCAGCTTCGATTCATCGCGGCGGAAGTACTGGTAGGTGTACCGCAGCTCGTCATAGAGCCGCCGCATGACCATGAGCCCTACCTGCCGCTCGCCGCACAGGAAGGCCTGGTTGAAGTGCCACCCCAGCGCGAACAGGATCTCGGCCCACTGGCTGTCACCCCAGCGCCCCATGGCCTCGGCCACCTGCTCGCCCGTCTCCCGATCGAGGACCACGGCGGCGTCGAAGTCACCCTGGCTGAGCCCGTAGGCGCTGTCGTGGCCGAGGACGTACTTGCGCCCGGGGATCGGCTGCCGAAAGATCGTCACCCGGCCGCGGGCCATCGGCCCACCGGGCGCCCAGGCAAGCCGGACGCGCTTCGGCACGCCGTCGATGGTGACCGTG
>CAYNMV010000133.1:0-2646 GCA_964398315.1 uncultured Tepidisphaeraceae bacterium | reverse complement strand
GTGCGGACCGACACGCCCGACGCCTGCGAGACATGCGGGCTGGAGCGCGCCAGGCGCACGACCTCCTCGACGATCTCCTGCATGAAGCGCGGTATCTCCACCTTAACGCCGCTGGCAGTCTGACCGGTGCGTTTCAGCCACGCGTTCTTCTCGACGATCTCCAGGCCCTCGTCGATCGTGGCGGGATAGTGGGTGCGGACGACCGTGCCGATGCGGTCCTTGAGCGGCGTGACGATGCGGCCGCGGTTGGTGTAGTCCTCGGGGTTGGCGCTGAACACCAGGCAGACATCCAGCTCCAGCCGGATCGGATAGCCGCGGATCTGGATATCCCGTTCCTCCAGCACATTGAACAGGCCCACCTGGATGCGCGGGGCAAGGTCCGGCAGTTCGTTGATGGCGAAGATGCCGCGGTTGGAGCGCGGGATCAGCCCATAGTGCATGGTGCTCTCATCGCTGAGATAGCGTCCCTCGGCATACTTGACCAGGTCGATCTCGCCGATCAGGTCGGCGATAGTGACATCCGGCGTGGCAAGTTTTTCGTGATAGCGAGCCGAGCGATGCACCCACTCGATCTTCGCATCATCTCCCTGCTCGGCCACGATGCGCCGGCCGGTCTTGGTCATGGGAGCGATGGGGTCATCGTTGATCTCCACGCCGGCCAGGACGGGAATCCACTCATCCAGCAGCTCGGGCAGCATGCGGAGCATGCGCGTCTTGGCCTGCCCGCGCAGGCCCAGGAACAGCAGGTCGTGACGGGCGAGGATGCCATTGACCACCTGGGGGATGACACTGTCGCGGTAGCCCACGATGCCGGGAAACAGCTCTTCTCCGGCCTTGAGCTTGCGGATCAGGTTCCGCCGCAGTTCATCTTTTACGCTGACCGGGCGGTAGCCCGTGGTCTTGAGTTGTCCAACAGTCGCCGCGGCAGGGTGATTCATGCGCTTCGTTCCTTGCAGATCTCGTTTGCTCGCAGATCGAAAACCCATCATAGGCAGCCGCCGGTGGCATGGTCCATTGGCCGGCAGTTACTCGCGGGGATCGTGAGGCGGTTCCAGATCCGCCCGGTCCTCTGCTTCAATGGCGTTGAGCAAGTCTACGAAATCGGCATCGTCCAGCTCGTACCACTCGGGGAACTGCGACGCCGGCAGCCCGCGCCACTCGGCGAGTTTCTCAACGATGCGCCGCTTGAGGTCGGGATCGGTGATGTGACGAATACGAATCATGAAAAAAATGAATGCTGAATACTGAACTGGCCGCGGACGGCATTCGCCCGGTGAAGCCCGCTTTCAGCATTCAGCATTCATGATGAATGCACTCAGCCTTTGGTTCCTCATCCCGGCTGGTTCCTCATCCCGGCGCTGGCAATGGGCCGCCGCCGAAGGTGACATCGGGGTCGGCGTCATTGGGCGCGGGGGCGATCGTGGTGGCGCGCTTGGACTGCTCCTTCTCGATCAGGTCCGAGACGGTCGGCCGGGTCAGGTTTTCGCCGCGCATGATGCGGTCGATGTCCTGGCTGTCCAGCGTCTCGTACTTGATCAGCGCCCGCGCCATCGTCTCGACCTTGTCGCGGTTGGCTTCCAGCAGCTCCTTGGTTTCGGCGTACAGGCGATCAATCAGGTTCTTGATCTCCTCGTCCATGATGCGGGCGGTTTCCTCGGAGTACTCCCGGCCCTCGCCAAAGCCGCCGAACATGTTCGGGCGGCTGTCATCATCGCCGTAGAAGACGAAGCCGAGGCGATCGCTCATGCCCCATTCCCGCACCATGCGGCGGGCGATGTTGGTGGCCTGGCGGATATCGCCCATGGCGCCGGTGTTGATATCGCCGGTGAACATCTCCTCGGCGATGCGCCCGCCGAAGGCGGTCTTCATCGTCGCGATGCACCAGCGGCGCGAGTAGTTGTTGCGGTCGCGTTCGGGCAGGCTGAAGGTGGCCCCGCCCATCTGGCCGCGCGGGATGACCGTGACCTTGTGGATCGGGTCGGCGTCCTTGGTCAGGTACTGCACAACGGCGTGGCCGGCCTCGTGGTAGGCGGTGGCAAGACGCTCCTTCTCATCAATGACCCGGCTCTTGCGCGCCCGGCCCCAGCGGACCTTGTCGCGCGCTTCTTCCAGGTCATCCTGCTCGATGAACTCCTTGCCTGCCAGCGTGGCGCTGAGCGCCGATTCATTGATGATGGCGGCCAGGTCGGCGCCGCTGAAGCCGGGGGTCGCCCGCGCCAGCCGCAGCAAATCGACATTCGGCCCCAGCTTCACCCGGCGGCTGTGCACCTTGAGGATCTCAACACGCCCCTTCACATCCGGCAGCGGCACATAGATCTGGCGATCAAAGCGGCCGGGCCGGGTCAGGGCGGGGTCGAGCACATCCACGCGGTTGGTGGCGGCACAGACGATGACCTGGTCGTTGGTATCGAACCCGTCCATCTCGACGAGGATGGCGTTGAGCGTCTGCTCGCGCTCATCATGTCCGCCGGAGCTGAAGCCCGATCCACGGCGGCGGCCGACGGCGTCGATTTCATCCAGGAAGATGATGCAGGGGCTGTTGTCCTTGGCCTGCTTGAACAGGTCGCGGACGCGGCTGGCGCCCACGCCGACGAACATCTCGACGAAGTCCGAGCCGGAGATCGAGAAGAACGGGACCTTGGCCTC
>CAYNMV010000132.1:0-2754 GCA_964398315.1 uncultured Tepidisphaeraceae bacterium | reverse complement strand
GGCCTGCGTCACCTTTTCTGGCCCGCTGGAAGTGAATGCCATTCCGCAAAGACGCCTGAACAACAGTACCCGGCTCGACCCGGGGCCGGAGACCCGCGCCCGCAGGCTGCGAATATTTGGCAGTGGGCAGTGGGTAGGAAACGCTCGTCTACTGTCTACTGTCTCCTCCCCCCGACCACTCCACCACGGCCGTCCCGGTGTGCCAGGCGCCGGGGCTGCTGTGCAGGAAGGCTTCGGGGGTCCGGCCGGTTTGGGCCTGGTAGTCGGCCATGATCTCGGTGATGGCCTGGTCAACCTGGGGGCCCTGGTTGGCGAGGATGGCCACGGTGCCGCCGCTGCCGCCGCCGGTGATCTTGGCGCCGTAGAGGCCGGCCTTTTCGCGTTTACGCACCAGCTCAACCAGCAGGTCACACTCATCAGCGCCCAGCCTGGCATCCTCGGTGTAGGAGACGTGGCTGGCATACATCAGGTGGCCGGCCTTATCCAGCAGCAGGCTGCGCTCCTTGGTATGGGGCGGGGCGGCGTTGGCCTGTTCGAGGAAGTCAACAAAATTCTTCACCCGCCTGGCCTCGAAGACGTGGTGATCGGTGGCGCTCAGAACATGGTACTCATGGTCGGGGTGGACGGTGGTGGCCGTGTCATCGGTTGGGCCGTACCGCTCCAGGAAATCCAGGCCCTTCATCGATTCGGGCAGGTACTGGCGGAAATAGCGCTTGTAGTCCTCGAGCGGCAGGTTGGCCAGGTACCCGCGCATCGGATCGGCGATGAGTTCCCGGCCGGCCTCGCGTCCCATCTCGGCCATCTTCTCCAGGATGATCTTGTGTCCCATGAACGCCGCACAGCGCGTGCGGCCGTACATCCCGCCGCCAACCGAGTGCCTGACGTTGGAGTTGATCCCCAGCACGCGGATGCCGGCCGGGAGCGTGAGCGAGGGCTGAAGCTCGTGCGGCTGGCAGATCATCCTCAGCAACTCACCCGCGCGGCCGTAGCAACTGGTCACCTGGTCCATGATTCCGCACGGCGCCCCCACGATGCGATTCTCCACCTGCTGGCAGAGGGCGGCCAAGCGCATCGGGTCAAGCGCCTGTTCGCTGCCCGCTTCGCCGCGGGGGATATCGAAGTGATCGATGAGGGCCAGCATCGTTGCCACTTCAATCGCCGCGCTGGAGGAGACCCCCGCGCCCAGTGGCACGGTGCTGTAGAGGGCCAGATTGATCCCCCGCACCTGGGGCGCGGTCAGGTCAATCAGCTTCTGCTCGTGCAGGATGAACAGGCAGCCGGCCAGATATGCCGCCCAGCGCCGGCCCGGCTCGGCAAATTCCCGGTGCAGTTGCTCAGCGCTGGAGGAGGCCAGCGCTTCCAGGCCGATGCGCAGCGTGAAGGGTTGATGCTCATCGAACAGGTTGAAGCTGAAGACCTGGAGTGCGCGGTCATCGCGGGCCTGGAGGGCCACTGCGGCCGCGCGATCAAGGGTGGCTTCGCAGACCAGCGCGCCGGTGTAGTCGGCGATGCCGCCCATCACATCCAGCCGCCCGGGGGCACGGGCGATGCGCACCGGCCGACCGGGTACAAACGCCCCTTCCAGCTCCGCCCGCACGCGCTGAAGCAGCGTGGGAACGGGGTCGAGGGCGAGCAGATCAGTTGGTTGGCCGGGTGCTGGGTGGGCCACCGCTGGACTCCGTTGGGGTCGAGGGAGTGAGGATGACGCGATCAAAGAAGCGCTGACCGGTGCTGGTCTCGAAGGTGGCGGTCAGGACATACGTTTGCGCGGTGGAGACCTGCGGCCAGGCAAGCTGGAAGTTGTAGGTCTGGGTGGTGTTGTTCCAGTGTGCCTGTTGGTCCTGCACGGTGGTGAGCGAGCCGATCCACGGATTGACCAGGCGCTGGCCGCGGGGATCGGGGTGGCGCTCGCGGTAGGCGAACAGCTCAAAGAGCACCTGTCCGCTGGCCTTGGTGGGGTCATCGAAACGGTCGGTGAGCTCGATCAGCACCTCGATGCCATCCGGCCGGCCATCGCCGGTCCAGTCCTTGACCTGGGTGAAGATCGGGTGGATGCGCATGCCGGCGGCATCGAACATATCCGGCGAGGCGGTTCGATCCGGCTCTTCGAATGGGCCGCATCCGGCCAGCAGCAGGGCGATCGTAATAGTGATGAGCTTCCTCATGGCGTACGGGGAATCTACAGCGAGCCGTGCGGAAGTGCCACTGGCAACGCCAGATCCGGCGATTCCAGCCCGGTGCCCGAATCCGGCCCATCCGCCACCCAAGACGATGTCCGGCAGGCGTGCCAGGGGCGGTGGCATGATTTGTGCTGGCCGGGAGCCAAAGCATCGGTCTGCGCCGGGATGATGTCACAACGGCCGGGTCATCCCGTTTCGTCTGACAAAACTGAACCGCTCCGTTCACTTCACATCCCCCCTCCATGCCCGGTGAGGTGAACCCATTTCTGACACGGAGAGCGTGATTACATGTCGAACAAGGAACAGCCTTTCCCGTGGTTTGTTCTGATCCTGATGGCCAGTGTGACCTTCATGGGGATGCTCTCGGAGCTGGCCCCATCCGGCGTCTTGCCGCAGATGAGCGAGGGCCTGGGGGTGGATGCGGCACAGGTTGGCTTCCTGGTCGGGGTGTATGCACTGGCGTCTGCCATTTTTGCTATTCCCCTGGTCAGCCTGACGCTGGGGATGAACCGCAAGACGTTGTTGCTATGGCTGCTGGCGGGATTCGCGGTATCCAATGTGATCGTTGGGCTGT
>CAYNMV010000131.1:0-2900 GCA_964398315.1 uncultured Tepidisphaeraceae bacterium | reverse complement strand
GGGGATTGTCTCACCGGCGATACTCAGGGCATCGAGGTCTTCTATACCGTGGACAGTAACGACACCAACGATATCTGGGAGAAGTACGTGGGCTTCCTGGATCGCCTCTCGCCATGGTGGTTGCCGATCGGCCACGATGCGATGGGGAATCTGGTCGTTCTTTCGCTGCATGCGAAGGAGCTTGGCACGGTACGGTTCTATGACCGGTCTGAGGAGGAATGTCCGGGTGGTGCGGCGCAGCGTGATCGGGGGCTGTTTTTGATCGCCCGATCCTTTACGGGTTTTCTTGAAGCCCTGCAGCCTGTGGAGCTTGACGATGAGGAAGATGAGGCAGAGGAAGAGCAGGACCCGGAACATGCAGAGATCCTGAATCGCCTGTTGACGCCCGGATTGCCTTCAGAGGAACACGATGCGCTTATAGCGAGGCTCACAAAATTGGCGAGGAGAAAGAAAAAGCGCTAGCCAACTGCTCGCCGGAGCCGGCCGGAGACCGCCCTCGCTCGCCTGCTGCCGCTTTCCGCAACTGTGCGCTGCGACTGTTTTTGAGGGTACGTTTTGAGGGCATAAGACCTTCACAAGGATGCGTGGCGGAGAAGCACGTGTTCCACTTGGCCCGTGATCTCCTGGAAGCAGGGGAGTAACACGATGAGCCAGACGCAGGAGAACATCGAGAAAGCACTGGCTGGCGCTCGGAAGGTGCATGACACGGGGATGTACCTGGTGTCCACTGAAGTCGCAATACTAGTCACGTCCCCGTTTCACGCTCCGAGGAGTGAGACATGCGGGCCAGTCCGAAAGCACCTAACTTCTGGGTCGCGGTCCTAAGTTGTATGGCAATGATGGGCATCGCATTTGTGTTTGCGGGGCGCGTGCTGAATCGCCCTTCACTCTACACCATTGGAATGTGGTTGTGCGTCCCGCTTATCGTGGGTGGTGTGTTGTTGTGTGTGGTTGTCATCTCCATCCTGATGATCGCCAACCGAAAGCACCGACGCGGCCAATGAACGTACGCGTCCGGCGAAGCACGCTCAGCAGCGCAATTCAACCGGCTGACGCGTTTCTATGAACGGGCGCAGGACTACAGGGTGGCCGCCATTAAGCAGCTTGAGAACGGTCGATTCAGGTTCTATGGGGGGATCAAACCTCCTAAGAAGGTGAAGGTGGGCGTCGAGAACCTTGGCATGGCGGACCTGCCAAGTACGGATCGCGAGTATCTGTATAACAAGGCGGACTTCGAGGCGTGGCTCTCGCCCGCCGCATCGTTGCCGGCGAAGGGCCAGTTCTTGCGGCCGATGGCGACACGCTTCAGGGCCTGCTCTTGCCTGCCGCCGCAACGCCTCGCGTCAGAATTTCTCCCGCCTGTGATCCCGCTGGCCGTTGGCCATGGGCCGTCTTCCGGCTGGTGGCGGACGATCCCATGGTTAGACACGCGGCTTATGAATCCGCTGGTCATCGGCAGGAAGTGCAGAAAAAAGCAAACTCGGGAGCAGGCTCTGGCGTAGTAATGGGAGCTGGCCAGATGGGCATACCATGCTCGGCCGGGCTTGTGCTGTGCCTGTCAGTGGGGGGGGATTCTCACATGAAATTTTCGGCCGAGTGTAGGCAGGGATATTTTTTTTCTGGTGCCAGGACTCAAGTCAGGATGCGGGGGGAGGTCTGCCCCGGGGGAGCCAATCGTGCGCGATGCCAAATATCGGAACGAACCCAATTTTCGCCAGCCCCATTCCCCTCAAGTACGGCGGAACGAAGCCAATGGGAGGGTGCCAATGGAGCAACGAACCCACGTTGTGCGCCCGAAGGGTTGGAACGAACCCAATTTGCGCCCGGCGCGGGCCGGGTGATGCGAATCGGCGGGTGTAATTCATCGGAACGAAGCCAATTTGCCGGCCCTGAAATGATGGAACGAACCCAATTGAACGCGCTTGACAGAGGGCGGGCAGCATCCAACAATGCATCCGGATAAGCGGATGGAGCAGCGTCCGCATTTTCCCATTTTCCCTCTATTTAAGCAGGAGTTCAGCCGCATGACCCAGACCCTCACCCCGCCGGCCAAAGCGTCCGGCCAGCCCGGTTCGTTTGAGTACAAGGTGCGTGATCTGTCGCTGGCCGAGTGGGGCCGCAAGGAGCTGATGCTGGCCGAGCAGGAGATGCCTGGCCTGATGGCGGTGCGCGAGCAGTATGCCGCCCAGCAGCCGCTGGCGGGCCTGCGGATCATGGGCTCGCTGCACATGACGGTGCAGACGGCGGTGCTGATCGAGACGCTGACGGCCCTGGGGGCGCAGGTCCGCTGGTGCTCGTGCAACATCTTCAGCACGCAGGACCATGCCGCCGCGGCGGTGGTGGTTGGCCGGCCGGAAGATGGCGGGACGCCGGACAACCCCAAGGGTGTGCCCGTCTTCGCCTGGAAGGGCGAGACGCTGGAGGAGTACTGGTGGTGTACCGAGCGGGCGCTCGATTTCGGCAATGGCCAGGGCCCGCACCAGATCGTGGATGATGGTGGCGATGCCACTCTGCTGATCCACAAGGGCGTGGAGTTCGAGGCCGCCGGCCAGGTGCCCGCCCCGACCGCCGAGGACAGCGAGGAGTGGGCCGAGGTTCTCAAGCTGCTGGCCCGTACGTTGAAGGAAGACCCCCAGCGCTGGACCCGCGTGGCAAAGGGCTGCGGCGGCGTCTCCGAGGAGACGACCACCGGCGTGCATCGCCTGTACGAGATGATGCGGGCCGGCAAGCTGCTGTTCCCGGCCATCAATGTCAACGACAGCGTCACCAAGAGCAAATTTGACAACCTGTATGGCTGCCGGCACTCGCTGGTCGACGGCCTGTTCCGCGCCACCGATGTGATGCTCAGCGGCAAGATTGCGGTGGTGTGCGGCTATGGTGATGTCGGCAAGGGATGTGCC
>CAYNMV010000130.1:0-3165 GCA_964398315.1 uncultured Tepidisphaeraceae bacterium | reverse complement strand
ACCAGCCCCGCACTGCTGGGCACGTTGATCACGCGGCCGGCCAGGTCTTCGGTTGTGCTCAGGTCCATGCGCGGGCATGTCTGGTACATCGGCAAGCGGTGCATCGGTCTCCAGATCGGCCGGGACTGCAATCCCGCTTCATTGAGAGCAGTCAGGATCCGGTCCCGAAGCTGCGGGTCGGCCCGGTCCAGGACCAGGGTGTTAAGCCAGTAGTTGCTGCGACACTGGTCCGGCTCGACCTGCACGCGTATCCCGGGCACATCCGCCAGTGCCTGCCGGTAGCGCTCGGCCAGTTGCCGCTTGCGGGCCAGGAAGCCGGATAGCTGCTCCAGTTGCGCCACGCCCAGTGCAGCGTTCAGGTTGGGCATGCGATAATTATACCCCGTTTCATCATGGACGAACTCCCAGGCATGCGCCTGCTTGGCAGTGGTGGTCAGATGGCGGGCGCGCTGGGCCAGCGCTTCATCATCGGTCAGGATCGCCCCCCCGCCGCCGGTGGTGATAATCTTGTTGCCGTTGAAACTCAGGACGCCAAGCCGGCCAAACGTGCCGGTATGCCGGCCGCGGTAGAACGAGCCAAGCGACTCAGCGGCATCCTCCACGATCGGCAGGCCAAAGCGCCCCGCCACCGCCGCCAGCCCGTCCAGGTCGACCGGATGCCCAAAGGTGTGCATCGGCACGATGGCCGCGATGCGCTGGCCGGTTCGGCGGTTGATACAGCGCCCCTCCCGCTGCTGGGCGATATCCGCCAGATACGCCTCCAGCTTCCCGGCATCCAGTCCCAGCGTTGCCGGTTCCACATCACAAAAATGCGGTGTGGCCCCACAGTAGGTCACGGCATTGGCGGTGGCGACAAACGTCAGCGAAGGGATCAGCACCTCATCGTCCCGCCCCACCCCCGCCAGCTTCAGCGCTGTGTGCAGGGCGGCGGTGCCGTTCACTACCGCCACGGCATGCCTGGCCCCGGTGTACTCGGCCAGCTTCTGCTCGAAGCGGCTCACGTACGCCCCGGCCGAGGAAACCCAGGCGGTGTCGATACATTCCTTAACGTAGGCCCACTCATTCCCGGCGAACTCCGGCCCATGCAGGAGCACCGGCCCCGCACGGCCCGCCTGCCCTGCCGGATCTTCACCCACTACGCGCTGCACTGCCGCAACGACCGCCCGCACCAGGTTGTCCACGGTTGAATCCATATGCGAAATGCCTGCCGGGATCGTATCGGCGGCCTGGGAGTGTGACAAGGTGAGGAGGGAGGAGGTGAGGGGGTGACAAGGTGACAAGGTAAAGGTGGAGATGGAGGGCTGGGATCGGCGGGGCGGTTCAGGCTTCGGCCGGCTTCCTTCAAACGGCTTGCTCCAAGCTGCTTCTTGCCGGGATTGCTTTATCGGGGTCGTTTGCGCTGCGGCATCAGCAGGAGGGCGGCCAGGCCGAGTGTGATGCCGGCCGAGGGTTCGGGGACCACCAGATAGTAGAAGGCGGTCGAGCCCCAGCTCGATGCGCGGGCGCCATAGTTCTCGATGCGGACATCAAGGCTTTCGCTGAAGGGGATGAGATCACCGATCATCCAGCGGTACTGGTCGGTGCGCGTGATGGGATCACCGAGGGTATCGAAATCCATCCGCAGCAGGCCTGAGAGCGCCTCCGTGCCGGATGTGGGCATGCTGACATCACCGTCATCGGTCACGACGGCAACGTGGTTG
This sequence comes from uncultured Tepidisphaeraceae bacterium, assembly GCA_964398315.1. Classification (GTDB taxonomy): domain Bacteria; phylum Planctomycetota; class Phycisphaerae; order Tepidisphaerales; family Tepidisphaeraceae; genus JADLCB01. The sequence continues at coordinate 1,465 of CAYNMV010000130.1, read as the reverse complement.
TAGTAGTAGCCCCCGTTATAGGCATCCTCCAGGCCGGTGCCCTGCAAAACGGTGGTGCCATCGATGGTGATGGTTTCATCGCCTTCCAGGATGCTGCGGTAAACACCGTTGTACTGCAGGTAGAGCAGGTTCCCGACATAATGCCCTTCGCCTTCCACCTGCAGGATGGTGTGCTGGAGGTCGCCGGCCACCAGGTCGGCCTGGCGGTGCTGGGCGTGCAGATAGCCGGCATCCGCCGCCACCGGGCCGGCATCATAGGCGATGCGGGCCGAATCGATAGCGATGGCCGTAGCCCCGGCGTTGTAAAGCTCCACCGTCATCCCCTGCCGAAAGGGCATGGGCCAGTAGCTGTAAAAACCGTCCGGGCTGTCCGTGCCCAGGGGCAGCGACCGATACGCCACCCGGCCGTGGCCCGCGCCAAAGAAGTCGGACACCGGCACATCCACCGCCTCGCCGGGCACATCGCCGTAGCGCACCCGCAGCCTCAGGCCATCCAGCGCGGCATCGTTCGCCCCGTCCATCTTCACGTTCAGCGCCCGGATCGTGCCGCTGCCGCCCAGGTTGGCCAGTGTCAGCGCCTGGCCCGGTGCGATCGACTGGCCGCCGGTGGGCAGGATGGCCGCGCCGGGGCTGCCGGGGTTTACGCCCGGATTGGTCAGCATCTGCGTGGCCACGGTGCGCTGTGCCTGCTGCTGAGATGTGAGCGCGCCGGTGTAGGGTATCACCTGTGTTCCCGGATCGAAGGTGTAGTAGTTGGCCTGGTAGTAATGATGCCCCTTGGCCCAGGAATACGTGGCCGGGGAGGTATGCGGATAGTTCCTGCTCTCGATGCGCAGCGACTGGCCGAAGACGATCGGCTCGTAGCTGGTCTGCCCGCCAACCTGTGTGTAGGTGAGCGGCCCACCCATGTATCCATAGGTGCCGTTCAACCGAACATTGCTGTCGGTATCGATGATGAGCTGGCCATCCACATACACCTTGTGCGGCATGCCGGCGTTGGCGCCGGCGTGCGGCATCCAGAAACGCGTCAGCACGCCCGGCCCGGTGACCTCCATCAGGACCACCTCAATCCCATCGTGCAAAACAGGATCGTTCAGGTGGCCTGCCGGTGAATGGTAATGATTCCAGTCATTGTTCCCCCCGCTGCGGTCGTAACTGCTGGCCAGCCCAGCCGTCAGGTGCTGTTTGCTGGCCGGCAGGCCGTCCCAGTCGCTCAGCAGCTCGTACCCCGTCAACTGCCCCATGGCCAGTGCCGGCAGCAGCATACCGCCCACACCCGCCCCTTTTGCGATGAATCGCCTCATATCCCACTCCCTCATACCGCGCAAGTCCTGCGCAGTACTCACAGGATAACAAACCACACCCCAGACACCACAAAAAAGTCCTGCGGAGTCCTGCGGACGGCAAGATCTGCGACCAGCAGTCTTGCAGATGATGAGTCCTGCGGACGGCAAGTCCTGCGGAC
>CAYNMV010000129.1:0-3165 GCA_964398315.1 uncultured Tepidisphaeraceae bacterium | reverse complement strand
CGCTGGCGCGCACCGGCGACCGCGAGGCCGGGCAACTCATCGGCGAATACACCGTTGAGCTGCGCAACGAAAACGCCCACGGCGTGATCGAAGGACTCAGCGGCTGACGCCCCGGTGATGAAGTGTGAAGGATGACAAAGTGTGGAGGATGAAGTGATGCCCCGCCCCGCTTCATCCTTCACACTTCACCCTTCCCGCCTTCCATCTCAGGCTTTCTCTCCTCTTCGGAGTCTCCCATGTCCACCTTCTGCAACGACACCGACCTGCTCCTCTGGGAGCCGAACCTGCTGGCCGAGGCGGCCCTGGCGAGCCAGACGCTCATCAGCGGCACCGCCGATCTGGTGAACACGACCCTCACCATCGCCGCTGGCGATCTGCTGGCAGCGCATGTGACGGCCGATCAGGTGGTGGTGCTGGCCGGCACGATCAGCGGCTGTTTCCCGATCGTCTCGGTTGATTCCTCCACCACGTTGACCATCAGCATCCTCTACGAAGGCACCTGGCCGGGCGATACCGCGCAAACGCCCTCGCGCATCGGCAGCGCGGTGTCGCTGTCATATACCGTGCGCTCGTTTTACCCGCAGCGGCGGCTGGTGGCCGATCTGCTGAGGCGCGCCGTCGGCATCGACACCCGCGCCGGCCAGGCCATGCCGGCCATCCTCAACCCCGAAGTGCTGCGGCGGGCCAACGCCCTGGGAACGCTTCAGATGATCCACAGCGCCCTGGCCGCCGCCGCCGATGCGCCCGAGGTGCACCAGGCGCGGGCCGATCTGTACCAGCGCATGTATCGCCGTGAGTTGCGGAGCTGCGCTGTCCAGCTCGACCTCGACGGCGATAGCCGGGTGGATACCATCCGCCGTCCCGGCATCCTCACCTTTAGTCGGGGGTAAGCGCCGGCTTGATGCGCGTTTTTCATTTCGTTTTCAACATTCACCTTTATTTTCTGCCAGGGATCTGCCATGCCTCCTGAATTTCCTGCCGATTTGTCCAGCCTCGGCGTGGCCGGGCTGATGGGTCTGATGTGGCTGTGGGAACGGCGCGCCAGCCAGAAGCGCGAGCAGCAGCTTGATGAGGCGCACGCCCGCATCCTGAACGACCGCATCGCGCTCGAGCAGCTCATGAACATCGTCCGCCAGAACGCCGAAGCGCTCACCCGCCTGACCGCCGCCCATGAGCAGCTCCTGCGCGAGCTGGCCCCGGCGCGGTGAGCATCCTGCCCCCTGCCATCCCGTGAGGCCTCAGCCGCCTCGTTTCGCTTCACCTCATCTCACTTGTTTTTCACCGGAGGCGCCCATGCTTCGCCTGTTTCTTCTGCTGCTTTTGTCGCTGGCCGGCTGTTCCACTTACGCCGGCGCCCAGCTTGCGCTGATTGACCAGGCCCGCGCCGGGCTGGCGCTGATCGAGCAGAGCCACCATGAGCGCACAGCCCTGATTGATGCGTATCACGCGCAGCAGCGCAGCCGCCTGGATGCGGCGTTCGATACCGATGCCCGCGCGCAGGCTGCACCCGATGCCGCGTGGATCATCGATGCCCGCCGGGCCTATGCGATGGCGATTGATGCCCTGCACGCCCAGCGGGCCGCATCCCTCGAGGCCGATCGCCTCACGCGCTCCAACCTGCTTGCCACGCGCGAAGCGCTGGATCACCTGGAGCGGCTGGCCCGCCTGCCGCTGACCCTTACCCGACCCGGCCGTGATCCAACCTGCGTGCATCTGTCGCCGGCCCGATGCGCTGGCAGCCCCATCCCCTTCAACCGGAGCCACCCATGACCCGCATGAATCTGAAAGAGGAAATCCGCCGTGTGCTGCAATCGGACTGGCCGGCCTTTGCGCAGGCGCACCCGCGGCTGGCGGAGGTGATCGACCAGGACCTGCTGATTGAGTCGATCGCCGCCGAGCTGAGCGTCAGCGCGGAGTATCGGCAGGCGATTGCGGACGCCGAGAAGCTGTCGTTCGCCGCCGACACCCTCTCCGGCCACATCCGCAGCCTGGTCCGCCAGTCATTGCGGGCGCTGCGGTGGTGAATCCAGCACGCGATGAGCAAGTTCCGAAAAGCGAGATGCGCCGGCCCGCCTTGGGTTTATCCCGCTTCACGCATCGCTCATTTCTGGCCAATCCCCTCTCCATCCGTAAAATCCTCCCCACTATGGCAGAGCAGCAGAGCAAATCCTGGCAGGCGCGAATCAGCGAGGCAACCGATGCGATCGCGCAGCAGTTCGTCGAGTCGATCAGCTATGACTGGCGGCTGTACAAGCACGACATCGCCGGCAGCATCGCCCATGCGACGATGCTCGCGAAGGTCGGCCTGATCACCGATGAAGACCGCGCTGCCATCGAAAAGGGCCTGAAGGACATCGAGGCCGAGATCGACCGCGACGGGCCGAAGTGGGCCGGCTTCAAGCCTGAACTCGAAGACATCCACATGTGCGTGGAGGCCGCCCTGACCGAGCGCATCGGCGACCCGGCGCGGAAACTGCACACGGGGCGCAGCCGCAATGACCAGGTGGCGTTGGATCTGGAGCTCTGGATTAAACAATCCGCAATGACGCTTGACAGCAATCTGCACAACATGCTGATTCGAGCGTTTGTGGAGCTTGCGGAACGAAGTGCCGATGTCATCATGCCTTCGTTCACACATCTGCAACGCGCACAGCCGATTTCTGCTGGCGCGGAGGCACTTGCGTGGGCCCAGATGTTGGAACGGGATGCCAACTCGCTGGACAAGATCAGCGCCCGCAGCGTCTATAGCGAGCAGCAGAACGATTGCGATGATTCGCCACTGGGCTCAGGCGCCATTGCCGGATGCTCATTGCCACTTGACTCGGAGATGACAGCGCGGTTGCTGAATTTCCACCTGCCTCCCACCAACAGCATCGAGCGAACCGCTTCCCGCGATGTTGCCCTCGACTTCTTGTTTGTGCTGAGCAAGATCGCCATGCACCTCTCCCGCTGGGCCGAGCAGTGGATCATTTACATGTCCACCGAGTTCTCGTTCCTGAAGATCGCCGACCGCTACACCACCAGCTCGTCGATGATGCCGCAGAAGAAGAACCCCGACATGCTTGAGCTGATCCGCGGGCGCTGCGGGAATGTTTACGGCGACCTGTTCGCATTGATGACGATCCTCAAGGGCCTGCCCATCGGCTACAACCGCGACTTGCAGGA
>CAYNMV010000128.1:0-3287 GCA_964398315.1 uncultured Tepidisphaeraceae bacterium | reverse complement strand
CCGGAGGATCGCGATCGTGTCCTCGACGCTCGGCTCCCCGATGAGCACCGGCTGAAAGCGCCTCTCCAGCGCCGCGTCCTTCTCAATGTACTTGCGATACTCATCGAGGGTTGTGGCGCCGATAGTTCGAAGCTCACCACGTGCCAGTGCGGGCTTAAGCAAATTGCCAGCGTCCATCGCGCCCTCGGCCTTACCGGCACCCACAACCGTGTGTAGCTCGTCGATGAAAAGAATGATCTCGCCATCGCTCTGCGTGACCTCCTTAATCACCGCTTTCAGACGGTCTTCGAACTCACCGCGATATTTCGCCCCCGCGATCAGCGCCCCCATGTCGAGCGCGACAATGCGCTTGTTCTGCAGCACGGCCGGCACATCGCCGTTGAGCATGCGGATCGCCATGCCCTCCACGATCGCCGTCTTGCCCACGCCCGGCTCACCGATCAGCACCGGATTGTTCTTGGTCCGCCGGCTCAGCACCTGCATGGTGCGGCGGATCTCCTCATCGCGCCCGATGACCGGGTCAATCTTCCCCTGCCGGGCCAGTTCGACCAGATCGCGGCCATAGCGCTGCAGGGCCTGGTATTTGTCCTCGGGATTGGGATCGGTGACGCGCTGTCCGCCGCGCACGCTCTTGAGCGCATTGAGGATGGCGGCGTGATCCACGCCGTTGACATCCAGAATCTCCCGGGCTTCGCTCTTCACCTGCGACAGCGCCAGCATCAGGTGCTCGGTGGAGACGTACTCATCCTTCAGCCGGTCCGCCTCCTTCTGCGCCTGGCTGAACACCTCCTGGGTCGAGCGCGCCATTCCCATCTGCGTGCCGGTGGCCCGGGGCAGGCGTTCCAGTTCCTGCTCTACGATCTGCGCAATCCCCCCCCCATCGGCGCCGATCTTCTGGATCAGCGGCCGGACCACTCCCTCTGCCTCCTCCAGCAGTGCCCCCAGCAGGTGCAGCGGCTTCAGTTCGGCGTGGTCCTTCTCCTGCGCAAGGGCCTGCGCCCGAACGACAGCCTCCTGCGCTTTGACTGTGTATTTATTGAAGTTCATGGTGCGTCTTCTCCGTGTCTCTCAACGGGGGCACAGCAAGCCCCCGACAAAGTGATACGCGAAGACGGTGCCAGAAGTTCATCTGCAGCCCAGCTATAACCATTGCGCGCGCAATATCTTACAGCATGGCCGTCCACGGCGGGAAAGCCACTGGCTGCCAGATCGGCATATTGCTGGATGGGACTGCTGGATTGACAGGGACAGGCCCGATGCCACAAGCGCCAGGCACACGCATTGGAGCGGTACCCCCCGCCTGCCTGACCCCGCCCGCCCTGTGCTGAGTCTACTCCCTCACCCGTGCCTGGATGTTGTCCAGCACGTTCATGAAGTTGATGTAGCTGTCGTAGGGGCTTTCGTAGGGGCTGAAATAGCGGTGGACCTCACCGTCCGCCCAGTACTTGGTACACATGTAGTAAAAGTGATCGCTGCTGGTGAGCTTGCGCCAGTCGGCCAGGAGTTGCTCATCCCCTTTTTCCTTCAGCGGTCCCTCCAGCTTGTACAACTCGTGCAGGGCGTTGGACTGCATCGCATTGCCCAGCCACGCACTCAGGTCACGCTCGCTGTCGGCCCAGGAGATCATGTGCGGCACATCCAGCTCCCCCACCGGCTCGAACCGGTCCACCACCTCAGAGGGAGTCAAAAACGCATTGCCCGGGTGCTTGAGGATTTCACCCGGCAGCGCCCGGAAGAAGTCGAAGATGCCCGTGCTGGCCACCTGGTGCTCACCGAGTGTCTCATAGTCCATGAACAGGTTGCAGACCTGCCCGTTGTCCTCGATCTGGTTCACCCAGGCGGTGAATTTCTCCACCGTCAGCGGCCACTGCTCCCAGGTGCGGTTGCTGAAGCGGAAGGCAATGTCATCGCTCAACCGGTAGTTCTTCAGCAGGAGCTTGAGATTAGGCGCGTGCGGCGGACGATAGAGGTTGTTCGGCGAACGGAAGCCGAGGATGTGATCGGCTCCCTCGGTCAGGACCGCATCGTATCCCATGTGGCTCACAAAGTGGGCCAGGTCGTTGTTGTAGATCAACTCGGTGTTGCGAAAGACGCGCGGATCCTGTCCGAACAGCTCTTTCACCTTCGCCCGGTGCAGTTCTACCTGTGCCCGGAACTCTTCGCGGCTGTAAAGGAACGCAAGGGAGTGATAGTAGGTCTCATCGAGAAACTCCACGCAACCGGTCTCGGCCAGTTGCTGGAACTGCTCGATCGCCTCGGGGGCGTGCCGCTCCAACTGCTCCAGCGCCACACCGGTCAGCGAGAAGGCCAGACGAAACCGCCCCTCGTGCTGCCGGATCGTCTCAAAGAGCATCTTGCCGGCCGGCAGGTAACACTTGTGCGCCACCTTGCGGGCGATTTCCCCGTTGCGCGCCTCGTCGAAATAGTGCCGGTCGGTGTCGAAGACGCTGTACCGCCGCAGCCGGAAGGGCTGATGAACCTGGAAGTAAAAGCAGACTGCGGGCATGCGAGTTCCACGTCCTTGTTCACACGTTCAGTGCAGGCGATTCTAATGAATCTCAACCGAAAGCAACAGTAGCCCCATATGTGGCGACAGCGTATGAAGTGACGGGAAGATAACAGGGTAAGCCAATACGCGCTGCAACCCGTGCCGGATACACCCGCCCTTCGCGCTGAGGCAGATCTAACGCGCAGGCAAACGATACCGCTGCATCGATTCCACTCAGTGGGCGATGGTCTCCCGACTCAGTACGGCCATGGTCTTCCCGCGGGATAGCAGGCATACCAGCATGCAGTCTCACCCCAACGGAGCGGCGTGAACAGGTAATAGCTGAGGTGTGCCATCGGATACCCGGCCGCCATGCCCGGCCCCAGGTCCCCCATCACGACAGAGTGGCTGTCCGTCTTGCCATAGGCGAAGCCCGATCGATGCACCAGCCAATGCTGGCTGCGCACGTACAGGTAGCCGCCGACATAAACGGCAACCAGCACGCCTGTCACCAGGGCGATCTTCGAGCAACGTTCAGGAAACATAACGAAACAGCATACTCGGGTGGATCACTTTGGCCCCCTTCCTGCGCCTCGGCTGGACAGTCAGCAAATCGATACCGTCACCCATTCAGTGCCCGGCCTCACCCGAAGCGGCCGGTGATGTAGTCTTCGGTCTGGCGGTGGCGGGGGTTTTGGAAGAGTTGAGCGGTCTGGCCGAACTCGATCACCTCGCCCAGGTGCATGAAGGCACAGTAGTCGCTCACGCGGGCGGCCTGTTGCATGTTGTGGGTGACGAT
>CAYNMV010000127.1:0-3599 GCA_964398315.1 uncultured Tepidisphaeraceae bacterium | reverse complement strand
CCATGGGAAGGGGTGGTTCAATCCGCGCCCCCGCGCGGGGGGCGACCGCGCAAGCGTGCGGTCAAGCCGGCCCAGGGCGTGTTTCAATCCGCGCCCCCGCGCGGGGGGCGACAGCTACGTTGTAACCCTGGTTGCTATCAGGGACAACAGGCGGTTTCCGCGAACGTGTCGCGGAAGGGGAGATGCGCGGCAATGGCCGCAGAGTTGGCGGAGTCGTATTCATTTGTCAATGAACGGGTTACGCCAGATCGCGAACCGGCCAGGATCGGAGTGCGCGCAGGGGGTTCGCCGGCAGCGGATGAGCGCTTCGCTCATGACGATTACGCGATCAGCGGTCCGTCCAGGTCGAGGGCCGCCTTAGCGCCGTGGTGCTCCACGCGCCGACGCCAGTTGGCGCCCAGGAAGTAGAACCGCAGGCTGTCGGTCTCCGGGTCGTACAGTTCCATCAGGCGGGTTTTCAACTCAACCCATCGGGCCGGATCGAGCTGGCACTCAAAAACGCTGTTCTGCACACGCTGACCATAGTTCAGGCAGGCTTTGGCGACCCGGCTCAGTCGCCGCTTGCCGGCATCGGTGGTGGTGGAGACATCGTAGGTGACAAGAACGAACATGGCTCACTTCCAGATAAACGGCGGATAGGCATCCAGGTCGCCACGCAGATGACGGGCCATCAGGCGGGCCTGCAGCATCGGCAGCAGGCCAATGGTGACCTTCTCCCTGAGAAACGGGTGCTCAATCGTGTCCTGCTTGCGTTTCTGATATGCCACCAGCACGGCCTTGCGGGTTGAATCATCCATGCGCACGCCGCCCCCCGCTTCAACCCGGAAGCCGCGCGGATCCAACTGCTGGCGGTTGATCAGCGACAGCACCAGCCGGTCGGCCAGGTAAGGCCGCAGTTCCTCCATCAGATCCAGGGCCAGCCCGGGACGGCCCGGGCGATCGCGGTGCAGAAAGCCCACCGCCGGATCCAGACCGACGGCCTCGCAGGCGCTGCGCAGGTCATGCGCCAGCAGCGCATAGACAAACGACAGCAGCGCGTTGACATTGTCCAGGGGCGGGCGGCGACTGCGCTTCGTGAAGGTGAATCCAGCCTTGCGGGCCGTGATCAGATGATTGAAGACGCCGAAGTAGGCATTGCCGGCATCCCCCTCGAGACCGCGCAGGGTGTCGATGTCCATGTCACCGCTGAGCATGCGCAGCGTCTGGGCCAGCTTGTCGGCCGCCTGCTGCAATGCCGTGGCGCCGGGTCCATCGGGGTAATCCCGCGCGCCTCGCAGCAGAACCTGCCGGCAATTGGCGACTTTGCCCGCGAGGATGGATCGGGTGATACGGGCGCACGCAACTGGATCATCGGCCTGACGGTACTGCTGGCGACGGAGCAGCACATTGCCGCTGGTGAAGCCGCTGATGCGGGCCAGGAAGCGGCCGTGGGTCGTGCAGAGGCTGATGCTGACGCCCTGCTCGCCGCATAACCCGGCCAGCGACGGGCTGACGCCGACGCGGCCGAAGCAGACGATCGAGCCGATGGTGTGGATCGGCAGGCGGAGCCTGGTCTGCTTTTCGTGGCGGACGAGAACAGCCTGGCCCTCGCGGGCCAGATAAGCGCCTTCTGTGGTGACAAAGAGGGTGTTGAGGTGGGTTTTCATGTCAGTTCGATGGCCAGATTTGTGCGAAGAACTTCTCACGTAACTGCCTGTTGACAGCTAGGTTGTAAATCAAGGATTTGTGGCGACGCATCCCTCGTGGTGAATGTCCACGACGCCTCCCGACTTCATAGAGGACAGCCTTTCGCCATTCGTCTCGGAAGGTCTCTGGTTCACCAAATTGGGGTGGAAAATCTGCAAGAATGAGCGCGGGTGGTGTTGGATCACGACGATCACGTTTGAACCAGTGCACACGATACACTAGTTCTGGCCATCTGATTTCAAGGGTGCGCGCATACTCAGCAGACAAGAGATAATACACTGCTGGCGGATTCCCTCGCCGTCTTCCACTCCACGTAAGCGCAGCTCGGTTGTTCAGGTTAACCCCAATGGCTCTTCCTTTGTCAATCAGCGTAGTCGTTAGTTGTTGATCTCCCTCTGGCAGACGAGTGATACATATGAGGTCCTCCAGCCACGCAAAATAGGTCTCTGCCCAATTGCGATCTACGCGCTGCACGAGTGTCTTCTCAAGCAGGTCCCACGCGTCCTCCAGATCTTCGATTGTCCGGACTCGTGCAGGGCGTGTCGTTCTCGGCAGGGTGAAGGCGGGGAGAGCGCAGACGGGATTTCTCATGAGTCCCTCCAGTTGTCCCGCCTTGTGCTTGACTGGTGGACATAGATTCGGGGCGGAGTGTGCGATAGCACGAAATGTCTCGGCGGTGAGTTCGTGCCCTTGTGACCATGTCTCGCTAAACCAATGTCGCAGCTGTTGGATCAGTTGGCCTTGTGTGATGAGCACGCCCATCTCAACCCGGCGCAGGGTCCCCATATCCGTCAGGTTTGCAGAGCTCACCAGCGCCTGGACGCGGCCAAGAACCACCTTTGCATGCAGGCCAGGCAAATGACGAATGTGGCCTTGGTGTGCTGTACACCATTCGGCGAGTCTTTCCCGCTCAACGGTGCTGGGAACGATGGAGAACCATGCGATCACATCTGTCAATAGACGCCACTGCTCAGCTCTTTCCACCGTGCGGCAGAGCAGGGAGAGACTGAGATACGGACACGCAATGTCCACAACACCATCGCCCGCAACCCGTGCTATGGCTGCTTGGAAGGGGGATGCGGTGTTGTAGTCTGTAGGCGAATGAAAGATGAGTTCCACAAGTGTATTCCTCCTTCTACCCTTCATGCTGGGCGCCAACAGAAGAGGAGATCGCTGACACATCGGTAATTAGGTGGATCGTTCGAGCGAGGTAGCGCGAGGCCGACTCCCGCCCTTCCAGCACACCGGGCATGCAGATGTGGAGAAGCGAACAGCGGTCGCACTTCTTCTCGCGACCGGCGATGGGAGTGGTGCCGGATCGGATCATGGCGTGCAGATCTGCGGCGGCTTGGCGCGTGCGGTGGCGGAGGGTGTCGTCGAAGATCACGTTGATGCGGCGGCGCGTCTTGCCGTAGAAGATGGCGCCTACGGGGATTGCCATGCCGAGCATCTCCTCCAGGCACATGGCCTGGGCGCAGAGCTGCACACGATCCTCATCGCCGGTCTTCGGGCGGCCGCGCTTGTATTCGATGGGGTAGACGGCCCGGGCGGATGCATCGCTGTGGAACTCGACAACATCGGCCTGGCCAAAGAGACCCAGCACCAGCGAGCGGAGCTGCATGCCCCGGACGATGCCGACGCCGGGGCGGCGCTTGGCCTGGGGCGTGTGCGCCCTTTCGTGCAGCACACGCCCCTCCGCAGTCCAACGATTCTCGGCCCATGCCCGCTCAATGTGGATCAACCCGCACTGCCTCGGGCAGAACAGCAGGTGCTGCAGGGCGCTGATGGGCAGGAGATCGGATTCGGTGTACGCCACGGCTCACACCCACTCTTCAATGGTCACCCCCTCGGGCAGGTTGTTGGCGCCTTCGATGGTGATGACATAGTCCTCCTTTGAACGCGGCGGGCGCTTG
>CAYNMV010000126.1:0-3630 GCA_964398315.1 uncultured Tepidisphaeraceae bacterium | reverse complement strand
TCGAGGAACATGTACTCCGAGCAGTTGTGCACCGTCAGGCCGTTGGCGATGAACGAGCTGGTGATCGGCTCGGTCAGGTCAAAGACCTGCTGGCGCCCCAGGGGGCGCAGGCTGGCGAAGGCATCCCACTGGCCATCATTGCTGAGGCGGGTGGTGTCGGTGATCGGTGCCCGGGCGCAGGCGTCGGCCAGGGCGTCGGCCTTGGTGCCGGGCAGCAGGCCGATGTATTGCTGGAAGAAGCGGAGGCTGCCCGGGTCGATGCGCAGGCCGTGGCGCTGTGCTTCTGCGTCGTCGGGCAAGCCCCCGCGGCGGGAGGCCGGGCCTCCCGCGGTGACGGCTCCGCCGTCGTGAGAGAGCAGTTCAAGCAGCTTCGCCGCCTGCGAAGTGCTGAGTGTCGAATCAGTGCCGCCCTGGCCGCCGGCCGGCGCTGGGGCCTGGCCGGCTGTGCCCAGCGATGACTTAATGCCGAAGCCCAGCAGCAGCAACTGGACATCTTCCAGCAGGCCGCGGCTGTGGCTCACCAGCTCGAGGGTATCGCCGTTGAGGCGGCCATCCGCGGTGAACAGGGCGCGGAGGAAGTGCTTCTGGGCGGCCAGGCCGGCGGTGAAGGCCTCATCGCTGAGGCGCAGGTGATCACCCTGGCGGGTGATGTAGGCGCGCAGGCGGCTGATCAGGCGCTTGTTGGTCAGCGTGGCGGTGAGGGTGTTGCCCTCGCCGGCATGGGCGTCATCGGCGTGCACCAGGTCGCTGGTGTCGAGCATCAGGGCGTTGACGTAATCATCGGGATACGCGCCCCAGCGCGAGCCGACGTAGTGGGCGAAGGTCTCGACCAGTTCGGCATCATCCAGGCAGGCATCCAGGCGCAGCGCGGTGCGGTTCTGGTTGGCATCGGAGATAAACAGGCCGACAAGCTGGAAGAAGCGGGCATCCTGCGGCTCGCCGATCTCCTGCACGCAGGCCGGCTCGGCCGGCAGGCGCACCTCATCGGTGGGCAGCAGGTGCTGCGCCTCGACCCAGCCGCGCTGGCGCGTCCAGATGCGGTGATCGGCGGTCACTTTCACGCTGTAGCCGCTGACGGTGCGCAGCTCATAGACCTCGCGCGTGCCGGTGGGGAACGCGCCATCGGTGACGGCGATCTGCTGGCCGTGCAGGTTGGTCACCAGGCGGGCCGGCAGGTGGATCATCTGATCGATGCGCCGCCAGATGCCGCCGGGGGTGAGCACGCGGGTGTCGCCGGTGACGCAGGGGTTGGAGGCATTGATGCGGCCGGAGTTGGGGCAGGTGTGCCACTGGTTGATGGTATCATCGTACTGCACGCCCGGATCGGCGCAGCGCCATGCGGCGAAGCAGATCTGGTCCCACAGGTCGCGGGCCTTGATCGTCTTGAGGATCTTGCCGGGGGTGGTGCGGCTGTAGAGGTGCCAGTCTCCATCTTCCTCAACCGCCTTGAAGAACTCGTTGGGGATGCGCACCGAGTTGTTGGAGTTCTGGCCGGAAACCGTCTGGTAGGCTTCGCCGTTGAAGTCGTAGTCGAGTTTCAGGCCGAGTTTCTTGGCCAGCTCCTGGTGGCCCTTGGGCAGCACCTTAATCCCCTCGGCCATGGCGGCGACTTTCAGCTCCTCGCGCACCTTCCAGTTGACGAAGTCCTCGATATCGGGGTGATCCAGGTCGAGGCAGACCATCTTGGCGGCCCGGCGGGTGGTGCCGCCGGACTTGATGGCCCCGGCCGCCCGGTCGCCGATCTTGAGGAAGCTCATCAGGCCCGAGCTTTTGCCGCCGCCGCTGAGCGGTTCGTTCTCGCCGCGCAGGCGCGAGAAGTTGCTGCCGGTGCCGCTGCCGTACTTGAAGAGGCGCGCCTCGTGGACCCACAGGTCCAGGATGCCGCCTTCATTGACCAGGTCATCGCTCACCGACTGGATGAAGCAGGCATGCGGCTGGGGGTGGGTGTAGGCATCGGGGGCCTTCTTGAGCTGGCCGGTTTTGGGATCGCAGTAGAAGTGCCCCTGGGACGGTCCGGTGATGCCGTAGGCGAAGTTGAGGCCCGTGTTGAACCACTGCGGGCTGTTGGGGGCGCACATCTGGTGCAGGAGCATGTAGCACAGCTCCTGGTAGAAGTTTTCCGCGTCCTCTTCGGTGTCGAAATAGCCGTGCTTTTCACCCCAGTGCCTCCAGCAGCCGGCCAGGCGGTGGATGACCTGCTTCGCGCTGCGCTCCGGGCCGTAGATGATGTTGCCCTGTTCATCGCGCAGGATGTTGCCCTGGGCATCGGTCTGCGGCACGCCGGCCTTGCGGAAGTACTTGCTCACCATGATATCGGTGGCGAGCTGGCTCCACTGGGCCGGGATTTCGGCATCGGTCATCTCGAAGACGACGGTGCCGTCCGGGTTGGTGATGCGGCTGGTGCGCTTCTCATAGGTGACGGTGCTGAACGCATCCTGGCCGGGCTGGGTGAAACGGCGGCTGATTTTCATTTGACGGATCCTTCCCGAGATAAAAGCAACAAAACAACAGGGCGATCCCTCGCGGGCGCTGGCAGTGCGGAACGGCCTGTCCGTGTTCCGCTGGTTCCGGCAAGCGATGAGTGATGGGCGATCCGCGAGAAGCGTTATCCCGCCCCGTCACTCACTTGCGCTTACTGGTTGGGCTTCACGTAATAGATCGCATGCTTGGCGCTGGGGTTCTTCAGCGCCATCTTCTTCAGGCTGTCGATGTAGACACCATCAGGCGCAACGGTGATGACGGTGTTGGGCTTGACGGTTCCCCGCCAGATGGACTGGTTGGTCGAGCGGTCGCGCACCTCCACGTTGCCGCCGGGGGGGACCAGGGCGGTGATGGTGGGGGCGCCTTCCTTGAGCGTGACCAGGTTGGAGGCGGGCTTTGTCGGCCCGGTGGGGCTGATGCCGCCCCCGGTCTGCGGCGAGGAGCCGCCGCTGCGATTGCTGCACCCGCCGGCCGCCAGGGCACCGGCCAGAACCGCCGTCAGCACAATCTTGTTCAGCTTGAATGTCATGGTCTTCGATCCTTCTGTGAATCCGCGGCCCGCCGTAAAACCACGGGACGCAGGGCTATTGATCCATCTGCGGCAACTGGTCCAACAGGTAGAGGCGGTACCAGTGCCTCGCGTCGAGATTTGAAAACGTCAGCGCGTTCACCTCGGCATTGGATGGCAATGTCATCACGCTCACCACCCGCCCGGCCGTCTCGTCATACAGCCAGTACTGCCCCGGCACCGGCCGGTAGGGCAGCCTGAGCTCGGCTCCCTGGCCGTAGTAGAGCAGGGCCGCGCCCTCGGGAATCGCCGGGGCGCGGGCGGCGCAGCCAACAGCGCTGAGCATCGCGGCCAGTGCGAGCAGGATGCTGGCAAGACGAAGCATGCGACTTCTCCCGATCGTGGCACGGGTGTCCAACCCGTGCGGACAACACTGTGCAGCAGGCGACACTGCCACAGGCGACGTCCGTTCCATCCACATCAGCACGGGTTGCCAACCCGTGCCACACCCCGCGGCCGGTTGGCTCAGTCCACCTTCGGCAGTGTCAGGCCGCGCTGGTCCTGGTACTTGCCGCCCTTGTCGGCATAGCTGGTGGCGCAGATCCGCTCGCCCTTGAGGAAGATCAGTTGGGCGATCCCCT
>CAYNMV010000125.1:0-4235 GCA_964398315.1 uncultured Tepidisphaeraceae bacterium | reverse complement strand
CAACGTCCAGGCCATCCTTGCGCTGCGCGGCAAGATCCTGAACGTCGAGAAGACCAACCTGGTCAAGATGCTCAGCAACGAGGAGATCCGCACGATCATCCAGGCCATCGGTTGCGGCATCCGCGAAGACTTCAACCTGGAAAAATGCCGCTACGGGCGCATCGTCATCATGACCGACGCCGACGTTGACGGCAGCCACATCCGCACGCTGCTGCTGACGTTCTTCTTCCGCCACATGCAGGAGCTGCTCAAGGCCGGCCGCATCTACGTTGCCCAGCCGCCGCTCTACCAGGTGACCCGCCGCAAAAAGGTGGAATACGTCCTCAACGAGCGCAGCATGCGGCAGAAGCTGACCGACCTGGGCCTGGAGGGCACGGTGCTGGTCATCCGCGATGCCGATACCGGCAAGGAAACCCGCCGCCTGGTCGGCGATGAGCTGCGACACGTGACCGACCTGCTGGGCAAACTGGAAGAGCTGGTGCGCATCGTGCAGCGGCGCGGCATCGACTTCGCCGACTTCCTGGGCCGCCGCGATCAGCACGGCCGCCTGCCGCTGTATCGCGTGGTGGTGGAAGGGCGCGACCGGTTCTTCCATGACAAGGCCGAGCTGGATGCCTTCCTCGATGAGCACAACATCGTTGTCGAGGATGATGAGATGGCCAAGGTGCAGGGCAACGGCTCGGCCGCCCCCGCCACCAACGGCACGCCTCACCTGCGCCTCCAGAAGAACCAGGAACTGCACGAGGTGAAGGAACTGGAGCGCCTGTTCACCCAGCTCGCTGGCTTCGGCCTGTCGATCGATGATTATTTCCTGACCCAGGAAGAGTCGGTCACCGGCGAGAAGCTGCTGACCCGCTACGCCCTGCTCAACGAGAGCGATGGCAAGGTGATCGATGTCGCCGGCGTCGCCCAGATCCTGCCGGAGGTACTCAACCTCGGCAAGCAGGGCATCGAGATCAAGCGCTTCAAGGGCCTGGGCGAGATGAACGCCGAGGAACTGTGGGAAACCACCCTTGATCCGGCCAAGCGCGTGCTGCTGCGGGTCACGCTGGAAGAAGCCGGCGAGGCCGAGCGCATGTTCAGCGTCCTG
The DNA here is from genome assembly GCA_964398315.1 of uncultured Tepidisphaeraceae bacterium. Taxonomy (GTDB): domain Bacteria; phylum Planctomycetota; class Phycisphaerae; order Tepidisphaerales; family Tepidisphaeraceae; genus JADLCB01. The sequence continues at coordinate 3,145 of CAYNMV010000125.1, read as the reverse complement.
ATGGGCGAGAACGTCGAGCGCCGCCGTCAGTTCATCGAGGAACACGCGCTGGAAGCGAAGAACCTGGATGTGTAGGCGGAGAAAATAGACAGCAGACAGCAGGCAGAGGCGACTATCAGCGCTGTTCTGCTGTCTGCTGTTTTTGGGTACTGAGCCTGCTACCGCGCGCTGTCTTCAGGATCCAGGTCCACATCGCAGTTCAGCTCATGACACAGGGCTTCCAGTTCATCGCGCAGCTTGCGCAGGGGCACGGTGCCGGGAATGGTCAGGCGCATCTCGGTGGTGAACAGCGGGCCGCCGTCGAAGGGGGCTGAATCCTGGCGGGCGATCAGCTCCTCGATGTTGACGCCGTAGCCTGTCAGCACCTTCGAGAGCCGTGCAACGATGCCCGGCTGGTCGAGGCTGTAGGTCTTGAGGCGGTAGCGCATGCCGCCGATGGGTTTGGATTCGGCCTGCTGCGGACGGACACTCAGTTGCAGTCCGATCGCCTCCCCCGCCGCCGGCAGCTCGCGTACCAGCTTTGCCGCCGCATCTTCCGGGCATTCCAGCAGGATCAGCACCGCGAACTCCCCGCGCAGATTCACCATCCGCGAATCCAGCAGATTTCCCCCCGCTTCATGGATGCGCGCGGTCAGCTCCCCCACAATCCCCGGCCGATCCGGCCCCAGTGCTGAAACAATCAGTTGCGCCATGCGAAGCAGTGTACCGCCGACCCGCCTACCCTGTACACGCGCAGAGCAGCCCGTGGCTGGCTGTTGATCTGCCGCCCATCAGGCCATCGGCCGGCAGCCGGGGTTCGCCGCGCGGGATCTGTCCATCGCATATCCCCCCAGCGCGGTGCGCGCAACTGATTTGTGGCCGATGACAAGACCGATCCCCCCACTGAACCGTTCCGCAGGCCGGCAGCCTGCCCTGCGGCGACGGAGGCGCTGCTGATTCACCCGCCCGTGCCGAGCTTCGCCGCCACCTCGGCCAGCCAGGCCGCATCAGGCAGGGCATACGGTCGGAATTTCTCCATCACACCCTGCTCTTCGCTGAAGGCCAGCGCCCGGTAGAAGCCGAGCTTGTTGGCGGCGGGCGAGTCGATCAGGTTGCTGGAATCGCTGGCGCTCATCTGGAAGAGGATGCGGTTGTCAAACTCGCGCATCGTCGAGCGGTCAAGCGTGCGCTCGACCGAGGCCGGCGTATCACACCAGCAGACAACATGAACACCGAGGTGCGGGCCTTCGCGCAGGATGTCGGCAAACTGCTTGTCCGGGGCCGGTGGCTTGTCTCCCTCTTCCATGCTGAAGCTGAAGCTCTCCTCGCTCTTGCGAAGGGCGCGATAGCGCTGCAGGCCGTAGAGCAGCACGTAGATCGCTGCGTTGTCGGCTGCCTGCGGCTCGCCGCCTGCCGCATCCCGCTCCTGCCGCGCGGCCACTTCCTTGGCCAGTTCATCGATCACCTCGGCGGTTTCACGGTACTCGACAAGCCGCACCGGCTGGGGGATCACCTTCGACACCCGCTCGATGGTGCCGGCCAGGGATGAATCGGCCGGGGTGCCGTCAAACACGTAGAACCGGGCACCCTGCTTCGTGTGCTGGGCCGACAGGGAAATCAGGGTCGAGCAAATAAGGGCCATCGCCTGCTCGTCGGCCTGACCGACGATCAGCGCGTTGGTTCCGCTCTGCCGGCGGAAGATGAGGGCCGTGGGTTCCTTGATCGCCACCGGCTCGCCCAGCCACGCCCGCGGCGCCGGCGGGTCGGTGGTCAGCGCCTGATGCTGCGCCAGTGCCTCACGCAGCAGATCGTTCTTGCGCACCTCGGCCGGCTGGTTCCCTTCGAACACCACGGGCACCGGCTTCTCCACGCCGCGCTGCCTGGTTTCGGCCTGCACGCGGTCGAGGTAGACATCGCGCTCCTCATCCGGCAGCCAGGCGATCTGAAAGGGGCTGTTGCCCTCCACCAGACCGCCCACATCGTTGTAAATCGCCTCGCCGGGGCGCGACAGCAGGCGGGCGGCGCTGTTGGAATCGCCCAGGATCAACTGGGAGTCCGCCTCGCTCATCTGCAGTGCGATGCGCACCGCCATCTGCCCGATCGTGCTGCGCGACAGGCCGCTCGAGCCGGAAATCGTCTGGGAACCCAGCAGCAGGTGGATACCAAACGCACGGCCCTGGCGCACCAGCCGGTCCAGCAGGATGGCCGCATCCTGGGCCAGCTTGTCATCTTCGGAGAAGAACTCCTGGAACTCATCGATGATCAGCAGCGTGCGGGGCATCACCGCATCGGGATTTTCACGGCGGTACGAGCCGATGTCCTGTACGCCTGCCCTGCGGAACAGCTCGCCGCGGCGGCTTAACTCGGCATCGATGCGCTGCAGAACGCTCAGACCGAATTCACGATCAGACTCAACCGCGATCGCCCGCGCGTGCGGCAGCTCGTGGCTGGCGTAGGTCTTGAACTCCACGCCCTTCTTGAAGTCCACCAGATACAGTTCCACCTCATCGGGCGAATACCACAGCGCAACGTTGGTGATGATGGCATGCAGCAGCGTGGACTTACCCGACCCGGTCTTGCCGGCGATCAGCGCGTGCTGGGCCACGCCGCGGCCCAGCTTCAGGAACTGCTGGCGGGTGGCGCCCATCCGCCCCATCGGCACGCGCAGCTCATCCCGGCTGCTCATGCTCCAGAGCTCACCATCTCCGGGCGCGATGGATGAGAACGGCACCTCAACGCGCTTGGAGTCCTTGGCATGCCGCCCCACCACATCGAGCATCTCGGTCAGGGCCGATTCATCCGGCGGGGCATCCAGCCCCAGCGGAAAACGCTCAAACACCTCATCGCGCCAAATGAATCGGCCGGATTCGGGATCGCGCACGAGATTGATCGAATGTTGCTCCAGCTCATCAATGTGGACACCGCCGGGCAACGGCGTGCGCAGGTCGCGCAGGATCAGCGTGTAAACGCCGCAGCGGGCGCCCGAACTGGCGATGCTCGCCAGCCGGCGGAAGCTGTCTCCCTCGAAGCCCACGGGAAAATCGGCGATCACCAGGAAGCGGTACGGCTCGGCCAGTTCACCCGCCTGCGCGTTGTACTCATCGATCGTCTCGAACTCATTGCGCAGGTACTTCTGGATGACCGTCTCCATGTGCTCGGTCAGGTC
>CAYNMV010000124.1:0-4448 GCA_964398315.1 uncultured Tepidisphaeraceae bacterium | reverse complement strand
CCGAACCCGCGTTCAGGTGAATTGGCATGTTCGCATCCTGCCTTGAGACTGCCCGATTGAGATGGATTCCCCTCCACTATGCGCACAGGGAGCGGATGAGCCAAACAACAATTTGATAATTTGGCAAGGCAGGAAGCGGGCCGTTGAGGCACGGGGACCACGGGCGGGCCGATCACTCCACGATCTTCACATCAATCTGCCGGCGCGGGGCGGGATTGATGACAACCTCGGCTGATTCCGTGACGATGAAGTCATCCTCATGGCGCGCGTGGCGCTGGCCCAGGGAGGCAACCGCCCGGACGGCCCGGTAGACCGGGATCGTCAGCAGCATCAGCACGCCCAGTCCGATCACAAACGCCAGTGCCGCCGCCAGCAGGATCGCCAGGCCGGGAAGCGCAAACAGAGCGATGACGAACCGGCCCCAAGCGGGCATGGTGCCAAGGTTGCCGCGAAGGGACTGGTATTTGCCGTAGTATTGGATGAACTGGAGCATCAGAGATTATACGTCGGTTGGGGTTGCGGGGGTCGGGAGCGATCTTAACCGGGGCGGGAAAAATGGAAAGCCGGGTCGAGCATCCTGCGGGCCTGAAACGCAGGATAGCCAAAGCACGATGCCAAACCCGCAGCGAACCCCTCGCCCCGCCTGCGGATCATGTTCCGGCTGCGCTGCCGTCGGCTCGGCCGGCGGACTGGCCGGGTGATCAGTCGGGGGGCAGCATCTGCGGATTCCAGGCCACTTCCCACAGGTGCCCATCCGGATCCTGAAAATATCCCGCATACCCGCCCCAGAATGTCTCCTGGCCTTTTTTCACGATCGTCCCGCCGGCATGGCGGGCCTGTTCAAGCACTGTATCGACCTCCTCCCGGCTGCGGACGTTGTGCGCGAGGGCGAAGTCTGTGGGACTTGGGGCCGACTGCGGAAGCCCCGCATCGCGTGCGAGACTGGCGCGCGGCCAGAGGGCGAGTGTCAGGCCCGACTCCAGCTCGAAAAAGACAACAGCCCCGTACTCATGCTCCTGCCCGATGATTCCGCGGGTTGGGAAGCCCAGCCCATCCCGGTAAAAAGCCAGTGCCCGCTCCAGATCATCCACACCAAGGGTCAGCAGTGAGATGCGCGGCTTCATGCGGGAATGATAGCGTGCCGGGGATGGGCAGAGCGAGCCAAAGGGAAATGAGGCAGCCGCCCCGCCAGCCTGCGCGGCGGGATCATCCGGGTTGCCCCCTGGCCGATGCACCAATCACGATGCCCCGAGCCTCATCTGGTCAGAACGCGCGGAGTTGCTCTGACGGAACAAACAGGCGCTGCTTGCCGGCGGCGGCACGGACAACCGTCAATCCGCCCATATGCCCGATGGCGTGGCCGGCGACAATCATGATCGCCGAACCAACCGTCTCAAAGCCGTCGAATCCCGGCGGCTGGCACTTTGTCGGGCGATCCAGCCCCGCCTCGCCAACTTCATCGAGAAACGCATGCGTCTGGCGCCGCAGATCCCTGAACGTCTGCAACACTTCCTCAAACGGCGGATAAGCCGCCGGGTCGTCGACTGGTTCGCTGCCCCAGTCAAACAGCGGCTTCCATCGCTCAACCGGATTGGGCATCCCATGCAGCATCTTCTGTAAGCGCCCCTCGACCACCGTCAGGTGCCCGGCGATCCACATCGCGTGATTCCCGCCCCACGGCCCGGGACGCAGGAGCGGCGCATCGCCCATCTCGGCCAGGTGCTTCATGCTCATATCGCTGAACTTCAGGGCGATCCGAATCGCATCGATGGCGCGCATAGGCTGCTCCGTCATGGGGTTACATCACGCGTTGGGCTGCATCACGCGTCGGGTTACATCACGCGTTCGGCGCAGGATGCGCCGGTGTCGTCCGCATGGTAAACGGATGCTGCGCCCGGCACTGCATCAAAACAGGCAGGAAAATCCGTGCCGAGACGGGAGAAGCAGGTGAAACCGCGTTTCCATGCGCACTGGGAGATCCAGCGAAGCCGCGCGACCATAGCCCGCAGGCCAACTGCGCAGCGTGGCCGCCCGGCCGGGGCCGGCAGTCTGGCCGAATGCGGCTGTTGGCAGGCCTTACAGCTTTTCGATCTGCCAGTATTCCAGTTCGAGGGGGGTGGGGCGGCCGAAGATCGTGGTGATGATGCGGACCTTGCCCTGGTCGCCAAGGATCTCGTCGACCTCGCCTTCGAAGTTCTCGAACGGGCCGTTGGTGACCTTGACCTTGTCGCCCTTGGCGTATTCGGTCTTGAGGCTGGGCGCTTCCTCGGGGCGCTCGGCCTCTTCGAGCATCTTGGCCTCGTCCTTGGGGCTCATGGGCGTGGGCTTGCCGTTGGAACCGATGAAGTCACCAACGCCCTCGGTCTCCTTGATCATGAACCAGACGTTGTCTGGAATGCGGCCATCGGCTTCCAGTTCCAGTTCGACGAAGACGTAGCCGGGGTAGAGCTTGCGGTCGGATTCCTTGCGCACGCCCCCCTTCATATGGCGCACACGCTCGGTGGGGACCAGGATCCGGCCGACGCGGTCTTCCAGGCCCTCGATCTTGACCTTGCGCGCCAGTTTCTCGCGGACCTGGTCTTCCTTGTTGCTCGCGACTCGCAGGACGAAGAATTGCATGAGGCTGTAGTTCTCGTGAGAAACGGGTCGGGGATCACCTGGGGATGAACGGCGGCGGTTCCTTGAGCACGGTCATCACCCAGAAGATCGCGTGAAACACAAGGTCATACAGGAACAGCACCGCCGTGATCAGGAACATGAAGAAGATGACGACCTTGGTGGAGCCGATCAACTCCTGCCGGCTGGTCCAGTTCACCTTCTTCATCTCGCTGTCGGTAGCGATCAGAAATTCGGCGTTCCTGGGCTTGTTGATCAGGATGTACTCAACCAGCACCCAGGCGATAAACAGCCCGGCGGCGATGCCCAGGGCCGCGCCCTGTCCGATCCAGCCGTACGTCTGCCGATAGATGAAGTGGGCCGTCAGGGCGCCCACCAGCATGAATCCGAAAAACGTCAGCAGGCGGGTCCAGTATCCCTGGCCGCTCTTGTAAATGGTGAAGAAGCCCGGGGCAGCGGCAGCGTTCCCGCCACCGGCCTGGTAATCCATGCGCTTCTCAACCGGGGCGGTTTCGACAGCTCTGTCATCACTCTTGGTCACGGCTGTCTTGGTCCTTCCGAACGGTACTTGCTAATCCTTCGGGCACACATCCTCACCCCATCGGCACGCCCGGCGCCGACCAGCGCCGCAGGACGATCGCATACGGGGGAGGCACTGAGATCGGAAACACGCCGGGAGGGAGTCGAACCCCCAACCTGCCGCTTTGGAGACGGCTGCTCTGCCAGTTGAGCTACCGGCGTAGGAACAGCCTGCAGCCCGCAGCGGGCAGTCGGCAGAGTTGCTGCCGACTGCCGACCGCAGACTGCCGACTGATCACTTGCGCTTGATCTTATGCACCGTGTGACGACGAAGACGCGGGCAGTACTTTTTCAGCTCGATCTTCGGCGCACCGCCGACGACCTTGATCTCGGTGCGGTAGTTCAGGTCACCGGTTTCGGTGCATTGCAGCCAGACATACTCGCGATTGAACTTCGCCATCGTACACCTTTACGAATAGTTGCCACTAGACAGCAGTCAGCAGCCAGTAGAGGAACCAGTCTTGTCCACTGGCGCCGTCTACTGGCTACTGACTGTTCCTTGCCTAGGCGAGGATCTTGGTCACCACGCCCGAGCCGACCGTCTTGCCGCCTTCGCGGACGGCAAAGCGGAGCTTTTCCTGCATGGCGACCGGCTTCTGCAGCTCGATCTCCATGGTGACGTTGTCGCCGGGCATCACCATCTCGGCCCCGCCCAGCAGCTTGGCCGAGCCGGTGACGTCGGTGGTGCGGAAGTAGAACTGCGGACGGTAGCCGCTGAAGAACGGCGTGTGCCGGCCGCCCTCTTCCTTGGTCAGCACGTAGACCTCGGCCTCGAACTTGGTGTGCGGGGTGATGCTCTTGGGTGCACACAGCACCTGCCCGCGCTCGATCTCGTCCTTGTCGATGCCGCGGAGCAGCACGCCAACGTTGTCGCCGGCGATGCCCTCTTCCAGCGTCTTCTGGAACTGCTCAACACCGGTGATGACCGACGTCTTGGTCTCGCCCAGGCCGACGATCTCGATGGTGTCGCCCACCTTGCACTTGCCGCGCTCGATACGGCCGGTGGCGACGGTGCCGCGGCCCTTGATCGAGAAGATGTCTTCCACGGGCATGAGGAAGGGCTTGTCGATCTCGCGCTCGGGCATCGGGATGTATTCATCCAGCGCCTTGACCAGTTCGTCGATCGGCTTGCAGGCCTCATCGTCGGTGGGGTTCTGGAAGGCCGGCAGCGAAGAGCCGCGGATGATCGGGGCGTTGTCGCCGTCGAACTCGTACTTGCTCAGCAGCTCGCGCACTTCCATCTCGACCAGCTC
>CAYNMV010000123.1:0-4792 GCA_964398315.1 uncultured Tepidisphaeraceae bacterium | reverse complement strand
CCCTATGCCCGGGCAAAAGTGGATGCCGAGAAGGGGTTGCTGGCCCTGTCCGATGACACCTTTGCCGTCACCATCCTGCGAAATGCGACCGCATTCGGCTGGTCGCCCCGCATTCGGTTCGACCTGGTCCTGAACAACCTGGTGGCGTGGGCCTGCACCACGGGGCGGATCTACATGAAGAGTGACGGGACGCCGTGGCGCCCGATTGTGCACGTTGAGGACATTGCCCGTGCGTTCGTTGCGACGGCCGAGGCGCCGGCCGATGCCGTGGCCGGCCAGGTGTTGAACGTCGCCAAGCCTGGGGAAAGCTATCGCGTCCGTGACATTGCATCACTCGTTGCCGCCACGGTGCCCGGCAGCCGCATTGAATATGCCCCGGATGCAAAGCCGGACCCCAAGTGCTTTCGTGTGAACACCGATCGCATCGCCCGTGTACTGCCGGAGTTCAGGCCCGTTTGGACGGCTGAGCAGGGTGTGCAGCAGGTATACGAAATGGTCCGGTCGGTTGGCCTGCAACTTGACGAATTCGAGGGGGCTCGCTACCAGCGACTGGCTCACGTTCGCAATCTGATCGCCGAAGGATTGCTTGCCGGTGATCTGCGGCTGGTGGATGCATCCGATAGCTGGTCGCTGAGCAATCGGCCGCATGACCGGGCACTTGACGCTCACAGAGATTCCATCCTAAACCCCAACAAGAAGGAGGCGGTTCGTGCACATGGCCACGTCGCTGGCGGACAAGGCCGCAGCTCGCCGTTGCCGCTCCTGCGGCAACCAAGGGCTTCAACCAGTACTGGATCTGGGCGTCACCGCTCTGGTTGACACGCTGATTCCCCCTGATCGTCTGCATTGCCCGGAGCCCAAGTATCCGCTCCAGATCGGGTTCTGCGCCGGTTGCTCCCTGCTTCAGACCCTGGATACGGTGCCGCCCGAAGAGGTGTTCCACCCGGAGTACGCCTACTTCTCCTCGTTCTCGGACACACTGCTGGAGCACGCACGGCGCAATGCAGAACAACTGATTGAACGCGAAGCCCTTGGCCCGGAGAGCCTGGTGGTGGAGCTGGCCAGCAACGATGGCTACTTGCTCAAGAACTTTGTGCAGAAGGGCATTCCGGTTCTTGGCATCGATCCATCCCCCGGGCCGGCGGCAGCGGCGCGCAAGATCGGCGTGCCGACGCTGTGCGAGTTCTTCGGACGTGATCTGGCGTGCCGCCTGGTCGCGGAGGGCAAGACAGCCGACGTCGTCATCGCGAATAACGTGATGGCCCATGTGGCCGATCTCAACGGATTTGTCGCCGGCATCGCAACAATCCTCAAGCCGGGCGGTGTCCTCGTCACCGAGTCCCCCTATGTCAAGGACCTGGTGGATCATTGCGAGTTCGATACCATCTACCACGAGCATCTCTGCTACTACACCGTAACGGCGCTCGATAACCTCTTCCGCCGCCACGGCCTGTATCTCAACGACATCGAAAAGCTGTCGATCCATGGCGGGTCGCTGCGCGCGTACGTGCAGAAAACGCCGAACCCGTCGCGGACAGTCCAGGAGATGCTCGCCGAGGAGAAACGGCTGGGAATTGACCGCATCGACTACTATGTGTCGTTTGCGGATCGGGTTCGTCAGGTGCGCGAGGACCTGCGCCGGATGCTGCTTGACCTGAAGCAGCAAGGCTACCGCATTGCGGCATATGGCGCCAGTGCGAAGGGAAGCACGCTGCTGAGCTATACGGATCTCGGCCCGGATGTGATCGAGTTCGTCGTGGATCGAAATGTACACAAGCAGGGCAAGTACATGCCGGGACTGCACCACCCCATCCTGGCACCCACCGCCATTGCCGAGCGCCGGCCGGACTATCTGCTTCTGCTCGTCTGGAACATTGCCGATGAAGTGCTGCGCCAGCAGCAGGCCTATCGCGATGCCGGGGGCAAGTTCATCATTCCCATCCCATCCCCGCGCATCGTCTGATCGGCAGCGCCTGTCGCAGCACGCGGCGATGAAAAGCCGTTGCCGCGATGGCGAGGCGACGGATACCGTGACGGGAAGGGGCTCATCATGCAGAACCGACCCTTCTGCCGGCTCCCATTGCCGTGGGTATGCCGTGTTGTGGCATTGCTGGCCATCGCCGTGGCATTGTGGAGAGCGGCGTCGACCATCGATCGCTTCAACAACGTGGTCGATGAGCCTTACCATCTCGGCAGCGCGGCCTGCCTCTACCGCGATGGCAAGCACACGGCCGGCGTCCAGCATCCGCCGCTGGCGCGCCTTGTCGCGGGTGTGCCGCTGTGGCTTCACAACCAGGTTCCGCAGGAAGCGGCCAGCCGCACTGTCATCGGGCCTGGCGAGACTTACGACGTTGGCACACGTGTCCTGTTCGCAGATGGGCAGGACTACTGGGCGACGCTGAGGCGTTCGCGTCTGGCGATGCTGGTGTTCCTGCCCGTGGCGCTGGTCTATCTGTACCTGATGGCGCGATGGGCGGCGGATGAGGTGTGCGCGGCGCTGGCGGTTGCCTTCTGCAGCCTCGATCCGACGGTTCTCGCCCATGCGCCCTTGGTGACCACCGACATGCCCGCGTGCGCCCTGTTTCTGGCGTCCATATACCACGGTGCGCGCTGGGCCTCGGGGCAGCGGATCAGCCAGGCGCTTGCGGCTGGGGGCGCGGCGGGGCTGGCCATCGGGACCAAGTTCTCGCTGATCATCGTCGCTCCGGCTCTGGTATTGATGGTGCTGCTTCAGCCGGTGGGGGTCCTGTTCAGCACCGAGCGGGGCCGATGGTCGCTGTACTTGCGCCGACTGCCGCCACTGCGGCAGATGGCGATCGTCCTGGTGATGTCGTTCCTGTCGCTATGGATGCTTTACCTGTTCGACATCGGCCCCATAGCAGACCAGCGGATCTTCGTGGGCAAGAGCGAGTGGGAAGCACTGCCGGGCTGGTTCAAGACAATGCCGCTGCCGATGCCCAGTTTCATCCTGGGGCTGATGGAACTGTACGGGCATAACCGCTTTGGGCACCTGGCGTATCTGAATGGCGACATTGGCCTGCATGGATGGTGGTGGTACTTCCCCGAAGTGATTGCGCTGAAAATGCCCAGCGCAGCCCTGCTTGCGCTGGTGCTGGCCGTGATTGCGGCGGCGTGCAGGAGGAGCAAAGCGATCAACGCCTCTTTGTTCCTGCTTCTGTTGCCGGCTGGGCTGTTCTTCCTTGCCGCCCTGTCCGCCCGGATCAACATCGGGATCCGGCATATTCTGCCGGTTCTGCCCGTGATCTATCTGTTTATCGCGATTCAACTGAAGCACGCGCGGTGGCGCATTGTGGCAGCCGTTCTGCTGGCGGCGACCGCGGCTCAGACCATCCCGGCGCATCCGAACTATCTGGGGTATTTCAACGAGATCGCCGGTGGATCGCAGGGCGCTGAACGGTATGTGCTGGACAGCAATCTTGACTGGGGTCAGGACATCGCGCAACTGGCGGAGTGGCTGAACGCACCGGAACAAGCCGGCCGGCCCTATGCGCTGCGTCTCTTTGCCTACCCCGAAGAGGACCTGGTGAAGGTGCTGGGCCTCGATCCCGATGCGCTTCACCGGCCACCGACGGGCCTGGTCGCTGTGAGCAAAAACGTGCGACACGGGCTTGTTGGCGCTACGATCATCGACCGCGGTGCGCGGATCGAGCTGCCCGACTACTCCTGGCTGGCGCGCTACCCCGTGGTGAAGCACATAGGGACTTCCATCGACGTATACGAGGTGGATTCACAGGTGGAACCAGAGCCCGGTGAGCGCGAGAGCATACGGCCCGATCAAGTTCAGGGAAGTCGGAACAGCGGTGAATGGTCAACTGGGCCGGCGTGAGCGCTGCGCGGCCTCATCGTAGTAGCGGCTGAGCAGGCCTGTCAGTCGATCCCATGTGAACATCTGCTCCACCCGCTGCCGCGCGGCGCGGCCCAGGCGGCGCTGCAGATCGGCGTCGCCCAATATCCGCAGCAGCACCTGCGCCAGTGCCTCCGCATTGCCTCGTTCGACGAGAAGGCCACTGTGACCGTCTTCGATGAGCTCCGGGAAGGCGCCGCTGCGTGTGGCCACGACCGCCGCCCCGGTGGCCATGGCCTCGATGACGGGGATGCCGAACGGTTCTTCCCAGATGGAGGGGAAAACGCACACATCGCCCGTTCGGTACAGGTCCGCCAACGCCGGGCCGTGCGGCACGTTGCCGGTGAATCGAACCGCATCCCGAAGGCCCTGCAGCTTCTCGTCCAGTAACGCGCGGTATCGGCGCGAATCGAAAAGCGGCGCGAGGGGAGGCAGCATGGGATCATTGCTGATGGGCACGACCAGTTCGGGGGGATTGATTTCATCCGGTCCTGCGAGCGTCAGGCGTGCGTGCGGCACCTTACAGCGCACAAGTCTGAATGCGTCGATCAGAGTGTGGACGCCCTTTTCCGGGGTGATGCGTCCAACGTACACGATGTGTGCCTGATGATCGCGCCCGGCGGGTGATGGGCTGAACTGCCTGATATCTACGCCGTTGTAAAGCGTGCGGCAGCGGCAGGCCAGGTGGGGAAAGGCGTCGCGGATGCGGTTCGTGATGAAATCACTGACGCCCAGGATGAGATCCGCCTGCTCAAGGCGCGGGCGGATGAGGTCCGGTGCGAGCTGGCTGAGCCACTCGCAGTGCATGTGGAGCACAATGACCGCGTTGGGATTGTGCTGTCGGATGATCGGGATGAATTGCGAAAGATTGTTCAGGTGAATGATTTGCGCTGCATGGCGGCGGGCGTCCATCGCAACGAGCAGGCC
>CAYNMV010000122.1:0-4804 GCA_964398315.1 uncultured Tepidisphaeraceae bacterium | reverse complement strand
CACGGCAAGCGCTACAACCACGAGACGCTCGAGATCCACTACCGCGGCAAGAACATCGCCGATGTGCTGAACATGACGGTCGAGGAGGCGCTGGCCTTCTTCGAGAACTTCCCGCCGATCTACCGGATGCTCAAGGCGGTCAACGATGTGGGACTGTCCTACATCAAGCTCGGCCAGCCCAGCACCCAGCTCTCCGGCGGCGAGGCCCAGCGCGTCAAGCTTGCCTCCGAACTGGGCAAGAACTCGACCGGCCACACGCTCTACGTCCTCGACGAGCCGACCACCGGCCTGCACTTTGCCGATATCAATAACCTGCTCAACGTCCTCAATCGCCTGGCCGACCTGGGCAACACGATCCTGGTCATTGAGCACAACCTGGATGTCATCAAGTGCGCTGACTGGCTGATCGATATGGGCCCCGAGGGGGGTGATGGCGGCGGCAGGATCATCGCCCAGGGAACACCCGAAGCGGTCTGTGAGGTGGCCGGCTCACACACGGCCGAATATCTCAAGCCCAAGCTCCAACTTCCGGCCCGATCCACTCAGCGCCGGCGAGCCAAGGCAGAATTGATCGGGCAGATGGCCTGAGCCGCACGCGATGTGTAGCCAGCCCGCTTCGCCCGGCTGGCTGCGATGGGCCTCGTGCGCAGCATCACGGCTGGGTGGACGGTGTGATGGGGGGATCATCCGCTGCCGGCGTCTCCAGGCCGAGGAGCTGCGCGTACTGGGGCAGGATGCGCTGCCACGTGTACTTCCGCTCCACCTCCGCCGCTGCCTGTTCGACCAGGTGCCGGCGCAGAGCGGGATCATCCGCACAGCGCTGAATCGCCGCCGCCAGCGCATCGCTATCCCCCACCGGCACCAGCAAACCGGTGTCGCCATGGCGCACCACGTTGCGGATGCCGGGGGCATCGGTGGCCACGATCGGCACGCCTGCCGCCATCGCCTCGATCAGCACCAGCCCGAACCCCTCGGCCTCCGATGGCAGCACCAGCAAATCACTGTTGGCCAGTGCCTGGGGCGCGGGAACAAAACCGTGCATCTGAACCTGCTGGCGCAGGCCAAGCCGGTCAATCCGGTCGGCCAGATCGTGGCGCAGGTCACCATCGCCATACAGGTCCAGGCGCATATCCGGCCGATTCAGCTTCGCCATCGCCGCCAACAGGTCGGGCACGCGCTTCACCGGATCGAAGCGGCCGAGGAAGGCGATGCGAAACGCGGCCCCGCCGCCGGACTGATCGAGCGGTCGCTGCGATGCCGGCCCGGTGCTGCGAAAGGCAGCCGGATCGATCGCGTTGGGGATGATGACAACCTTCTCCGGCGGCACCCCCACCCGCTCCATTGCGATCTCAGCAACGCTCTCGGAGGGAACGACCACCGCATCGGCCGCCGGGTGAACCAGCGCCTGCATCCACCAATGCCAGCGCGGCCGCGGCTGGGTTGTCTGGATCGACTGGAGAAACCGCACCTCGCCACAGAACCGCCCCGCCACCGCGGCCACGGTGTTGGCATGCACCAGGAAGCTGAAGACGGTGTCGATGCGGCGGGCGCGGATGTGCCTGACCAGCCGCCACACCACAAACGGCAGGTCGAAGGCATCATCGCCATCAAGCGCGGTCACGTTGATCCCCCGCCGGCGGATCTCATCGGCCACCGGCCCCCAGGGGGCCACGCACGCCACTTCGATCTCGATGCCCCGCCCTGGATCGTGCAGACGCGTGGCCAGTTCGCGAACGACGGTGGGCGTGCCGCCGATTTCCAGGTCCGTGTTCAGGAGCAGAATCCGTCGTCCCATGCAGCGAAGTATACCGGCCGGTGCCGGGGCGTCTCGCCGGCGGGAGCAGGAATCTTCAATGCCGCGCTCACTTCATGCGGATGATCGCCTATGATGAACCGTTTGGATCCATTTTTTACGGAAGGAGACGATTCATGCTGGATGCATTGACCCGACGCGACATCATCACCCGCGCCATTCCCGCTGCTGCCCTGGCCGGCACCACCCTGGGCGCGTTCCAGGCGCTGGCCCAGGACAATGGCCGCCAGCCCGCCGGTGGCCAGCCGGCGGACAATCCCGTTCAGGCCGCCATCGCCCAGGCATTTGAGGGCGGTGAGTACAAGCTGCCGCCCCTGCCGTATGACTACAACGCCCTGGAGCCGCACATCGACGAGCAGACGATGCGCCTGCACCACGACAAGCATCACCTGGGATACGTCAATGGCCTGAACAAGGCCCTGGCGGCCGCGCGCGACATGAAGGGCGAGATCGACAACTGGAAGCTCGAATCGGTGCAGCGCGAACTCAGCTTCCACGGCGGCGGGCACCTGCTGCACACGATCTTCTGGGCCACGATGGCCCCCAACGCCGGCGGCCAGCCGCAGGGCGCGCTGGGTGAGGCGATCACCAGGCAGTATGGCTCATTCGATCAGTTCAAGGCCTATTTCTCCAAGGCGGCCGGCATCGTCAAGGGCAGCGGCTGGGCGGTGCTCTGCTATGAGCCGGTGGGCGATGCCCTGGTGGTCTTCAGCCTCAATGAGCACGACACCAAGCTGATCGCCGGCGCCCATCCCCTGCTGCCGATCGATGTGTGGGAACACGCCTACTACCTGAAGTACCAGAACAACCGCAGCGCCTACATCGAGGCGTGGTGGAATGTGGTCAACTGGAATGCGGTCAATGCCAGCTACCAGTGGTTGCGCGGCCAACTGGCCAAGGCCTGATGCCTTGACCTGACTGTCAACACATGACCAGCAGCGGCCGTCCCTCGTCGGGACGGCCGCTGCTGCATGGTATACAGCCCATATGACGTGCAGCCCCTTTGGGGCAGTCTTTCCCCCCCCCCCGCCTGCACCGCGCGCCCCCGCCGGGTGGCTCAGCCGATCATGGCCAGGGCATCGGCGGGTGAGGCGTTGTCATGGACCACCGCCATCAGCGCCCGCGTGATCTTCGCCGGTGAGCGATGCTGGATGACATTGCGGCCGTAGACGATGCCCGCTGCGCCCTGTTTCATCAGCGCGGCGGTGCGCTCCAGGATGGTCTGGTCATCGACCTTGCCACCGCCACGGACCAGCACCGGGATCGCGCCGGCGGTCTGGATGACGCGGTGATAGATGGAGATGTCATCGGTAGGGTCGGCCTTGACGATATCCGCCCCCAGCTCCACCGCCTGGCGGACCAGCGGGATGATCTTGTCGCCATCGCCATCGACCATGTACCCGCCGGCCTTCTCGTTGGGCTGGAAGACCAGCGGCTCGATCATCAGTGGCATGCCCCAGCGGTCGCACTCGGGCTTGATGCGCAGGATATTGCCGATGCACTGGTCGGTCACCTCCGGCTGATCGGGGATGCTGAACAGGTTGACCACGACGCAGGCGGCATCCAGCCGCAGGGCCTGCCCCACCGGATCTTCGATCATCCGGCTGAAGAGCGTGCGCGGCAGCTTCGTGCCATAGACATTGGCCACATCGGTCCGCAGCACCAGCGAGGGCTTGTGCCGTCCCGGCAGGCGCTGCAGCAACGGCGCCTGGCCAACCGTGAGCTGGATCGCATCGGGCGCTGCCTCCACCAGCGTCCTGACCGCCGCATCCAGATCCTCGATGCCGGCGAGAAAACCCAGCTCGCCGAAGAATCCGTGGTCGATCGCCACGTCAAAACAGCGGCCGCTCTTGGGATTGAACAGCCGGTTCAGTCGATATTGCTTCATGTTGATGCTCGCTTCACTTGCCTGGCGCGCTGCCGCGCGATCCTATGCATATCCCAGTTCCCGCGCGGTCTCGCCGATGGCCTCATCGATCATGTCCAGGCCCTTGAGCAGCGCCTCATCCTCCATCACGATCGGTGGGCTCATGCGCAGGATGTGGCCCGCGGGAATCCACGCCAGCCCCTTGGCAAAGGCCTTCTGGTAGACGCGCCTGCCTGCCTCATCAAAGGGTTCCTTCGTGGCGCGGTCCTTGACCAGTTCAATGCCCATCAGGCACCCCTTGGCCCGCACATCGCCGATGATCTTGTGCTCTTCCTTCATCCTGCGCATGCGCTGAAGCGCCAGTTCGCCCAGGTGGGTGGAGCGTTCCAGCAGGTTTTCCTCCTGGATCACCTCGGTGGAGGCCAGCGCTGCCGCGCACGCCATCGGGTTGCCCCCGTAGCTGCTGGAGGCGCTGATCGCCTCGAACGATTCCTTGAGATGCTCGCGCACGGCCACGCACGTCACCGGGAAGCCGTTGCCAAATCCCTTGCCGATGCTCACCACATCCGCCTGCACGCCCCAGTGCTCGAGGCAGAGCCATTTGCCCGTGCGGCCCCAGCTCGTTAGCACCTCATCGGCCATCAGCAGCACGCCGCGCTCATCGCAGAGCTGGCGCAGCTTGGGGAAAAAGTCATCCGGCGGCATGACGCTGCCGCCCCATCCCTGGATCGGCTCGAGCACGAACCCGGCCACGGCATTGACGGTGGCGCGGTCGAGGTATTCGGCGTAAAACTCGATGTACTTATCGGTGTCGATCGTCCCATCGGGCCTGGTCCAGTGCGGGCGGTAGGGATTGGGCCGCGGCAGCATGTGCATGCCGGGCGCGCGCACCGCGCCGTAGACGGGCGAGCGGATCTCGGCCAGCGAGACCGCGCCATAGGTCTTGCCGTGGAAGTCGTAGAAGCAGCTCAGCAGCTCATGCTTCTTCGTCCCGGCCCGCAGCACGCGCATGCCCGCTTCCACCGCCGCCGTGCCGCAGTCATAGAACTGGAACCCGTTCAGGTCTCCCGGCAGCACCTCGGCCAGCTTCTCGCACAGCGCGGTCTTGATCGGCGTGGTGAAGT
>CAYNMV010000121.1:0-5061 GCA_964398315.1 uncultured Tepidisphaeraceae bacterium | reverse complement strand
TCGATCAGGTCGCCCTGCATGTACTCCCAGCCGTCTTCCCAGTCGATGTCGCAGCCGGGCATCCGCCCGCCGTTTCCGCGGAAGACGTTGCCCTTGATCAACCACCCCTGCCCGCCGCAGGCGGCAAAACCGGTGGAGTAGTTGTCCTCAATGGTGCAGTCGATCATGTAGTTGTTGATCGGCATCGCGAAGTTGTCCACGAACGCCACGGCGTCATGGAAATCGCTGTTGCCGCTGGCCGGCACGCCTTCGTGGTAGAACGACACATGCACGAATTGCGTCCCCTGCGGCAGGTCGTACTGGCGGAAGCGCAGCCGCCCGCGCGCCGAACCCAGCAGGTTCATGTCTTTGTCGTAGAACCAGATGTCGTAGATCCGGCTGTTCATGTAGGGATAGCCCATGTATCCCAGCGGGTAGCCGATGGTGTAGTACGGCGTCGTGATCTTGCTGATATCGATGGGCTTGACCGTGCGGATCTTGGCCGTCGCCTCAACGGCGTTGCCCTGATCGTCGTAATCCCCCTCTTGGAGGTTGCGCACGCTGATCGCGTTCTGTGCGTAATGCACCACGCCATACGACCTGGACCCGACGCCGCTGGCGATGTTGAAACCGATCGACTTGCGGACGGTCAGGTTCCGGATGCCGTTGTTACGGCCCTCCTCAAACGCGATGGAGACAGCCCCCTCGGTTTGCGGATTCTTGGCCCAGCCGGGGAAGTATTTCTCCTTCTCATCGCGCTCGCCGGTGATGATGCCGTTGACGATGGAGGCATTCTCCAGCACGCGGTTGCGCCCTTCCTTTTCGCGGAAGACGATGGCGCCGTAGCGCGCATAGTCGTTGGGACGCAGCTTGATCTCTGAGCCGTTCAGGTCGAGCTGAACGTTGCTGACCATGAAGATCGTCTCTTTCGGCTCGATGTAGATGACCTTGCCCGGCTCGAGCAGCAGGCGGGTGAAGCCGTTGTCGGCTGTGTGCAGGAGGGCCTGCTGCAGGCCGGCACTGTTGGCCCTGGCGGCCTCCTCCGAGGCATCATCGTATCGGATGCCGAAGCGCTGGGGCTCGATGGTGTAGGTCTTCTCCGCCGCCTGGTCCCAGTTGCGCGCCGGGACGACGGTGTAGGTGACAGTGTCGGTGAATTGGCCATCCAGCGTAGAGACGGTGATGGTGGCGGTGCCCTCCTTCACCGCGCGGATGACCTTGGCTTCATCCATCACGGCGATGACCGAGGGGTCGGAACTGCTGAGCGTGAAGGGGTTGGCGCCGATCACCTGATAAGGCAGCACGTGGGCGATGATGCGCTCCAGGCGGCCAATCTCGATTTCGCCGCCGGCATTGCCGATGACGATCCCTTCATTGGCAACCCCCTGGCGCGCTGCGTCCGCGCCGGCAGGCGCGGGGGTGGCCGCCGTTACCTCAACCTGCACGGTAGCGCGCACGCCGTTCTCGGCGATGATCGACAGGTGGCTGGTACCCTCATGCACGCCGGTGAGCACGCCCTTGTCATCGACAGTGAAGAAGCCGGTGTTGCCACTCTCATAGCGCAGCGGCTGTTTCGCTGCACTGGCGGGCGTAATCTGCACGGCCACGGGCTTGCTCTGGCCGACCTGGAGCGTGATTTTCGCTTCGGCCTTCAGGCTCTGGACCTGCTCAGTGCCCGCGTCCTGCCCCCAGGTCATTTGCGGCACAGCGGCGAGGGCCACCAGCATCACCAGCAAGCCTGCCCCGGCACGGCGTTTCAGCCCGGCCCAGCGTCGCCTAAACCTGCCCCACACATTGGCTTGCCGCGCACTATCAGATGGTTGAGTGAACATGAGTGGAGACCTCGTGGCAAGTGAAAGGAAGCCCGCAAGCGCAGGGCCGAAGAACCGGTGCTATCGGCCACTTGTGCACAAAATAGCTCAATCGATCTTTCGATCAAGGCTAAAGTTTGACCCAGCCTCTGTCAATCAAAAACAGGGTTTCACCTCATGGACAAGCGGGTTGCAGACGGGTTAGGGAGGCACCGCGCTACCCCCCTCGACCCAAGGCCCTGGCGGTGCACCACGGCCCTGACGGTGCACCACCCGCGCTGGGGCGTGAATGCACTGATTGCCCGATGGCCGTCCGGGATGCCCGCCTCATCCGCTGCAGGCGATGGCAGGGCGGCATTCGCCTTCGCGACCCATCAGGCCGTGCCGGTCAATGTTAGCGCACCGTTCACCAGCGGCACGCGCTGAATCATCGCATGCCAGCCAGCGCCACAGGCTGTGCCTGGCGGGCATCCGTTCAGCACTCCACGCCACGCCCTTCGCCGCCGAAGATCTTCAGGCGCTCCTCCTCGGCCCACTCCACCGCATCGGCCGGGGCATAGTGGAACTGCACCGCACGACGGCGCTGGGGAGAGACGTTGTGAGGCGTGCCATGGGGGATCAGGCTGTCGAACAGCAGCAGGCCGCCGCTGCGGAGCGGACAGGCCACTACCCCGTGGCGCGGAATGTGGCTGTCGCACATCTGCCAGTCACGGCGCTTGAAGTGCGGCTGCGGTCCCTGCTGGTGCCCGCCGTGCAGCACGCGCATGCAGCCGTTGTCCAGGGTGGCCTCATCCAGTGCCACCCATACGCCAACCACCGGCGTGCCAAGGGGCAGGTTGAAGTAGGCATGGTCCTGGTGCCACGGCTTTTCCCGGCCGATTTTCGGCGGCTTGAGCAGGGCCATGTCCTGGATCAGCCGCGGTTCCGCCCCCAGCAAACGCCGCAGCACCGCCGTCAACTGTGGATGCTGTGCCAGCGCGGCCAGCCGCGGCTCCACCGCGCAGAACCACATCAGCTTGCGCACCGCATCCAGCCGCTGCTCGCTGGTCAGTTCGGCCAGGCGATCGCGCACGGCATTCTCAAACACGATGCCCTTAAAGTCGGGAGGCGGCGCATCAATCAGGCGCGTCAGCCCCGCCAGCGCTGCCTGCACTTCCTGCGGCGTGAATGCCGCCTCCACCGCGACATAGCCATTGCGGCGGTAGCGATCCACCACCTCCTCATTCACCGCATCCAGCCCAACCACCGCATCGCACAGGGCATCGTGCTGATACAGTTCCGGCGGGTGCATCTCGGCGGGGGGCATGGGGTCGAAACGAGGCTCTTGAGTTGTCTGCATCCTCATCTCCCTGATGGTGCCGCACAGTGCCGGCGGTTCTGGCCGGCAGCCGGTGAACAGTCTAATCATTTACCACGATCGCGGCGATGCCATTCCGCAGGCAATAGTGCCGAGGGCCCAGCTCATCGCCCATGCGCTGGAATGCTCTTGCCGGGCGCGCCTCCAGGTCTGCCTGAAGATCCGCCACGTCGGGCCGCCCGATCGGGTTATTCATCGATCGGGTTATTCATACTGGCGCGAGGGCGGCCTGGTTGTCAAAGAAAAAGCCAGACGCCATCAAGGTTGTGTACAGATGTGCGGCCACCGGCTCGCCTCAGCCGCCGCCGCACAGCAATGCCCTGCAGGCTTAACTGCCCGGGCCTGTGGGCCGGCAAGCGCCTTTTGGGGGTTTGCCCAGGCCGTGCAGGCGGATCGTTTACGCCTTGACCACGCGCGCCTTGACGCCGGGCACCCTGGCCATGGCGTTGCGGGTATCGACGATCAGCTGCGCATGCTGGCCGACCATGTCCCAGTCGATGGCGCTGTGGTTCGTGGAGATCAGTACGCAGTCATAGCCGGCCAGCGTCTGGGCCGACAGCGGCACGCTCTTCTTGCCCAGGTCGCCCCAGCGGCGCATGTGATGGGTGGCCGGCACATGCGGATCGCTGTAATCCACCTGCGCGCCCAGTTCCTCAAGCTGCGTGATGAGGTCAAAGCTGGGGCTCTCGCGCACATCATCGATGTCCGGCTTGTAGGCCAGCCCCAGCACCAGGATCCGCGATCCCCGCACCGCCTTGCCATCGTCATTGAGCGCCCGCAGGGTCTTTTCCACCACGTAGCGCGGCATCTGGTGGTTCACCTCGCCGGCCAGTTCGATGAAGCGCGTGGGCTGGCCCACCTCGCGGGCCTTCCAGGTCAGGTAGAAGGGGTCCACCGGGATGCAGTGCCCGCCCAGCCCCGGACCGGGATAAAAAGCCTGGAAGCCGAACGGCTTGGTCTTGGCCGCATCGATCACCTCCCAGACATCGATGCCCATCGCATCGAGGATGGTCTTCATCTCGTTGACCAGGGCGATGTTCACCGCGCGGTAAATGTTTTCCAGCAGCTTGGCGGCCTCGGCCACCTCAGCGGAGCTTACCGGCACAATGGACTTGATCGCCTTGCTGTACAGCGCCACCGCCAGGTCAGTGCTGGCCGGTTCGATCCCGCCCACCAGCTTGGGGATGGTCTGCGTGTTGTGATCCTTGCGGCCCGGGTCCTCGCGCTCGGGGCTGAAGGCCAGGAAAAAGTCGGTTCCGCAGCGAAAGCCCCTGGCCTCAAACCGCGGCAGCATGATCTCGCGCGTCGTGCGGGGATAGGTGCTGCTCTCCAGCACCACCAACTGCCCCTTGCGCAAGGTGGCGGCAATGTCATCGGCCGCTTTTTCGATGAACGAGACATCCGGCTCCAGGTGCTTGCCCACCGGCGTGGGCACACAGACGATGATCGCATCGCATTCGCCCAGGCGTTTCATGTCGCTGGTGGCATCGAACCGCCCGGCCGCCAGCATCGCGGCCACCAGGTTTTCCCCCAGGTGCTTGAGATAGTTCTGCCCCGCCTTGAGCGCCTCGATCTTCTTCGGATCGACATCAAACCCAAGCACCGGATACCCCGCCGCATGAAACGCCCGCAGCAGGGGCAGGCCGACATATCCCAGGCCGATAATGCCGATCAGGGCCTGGCGTGACTCAATGCGGGAAAGAACGCTCTGTTTCATATGCTTCGCCTGTGTCGGGCCTGGAACGTGAACCCCGAGTTCACGAATAGGAAATCCAGCCGGCGTCCGGCACGCCGGCAATCCATTATCGACCAGCCATCGCTCGAACTTGCCTCACGAGCCGCAAAAACCGCACCGCCCAACCCCATCAACCACCCGCCAGGGGCGGACACCCCGAACAGGGGCGAACAACCCGA
>CAYNMV010000120.1:0-5246 GCA_964398315.1 uncultured Tepidisphaeraceae bacterium | reverse complement strand
CATCCTTGGCATCGACCGCGCTGGTGAGGCTGTGGATCAGCCCCATCATCAGGTCATGCACATCCTCGAACAGCATCGCGTTTTCGAGGTAGATCGCCGATTCGTTGGCGATGCTGTTCAGCAGCTTGCTGTCAACCGAGTCGAAATCATCGGTGTTCTTGTCGATGGCGAACAGGCATCCCAGCACATCATCCTGCCGCTGAAGCGGCACGGCGATGATCTGGCGGGCATGCTCCGACAGCCATTGCAGCGCCGGTCCCTGGCGCAGGTCGTTGATGAGCAGCGACTTGCCCTCGGCCAGCAGCGGCATCAGTTCCTCGGCCAGGCGATGCACCTTGCCCGGCGGGAGGCTCATCGATCCATACAGCACCGGATCGAACTGGTTCAGTGCCCCATCCTGCAGCGCCACGCCCATGCCGCGGACGTTCATCACTTCCAGCACATCCAGGCAGGTCTGCTTGAAAAAGTCGCTGGCGCGGCGGTTGACGCGCATGCCGCCGCTGATCTGGTAGATCAGGCTCAGTTCTTCGTAGGTGTCGGCCAGTTGCCCCGAGAGGCTGTTCAGCTCCTCCTGCATCCCATGCAGACGAAGCTGATCGGCGACGATGCTGGTGAGCAGTTGCCCGTGGGAGTGCAACACGCGCTGGCTGTAGGCGGGCAGGTGATCGGCCTGCTGCACCAGCCAGGTGCAATCCAGCCCCAGGCGCCCGCAGACGCGCATGACATCCTCGGTCGGGCCGAAGGCCTTGCTCTTGGCGGCGATCAGGAAGATCGCCTGCACCTGCCGGCGCTCGACATACGGCACCGCCGCCAGGATCACCCCGGCCGGCTGCTCCCAGACCACCACATCCGAGTCGGCGTTTACCTCGGCAACGCGATCGGCCAGCCGCACCTCGGGATCTTCCGGGAACTGCACCAGCGGCATGGCGAAGCGGGTGAAGAACAGTCCCGCTTCCGGGTCGCTGTAACAGAGCGTGCCATCGCACTTGACCACGCCCAGGCACATGCCCGAGACGCGCAGGCGCGCGGCCAGGTTGTCCAGCACCTCAGCGCTGACACCTGTCCAGCCAGGCTTGCTTATCAGATTGCGGGCCAATGAAACAGACATATTCTCGCCCTTCGGACTTCCCTGGCGATCGGTGGCCGGCCCCCGAGGCCCCTCGCGCCATGATTTCTTCCCCACCGTTCTGCTCCACGCCCTCAGGCAGCGCGTTGAAGCACCTCATTTACTGTCGTCAAGAGTTGCCGCGGACTGAAGGGTTTACTGATCATCTGCAGAATTCCGCTCTGCTCCGTATCCTGCGGCTCCAGGTGGTAGCCGCGTGCCGTGAGCATGATCGCCGGAATATGGGACGTAGCCGGCTCGTGCTTGAGACGATGGCACAGTTCCAGGCCCGACAGGTGCGGCATGTGGTAGTCGGTGATCAGCAGATCCGGCTTCTGCGCCACCGCCAGCTCGAAGGCCTCCTGCCCGTCATGGGCACAGATCACCTCATACCCGGCGTTGCGCAGCTTCAGTGAAACCACGTGCAGGATGTGTGATTCATCATCGGCGACCAGAATGCGCTTGCTCATGGCAACTCCTATTCACACAGGTCCAGCTCGAAGCCGAACGTGGTGCCTTTCCCCTCTTGGCTCTCAACAAACAATCGCCCCTTATGTGCCGTCTCGATAATGTGCTTCACCAGCGACAGGCCCAGGCCGGTTCCCTTGGCCAGGCGGTTGTTGCGTTCGACGCGGTAGAACTTGTCGAACACGAACGCCACGTCCTTCTCGGGAATGCCCACGCCGGTATCGCTGATGCGCGTCACGACTTTCTTCTGCTGCTCATCCACCTGCGTTTCCACGGTGATGGTGCCGCCCTCAGGCGTGTACTTCACCGCGTTGCTCAGCAGGTTCAGCAGCGCCTGGTAGAGCATGTCCTTGTCGGCGCTGGTCTGGTAGAACGCCGGCGTCACCTTCTCCACCAGCTTGATCTGCTTCTGCCGGGCCTGCGGCGTAATGACTTCCAGCGCCTCTTTCAGCACCACCGGCAGCGACAGGGGCTTCTTGTTGATCTGCACCAGCCCCGACTCAATGCGCGAGATATTCAGGATATTGTCGATCAGCCGGCTCAGGCGATTGGATTCGTTCTGGATGACTTCGTAAAACTCCTGCTGCGTCTTGCGGTCCTCGGCTTCGCCGTCAATCAGCATCTCGACATACGCCTTGATGCTCGCCAGCGGCGTGCGCAGCTCGTGGCTGACGCTGGAGACGAAGTCATTTTTCATCTGCGCGACTTCCTTCTCCTTGGTCATATCATGCAGGACCGTCACCACCCCACTGCTGCCATCCGAGCGATCGGTGACGCACGAAAGCGTGACCTTGTACACCCGGGTGCCGTGGGCGCTGCGCATCTTGTGCTCGACGATGCGGCGGCCATTGCGGCTGGCGCTGGCGCGCATGTCGCGGATCAGCTCCACCAGGGTCGGGTCCTTCATGATCTGCGCGATCGGCCGGCGGTCCTGGCTCAGTTCAAACTCAAACGTGCGGGCCGCGGCGTCATTGGCCAGCACCACCTCATCGAAGGCATCTGTCACCAGCACCGCATCCGAAATGCTGTAGATGATCGCCTCGGCGTGCTGCCGTTCCTTGGTGGCGACCTTGAGCTGGATTTCCAGTTCCTTGACCTGCATCAGCGCATCAGCCACGGAGCGCTCGGCCGACTCCAGCAGTTCGTTGACCGAGTGGGTGAGCGGCACCAGATCACTGCTGGCCGCTTCCAGCAAGGCGGCCATCTCCTCCTTGCCGGCCAGTTCACGGATCTGCCGGCCCAGAGTCGAGCAGTCGCGGCGCAGGAAGACCTGGGCCGCCATCGCCACAACAGCCGACACCAGCAGCAGCACCGATGCCAGCCGCGTCTCGATCTGTTGAGTGGATGCGTTGCCAAGCATGTTGCGCACATCCAGCCCCAGGCAGACGATCCCGCCCAGTGCAAACATGAATGCCAGGATGAACAAGACTCGGCTTCGACGCACGCCCTTGCGCCCCGTGGGACGCCCTCCAGGTCAAACGATTGTGATCGTGTACGCTTCGAACGTATCGACTTGCTTCGAACCTCACTTTCGGAGCGGCTCGTGCAGACCCCCCAGATGGAACATCCGATAACGCAGCAGGACATCCCAGGGAGGGTTTTTCCGCGTTATCGGACCGCCTCAGCGCGTGCGTCCCGCCCGCCCCGCACGACAAAGTGTCGCCGAGGTTCCTGGCAGCGCAATGAGTCAACAAAAAATGCCGCGAGCCAGTTGCTCGCGGCGGAGGATGATCAGGATGCGGATTGCCGACTATTCGACATCCGGCGCGTCCGGGGTCATGAAACCGCCGGGCGCACTGTTATTGGTGGGCGTTGCCGCTGCGGCTTCGGCAGGGATGTTGAGTTCCGCCGGCAGCGGCGGGAACACCGCCCGGTTCTCGGCCGCTTCGCGTACCTCCTGGCGAGCCTGCTCCAACTGGGCATCGGCAGTCGCGGCATCCCCCGCCGCCCGGGCGTGCGTCACCCAGGCGTAGCGCGCGATCACACTGGCCACGCGGGCGGCGTTACGCTGCTCGGGGCTGGCGCCGCCGGCCTCCTTGACCGTTTCGGCCAGCGTCAGTGTTTCGGTCAATGCATCAGTCGTCGCCTGGCGGGCCTCGGCCAGTTCGGCCGCCAGTTGTGGATCGATCAGCCCCTGCGGCAGCGGCACCTTGGTCTGCTGCGCCAGCTCCTGCAGGCGCGTCTGGGCATCAACCGCCATCGCCAGCACAGCCGCCCGGCCCGCCAGGCTGTTGGCCAGGGTCTGGCGGATCGTCAGCTCCTTCAGGCGATAGGCGTTGGCATCGTTAGCCTTGGTCAGCGACTGGAACGCGGGGCGCGACTGGGTCAGTGTGTTGCCGCGCGTCTGGAACTGCGTGGCGGCGGCCTGCGCCTGCTGGGCGGCGGAGGCGGCGTTCTGGGCGGCATCACGCAGGTACTGGTTGGCCTGGTCCTGCGTGGTGGTCGATTCGGCGATCAGCTTCTGAAGCGCTTCGAGCTTGGCCTGGATGCTCTGCTGGCGATCGGCATCGGTCTGGCCTTCGCTGGGAAGCCCGCCCACCGATTGCAGGATCGCGCGGGCAAGCTGGTCCTGGCCATCGATCTCCTGGCCAATCTCCTTCCATGCTTCGCTCAGTGCCTGATCCTGCTTCTCAATGCGCCCCACCGCCTGCTGAAGCACCTCACGCTGCGCCTGGGCAACCGACAGGTCGTTGTTCAGCGGGATCAGCTCGGCGTTCACGCTGTTGATCTGGATGCCCAGCAGGCTGGCCTGCTGGCGAAGCTGAGTGGCTTGCCGGAACAGGTCAACCCCGGCCTGGCCGGGGGTCTGGTTCGACTTTTCAACCAGTTCCTGTGCTTCGGCATTGATCTTCTTGCGCTGCTCGGCGAGCTGGCTGATGCGCTCCTTGCGCTTGGCGATCTCGCCTTCAAGCTGGGAGATGCGCTGATTGACCTGCGAGAGCGTGGGCACATCCGCGCTGTCATCGGGGCCCTTCACCCATACCGGCGTGTTGGCATCACCCTGGATGCCACGGATGCTCTGGGCGGCCTGGTCGCGCACGGGCTTGGGATCGAGGTGCTGAAGGTTCCGCGCTGTGGAGGCGGCATCGCGCATCCGCAGCAGGAGCTGATCGATCTCCCAGGCCAGCGTGGCCGCCCGCACCTGCGCGGCATCCAGCTCTTCCAGCAGCGGCTGTGCGCGGTCAAAGTCGGCCTGGGCGAGAAGGGCATGCGCCCGTGCCCTGGCCGAGGCACTGGCGGATTGATCGATGCCGCTCAGCGACCGGGCGGCGGCATTGGCATCACCGCTGCCCAAGGCACGCATGGCCTCGTCGGAAGCCTGGTTCACCTGGCGGCTGGCGCGGCTCTCAGCGTTCTCAACGGCATCGCAGCCAATGGCACCTGCCAGCAGCGCCCCCGACACAGATGCCGCGACGCTCATCAACACCAGCTTCGACTTCAGGCCTGCCTTCATGATGCCAACTCCGGGGGTGTGCCGATTTTTGCAAAATTACAGGGACCGTCGTCCCTAACTACTGTCGCCGCCAGTTTTTCCCCGCCTGAGGGGTCATTGTCCTCCGCGCTACCCCCACTGTCAATTTTCAGCCCTGTTTCGCACGGGCCGCGCAAGGGAGCCCGCCGGCGCCAGCAAGATTCTGATGCGCGGCATCCGGCACCGTATCTCCGCCCTTCC
>CAYNMV010000119.1:0-5549 GCA_964398315.1 uncultured Tepidisphaeraceae bacterium | reverse complement strand
CTGGCGATGCACGCGGGCCCAGGCAGATGGCGGCGATCAACTACTGGCGCTTTGGCCGCGCGGATGCCGCCAGCCTGACACCCGTGCAGGACAATGGCACAGCACGCACTGACTTCCAGTACACAACCCAGCAGGAAGCGCTCTGGAGCGGCCTGGCCCGTCGCCTCAGTTTCCCCGGTCGTAATGGCGCCGGCCGATTCCTCCGCGCCTTCGATGAAGCAGATTCGGCTGCCCTGGCCTACCGGTTCATCCTGATGAACCCTGATGCCACCCCTTCGGGGCTGGAATCGGTCCTCGACTCCGTTGGTCGGCAGTATGACTTCCTCGATTCGATCTATCGGGGCGCAGCCAACTACAATCCTTCGCGGCCGCTGGTCTGGAAGCAGTATGCCGTCATGGATTCGGAACAGGCCAACCCGAACCAGATGATCGAGCGCTGGTTCTTCGATAATTTTGTAGTCGATCTGAATAACAACAATATCATCGAGCCCGCAGAACGCATGCGCAACGGCCGGCTCAAACCGGTTCGGCACCTGCTCACGGCTGCCAATGCGCTCTCACAGTACTCATCCAGCCACATGGTCGATTGGGATGGGGACGGCCAGGCTCAGGAACCGGTCAATCCCGAGATGCTGCCGTACCGCCTGACCGGTACCTGGTCGGCGGATGTCAGTTACCGGGTACACGACCTGGTCTACCACCGGGGGCGAACCTACTCGTGCATCAAGGTTGATGGGCTGCCGCGACCGCCCGATGCGTTCCCTGATTACTGGGAACCGCAGCCCTGGACTCGGCGGCCGGTGCGCACCTCGCTGAATAGCGCCACTTTCAGAGAACTGTGGCGGACGTATGCCAGCGTGATGCTCAACTACGACTCCGTCAACAGTCTGCGCAAGATCGAGGTGCCCAGGAGCCGCGAGGACCATACCACACCGGTCCCCATGTTCCGCTCATCCATCCGTGTGCCCAGTGCGGCCAATCGCGGCCTGACGCCGATGCAGCAGTTGCAGCTTCGCGCTGCCATCGCTGCCGTCAACACCATCGACTTGCGTGATTCGGACGATGACGTCACCAGCAAGAAAATCACGCTGTACATTGATGAGGATGATGTCGCCAGCGGCGCGGCTTCCGAGTCTCAACTGCGGCAGCCGAAGTTCGAAGTAGTGGTCTACGGCATCGAGCGACAGGCTTATCTCACCGAGGCCTACATCTACCGGCACCCTGACACCCCGGAGTCATCCTACATCGCCATCGAGCTGCACAATCCCTATCCCACGCCGCTGCCGCTGACGAACTGGTATCTGGCCGCTTTGGATCGTTCCACGACCCAGATGCGTCTCACCGAGATCACCAATCTGTCCGCTACGGCCGGGGTCACGGAGATCCCGGCGGGGGGCTATGTGGTGCTTGAGAACGATCCGGAGCTGCGGCCGCCGGATCTGGCCCTTGAGCTAACGGAGCGCGGCGTGGACGTGACGACAGTGCCCACGCTGGCTAACGCCTTTGATCACGAACTGGTTGTGCTGCGGCCCCGCCGGGCAGACGGCCAGGCAAGCTCCGATCCCTACGACGATTACGCCGAGGCGGCGATGGGTGGTTCTGAGGGCGGCGCATGGAACCTCCATGAGCTATGTCCGGTTGACCAACTGGATCTGAGTGGCGCCAGTGGGTGGGGCAGCGGTGTCTACGTGTACCAGCGCCCGAACGATCCGGCCGCCGGCAAGGCCTGGCAGTTTGTCTATCCCGGTGAGTACGACGTGGCAGCGGCCGGGACACCGCGGCTGCCGACACGCTCCGATGGATCGAATCTCGGTGCTGCCGATGCCGATGCGAGCTACACCAAGACGTTCCCCATCCAGTTGAACAATACGAACTGGGCGGGTCATAACAAGATCACCTCTACCAGCGGCAACCGCTATCCATTCGGCATGTTTGCCCGCGATGGCGACGTATTGAAGGTGACGTACATCGGGCACTACCGCATCCGTGAGATGTCACCCGCTGGGGGGCTGGCGCAGCCGGGCAGTCCCGATGTCATGTACGAATTGAACGCCGTCACCATGGACAGCGTTTACGCCGAGGATCCTCAGACAAGTGATGCCATTGAAAACGTTGGCCGCTTCTGTCCGACTTACGTAACGGATGCCTATTCGGGGATCTCGGTCAGCCTGTCGGGCAACTATGGATGGGCACACGATGTAATGGACTATTTCACGGCCCATGCGGCGTATAACGATCATTTGCCGGATGTGGATCCGGGGCTTGTGCGGACCGATGATCCGGTGCAACCCTGGCGCGGGCGCTATGGATTCCGATCCGCAGCCGGTGTGTGGCAGAAACTGCCTGCTCCGCAACCCGTCGCCAACTACGATCCGGCTCGGGCCAACCTGGACGAGGGTGAGTTCCCGGAGGAGGGGCGGATCAATATCAATACCGCGCCCTGGTATGTGTTGGCACAACTGCCGCTGGTGCTGAATCCTGCCACCGGCGAGGTGGACCAAGCGGCCACAGTGGCTCTGGCCAAGATCATCGCCCGTTCCACGGCCAACTATTGGGATCCATCCCAAAGCTTCGTCTACAATCCCCGCACTTACTTCCGCCTGTTTGATCTGTGGTACAGCAACAGCTCGCCCCAGCCGTTCATGGAGGCGATGGGGCAGTTGCCATCGCATCCAACGTCAACGTATGGCGATTTTTCGCCGGTAGGCGTGAGCGGCACGGATCGGGTAGGCCCGGATGCGCAGAATCGTGAGTTCGAACGCTATTTCGCGAACCTGACTCGCCTAAGCAACATTCTGACAACCCGGTCGGACTCGTTTACCGTGTACATCGTGGTGGAAGGCTGGCGTGATGCGGGTAATCCGTTTGCCGCTCGCCGTGTTGTGCAGCGGCGCGTGGCCTTCATTGCCGATCGATCCGGCTACACACCGGAGAAACCCAAGTGGAAGGTGACCAACATCCAGGCTCATTGAGTGCGGCAGGTCGATGGCCGGGAAGGGAGCATTGATAGTGCGGCTGTGGTTAGCAGCAAGCGTGGTGACGGGCGCTGTTCTGGCAGGGATAGCCGCTGGGGAGTCTGGCGCCCCTGCATCAACAGCTGAGGTCGATGAGCTCATCCAGCAACTCGACAGCGACCAGTGGGCACAACGCCAGGCAGCCCAGAAGAAGTTGATTGAGATGGGCCCAGGTATAAGGGAGCATCTTCAGGCCGCCCTGGCGCAGACGGATGATCCGCAGATCCGCACTGAACTTGAGCTTGTTCTCTCGCAGGTGGCGCTGAATGAGCGTATCGGCCAGACGCTGGTCACGCTCAATCTCAAGGATGTCAGCGCTGAGGAAGCATTTGAGGAATTAATGCGGCAGGCCGGCGCTCCACTGGTGGTGCAGCCGGAGACGCTCTGGAAGCAGCGGCAGGTATCCGTCTCGATTGACATGTCGCGGCAGCCGTTCTGGGAGGCCTTTCGCGAGTTGGGCCGGCAGGCAGGCATCACCGTGCGCGAGCAGCGCAGCGCCAATGGGCTCGTCCTGCAGGCGGGGGACATCGAGCCCCTGATGGGGCCAACGGTGCACAGCGGACCGCTGATGATCGTCCTGCGCTCCGCTGAGCGCCGTTCATCGGTTGACTACAGCAATCGCGGCGAGAAGGCCAGCCTGACACTGAATATGCGCGTGTATGTTGAGCCAAAGCTCAGGGTATACGGGCGTACCTACGGTGCCGAACTGGAACAGGCCACGGATGAGCAGGGCAACAGCCTGCTTGCTGAAGCGCCGGCGGCGCCTGCCGGGCTGTCGAATGACCGCGCGCAGGTATTCCCGGTGGTCATCCGGCTGGCACAACCACCTGTGGCAAGTCAGAAAATTGCGCTGCTCAAGGGGCACATCAAGCTGGCGGCGATGGTGCGGTCTGAGACGCTGGAGGTGAACGATCTGTTCGAGGTGGAAAGCCAGTCGCACCAGGTTGGTCCCCACCAGGTTCTGCTTCGCTGCACATCCAAAGCGCCAAATGAGTTTGAGATCCGCGTTACCGTCTTTCGCGGCGCGGGAGAGAGCTATTGGGATCGGGCGATCGATGCCAAGGAGATCCTGGTGTATGACGCCCAGGGCCAGCAGTTGTCTGCCACCAACAGTACCTCAAGCACCGGCAACCAGGTGGAGAACCGCCTGACGATCAGGATGGCCGGTAAGAATGCGAAGCTGGGCCCGCCGGCCCGCCTGGAATGGACCCTGCCTGTAGCCATCCGTGAGTTGTCGATTCCGTTTGAGTTCCGCGACCTGGAGTTGCCTTGACGCTGCCCTCCGGCCGTATGCAGGCCCCGCTTTCAACCGGCAGGTGAACAGGGGCGTTCTCTTTCAGCATCAGCAGATCCGGCCGCGCTGGCCGGCTTGGGAATGAGCGATGGGGTTGGGGCCGATCCAGCGCTCATCGGCCGGCTCATGGACGCTCTGGTAGCGCGAATCGGTAGACAGGCGGATGCGGTTCGAGTGGTTGTCCAGCGAAGCGTGCAGGGTGAAGATCGAGAAGATCAGCACATCGCCCGCCCGGTACTCGGCCGTGCGCCACTGCCCGCCGATGGACCGGCGGATCTGATTGGGATTGCCCAGGAGGTGGCCGGCGGAATGTCCTCGCCTTCCCCAGCCGCGCGCGGCCGGCTTGTTCAGGCAGAAAGTGTCAACATCCTGCATGCCGTAGGTTGAGGTAAGGCGCTGATTGTTGTTTGAGCCCTCCAGGACAATCAGCCCTCCCTGCGTGAAGTCGATGTCGCCGATGGGGGTCCATGCGGTGTAGAGACGGTGAGTGCCGCGGTTCATATAAACGCTGTCAAGATGGCAGGGCGTGCCGCGGCCCGGGGCGATTGCGCGGACCCACGTGAAGTCGAAATGACGTACCGGGGCATCGATAATTATCTGCATGATGTCGATCATGGGCCCCGAATAGAGCAGCCGGTGCAGCGCGGGATTATCCAGCGCCAGATCCGGGCGAAAGGCGACATTGGCGCCGGGATGAACGATCGCCTCCATGGGATCATGCGCTGGATCGAGCAGTTGCTCCGCCGCCAGGCGTGCGGTCATCTCCCGCCGTGCATTGAGCACCTGGGGGCGGTCCAGGACATCGCGCAGGAAGACATACCCCTCTTCCTGCAAGCGCCGGCGCAGGACTGCCGGTGTATCGAGCACATCGTTGCTCTCGCGCAGGGGATAAACCGAATCGGCGTCGAGGGCAACACCACCTGACATAAGCCGGGGAAAGGTTGCGGGCATCCGATACTCCTGCGAGCGGAAATCGACGTGACCTGTGCCAGCCCGCCCATCGCACTGAGTTGGCCACCACAGCGTGGTGCGCGGTGATGGGCGGGAACGGATACCAGCAGATCATATCGGCACGTTCCATACCTGGCGAATGTTTTTCGATACCAGTCGTTTGCCCCACTGAGTTCCCGCAGATGCCATGATCCGGCTGGCAGCCGGATACGGCGAGCTGTGACAGATGCGGATTGCCTCTTACCCGGACTGCGCTTGCTATCCCAGAGATGCGGGTGGGCAAAACAATC
>CAYNMV010000118.1:0-5728 GCA_964398315.1 uncultured Tepidisphaeraceae bacterium | reverse complement strand
TGTCATAGCGATTGATGCGGCGATCCTGCTCGAAGGCATCGATCAGCTTGAGAAATGGGCCGGGTGGGATATGGTGGCGATGGATGGTGTCGGCCAGGGCCGAGAGAATGGCCGATTGCCGATGGGAAATGGCCGGATCGAGCGTTGGCGCGGTTGCCTGCTCACTCGGCGATTGGCAAGGGATGGGTAACCCGTACAGCTCAAGCACCTCCTGGCGCAACGTTGCCAGTGCCCGGCGGCTTTCAAAAGTATCGGAAATCTCATCCGCCAAGTCGTCCGCGTGGCGACAATAAGCGTAGATGTTATAGAAATCCTGTCGCAGGGACCGCGGCAGCAGGACAGAAACAACCGTGAAGTTCTCGTAATGGCGGGTGGCCAGCCGGCGCGTGCGGCGGCGAGCGGCGTATAACCGAACGCGCGCATCGGAAGCAGTGGAACCAGGGGCGGCAGACACAGTAGGATTCTTGCAGATGAAGATCATTCTTGCCAATCCGCGGGGCTTTTGCGCGGGCGTGAACATGGCGATCGAGGTGGTGGACCGGGCGCTGGAGCTGCTCGGCCCGCCGATCTACGTCTTTCACGAAATCGTACACAACCGCCATGTGGTAGATGGGTTCCGCGCGCGAGGGGTGGTGTTCGTCGATGGCATCGACGAAGTGCCGCCGGGATCGACCGTGATCTACAGCGCCCATGGAGTCAGCCCGGCGGTGCGCAAGGCCTCGAAGGCGCGGAACTTGCGCGAGGTGGATGCCACCTGTCCGCTGGTGACCAAAGTGCATATGGAGGTGCTGCGCTACGCGCGCGACGGGTATTACATCATCTTCATCGGCCACCGGGATCACGATGAGGCGGTGGGGACAGTCGGCGAAGCGCCGGATCGTATTTTTGTGGTGGATACCCCCGAAGAGGTGTGGGAACTGCAGGTGCCCGATGAGCAGCGCCTGGCGTTTGTCACCCAGACGACGCTGAGCGTCTCCGATGCCCAGCGGGTGATTGAGCAGCTCAAGAAGCGCTGGCCGCACATCCGACATCCGCAAAAAGATGACATCTGCTACGCTACGACGAATCGTCAGAATGCGGTGAGCGAGTGGTCGCCGGATGTCGATCTGGTGCTGGTGGTGGGCAGCCAGAACAGCAGCAATTCGCAACGGCTGGTGGACCGCGCCAAGGAAGCGGGCCGGCCGGCCTACCTGATCGACGATGATTCCTATCTGAAACCGGAGTGGTTTGAGGGGGTATCATCAGTGATGATTACTGCGGGCGCTTCGGCTCCCGATCATCTGGTGCGCAACCTGATCAACCGTCTCCAGCGCGATTTCAACGGTGGAGAGGTCGAAGTGCGGACCCTGGTTGAGGAGAAGATCGATTTCGAATTGCCCAAGAGCCTGCGTCAACTGGCAGTGATCGGATAATGGCCTGGATGGCAGGTCGACTGTGCTGGGTTCGCTCAGCCTTGGTGGGGGCATGCCTGCCGAAGCATACGTTCTGTGCGGGTGGCGTTGTGGCGGAACGAACCCAATTCACGCCGAGCCGGTAAGCTGGTGGATGCGCTCCTCTGGAGCGGTGGGCGTGGTGCTGTTCCAGATCTTGATCAGGCGGACCTTGAGCGCCATCGCCAGCAAGAGCGCCTGCTGGCGCGGGGCCCGGGTGGTGGGGCAGGGAATATCCTCGCTGTCGGCCACCAGTTCGATCTGAGAGGTATGCCGGCCGCGGTGTTCGGTCTGGATGAGGCGAACTGCCTGAATGCGGCCAAACGCCAGATAGCGTTGCGATTGCCACGGTCCCACCCGCCGGCGCAGGCAGACCGTCTGGCGGGTTACGCTGATTTCCACCTCGTGCCGGGCCGTCCAGATGCACAGCGCAACAATCAGCAGCGCCAGCCCCATGGCATCGCCGAGCAGGATGGGCAGGGGATCGGGAGTGGGGCGTACCGCCGCGACGCCAAAATGCGCCAGCGCCAGCGCCAGCACCACCGTTGCCAGTGGCCAGTTCCTGGGCCGGCGAAGCAGGATATCGGCAGGTGACGGTCCGACTTGAACAAGCTGGGCTGGCACGGCGTGACCTCCGGTCAGGCAGCAGACGATCCTTCGCTGAATAAAAGCGTACACCAACGCTCGCCGTTGGGGGGAGATGCAAAATCCATGTCACCTGCACACTGAAGCCCGTCCAAAGGCGAAATGACCTGTGCAGACAGCGGCGAAACGACCGGGTACTGGCCACCTGTCGGACAGGTTGTTGGCCGCGATGGGCGCACCCGACCGGCCCACCATCCTACCCTCTGCGATCTGCGGCAGGTTAACGCAAATACTAAAGCGGCGTGTGGGTGGATGTACAGCCTATTTTGTGGGGCAGGTTTGTTGTCCGCGTCCCATGTGTACACCAAGCCATATGTACCCCAGGCGGTCAGTGGCTTTCGGCAGCGTGTCACAGGCCGACGGCGGCTGGATAGCCAGCGCTATTGGCATGCCGCAATTGGCCCTACCCGCCTTGCTGAGGCTCAGGCGGGTTGATCCTGCGACCGCCAATCGGCTGCTCACGATGGCAGGGAGGCCAGCTCCTCCCCCACCGCCTGCATCAGTGGCCCAAGCGTGCGCTCGGTGAAGTCAAAACGGATACCGGCGGCGTCGAACAGCCGCGGCAGGGGGCGGGTGCCGCCCAGTCGCAGCGCGGCCCGGTAGTTGGCCAGCGTCTGGCGGGGATCCTGCTTTGACCTGGTCCACAATTGCAGTGCCCCAAGCTGGGCGATGCCGTATTCAACGTAGTAGAACGGCGCGTGGAACAGGTGCAGTTGCCGCTGCCAGGCGGCTTCGCGTGCATCTTCGTATCCGCTCCAGTCAAGCTCTGAGCCGAAGCGGTCAGTCAGTTCCAGCCACTTGGCGGTGCGCTCGGCCGGGGTGTGGCCGGGATGGGTGTAAATCCAGTGCTGGAACAGATCGATCGTCGCCATCCAGGGGAAAAAGCGGATGACCCCTTCAAAATACGTCCGCTTGGCGCGGGCGGCATCGGCGTCATCATAGAAAATGTCGTAGTGATCAGCCGCGAAGGCCTCCATCGCCATGCTCGCCACTTCGCAGAACTCCATCGGGGCATGACGAAGGAAAACCAGCGGCTCATCGCGCACCGCCAGGCAATGGAAGGCATGTCCCCCTTCATGCAGCAGGGTTTCGACATCCCGCTGCACCCCGGCGGCATTCATGAAAATGAACGGGGCGCAGCATTCTTCCAGCGAGCATTGATAGCCGCCCGGCTGCTTGCCCTTGCGGCTCTCCAGGTCCAGGTTTCCCGCTTCGCCAAGCGTATCAAACTGGGCAGCCAGCTCCGGCGAGAGACGCTCAAAAATTCCGCGCACCTTCTCGACAAACACCGGCACTTCGTTCTCGGCAAAGGGCCGCAGCGGCGGGCGGTTCTTTGGATCCACACTCAGATCCCATGGCCGCAGCTTCTTCAGACCCAAGTCCGCCGCCCGCTGCTCATCCAGTTGTCGCACCAGCGGCACCACAGTCTGCTCGATCGCCTCGCCGAAACGCTGGCAGTCTTCGGGCGTGTAGTCGAAACGCTTGTACGCCTTCCAGATGAAGGCGCGGTAGTTTTCCAGGCCCGCGTTGGCCGCCAGTTGCTCGCGCAGCGGCAGCAGTTTCTGGAAAAGCTCATCGATTTTCGCCCGATCCTGAAGCCGCCGGCGGGTCATCAGCTCCCAGGCTTCCTGGCGGGTGGGGCGGTCGGGCTCTTCGATGAAGCGGGCCAGCTGCTGCAGGGTGTACTCCTTGCCGCGGAACATCGCCGTCATCGCGCCCATCGTCCTGTCGTAGTCGGTGACGAGCTTGGTGATCTCGGTTTCGATCGGGACGTTCTCATCCCGGTAGATCTCCACATCCGCCCGCCACTTGCGCTCGAGCATCTCGTAGCGATGCCCATCCGGCCGGGCGGTCAGCTCGTTGCGGTATGGCGAGGCGAGGTATTTCTTCTGCAACTGGAAATAGAGCGGCTTGATCTTCGGCTCGATCTGCTCCACGAAGTGGAAATAGGCCTTCTCGATCTCCGCATCATCGGTGTGGCAGCTCTTGGCGATGTACCGCCGCGATCCGTACTCATCCACCACCGCGCTCAACTCGGAGAAATCGAGCAGCCACTTCTCCAGGTCGCCGGCCGACTGGATCGGGCGGTCCAGCAGCGCCTGGTACAGCGGCTGGAGCTGGCTGAAATCGGCCACATCAACATCAACCGGAACGAACGTGCGAGCGGATGGGGGAGCGGTAGCAACCATGCCAAAACGATAGGCTCAACGGCCCATTCGAGCAATGGCAGCCCGCCTCCTGGCCGCCGGCGATCCGATGGGCCCGCCCGGCAATCGGGTGGCCTAAGCGTATAGGTCAATCTGTCGCATCCTTACTGATCCGACCGCCAACAGGGCGGGAATGCCGAAATGGCAGCCTGTGCATTTGGTAGCTGCTCTGCGGGCGCACCACCACTACCATCGCCACACTCGGTCCACTGCCCGGGCCGGGCGGCTAAAGCCTGGCGGCCAGTCCGGTCGATGCGCCAGATATGGCGGCCGATCGACTGGAAATCCGCAGGGCGGTTCAGTACAACAGTCTCGCTTCCGCTTCGGGCAGGGGCGCTCGACCGGTGCTGATCATGGAGGATCGGCCCAGCGCACTGCCGCTACCTTCTTCACGCAAGGGGCCACGGATGGTTCAGCGCCTCTTTCTGTTTGCCGCCCTGGGACTGATCACCGCCGGCTGCCAGCCCACCAGCACCATGCTGGCCACGCTGCCGCCGCCGACGTTTGATGCCCCGCACGTAGCGCCCCGGGCGCCGCTGCCCCCGCCGCCGGCTCCTCAGCCCGCGGTCGCCGTCACGTCAGCCGCGACATCCAATGTCCCCCGCGGCTGGACGCCCGCCGTCCCGGCCCGGCCGTGGCGCTGGATCGTCATCCACCACTCGGCTACGCCCACGGGCGGGGCCAAGGCCTTTGACAAGATGCACCGTGGCAAGGGGTGGGATGAACTGGGCTACCATTTCGTCATCGGCAACGGCACCGACACTCCCGACGGGGCGATAGAAGTCGGCTCACGCTGGACCAAGCAGAAATATGGTGCCCACACCAAGACGCCGGACAACCAGTACAACGACTTCGGCATCGGCATCTGCCTGGTGGGCAACTTCGATGATGGCCGGCCTACCCCGGCTCAGATGCGCTCCCTGGCCCAACTGACTGCGCACCTGATGAAAACGTATCGCATCCCCGCCAGCCGAATCATCGGCCACGGCGATGCCAAGCCCACCGATTGCCCCGGCCGGCATGTCAGCATCGCCGCCATCCGCCGAATGGCCACCCAGGCGGTAGCCGCTTCCGATGCGGCCGGCCGCCAATCGCCCATCGCTCACATCGGCAGCGACTAGGGCAGTTACCCGCTTGCGCATACCGGGTCTTGGGGCATGGATCTGCAAACCCATGCCCCAGCGTGCGCTGAACTGTGGGTCCGCTCCGGCCCGCAAGCCAGCCGCGCATGGGCGCGGCTACCCGCCCTTGCCCTTGCAACCCGGCCCGCATCCGGTACACTCATTCGACTTCCCTCGGGACAGGCCCCTGCGCCCGTCCCGGGATCATTCACCGGGGTGTAGCTCAGCTTGGCAGAGCGCTTCGTTCGGGACGAAGAGGCCGCAGGTTCAAATCCTGTCACCCCGACTTTTCTTCAAAAAGGGCCGTTCGGCTAAAAAGTCGAAC
>CAYNMV010000117.1:0-5919 GCA_964398315.1 uncultured Tepidisphaeraceae bacterium | reverse complement strand
TCATCGACACCAACGGCAAGCTGGCCGGCATCTACCGCAAGATGCACATCCCCGATGATCCCCTGTTCTACGAGAAGTTTTACTTCACCGTTGGCGACACGGGCTTTCGCGCCTGGGAAACCGCCTACGGCACGATCGGCGCGCTGATCTGCTGGGACCAGTGGTTCCCCGAGGGCGCCCGCCTCACCGCCATGCAGGGGGCGCAGATCCTGTTCTACCCCACCGCCATTGGCTGGCATCCCAGTGAGAAGCAGGAGTATGGGCAGGCCCAGCATGACAGTTGGGAGACGATGATGCGCTCCCACGCCATCGCCAACGGCTGCTACGTGGCCGCCCCCAACCGCGTTGGCCTGGAGCACATCTGCGACGCCTCGGGCAAACCGGTGAGCGAGGATGGCATCGAGTTCTGGGGCCAGAGCTTCTTCGCCGCCCCCGATGGCCGCGTACTGCAACGCGCCTCGGTGGACAAGGAACAGGTGCTGGTCCAGGAATGTGATCTCACGCGGGTTGAGTTCAGCCGCACGCACTGGCCGTTCCTGCGCGATCGCCGGATCGATGCCTATGACAACCTGACCAAGCGCTTCCTGGACAAGTCCGAGTAGGCACACGATGCGCAGCCGACGACCGGATACTTTCCTCAGCAGCCTGGCGGTGCTCATTGGCGGCGTCTGGCTGATGGTCGGTTTGATGCTCGCAGCGATGCTGCTGGCCGGTGGCTACCCCGGCGAACCGGGCCGTGCCCTGACCATGCCGCAGCAGGTTGCGCTCGGCCTGGCGCTGATCGTTGTGGCGGGCGCGGGATGGTACGCGGCGGTGCGGTTGCGGGAGCGCCTGCGGAAACCACCCCACCCGCCGGGCGATGCCCGCGGATTTCCGATCCAGCCGAAGTCGGATGAGCCGTGAGTTGGCTCCGCCCTGGCGGACCATGCGCGCGGCAGCGGGCAGGGTTGGTCTGCCAGGATGGTTCCTGCTGCTGGCCGGGAAGTGAACCAATGTCGAGCGGAAACGATGACCCGCCCGTGCCTGCGTTGTCGTACGAAGCGCCCGGCCGCCGCCGGCGGGGCTTTGTAGAGCGTTTGGCCCTTGGCCTGGCAGTGGACCTGCTTGCGGGCATCGGGGTCCTGCTGTGCATCGCCGGCATCGGCTTGATCGCCTTACTTAATCTGGGCTCGGCCTGGACCTTCATCTGCACGTTTCTGTTTCTGGCCGCGATGGCCAGCCTGTGGCGGCTGATGCGGCGGTGGACCCAGTAGTGAGGAAGGAGCGCGGTGCGGATACTCCTGGTGTGCATGCTCTTGGTGTGCATGCTATGCCTGTCGGGCTGCCTCAGCGCGCCGAAGCTGACGGCCGGGCGGGCAGCGCGGTGCGTGCAGATGACGTTCGCCTACCAGAACCTGGTCCGCGGCGTCGCCGGGCCGATCACGATCGAGGTCGATGAGGCCGACCCCGATCTCATCGAGTTGCACGTGCTGGCCGCCGCCGGCCGGATGGGCCGCTTCCGCATCTGGCGCGGCGACCGGCGGATTGAACTGTGGGATGCCCGCCAGGCGGGCTGGCAGGCGGTGGGGGTGTGTGATTGAGGGAGGCGTGATGCGGGGACTGTTTCCGCCGGATCAGAGCCCAACCGGCTACACGGCGTTCGTGTTCGCGGTGATCGCGCTGATCCTGTTCATGGTGATGGAGATGTTCGGCAGCTACTGGGCGCTGTGCGCGTCCGTGCTGTGCGCGGGCTGCACGCTGCTGGCATTCTTCCTGGCGGCATGGGCGTACCGGGAGCGGCATGGCCGGCTGGAGTCCGCCCGGGTGGCGCTGGTCGTGGCGACGGGGCTGATGGTCTATTATTCGCTGACACGAATTTTCTGAAGGAACGGACAAAGCGCGATGGCAAAGACAGCCAGGCTGAAAGTGATGAGCAAGACCCCCCGCGAGCTGGGTTATACCTTCCCGGCCGAGTGGGAGAAGCAGGCCGCGACATGGTTCAGTTGGCCGCGGCCGGAGGGGATTTCGTTTCCTGACAAGTATCACACGATCCCGAAGAACCTGGTGGCCATCATCCGGCAGATCGTGCCGCGGCAGCGCGTCCATATCAACGTGGTCAACGGCAACTGGGAGTACATCGTCCGCGAACTGCTGACCAGGCACCGCGTGCCGCTGGACAATGTGCGCTTTCATCACATCCCCACCAACGAGAGCTGGTGCCGCGATCATGGGCCTGCGTTCGTGGTGAAAAAGCGGGCAGCCGGCGGCCGGCGACCGACTGCCAGGCGGGCTGGCGCACAGCGCACCGCGCCCCAACTGGGCATTGTGGACTGGGGGTTCAACGCCTGGGGTGGCAAGTATCCGCCATACGATGCCGATGATGCGGTGCCGACCCGCATTGCCGAACAGTTGGGGCTGCCGGTCTGGTATCCGGGCATCATCATGGAAGGCGGCGCAGTCGAGTTCAACGGCCGCGGCACCGTCCTGACCACCACCGACTGCCTGCTCAACCCCAACCGCAACCCCCACCTCTCGAAGGAGCAGGTCGAGCAGTACCTGTGCGACTACTACGGCCAGCAGCACGTCTGCTGGCTCAGCGGCGGCATCGAGGGCGATGACACCGATGGCCACATCGACAACCTCGCCCGCTTCATCGCGCCCCGCAAGATCGTCGTCGGCGTCGAGCCTGACCGCCGCGACCGCAATCACCGGTCCCTGCGGGCGATCCGCCGGCAACTGGATGACCTGCGTGACCAGGATGGCAGGCCGTTCGAGATCGTTGAGATCCCGATGCCCGGCCGGGTTGAGTACGATGGCCAGCGCCTCCCGGCCACTTATATCAATTTCCTGTTCATCAACGGCGCGGTCCTCGTGCCCACGTATAACCACCCCAATGACCGCATCGCCCTCAAGATCCTGCAAAGCCACCTGCCCAGGCACAAGGTGATCGGCATCGACTGCACGGAGCTGATCTGGGGCCTGGGCGCCATCCACTGCCTGACCCAGCAACAGCCGGCGGTGGGGCGGATGAGGGGGTGAACGGGCGAGGGGGTGAAATGAGAAGCAAGAGGCGAAGAGAGGCGTGTCCTTGATCTTTCGCCTTTTGTCTTCCTCCGGTCACCCCCTCATCCGCCTCCTGACGCGAAAAATGCATTCTGGCATCTTGACTTTGCCACAGTTGCGATACGATTGTGGATTGTTCGGCGCGGCGGCGGCCCGCGCTTGGCTCCGGCCCCCAACACAGGACGTACATACGATGGAAGTGACGGCAGAGACGGGACGCGATCATGACCTGCTGCGCTCGCGCCCCCCGGCCCACGGCGATACCCAACCCCAGGCCCCCGGCCCCAACGGCGCCCTCGAACCGGCCAGGCCCAGATGGACCGTCGAGGATTCCCGCAAGCTCTATTTCGTGCGCAACTGGGGCCAGGGTTACTTCGACATCAACGATGACGGCCACGTCGTCGTCCATCCCACCGCCGACCCGGCCAAGGGGCTGGATCTCAAGAAGCTGACCGATGAGCTGATCGGCCGCGACATCCAGTTGCCGGTGCTGATCCGCTTCACCGACATCCTCGAGCACCGCCTGGCCCAGATCCACAACGCCTTCGCCGCCGCCATCGCCGAGCAGGAATACCGGGGCCAGTACCGCTGCGTTTACCCCATCAAGGTGAACCAGCAGCGCCACGTGGTGGAGGAGATCCATCACTTCGGCAAGAAGTACCGCTTCGGCCTTGAGGCCGGCTCCAAGCCCGAACTGCTGGCGGTGATGGCCATTGTCGATGATGACCAGACGCCCATCATCTGCAACGGCTTCAAGGATGATGAATTCATCGAGGCCGTCATCCTCGCCACCAAGATCGGCCGCACCATCATCCCGGTGGTGGAGAAATTCAGCGAGCTGGAGCTGATCGTCAAGTATGCCAAGCTGCACAATGTGAAGCCCAACATCGGCGTGCGCGTGAAGCTCTCGGCCCGCGGGGCGGGGCGCTGGGAACAGTCCGGCGGCGTGCGCTCCAAGTTCGGCCTGTTCGTCCATGAGGTGATCGACGCCCTGGACTACCTGCGCCGGCATGGCATGGGCGACTGCCTCACGCTGCTGCACTT
This sequence comes from uncultured Tepidisphaeraceae bacterium, assembly GCA_964398315.1. Classification (GTDB taxonomy): domain Bacteria; phylum Planctomycetota; class Phycisphaerae; order Tepidisphaerales; family Tepidisphaeraceae; genus JADLCB01. The sequence continues at coordinate 1,833 of CAYNMV010000117.1, read as the reverse complement.
CCACCTCGGCAGCCAGATCAACAACATCCGCAACGTCAAGAACGCCACCGTCGAGCTGACGCGCGTCTACACCGAGTTGCAGCGCCTCGGGGCGGGCCTGCGCTATATCGATGTCGGCGGCGGCCTGGGAGTGGACTACGATGGCTCGAAGACCAACTTCGCCAGCAGCATCAACTACGGCCTGCAGGAATACGCCAACGACGTCGTCTTCCACATCAAGGAAATCTGCGACCAGAATGGCGTTGAGCACCCGACCATCATCAGCGAGTCCGGCCGGGCCATGGTGGCCTACCACAGCGTGCTGGTCTTCAACGTCATCGGCTGGAGCGGCTTCCAGCGCTTTGACCTGCCGCAGGAACTGACCGATGCCCAGCGCGAACAGATGCCCGCGCCGGTGGTGAACCTGTTCGACACTTACATCGGCGTGGATGAAACCAACTGCCACGAGTACTACCACGATGCCCAGCTTGCGCATGAATCGGTGCTGAGCCTCTTCAGCCTCGGCTACTGCTCGCTGGAGCACCGCTCGCTGGCCGAGCGCCTCTACTTCGGCATCTGCAGCAAGATTCTCAACATCGTGCGCAAGCTCGATTTCGTGCCCGAGGAGTTCGAGAGCCTCGAACAGACGCTCTCGGATACCTACTTCTGCAACTTCTCGATCTTCCAGTCGATCCCCGACTCCTGGGCCATCGATCAGTTGTTCCCCATCCTGCCGATCCACCGGCTCGACGAGGAACCCACCTGCCGCGGCGTGCTGGCCGACATCACCTGTGACTCCGATGGCAAGGTCGATCACTTCATCGACCGCCGCGATGTCAAAAGCGTGCTGGAGCTGCACCCGTTCAAGGGCGAGCCGTATTACCTGGCCGCCTTCCTCGTCGGCGCCTACCAGGAGATCCTGGGCGACCTGCACAACCTGCTGGGTGACACCAACGCCGTCCACGTCACCATCGATGAAGATGGCCACGTTTCGATCGATGAGGTGATCGAGGGCGACACCGTCCGCGAGGTGCTTCAGTACGTCCAGTACAACGCCGAGGAGATGCAGCGCTCGATGCGCAAAATCGTCGAGAAAGCCCTCAAGGAGCAGAAGCTCAGCATCGACGAGGGCCGCCTGCTGCTCAAGTTCTACGAGCAGGGCCTGGAAGGCTACACCTACCTGGAATAGCCGGCCCTGCGCCCGGCGAGGGCGGCGCCGAGGTTCCGCCTGAGCATCGAGTTCACCGTCTCGTTCTGCACGCGATGGCGACAGGCTGCACTACGTCCACCGCCGTTGCCAATGCGCAACCCTGTCGCTGGTTTTTACAGAGCCGTAGCGACACTTCTCCGCGCCTGCGGAAGTTCGGAGGTGGTGGAGGCGGTCGCAAGTTCTTGCACAGTCGCAGGTACGACGATCCGTACCGGCCCGTCAATTCATGCCGCTGACTGCATCGGGTACTGCAATCTCACCAGAGCCAGTACTGGCTGCATTCGTTGAGATTCTGTCAGTTGACGCCTGCGAAGAGCAGGGATGATTCCCATGACTGCGCCATCGGGCAGCACAGTGGGATGTTCCATACGGCATGTTCCAACTTGAAGGCGTTCCGGGGGTATACTGCTGGCGGGATCGTTGCAGGATCGGGGATCGATGAAGCCACCAAAGCAGCGCCAAGGAGCGCATCGGGGCGCGAGTTGCACCCGAGAGACACGTTGACTCACGCAGGGTGCAAGCCACTCCTGCACGCGGGCATCTGCGGTCATCGCCACGAGGAGGCGAACATGTCACGATCACGGATCAGGCGCGGGATGATTCGGCCGTCGGCGGTTCGGGTGTGGGTCTACAACGAAGGGCTG
>CAYNMV010000116.1:0-6017 GCA_964398315.1 uncultured Tepidisphaeraceae bacterium | reverse complement strand
GACACCGGCTCGAAGATGGATGAAGTGATCTTCGAGGAGTTCAAGGGCACCGGCAATGCCGAGTTGCACCTGGATCGCCGGCTGGTTGATCGCCGCGTCTACCCGTCGATCGACATCAACGCCTCGGGCACCCGCCGCGAGGAGCTGCTGCTGGATCCCAAGGAACTCGAGCTGGTCTATCGCCTGCGCCGCGTGCTCAGCGATATGAATCCGGTCGAGGCCGTCGAGCTGCTCAAGGGCCGCCTGGAGAAGGTGCCCAGCAATGCGCAGTTCCTGATGTCGATGAACCTGGACTGATTCAGGCTCATGTAACCCATGCCACACACAGGCCGCGGAGACCACTCCGCGGCCTGTGTGCGTTTCAGCAGACCGTGGGCTGAAAGGAGGAACAGGACGGGTGTTGCACCACACGCTTTGTTTGCGTCCGGCGGCCCGATGGCTATAACTGCGCCGATCCCCACCTCTCCACCAGGAGGCATATGCAGCAGCACGGCGACGGCGCAGAGACTGGCCAGGAGCATAGCGCAGCGGCTCGGGCAAATGCCGGCGGATGCCTGCTGGTGATGTTCATCTCCGGAGCGGCGGCAGTCGCCGGTTCGATCTGGCTGTTTAACGGCTGGGATACACTGGGTGGTGGTGGCAAGGCCGGTGCGGTGCTGCTGTGCGTTGCCGGCGCCATGTTCTTGCTGCCACCTCTGCTGATGCTGGGCATCAAGATCGCAGTGAGAATTCTGCTGCGCCGGGTTGCCGGTCAGTTTAACCGGGCGGCGGCGGAGATGATCGAGCAGAACCGCGCGATGTACGGCCGAGTCCACGCGTTTCGCGAGGCCAGCGAGACCGATTTTTCCGATCTGGATCGGGCATTTTACGACCAGACGCAGGCCGAGCTCACCGCGCGCGGCTATCGCCACCTGGGGGATGTGATCGATCGCACGATCGAGGATGCCGGCTCACCGTGCCCGGTCATCCGCGTGATGAACTCGCCCGATGGCGCCATCATCGCCGGCTTCTATCATTTTACCATGGCTGACCTGCGGGCGGTGGACTTCGAGAGCGAGTTCTCCGATGGCACCTTCCTGACCACCGCCAACACCCTGGAGACCGACCTGACTACACCGCCACCGCGCCTGGTGCGTCGGCAGTTTCCCCGTGAGACGCCGGTGGCGGAGCTGCTGGCCGCGCACGAGGCGGAGTGTCAGAAGCTGCTGGCGGCCAGGTCGGATGTTTCCGCCGTACCGATCAACACTCTGGACGACTGCATTGCCATGCAGCAGCGCCTGCAGGCGGTAAAGAACGAGTTTCGCCAGTCCATCGGCTACGTCGATCCTGAGGAAGTTCGTCGCATCGGCCATGACATGATCGATGCGGAGGCGGTCGATGGCGTTGCCAATGCCGTTGATGAGCTGCGCGATCGTGAATCCCCACGCCATGAGTGATCGTGACCGACGGCCTTCCCACCTGTGATTTGAAGATGGCCGCTTCAGTGAGCTTGGGCAGCGTCAGGGCGATGGTTCGCTGGGAAACCAGCGCACCTCGCGAGCCTGGCGGCCCAGGCTGGTGTTGGGGCAGCGCGTGACCAGAGCCTTGTAAAAGCGGTCGGCTGCCTGCGGGTCGCGTCCCTTGAGCCAGCCGCCAGCGATGCAGAGGATTCGGGCCGTCTGCTCATCGTTGTCCGGCATCAAGTCCGCCGCAGCCCAGGCGTGATCCGCGGCGACATAGCGATAGTGAAAGCGGCGATTCGGCTCGGTAATGTGCCGATTGGCGCGATCAAGCTCATCGCGGCTTACCGTCAGGATCGCATCCGTGGCCTGCCTCAGGTGGTCAAGCGGCCACGCGCCACGGCTGAAGGCGCCTTCGTAGATTGTGAAGTCGGGTGCCAGTTCGGTGCCGAGCAGTTCCATTCCCTCCTCTCGTGCGATGCGCGCTGCCTGCCAGAGCGATTCGGCCCGCGCGGCCGCGGGACGCTGGGCATCGTGTCCCGCGCGGATGGCAGCGATATATGCCTCCAGCCGGGGACGGAGCGCAGCCGGATAGTATGGACCTGCCTCCTTCCATCGTCCCATGCGCGTCAGTCGGCGCGCCAGCAGGTAGCGGATGTTGGCCGCGAGCCGCAGCGGGTACTCCGGCACGTCCCAGGCTCTGAAATCGCTGATCGCGCCCGTGGGGTTGTCCGGCGTGACCGATTGCGGCCAGTGACGATCAACGTAGGCTTTCAGCTCATCTGCCGTCAGGACGCTCTCAGCGAGATACGCCGCATCACTCCAGAAGCCGTGGCGCAGGAGCAGGTCGAGCGCATCGACATACTGTTGGCGTGTCAGCCGCAGTACTGCCAGTTCGCCGGCAGCGCGTTTGGCCGGGGAATAGGGCACTTCCATGTCCTGTGTATGGGGAGAGCGCGCCTCGGGCCACTGCTCCTCAGGCGGGAAAAGACGCACAACCTCCGCCAGAACGTGCGCTGCCTCGTCGATTCGCCCGGCCCGCAGCAGCAGCTTGGCCCGTACCCAGTGTGCCACCGGTGCATCGGCCGGGGCACGATCAACCCAGCGCTGTGCCAGCGCCATCTCGCCTGCCTGATAGGCCATCCACGCCAGCCGGTCGGCCCCGCGCACATCGCCCACACCGGCGCGCTCGATCGCATGGAGCCAGGCATGCAGTTGGTCCGCGGTGGGAGCCGCGTGGAACCGGCCGCCCCTGGCAACCGCGTAGGCGGTCAGCAGTGATCGGCCGTCGGGATCGCCGGCCAGTGCGACAAGAACCGGCCGATCAGCCTTGAACACCTGCTCGGCCGTGATTTTCAACGAGGCGGCCGCACTGGGGTCGCCAGTCGCGTGCTGGAGCAGGTAGAGGCGGATTGCCTCGGTATATTGGCGCTGGATCAGGTGTGCCCGCGCCTGCCAGCCGATGCTGGCCGCAGCCAGACCCAGCGGATCGGGATATCCCTGCTCAACCAACTCGCGTACGCGCACCAGCCTGCGCACGGCCTGGGCGGGATCATCGCTTACCAGGCTACGGCCGATCATGTACGCAGCCCAGGTGGAGCGGTAACGGCGCTGCTCGGGCGGCAGCGCAAGCACCGCCTCCCAATGCCGTCGTGCCTCCTCTGGCGCGCCCGCCCGGTAAGCGCGGAGGCCGCGGGCATAGAGATCAAACTCCGCCGGCAGGTTGGCGGGTGCCGCCGGCAAGGGATCGCCTTCGGACACCTCTTCCAGCGCGGTGCGGAAGCGTGCATACCGGTTGATCAGTGCATCGCGCGCATCGGCGGGACGATCTGCGAGGGCGGCGTGCAGGTCCGACAGTTCGGCCGTGCGATTGGCGATGGTGTGGCTGCGTTCTGCGGGAATGACCGCCTTGAACACCGGCGCCTTGGGCGCAATACGCCTGAGTTCCACCTCAAAATCGGCCCGCGGCATCGCCAGGACCGCGCCCTCGCGATTATCCAGCAGCGTCTCGGGGAAATACGGTCCGCATGCCCAGGCCACCGCCAGCCCGGCCAGCAGGAACAGGCTAATCAGAGATGCTCGCCACATGTGCAGTGACCTCCTCGTCCTGGTCGAGCCGCAGCCACGCGATCGTCTGCTGCTGGTCCGGCTTGAGCGGCAGCAGGTTCACGGTGGCAGTGGGAATGATGAGCAGTTCGTTGGCTTCACCAGGCTGTGTGGTGAACCCGTTGAGTCCATCAAACGCGATCAGCCGGCCATCGCGCCAGGTCAGCCGGATGGTCGCCAGATGGCTGCCATCGGCATCGCCCTCGTTGCGGAGCTGCACCTCGCGCAACCCCGGCTCGACCCGCTCCACGCGCAGGCGCAGATCCGGCCCGTGCACCGCACCAGCTGCGGCCGCGGCGAGTGTGCGCCGGTCCCAGTTGAGGACTTCACCCGCCACAGGCAGGCGATACCAGGTGATGCCCACAAGCGACTCCGGCCGGTCGATCGTCCATCCACGGACCAGGTCTGCCATCGCGGTCGGATCGGCATCCAGCCGGCGCAGTCGCGCACCGGGCGGCAACTCGCCGGCAGTTCCATCTGCGATCACCTTCAGCAGCCGATGGTCAGGCCCATACGCCAGCAGATAGGAGTAGGTAGGCAGTGCCACCTGGAAGGGTCGGCCCAGTGCCGCCGCCCGGTCGACGGCCCGACGGGCGAGAATGGGATCGCACAGCGGCGGCAGGACTTCAGCCCCGCGCGGTGGCGGCAGGGAGTGGACCTGCAGCACGAATCCATCGGCACTGTCAGCCAGCCTGGCAAAGGCGCGCTCGTTCAGCCAGCTTGGCAGGGCGGTGAACGTCAGCCGCGCGTCTCCAACCTCCAGCCGCATCGCCTTGAGCCAGAGGCGATACCCATCCAGGCGGGCATCAGCGCAGTCGAAGTCGATCTGGATCTCATCGAAGGACAATCCCCCAGCGCGGGCGCTGGCGATCACGCGATGGATGGTGTCCAGCACAACCCGTCCGGCCGGTGCATCGGCGGCAAACGGGCCACTATAGCTGCCAATACGCACGGCCAGTGCGATCGCCACGCCGTGCTCGGCCTGCAACCGGCACAGCAGATCGGTATCGATTTGCGGGTAAGTGATGACGGGCTTAGGCTCGCGCCACTCGATCTCGGCCGCCAGCAGGCATACACGACCAAAGTGCTGGGCTGACCAGGTGAGCGAATCGCGGACGTTGGCCGTCCAGTCGCGCTGCCACAGATACACGCCCTGATCCATCTGGCCGCTCACGCGCAGCACCGGCCGGGACGGGCGATGCAGTGCTGCGCCAACCAGCACGGCCAGCGCAATCAATGCCAGGCAGGTAATCGAATACTTTGTCAGCCTCATGTGCCATCCTTGGCAGGCGAGGAGACAGGAAAAGAATCAGCCCCCGGTGTTCATCCTGAACCCAGGGGGCATCGGTCAGATGAAACGTTCCCGGCAGGGCTCGAACCTGCAACCTTCGGCTCCGGAGGCCGACGCTCTATCCAATTGAGCTACGGGAACAAGGGGTGGGTCATTTTACCATACGATCGGGTGCTGTCCACCGGTCGATACCGATTGAGTGGGTGCAGCAGGCCGACCGCCGGCCGGGTGCCCGGCCGTCCCCGCACGTATCCAAAATGCGGCGGAGGGAAAGCCGCCGATAGGGGGCTACACTTGGCTGATTTGCCATAGGTTTGAGCTGCTATCGGCGATCGGTCGTGTCCGGCCGGTCGCCGTTCCGTCTCCAGGTAGGTGGACCGCGGATGGCGGATTGGCTGGCTCACTTGTGGCACAGATCTTCAACCCGCACACGATGTACGCTGCACCTGCAATATCGCGCAGCCCGCGCGGGGAGAAAGATCTGTGCCACAAGTGTCAGCCTCTGGTCATCTGCAATGCATCTTAACCCTGCTTGATGGCGCTGGGATCCATCCAGAGCCACTCCCAGATGTGCCCGTCGAGATCCTGGAAGGCATGGCTGTACATGAAACCGTAGTCCTGCGGGCTGTTATATGTTGTTGCGCCGTTGGCAGTGGCCTTGGCGACGATGTCATCGACCGCAGCGCGGCTGTCACACGAGAGGGCGACAAGAACCTCCGTAGCCTGCTTCGCATCGGCAATGGGGTGCGGGGTGAACTGGCTGAACTTCTCGTGCGTCAGCAACATGACGTAAATCGTCTCGCTGACAACCATGCATGCCGCTTCATGATTGGTGAACTGGGCGTTGAACGAGAAGCCGAGATTCTCGAAGAAGGCAATGGACCGCTTCAAATCTTTGACGGGAAGGTTGACGAAAATCTGTCTGCTCATGGGTATTCCTTTCCGCGGATGGGGCTCGCTGCTCAATCGGACGATACGACAATCATCCAGTTCACACCGAACCGGTCGCTCACCATGCCGAAAGCGGGTGAGAAGAAGGTCTTGCTCAGGGGCATAGTGACTTGACCGCCAGCGGCCAGGGCATCAAACATCCGCCTGGCCTCGGACTCATCATCCACGCTCAGCGCAAGGGATATTCCCTTGAAGGCGGGGGTACCCGCATCGGAGGGCGTTTCACAGCC
>CAYNMV010000115.1:0-6078 GCA_964398315.1 uncultured Tepidisphaeraceae bacterium | reverse complement strand
GGATCGCGCGGCCTGAATGGCGGCGCAGGTCCCCGCAATGACGAACCGGTTGAGGTGAGTTCCGTTGAGCGTGAGGGCCGTGGTGCATACCATCGCTGGCCATGTCCCTGCTCTCCGAACATCTTGAAGCGTTGCCGAAGCTTGAGGCCGCGCACTTGGCCTTGGGACAGGACTTGTTGCACGCGGATGAGGGGCGGCTCTATGAAGTTGATCTCGTGGTACTGGCGGTGCTCCAGCGATCCCTCTCTCTGATAGATGGTTTTAAGACGCTGTTCGAGCGACAGAACTACAGGCTCTGCGCGTCTCTGATTCGGATGCAGCTGGATAGCGCAATGCGGTTATATGCCGTCTCTCTGGTCGAGAAGAGGGGCGACCTGGTGATGCAGTTGCTCGAAGGGAAGCCCCTGCATCATCTGAAGTCGCGATCTGGGGAGAAGCTCACAGATAAGTACCTACACCAGCAGCTGTCGCAACGCTTTCCGTTCGTGACGAAGGTGTATGAACTGACGTCGGGATACGTTCACCTGTCGAACCCTCACATGCTGGCCTGCCTGAACCCCAAAGGAGAGGGCAAATATGAGCTAGAGATGGTCCTGTGTAAGCCCCTGGGCAATCTCTGGTCAGAGGAAGAGGAGACGAAGCTGGTCCAGACTTTCAGAGCAGCTACCGTGGCGACGCTTGACCTGTGCCAGACATGGGTCAACGAAAAGAGGGAACTACACCCGCGGTTGAGCCAAGGGTAGCGCATCCGTTTGCGCCAATCACGGCGCTTAGGAATGTAACCAGCGATCGACGTCGCGCGGCCTCAGCTTCCCCGGCAACCGCTTCGACCGGTCATCGAACAGCCCCGGCTGCCGCGGGTCCGCGAAGGGGATCACCCCCGGCGGATACCACTCCGGCTCCATGCCGCGCTTCCACCAGCCGGGTCTGTCGGTCCCGCGCCGGACGAATCGGAACCGCGGGCCCTTGTACGCCGTCCTGGCGAGGCGGAAGAATTTTTCCTCGGAGTTGACGGGGATGGGTCGTAGAACCGTCGGCTCGGTCGAGCGGTCGATCGCGTAGACGATCCCGTTCATGAGCTTCAGCGCCCCCGCATCCTCCAGGCGGCGGCGGAGCATCTCGGCGAAGCTGGGCGGGCCGATGTGCTGCGCCAGCCGCGCCCCGAGGTTCTCCCCGGTGGCCAGGGCGATGGTGTGACCCCAGACGCCCCGTCTGACCTCGCAGAGCGTCGTATCGGGCTCCGGCGCCACCTTGGCCTCGATCTTCCCGCTCGCCGCCAGCTCGGCCACCCGCTCCCAGATGCGGTTGCTCCCTTCATCAATGGGAGCCTTGGGTATGACCACATGGGTCAGGGCCGGGCCCGGCAAGGGGTTCAGCTCACGCGCGTAAGCGCCCCCCGCCCTCCAGAGGACATAGCAATCCTTGAACAGTGAACGGAATGACCAATCCGCCTGATAGGCGGCTTCCCGGCTGATTTTGGTCGGTGGCATGGCTCGGTGTCTCCTGCGCAATCAGGCTCCTCCAGGCGTCGAAGGGTCGGACGATGCAGGGGGTATTCGTGAATGGGTCATGGATCATTCCTCGGGCAGATAAAACAGGCGGCTACGCGTGACGCGGATCGCATCGCACAGAGCGCGGGCGTAGGCGCCCGGATCGTTCTGCAGCGTGGCGGCATCAAGGCGATCAAAGATCCCGCTCTCGATGGCCTGAAGGGCCTGAAGGTCGAGGCCGCGGCGGCCGCCGTGCAGCCGTGCCAGTGCGCCGCGTGCGCACTCCAGGCAGCGGTTGCACAGGACCGCCCCCGCGAGCTTGGCGTCCGCACACCGCGGGCACACCTTCGACTGCAGGGATCGCTCCAGGAGGGAGGGCCGCAGGACCCGCGGATCCAACGGCAGCCGCTGGATCCGCTGAGCCCTGGATTCGCCCGGCAGGATGAAAAACTCAGCGCCCAGCTCGCGGAGGGCCTGGAGCATCGCCCGGTCGTAGCCCTGGTCGATCGACTGGAACAAAGCCCGCTGCAGCCAGCGCGGCAGCCGCTGCCAGCATCGCCAGCACAGGCTGCGACGTGCCGCCTTGCGACGGCCGCAGGCCGGACAGATCTCACTCTTGAGGCTCGCCGCCAGGTTGCGTGGGGTGAGCTTCTCCGCCGGATCAGGAGGTGGCGTTTCCGCCGAGGACATGGCTCGTCTCCGATGCAAAATGAAGTCAATCAGGGCGCGCAACATCACGAGGCCTCTCGACATTCGTGCTGGAACTCGACCGCGCCGACCGCCAGGGTGGCGCGAGATTCCAGCCGCAACGCGACCCGCTCTGGATAGACCAGGATCAGGCACCAATGCCGCGCCCCTTCGGCATCGGGTATGCCAGTGTCTAGGAGCACGCTGCCGTCTGTCCGCCGCACGATGACCGGCTCATCGCCGATCGGCCCCCACAGCGTGATGTCGCAGGTGCCGCCGACCGGCATGCTCACCTGGGCGCGCGTGCCGGGCGGCAAAGACTCGATCCGCTCCAGGCGGGCCACCGCAGCCGCGATCTGCCGCTCCGTCTCGAATACGCTGAAGCACTTGTCACCGATGACGTCGAAGCCCTGAATGACGTTGAGAGCTGACATGATCAAACTCCTTCTAAGACACTTTTTTGTTCGCCTGAGTAGTGGTGTGGGCTGTCGAAAGCGTGGATAACTCCCCGCCGCCGGCGCATAAGTTTATATGCCACCGGCTATAGTGAATGGGCGGGGACCGCGCCGTGGCGTGGACAAGCTGGCGCATGGCTGGCGCGGGCGCCGGCATTGGCGACAGGGGGTGTTGATTCACGATCCGCCCCCTTTCCTGGCCTGGGCGGTCAGGTACGCGAGAACGCGCTGGATCTCATCGGGGGTGGGTTCTGCCTGGTTGTTAGGGTGCGCCGCGCCAGGCGCTGCGCCCGGTTCAGACGTGCCAGACGGCTCGGGGCCGGCCTGCTCGGAAGTAACGGATTCGTCGGGAGTTGGTAACGCACTCGGCAGGACTCGAACCTGCAACCCTCGGTTCCGAAGACCGATGCTCTGTCCAATTGAGCTACGAGTGCAGCAGGGGCGATTTTCGGGTGTGGCGGTGGGAAATGCAACCGCGCGCAGAGGATACAGGGCGATTGCGTTCGGCGGGAGGGGGTCGTATCGTGGAGGTGACTCGAGCAAGGGAAGGACAAGGGAAGGCTATGACTCAGAATGTGACCTCGATTGCCACCGCCGCTGACTATGCCGATGCCATGCTCACCGCCCGCCGGGCCAAGGGATGGCTGTTCGTGATCTTGCTGGTGATCCTGCTGGCGCAGCTGGCGGTATTCTTCGTGGTGGCGTATGGGCCGGCCGAGAGCACGGCGTACGCCCGGCCGGCCGCCGAGGCACCGGTCATCGACACGGCTACGGCTACCCAGCCGGACGGAGAGGCAGACAGCGGGGACGACGCGCTGCCGTCGCTGGCCCAGAACGCAGGCCGGCCCAAGCTCTCCTACGTGTTGGAATACATCATTGACGCCACCACATTCATCGGCATGGGAACCGTGCTGGTGCTGTCGATCGTCCTGCTGCTGATCGTGCTCATCATGCTCATCGGCCGGCTGATCGGGGTGTCGCGGCTGACCAGCGCATTTGTCTGGTGTATTGTGCTGATCGTGCTGCTGTTCCCGTGGCAGGCGCTGCTGACGTTCGAAGGGTCCAAGCCGGGGATCAAGGATCCGGATTTCCGCATCCCCGGCGTGCTGATGACCTGGTCGGAACTGGCCGCCCACGGCCGCGATACCACCGAGCCGGACGTGAAGCTCAACGTGAAAATCCTCAAGTGGTCACGTTTCGTTGGCTTCCCGGTGGCCGCACTGCTGGTGCTGCTGATCGTCAACACCAAGAGCAACCGCGGCCTGCGGCTGGCGCTGGGTGAGGCCGAGGCCGATCCCACCGCCGCCGAAGAGACGCTGTAAACCAGTGTGGCGGAGATATCGCGGCAGGCGACTGGCCGCCTGGGAAGGGGCATCCGGCACCGTCTGGGCCTATGATTGACCTGACTCCACACGGGATCGATGGCATCTGTGCGGATTGGGCTGCTCCCCCGGGGATGGGACAGCCACATCAGCCGCCTTCGCGTGTGTGTGGATCCATATGAGCGAGTGCATCGACGGGAGGCGTCCATGCGTGAGGAACGTGGCAGGATCGCGGGGGATATGGTGGTGTATGAGCCGTTCACCCTCTGGGGATCGGCCGGGGGCAATGTCACCGTCATCGAGGGCGGCAAGTTTTACTCCCGCGGGCTGATCTACGGCAACCTGATCGTGGAGAAAGGCGGCCGGGTGCATATCTTCGGCAATGTGGCCGGCGATGTGCGGATGGCCGAGAAGACCAAGGTGATCATCAGCGGCAATGTCGGCGGCGATGTCATCAACAATGGCGGCCGGCTGTTCGTCGACCGAACCGCCAAGGTCGAGGGAAAGATTCGGACCTACGCCGGCGGCGAGACCAAGGTCGAGGGGCAGTACGAGGAAACCCCCACCACCAAGGTCGAGCGGCATGATGAGTGGGATTACCGCAAGCGACTGCTGGAGCAGGAGCGCGAGGAGCGCCGCAAGCGGTTCAAAAAGTAACGCTGGCGCATCTGGCGCTGGCGCATCTGGAACGATACCGGGCCGCCGGGAGATGACCCCTGGCGGCCGCTTCATTTCAACAATCAGACGGGCGGCCCGGGCGACATCGGCCTGCTTGCTGGACAGCCCCGATCTGCCAGACCTTCGCCAAGCCCTGCATCTCGGTCAGGTCTGCCAAGGCCAGGCACGTCCTCATCCGGCCGGCTGGCGGCCTCTTGCGGATTGGGGAGGGGCCTGGCTGCCTGCGCATAAATGACACAACCCGGGATGTGGATCCCGGGTTGCACACAATTCGATGATGTCGCCAGCGCTTACCGCCGGCGGCGGCGAAGCAGGCCGACTGCGCCAATACCCGCCAGCGCCAGGGCCGATGGCTCGGGCACGCCGTTGTTGTATTGCGCCCGGACTTCAACAACCAGATCGTTGTAGTCCCAGTCACCCTTATCGTACCAGTGGACGTTGTCATCCACGGTCTGGTCTTCCCAGAACAGGAGGAAGCTGCGGACCTGCTCCTCGGCCACACCCATCAGTTCAGGACCCTGGGTGAGCGGGATCACCTTGTAGGTGATGACGTGATCCATCCCATCACGGTTCAGGGAGGGGTTCGAGGTAAAAATGCCGTTGTCCCGGCCGCGTGCCCAGTGGAAGGCCGCCCCGCCCAGGTCGGGCATGGAGGCATGGACACCGATCGGCTCGTAGTTGTCGCCGTAACTCTGCCACGTGACATCAAACAGCTTTTCGTAATCTTCGGCCGGGATATCACCGGCAACTGCTGGGAGCAGCTGCGGGCCATTCCCATTGTCCTGCGTGGCCAGTGTGTAACCGAACGACTGCTGATAACCCGCGAAGCGGTAGTGTGCCTCGACGCTGCTGAAGTTATCGAACCAGGTCTGGTCGGTGTACTCGAACAGCGAGGTGGCGGCCAGGCCGATGCTGACCTGATCCCCGATGAGCAGATCATCGGGGATCCGCTGCATGTAGTACTCGCCGTTGGTGTAGTCCAGGCCGACGGCCTGGAAGTCGCCGCCGTACAGCAGGTCAAAGATTTCCTTGTGTGTCTTTTCCCCCGGGCGGGCGGTGTCGACGAAGTTGCGGCCGGTAAAAACGGCGTTGCCAATGTAGATTGGGTCGGGGACGTCGGGTGCGGCCTGTGCCGTACCCACGGCGGCGGCGGTCACCGCCAGCGTACCCAGTAACCCACTGTTGATCGACATGATGGAAGCCAACTTCCCTCCTTGCGTCCGCGGTAAGAATCGATTCCTCCGGCCCACAGCGTGATGCCAGTGCCAGCGGTACTATATATTGAGTGTACCCATGACTTTAAGAGAAATCCCCTTTTGTGCAAACGTTCGTTTATAAAAACATGGGGTTGCTGCTGAATACAGGCGGGATAATCCGATAAAAACGGCTGGATCAGCAGCAGGGCCGGGGGAGGCCGGATCGCCGGCGGGAGGCTGCTTGACACCG
>CAYNMV010000114.1:0-6113 GCA_964398315.1 uncultured Tepidisphaeraceae bacterium | reverse complement strand
CCGATCTATGAAGTGCAGGATGGGCTGGAGATGCTTTACTGCCTGGGTCTGCGCGAGCGCAAAGGGGCAGAGCTGATCGCCTGTCCCACCTGCGGCCGCATCCAGGTCGATCTGTTCACGCTGACGCAGGATGTGCGCAAGAAGCTGGCCGAGGAGATCACGCTGCCGATCAAGGTGGCGGTGATGGGGTGCATCGTCAACGGCCCCGGCGAGGCCGAAGGGGCGGATGTTGCCATCTTCGCCGGCGACCGCCGTGGCATCATCTACGTGCAGGGTGAGAAGGTTGCCAACGTGCCCGAGGAGCAGATCCTCGAACGCCTGCTGGAAGAGTGCAAGGCCTTCCAGGCCCGCGTCGAACGCGGCGAAGCGAAGCTCGGCGAGAAGAAAGTCGATATCCTCCCGCCCGATCCCATCGGCGAACTGGGCAGCGGCTGGGAGAAGATCCAGAAAGAAAAGAAGGGCACGGCCCTCCCGGTCGTAAAGGCATGAGAGGGTGACAGGGTGCGTAGCGCGATGGTCCCCGCTGCACCCTGTCACCCCCTCACCTTGTCACCCTGTCATCTTCACCCCGACGAAACACCCACCCGCATGCGCATCGGCCCGATCCAACTTGCCTCACCTTTCTGCCAGGCCGGGTTGGCCGGGTACAGCGACCGCGCGATGCGGCTGGTTGCCCGGCGGCGGGGGTGTGCCTATGCGGTGACGGAGGCGCTGCTGGATACCATCCTGCTGTCCGGCGGGATGGGGCTGAAAAAGTCGATCGACATCAATGATGAGGACCACCCGATCGCCGGGCAACTCATCGGCAGCGAAGCCGGCACAATGGCGCGGGCCGCACTGATCCTCGCCCGGCACGGATACGATGTGATCGACCTGAACTTCGCCTGCCCGGTGAAGAAGATCAAGAACGCCGCCCGCGGCGGGCACATGCTGCGGGATGTGCCGCGGGCGCTGGAGATCCTCAAGGCGGTGCGCGATGCCCTGCCCGTGCATGTGCCGACAACCCTCTCGATGCGGCGGGCATTCGATGACACGGCCGAGTCGATCGAGCGGTTTGAGCAGCTCATCGAGGCGGCGTGGGCATACGGCTACAGCGCGGTGCGCGTGCACGGCCGCACCGTGGAGCAGAAATACCAGGGGCGGGCGCAATGGACGGTCCTGCGCGATCTCAAACAGCGCTACCCGAACCGAACCCTCCTGGGCAGCGGCGACATCTTCACCGCCGAGGATGCCGTGCGCATGAAGCTGGAAACCGGCGTGGATGTGGTCTGGATCGCGCGCGGGGCAATTGGTAATCCATGGATCTTTGCCCATGCCAGCCAGTTGCTTGAGGCGGTGCGACGGCAGGACGCAGCGCGTGGCGCTGCCGGGCCTGACGCTGGCACCCCGGCAGCGGCTGAACCATCGCAGGCGGACCTGGCCGGTGCGCTGCGCCGTATTTCCCTGGCGCCACCTTCGATCCACGAGCAGGCCGAGGCACTGCGCGAGCATTTCGCCATCGCCATGGAGATCCACGGCGAGCAGGTGGCCGGCCGGCGCATGCGCAAGATGGGGATCAAGTATGCCCGCTTTCATCCGCTTGCCAGCGAAGTGAAAGCGGCCTTCATTAATGTCGTAAGTTTGCGGCAGTGGAACGACGTGCTGGCGCGCTTCTACGCCACCGATGGCCCTGGCATCTGGCCCGATCCGCAGGCCGCCGATGAGGTCAACGATGGCGGCGCTGGCTGCGAGGCGGCGGCCTGATGGCCTCGGTCATTGCACGCCTGGAAGACCGCATATCCCGCGGCGATTCATGCCAGCGTGGGTTAATGTCCGATAATCCCAAGGAGCCTGAAGCAGCCCCTTTCAGGTGACGATACTGCAGTGAGAGGTGCTATGGCCGTGCAGATGATTTGCCCGAATTTGCGTTGCCGCAAGATCCTGAGCGTGCCGGACGATGTCCGCGGCAAGCTGGTCAAATGCCAGTATTGCCAGACCACCTTCCGCGTCCCCGAGCCCAAACGGCAGGGTGTTGGCGCGGGCGATAAGAAAGACTAAGGCGGATCGGAGGGATGACCCGGCGCGCTGGCTGTCGCAGGCCCGACGGCCTGACTGGTCGCGCCGTCGCACGCTACATCCCGCTCGCGCAGTCGGTTGTCTTCAGTCTTTCTTGATTCCCAGATCCTCCGTCGTGAACAGGGCATCGAAGACGTAGCCGGCTTTTTCGATGTTTTCCCGTGCGCCTTCCTGGCGGTCGATCACGGCGACGATCTTCTCCACCTCAACACCCATTTCCTTGAGTGTATTGGCCGCCTCGATCACCTGGCCGCCGGTGGTCAGCACATCCTCGACGATCATGACCACATCGCCGGGATTGAGCACGCCCTCAACCTGCTTGTTGGTGCCGTATTCCTTCTTCTGATTGCGGATGAAGACACACGGCTTGCCGCTGATCATGCTGGTGGCGGCCGCCAGCGGCACCGCGCCCAGTTCCGCTCCGGCAATGCGCTGCGTCCGCGGCGTGATGTGCTGGGCAAACAACTGCCCCAGGGCCGTCAGCACATCTCCCTGAGTCTCGAACCGGTACTTGTCCAGGTAGTAATTGCTCTTGCGGCCCGAGCGCAGCGTGAACTCACCGCGCAGCAGGGCGACTTCCGCGATTCGCTTGGCCAGTTGGTCCCGTGTCATCGTGTTACTCATGGTTGGGTCACTATCTTCGCCGCTGCGGCCGCCGTCAAAGGGGCCTTGCACGCCGGGGCCTGCATCACAGGGGCCTGCATCACAGCAGTTCGCTGGCAAACAGTTCCACCTGCTCGCCATCGGGGCCGCGGAAGAAGGAGATGCGGATCTTCACTTCGCCGTGCTGATGGCTGGGGATCGTGCGGTCATTGGGTTCGACGATGACGGCATACCCCGCCGCCCGCGCGCGATCGGTGACGCCATCGACATCCGTGGTTCGGAAGGCAAAGTGGAGCACCGGCCCTTCATCCACAATGGGCTTTTCATCCGGGCGTTCGAACAATTCCATGTAATTGCCATCGCCGGTGTCGAGCAGGGCCCCGCGCTTGGGCGCATTGCCCCAGGTCAGCTTGACCGTGCAGCCGAGAATATCGCGATAAAACGAGACAGAGCGGTCAAAATTGCGGACACGCAGGGCCACATGGTGGAACCCGCCGCCGCCGAGGATTGCATTGGTCTTGGTCATGGCGGAGGTTGTAGCCGCCGGAGCCGTTCCAGTCGATGCCCGCGGCGGATTTTGCCAGTCGCCCCCAGCGCCCGCCGCCGCACACTGGCCTTGTCATGGCCGGCGGGGATGAAACGGGGTGACATCCAGGCGGCCATCGGGGCCGATGACGATCGTCACCGCTCCGGCGGTGTGGGTGCGCAGGTGAGAGACGGTAACAAGGCTGTCAAAATCGCGCTGCCGCTGGGAGAGACTGCGGCCATTGGAGGAGATCACGGTGCGCGGCCCGACTGCCCGCAGGAAAGCCGGTGTGGTTGGCTCGTGGCTGCCGTGGTGCGGTGAGATCATCACATCCGCCCGCAGGTCCACCGCATCGTCCAGCAGGTGTTGCTGGGCCGCCGACTCGATATCGCCGGTGAACAGCACCGACCGCCCGGCGTGGACCAGGCGCAGCACCAGCGAGGACTCATTGGCCGCAGCGAGCACCTCTTCGTGCGGCCAAAGGACCTCCAGGCGCGTCTGCGGCCCCAGCGCGATCGACTGCCCGGCCACCAGGAACTGCGGCGGGGGCCCGCGCGTCTGGAGCATATCCACCAGCCGCCCGGCCGCGGGGTTGTCAGCGGCATCAGCCACAAATTGCGGGGCCAGGTAGACGTGGCGGACGCGATACAGCGGCAGCAGGTCAAACGCTGCGCTGAAATGGTCATAGTTGGCATGGGAAAGGATGAGCGCCTCAATCCGCCGCACCCCCCGGCTGCGCAGCACCGGCTCAATGCAGCGGCCAACCGGATCAGTCATGGTGGAGGAGCCGGCATCGATGACGATGACCCGCCCATCCGGCAACTCGATCAGGTTACAGCTGCCGGCCCCGACGGCCAGGACCATCACACGCAGAGCACCGGGCGGGTCAAGCCGTCGCACATCGCCGGAACGCACGAAAAAGCCGGCGGAAAAGAAGGCGGCGCACCCCAACGCCCAGACCGCTACTGCGCCATACCGCGATGTCGATCGACGGTGACGCATCCTGGCTTCATACGATGCAGCCGGCCTGCCATCTTGTCCAGAGCAAAAAGATGATAGTTGTGCAGATGGTTAATCAGGGGCGCCAGGCACATCCTCCTGGCCGCACGCCGGCATCCCCTCGCTGGCGACGAATATTTCGAAACTTGCGACGGTTCCAAGCGAAGTCTAGTATCCTCATAGAACCTTGTGCGGAGAGCGCTTATGAATCGACATCTCCTGATCCCGCTGTTCGTCTGCGCCCTGTTGACGACAGCGTTGTTCGCCCGGCAGGGCGTGGTGACGTTGACCGATGGGCAGAAGATCGAAGGGGACATCACGCGCGATGAACCGGCCCAGGTCACCATCAGCGTGCGCGGCATCGAGACCAGCGTACCGCGCGACCGTATTGACTCGGTTGTCTACTTCGACAATCTCCAGCAGGAGTTGGAGCGCCGGCGCAAGGAACTGGATGAGCAGGATGCAGCCGGGCGGATCACGCTGGCGCGCTGGGCCTTTGATAACCGCCTCTATCCCGAGGCGCGCGATCTTCTGGATGAAGCACGTCAGATTGACCCGAACAACCGCGAGGCGGCTGAACTGAGCACGCTGGTTCGCCGGCAGATTGAGCTGGAGCGGCGGGTTGCCAATCGGCCTCCGCCCGAGCAACCCCCGGGTGATACCGTCCAGGGCGGTACCCCTGCCGGCGGTCGCCCCACGCCCAGCGATGAGAACCTGCTCAATGCCCAGCAGGTGATGGCGATCAAGATCAGCGAAGCCAGCCCCCGGGAGCCGAATCTGCGGCTGAATGTGCCGGCAGACGTCCGCCGTAACATCGTTCGGGCGGGCAATCTGAACGCCAGGCGATTCGAGGATGCTTCGGCCCTGGACAAGCTGCAACTGATCCGCCAGCACGGCACCGACGAGGACCTGGGGCGGGTGACGTTGCAGGGCGATCCGCAGGTCCTGGCGGATTTCCGCCACCGCGTCCAGCCGATCGTGCTGGCCGGCTGCGCCAGCGCGGGTTGCCACAACACGCCGGAAGCGGGCAATTTCATGCTCTTTGAGCGCGCCACCGATGAGCGCTCTACCTACACCAACTTTTTCATCCTCCAGCAGTATGTTCGAAAGGTGGAAACCCCCGGCGGCGGGGGCGGACCGTTCGCGGGGGAGCAGACCCAGATCCGCATGATCGATCGCATGCGGCCGCAGGATTCGCTCCTGATCCAC
Organism: uncultured Tepidisphaeraceae bacterium; assembly: GCA_964398315.1. GTDB lineage: Bacteria > Planctomycetota > Phycisphaerae > Tepidisphaerales > Tepidisphaeraceae > JADLCB01. Next base: position 721 of record CAYNMV010000114.1, on the reverse strand, counting down.
TACATGCTGCCGCCCGCACAGGCGCAGTACCCGCATCCGCAGGTGCAGGGGTATCGGCCGGTGGCAAGAGACCGCAACGACCCGCGCGTCCGTGATGTGCTGCGCTGGATCGCCTCGTTGAACTCGGTGGTGCCGAACTACCAGATCGACTACACCCCGCCCCAGAAAGCGCCCGATGAGGCCCAGCCGGAGGCCGCGCCCACACCGGCGGGCCAGTAGGGCAGCAGGGGCATGGCAACACACCTGAGGCGTGTGGACTTGCCGAAGCGGTTAGACTTGCCGCTTCCAGCGCGTCACAATGCCGCGGACAGCCCTGCAGTGATGCCAGACAGGCTGGGCTGTTGTTGAATGGCTGATCCCGCTCGGTTGGCCTGCCACCAGCGGACCCGTGGTTTGCCCGTCCCGGCCATGCCTTGCTTGCCCCTGTTGCCTTTACGTGGATCGATTAAGCGATGATCCGGTCGTACTTCCAGAACATCCACGACAACGTGCGCTCGATCGTGATCGGCATGAAGATCACGATCAAGTACTGCTTCCAGAAAACGGTTACCGTGCGTTACCCCGAGCAGCGGCTGAGCTTCGCGCCGCGCTATCGCGGGATCCACGAGTTCGAGATGGAGCGCTGCATCGCCTGCGACCTGTGCGCCAAGGCCTGCCCGGTTGACTGCATCTACATCGACAAGACCGGCCCGCGCAAGATCGACAAGGCCACCGGCAAGGT
>CAYNMV010000113.1:0-6484 GCA_964398315.1 uncultured Tepidisphaeraceae bacterium | reverse complement strand
CGCGCGGATCCACCAGCAGGCCGCGCACGGCGTAGTTCCCGCGCACCGGCGGCAGTCCGCCATGCAGCATCACCCATGAGTTGCCGCCATCCTCGCTGCGGTACAGGCCGCCCACATCAACGTACGTGTACCAGCGATTCGGATTGGTCATCGACGGCACGACGTTCTGGACGTATCCGCCGCCGCCGATGCGGCTGGAAGTCCATTCGCCGTACGATGGCATGGGCGCCCGCACTGCGGGCGGTGAATCCTCATCTGCGCGAACGAAGGCCGCCATGATGGCGATCACTGTGACTGAATAAACAGCAAGTCGTGACAGGTTTGACATGGCGTTCCAGGTCGAGAAAGTTCAAACCGCGCGTCTCCAGCGGCTTTGTTTCCAGTGGTTCTATGGCGTCGTATCGCTCGCATCGGCCGGCGGCGCAACCGATTCGCCCTCGACGATCCGGCACGGCACGGGGAGCTGCTCATCCACCTGCTCGCCAGCCGCCAGGCGCTTGGCAATGAGCGCCGTCCGTTTGCCCATCTCGCGCAGCGGCAGCTCCACGATCGTCGGCCGCAGGCCCATATAGATCTGGTACTCTGCCCACGTCTGGTCGAAGGAGACGACTGACAGCGTCTGGGGAATACGCACTTCACCCGCCTTGACCAGCAGCCCCAGCGTCCGCACGTGCCAGGCACTGCCCAGCAGCAACGCCGTCGGCTTCTGGCGCGCAAGGAACGCGCGAAGCGTCTGGGCGCTCCGCTCCACATCTTCATCCGGCAGCCAGCAGACCAGCCGCTCATCATGCGGGATGCCGCACTCGATCAGCCCACGTACATACCCCTGCCGGCGGGCAAAAACCCACGGTGCTGAATCCGGCCGCTGAAGCATCCCGATCCGACGATGGCCGGCTTGCGCAAGATGCCGCACCGCCAGCGCCGCCCCCTGCTCGCCATCTTCGTACACCGTCGGCAGGTGCAGATCGAGCAGGCGCGTGCCCGTCAGAACGCACGGAATGTTCAGCCGCTGGGCTTCGCCGATCAGGAACGCGTGACGGCTTGTCGCCGGCATGACCAGCAGCACATCAGGGCGCGTCTGGATCAGCCGCTGCGAGAGTTGCGCGATCGCCGTCGTGTAGACGCCCATCAGCTCAATGACGATTCCCTCCTCGCCGGCGACCTCATCAATCCCGGCAATGACCTCGCGCGAGTACCAGTCGGGCACCGACCCTGCCATCGCGTAGGCCAGCACCGCCATCCGTACCATCTGCCGCCTGTTGCGCGGGGTGATGGAGAGGGAGTTGACCGGCAACGATGCCCGCGCGCCGATGAACGACCCCTTGCCCGTGACCCGTTCAATCCAGCCTTCGCGCTGCAGGTCTTCCAGCGCCCGGCGGACGGCCTTGCGGCTGAGGCCAGTCATCTCAACCAACTGGGCATCGGAGTAAAAAGCATCCCCTGTCTTCACCGGGTGCGATGTCAGGTACTGCAGCAGACGATCGCGCAGCGTTTCCGATGCTTTTCGCGGTGGGAAGGGGCCTTTAATGACCAGGGACATGGCATTTTCCTGTTGAGGAACCTGTTTCCATAGTATACGATTAAACGCGGCAAACCAACGGTATTTTTGATAATACTGACGGATACATGTCCCCTATCCGTTTATCGTTGGCCATCAAACGCGGTCTTGAAGGGAACCGGAATGCACATCCTACTGCGATCCTCCTGGCAGGCGGTGAACATCGGCGACATTGCCCACACACCGGGCGCCCTGGCGCTTTTTGAGCGGCACTTGCCTGATGCCCGCGTGACGCTCTGGGCGACGGATGTCTCCATGCAGTCGGATGCGATGTTGCGCCGCCGCTTTCCGGGCGTGACGATCGTCACGGGCGATCTCAAGGCTGACGGCAGTGCCTCCAACCCTGAGTTGGGCGAGGCGATCCGCTCTGCCGACCTGCTCGTGCACGGATCCGCCGCTTCGGTCGTGGCGCGGCACCACCTCAACGCCTGGTACCGTGCCACGGGCAAGCCCTTCGGTATCCTCGGCGTGACGATCGAGACAGCCGACGACGAGCTGCTGGGGCTGCTGTCGAAGGCTGCGTTTATCTACGTGCGCGACACCGTCTCGCTTAAGCATCTGCGCAGCCGCGGCTTGCCCGTAACGCCCCTGGAGTTCGGCCCCGATGCGACGTTCTCGTACGATCTGCGCGACGATGCAACGGCTGAGACATACCTGAAGCAAGCCAGCCTCGACGAAGGCGCCTTCGCCTGCGCGATCCCCCGTCTCCGCTATACCCCCTACTTCCAGATCCGCGGCCACGCGCCCAGCCAGGAGCAGCTTGAGCGGCATGAACTCAGCCTGCGCCACTGTGAAACCGATCATGCCAAGCAACGCGAGGCGATCATCCGTCTGGTGCGCGAGGCGGGCCTCAAGGTCCTGGTCTGCCCGGAGATGACCTACGAAATCGAGCTGGGAAAGCAGTTCCTGGTCGATCCACTGCCGGACGATGTGCGCAGGCATGTCGTATGGCGCGATCGCTACTGGCTTCCGGATGAAGCCACCAGCGTCTACGCCCGCGCGCGCCTGCTGATCAGCTTCGAGATGCACTCGCCGATCCTGGCCATCACCGTCGGCACGCCGGCCATCCACCTCCGCCAGCCGACGGACACCTGCAAGGGCCAGATGTGGCGTGATATCGGCCTGTCCGACTGGATCTTCGAGATCGATCAGGCCACGGGCCAGCAGATCGCTGACAGGGCCCTGCAGATCCACGCCCAGCCGGAAGAGTCCGCCGCCAGGGCCCGCCGCGCCTGCGCGTATGCCCGGCAAATCCAGCAGGGCGCTGTCCTGCAGATCGGCCAGCTGCTCGCCGACGGCAGCCAGATGTCAAAGAGCCAGGGATAGCGGCGGCGCCCTCGGCCGCGTCACAAGACCGCCCGCGGCATGACCACTCGCAAGCGAGCGGGACTAGTACCGATCGAGATCGACCCACACGCCCTGGAGGGGGACGGAGGCACTGTTGTGGAACTTGGGGGCAGCCTCGGGGTCGTTGAGCATGTGCCGGTTCATCATCGTCGTGTTGTTCGCCGCCTTGTATGCCTCGAACTGGGTGAGATTGTTTTCAAACTGCTTCAGCGGCACCCACATCCCCGAGCCATCGGTCCTGATCACGTTCACGCCACTCTTGTGACGCCGCGCAATCGTCTGGGCGCGCAATACCTCGCTCACAAGGGCCACATCCTTCAAGGACGCGAGCTTGGGCAGCGGCCCGGGCTTGTTGTGGGCGCCGATGAAGATCACCGGCCGGATGGCATAGCTGATGGTCGTGCTCTCGTTGCTCCAGCTCGTCCCCGTCGGCGGCGAACCGGGTTCACCCCACCGTCCTGGCGGCCAGGCATTGCGCGGTTCTGATCGATCGTTCAGGCGGGAGCCGGGCGTGAACTCGGCCGGGCAGTACGCAATCTGGGGCGACTCCAGCAGGCCGGCAAGATAGACCCGCCCCCAGCTGCTCATGTATCCCCATGATCCTGCGGGCTCGAGCGTCGACCGGTCATAGGAGGACGGCACGACGGTCCAGGCGGCATTGGAGCGGGACTTGTCCGACCAGTCACACCCCGCCGGCACCTGGCCGTTGAACATCGTGGCATAGGTCGACAGCGCGAGGTAACACTGCCGCATATTGCTCAGGCACTGCACGCGCACCGCTGCTTCCCGCGCCTTGTTCAGCGCGGGAAGCAGCAGGGAAATAAGCAGCGCGATAATCCCGATGACGACAAGCAGCTCGACCAGCGTGAACGCACGTTGAGAGGCTTGCTTCATGGCGACTCCCGGTTGGAGGCGATGACCCCTGCGAACGCCTCATCCTACGCGGCGACGAGCCATCAACCCTGCGCACGCCATCAGACCAAGCGCCCCGGCAAAGCCCGGCTCAGGAATGGGCGTCGTGGTGTAATCGATCTTGGCCCAGTAAAAGTTGTTGGTGCTCACTTCCCGCATGTCAAACTTGTAGCGCAGGAAGTTGTTCCCAACGATATCGGGGCTCAAGCGCAGGAAAACGTATGCCGAGGTGGCGCCAGCCTGGCGGGCCGCGGTCAGCTGGTCATTGAGATAGCTCACCAGTGCATCATCGCCATCCGAATCGGTGAACTTTCTCCCACTGCCCGCGGAAGGCATGACAAAGTTGTCCTGGATGAGTGTGGCGTTCACATCACCGCTGCCGGCATACCTGTCGGCCAGCAAAACCGTTGGGGTCGTTCTGTAGTCGAGGCCGTAAAGGTCGGCGTTGAAGGTGAGGGTGCCATCCACTCCGTTCAGCCGGGCCGAGAAGGTTGCGGTATCGAACTTCTCATTGTCCTGCGCACCGCCGGCGAGCAGCGCAGAGGGCAGTGGAAACACATACACGACATTGCGGGCATCGGTGCCCGAGAACCCAACCTGCCCACTCGTACCCGCCGCGTCTACGGCCGTGCTGACTTGAGCATCATCGACGGTCGTGAAAATGGTCGCTCCCGGCGACGCTGTGGCAGGAACAACGACAGCCAGCACCAACAGTGCGGTCATGAATCGAAACATGATGAACTCCTCCAGGCAGATGAAATGAGAAGTCGACAGCCGCAGCCAGCACCCATCCCCCAGCGCAAGGGGCGCATCACCCCGCACATCACCAACGCAGCATGAGAGGACAGCAGGCACATAGGATACTGCTTCCCTATAGATCGGCTTTACGATACCAATTTACCCCATTAATGGGGCAAACGGAAGCGAAATCCGGCGAAAACTATGGGTACAGGTATCCTAACAAAGGGTACAACTCACAACAAATGCCGTCTGTAAGGGTTGAGGGCGTGCGCAGACGGGCGCGGTATGGAAGATGGGAACAATGCTCGGATAGCTTCTGCGGCCTGCCCCAGCCCCCTGGGCCCCGGCCCTCTGGATGCATGGATCCCTACCCCAGCGAAGCCGGGCGGGGCGGCAGATCCTTGAACCATTTCTCATGCAGGCGCACCCCCGGCCGCACCACCGCCAGGGCCGTCAGCAGCAGCAGCTTCATGTCGAGCATGAAGCTCTGATGTTCCTGGTACCACAGCTCCAATTCTCCCTTGTAAGGTGCGATATCCTCGCGATAGACCCGCTCCGGCGGCTTGCTGGCCCGGGCGGTGATCGCCTCCTCATCCCGGAAGACGATGGACCCGATCCCGGTCAGCCCCGGTTTCAGGCGGACGATGCGCTGCTGGATGTGCGGCGGGTAATAGTCAAAGCTTTTCGGCATCAGCGGCCGCCAGCCGACGAAGCTCATGTCGCCCAGGAAGATGTTGATGAGCTGCGGCAGCTCGTTGATCTTGGTTTTTCGCAGGAACTTGCCAAACGGCAGCACGCGCGGATCATCGCGCAGCGTGATGTCCTTGTTGCCCGTCCACTCGCTGTCCTTGCGCATGGTGGCGAACTTGTAGACCTTGAACCGTCGCCCGCCCAGCCCGACGCGCTCCTGCAGGAACCAGACTTCCCCCTCGCCGGTCAGGCGCAGGATCAGCATGATCAGCAGCAGCGGCACGCCGATGATCAGCAGCGCGATGGATGACATCACCAGATCGAACAGCCGTTTGAGCACACTCTGACGCAGTGGCGGCAGCGGCGGAGCATCGCCGGCGGGGGATGTGGGCTGCGCTGGTTGCGCGGATTGTGGGGATTGCGCGGTCATGGGCTCTATCTGCCCTCCTGCTTCATCATCATGGCCTGTGCTGCATCCGCCCTGGCCAGGCCGGCATCCTCCCGGCTGACGAAGACCGCTTCATCGTATCGCAGCATGACCAGGCCGTCCGTCCAGTCATCCGGCCGGGCGCTCAGCGGGCGGCCGGTGAGTTCTTCCAGCACCCACCGCGCCATCGGCGCCCCGGCGGCATGGGTAAGCGGATAGCCGCCTCCGAAGCGCGGATTGATTTCGATGATATTCAGGCGGCCGGTGGCCTGATCATAAAACACCTGGATGTTCAGCACACCCCACACCCCCGGCAGTGCCTCGGCCACGCGGGCGACGGTTTCCTGGATGACCGGATGGCGCACCGTCATGCCTTTGACGACCTCACCGCCGCGGGTTTCGATCCGCAGCCGCGGCACCGCACAGCGGCAGCGGCCCGACTGGTCCACATAGACATCGACGGTGTACTCACCCCCGGGCGCGATCTCCTGCACGATGTAATCACCGCCGCGGGTGGCGATGCGCAGCTCATCCAGGTCGCGCACCACCTGCGCTCCGATCGAGGCACTGCCGCCGCGCGGCTTGACGAACAGCGGATACGGCCACTGGTCCGGCTCGGCCAGCACCTGCTGCACCGTCCCCTGCCGCACGGTGGGAAAGCCATGATCCACCAGCCACTGGTGCGTCGCCGCCTTGTCATTGCCGATGCGCACCGTCTGGGCCGATGACACCATCACCCGCGTCCCAATCGCCTCAAACGCCGCCCGATGCTCCGCATAAAACGGCAGATCCGGGTCAATGGTGGGAAT
>CAYNMV010000112.1:0-7317 GCA_964398315.1 uncultured Tepidisphaeraceae bacterium | reverse complement strand
CGATGTGCGGGCTGCGCAGCACCGTGTAGCGCTCGACGCGGGTCGGCATGGGGATCGGACCGCAGACGCGAGCATTCGTGCGCTTGGCGTGATCGACGATCTCCTTCGCCGAAGCGTCCAGCGCCCGATGGTCGTAGGCCTCCATCCGAATTCGAATCCGATCACCGGTCATACAGTCAAGTCCGTTCAGGCGTTCGTGGTTTCTCCGAAGCTCCCGCCCTCGACAGGGCGATAGGATCTCCGCTCACCTGCAAATCAGGTGAGTCGGGCAATTTAGCGATTGCGCATCGCGTGTCAACTGCCCGAGCCGACAAATTTGGCAGGTGCGACCGATTCGCACCCGTGGGACCGGTGTGAGGCACCACATTACCGGACACAAGCATTATACGCCCTTCCCCACTGGCAGGTTCCAGGCGGGGTTATTTTTCTTTTGGGTTGTGCAACTCCCCCGCTGGCTTTGACGTCCTAAAATAAGATATAGTACAGAATTGCGGAGCCTGCCGCTGTCAGTACGGCAGGCGCGCCGGAACAACCCATCCCACGGCGAAGGTGAGCACCATGAGCAAAACCACGAAAAAACTCCTGATCGCGGCAGTTGCGGCCATCCCGCTGGGGCTGGCTTCTTCCGCACCGGCGCAGTACCAGGTCGGCTCCGATGGCCGGGCGCTGGACGCGTCCAACCAGATCGGCAGCGGTGGATACAACCAGTCGGTCGGGCGCCGCACCGCCGTCACCCCGGATGACATTGTCTACGGCAACGTCACCGCCGGCCGCCACTTCCGTGGCAGCGTCAGCACGTTCGATGCCCGCGAGTTTCGTGGCTCGACGACCGGCATCACCTCCGACCGTTTCATCCGCGACAGCGCTGGGGTTCCCCTGCCCGGCACGGCCCGGGTCGATCTGACCCGCCCGCAGACCTTCTACGGACAGGGGCGCGGTGTTGTGCCGCCGCCCAACACCGCCCAGGTGGGCGCAACTGGCGCCTTTGTGGATGCCTCCGATGCGCTGCGCATCGACAGCAGCATCGCCGGCCGCCAGCCCGGTAGTATCAACTATGCCCGCCCGGGTGCCCTGATCCTACCCAGCGGCGCCCAGGCGCCGATCGATCACCAATCGGTGCTGAGTGGCTCGCCCCTGTACGGCGTGCGCGAGTTCAGCCTTGATGATCCCTACCTGACCGGCCTGTCGGACACCACCACCCAGGGCCTGACCACGCCCGAGCAGCGCCAACTGCAATCTATGCAGCAGGAATTGATGAATCTGTGGGCCGCCCCCACACAGCCGGGCGACGCCACCGAGCAGCCCCAGCCGGGCCAGGGGCTGAACGATGCTCTCCAACGTCCGTTTGAATCACCCGAAAATACCGCGCTTGGCCAGCAGCAGGCTCAGCAGCAGCAGAACCTGCTCCAGGGTTCAGCCCTGACCGGCGATCTGGCCACCGGCGGATCACGGGCCAATCGCCTGTTGCTGCCCACCCCGGCCCAGCAGAGCACCCAGTACGCCGAGTTGCAGCGCCGGCTGCAACGCTATCAGCAGCAGACCCAGACCGAATCCGACATCGCCGCCCGCGAATTCCGCGAGCAGCAGCGCCAACTCGCTCAGGCCCAGGGCGCGGAGCGCCAGCCGCAGCGGCCAGGCATGCAGCCCGTGCAGCCGGGTCAGGGCGTTCAGCCCGGCCAGCCCCGGCGCGACACCGGCGCGGTGCGTCAACCGGCTGATGTGACCCCCCCGCCCGGCCACGCCGTCCTGCCCCCGGCCGTGCCGCAGCGCGAGATCGTCATCCCCGAGGATCTGCCCAAGCCCGGCCAGCCGCCGCTGCAGGTCAAGAGCCTCGCCGAAGGCATCCAGGCCCAGGGCCTGAAGAACGTGATGCAGGAGGCCGAGGATGCCTTGCAGCGCGGCCGCTATCGCGATGCCCTGATCCGGTATGAGGCGGCCGAGCAGGTCGCCCCCAACAACCCGCTGATCCAGCTTGGCAAGGTCAATGCCCTGCTCGGCAGCACCTCCTTCGCCCGCGCCTACCCGACCCTGCGCAACGCCTTCGCGCAGGATCCGGCCTTGCTGCTGGCGCAGTACGACCTGAAGGCCATGTTCGGACAGGAGAACATTGAGAAGATCGTCAAGGAACTGAAGTTCGTGGCGGATGTTGAGAAGAACTCGCCGGAAGCAATGTTCCTGCTGGCGTATGTGGCGTACAACAGCGGCAGCGAAGAGATGGCCGCGCAGTACCTCGCCGAAGCCAACCGCCGCGCTGGCGGGCGCGATCCCGTGGTGAAGCTTCTGCAACAGTACTGGACGCTCCCCGCCCAGGATGGCCCGGCCACCCGCCCGGCAGAGCTCAACAAGTAATCATCCGAGCGCCTGTCCTGCCCCTGCCGGGGGCGGCCCGACAGGCAATCATCAGGCAGACCACCAGCGGCCATCACGACCGGAATCCCCAGATTCCCGCGTGATGGCCGCTGGCTTTATGCCTGTCCGGCACATGACCTGATGCGTGGCATCGCCGGCCTGCACCAGCGTGCCAGGGTTCCGCACCCTCCCTGTTCACGCTCGCGCTGCGCAAAACAAAACCGCCTGCAGCGGATGGCTGCAGGCGGCTATTCATGATTCATCTGGGTCGGGTATGGCAATCGGCATCACACCTCGACCGGCTCCTCCTCGACGGCCGGACGCACAGCGCGGCGGCGGCTGATGAGCGGGTGATCTTCGCTGGCCAGCAGGTCCAGCGCCGCCCACAGCAGGATGGTGATGCCGACCATCTCACCGGTCTCCTCGAAGAGCGTTTCCACCTTCTCCGCCAGGCTGTCGGCCGGGACAGCGCTCATGATCAGTTCCCCGCCCACCGCTGACACAAAGCAGATGGCAAAGCCGATGATGAACTTCCATTTGACCCGTGGCGTGTGGGCCCAGAACGCCCGCGTAAGCCGTGCCACGATGAACAGGCCCACCAGGAACACCGGTGCGGCCACCAGCGTCCAGGCGCCCACCCGCATGCCGGTACCGCCACCCAGCGATGCCAGCACCCCTTCTAGCGCATCGCCCATGCCCTCGTGCATCGAGGCGGTTTCATCCAGCGAGAGCAGGAAGAAAAACGCCGACGGCAGCATCAGCCGCCAGTCGAAGCGCCCCAGGCGCTCGATGCGCTGGCGGGCAAACAGCAGCAGCACCAGCGCCACCAGCAGCAACTGGGAAGAGGAGTACCACGTGGGCAGGTTGTTTTCCTGCCCCAGGCGGAACATGTCGATCTTGCCGATGCCCAGCACCTTGCCGACACCGTGTGAGATGACCGCCAGTGCGGCCACGGCCAGATCAGCGACGAACAGCCACTTGATAAGCGTGGGCGGGTTAGACCAGATGCCGCGCGGCTCGGGGGACAGTTCAATCTCGCTGGGCGCATCCCAGCTGGTGGCAATCGACATGGAACAAATTCCTCGGGGTCGGTGGCGTATAGCCCGCAACACCACCGCCCAGGTGATGCACGAGCGGGAGGCCCGATAACAATGGCTCCCGGGCGCCTTCATCGGATGGTTAGCGGGCAGACTTTAATAGCTGGCCAACGGATTGCAAACCGATCTCTTGCGGAAGTGATGATTTCAGGCGGAAAAAGTGAACGCGGATGGCGGAGGATGCACCATCGAACCCTCCGCCAATCCGCGTCATATGAATATACAGTGAGAAGCGACCCGCGTTGATCTGGATCCTCCGCTTTCCTCCCGACGGCGCACGCGGCTCCTGAATGGCACATCCTTGCGGCCCATTCCCCTCTGCCCGGCCCGTGCCCTGCCAGGGCGGCAACCGCCGGTATACTCCGATGATCATGCCCCAGCGCCTGATTCGCCTTCTGCCGATCCTCACCGCCCTGCTGGCGCTGCTGCCATTCCTCCCGACCCTTGGGATTGATTTCGCGTACGATGATGTCGAATTGCTGCTCAACGATCCGCGCATCCATCACCCCGCGCGCTTCGGGCAACTCTGGACCGACACCTTCTACCTGCACGGCGCAGACATCCTCTATCGCCCGCTCGCCTCTACCACCTTCGCTTTGCAGTGGTGGATCCACGGCGGCACCCCATGGGCGTTCCATCTGGTCAACCTGCTGCTGCATGGCGTGGCAACCGGCCTGGTAACCCTGCTGGCGCTGCGCCTGTTTGGCGTGGGGCCGGCGGCGATCGCGGGGGTGCTCTTCGCCGTTCACCCCTCGCGCACGGAGATCATCGGCATCACCGCCTACCGCACCGAGTCGCTGGTGACGATTCTCTTTGTCGCCGCCTGCCTGATCGCCTGGCGGCCGTGGACGCGCGGGCGCGTGATCGCCCTGCTGGTGCTGTCGCTGGCAGCCCTGCTGTGCAAGGAGCAGGCGATCGTCCTGCCGTTCGTGCTGGGATTGATCTGGTGGCTGCATCACCGCCCGCAGGCCAGCCCGGATGAGCGCCGGCGGGCGGGCATCGCCGCCGCCATCACCGTCTGGGCCCTCTCGGCCTACCTGACTGCGCGCGAGACCTTCCTGGGCTTCATGACCGATCCCCTCTGGATCGATCAGAGCATCAATCCGGTGGGCCATGCCCGGGGGGTCGATCGCCTCCTCTGGCCGCTGAAGATTCTCGGCCGCTATGTCCAACTGCTGCTCGCCCCCGGCCGCATGTCGATCGATCATGGCGGCGACAACCTCCAGCCCGGCGGCTGGCGCGATGGACACCTCTGGCTTGGCGCGCTGGGGCTCATCCTGATCGCCGGGCTGGCGGTGCGCTGGTTCAGGCAGCGCAACTGGCCAGCGCTGATCTGCCTGAGCGCAGCGGCCGCCACCTATTTCATCATCAGCAACGCCTGGCTGATCATCGGCACGCACTTCGGCGAGCGGCTGATCTATCTCCCCTCGGCCTTTCTGCTGCCGCTGATCGGCCGACACCTGGCCACGATCCGCCCGGGCCGCGCACTGGCCGCTGTGCTGGCGCTGGCGTGGGCGGCGGTGTCGATCCACTACGCCCTGCAGTGGACCACGCCGCGCGCACTCTACTTTTATTCGATGAGCCAGCAGCCGGGCTCCAACCGCATGCCCATCGTGATCGCCGATGAGGCCCAGTTGCGCGGTGAACTGGTGTTCGCCGATGCCGTCCTGGCCGATGCCCGCCAGCGCATGCCCCACCGCTGGGAGGTATGGCTCGCCTCGGCCCGGGGGGCGGACTGGATGGGCCGATTCGCGCTGGCCGACCAGTACCTGCAGCGCGCGTTCACCACCGCCCCAGCGCGCTTCCACCTGGCCGTCCTGGGCATGAGCCAGACCATCGCCCATCGCCGCCAGCGCCTGCAGGCGCTCGCCGCCGCCCGCGCACCAGCGCCGCCCCGCCAGCGCGCGGCAGAAACACCGCCCGAGCCGCCCGGCTGAGCCGCCGGTACCCGCCGATCAAGCGCCTCCGAAGCCGATGCCCCCTCCGCGCCAACCCGTCTGCTTCATCGCGCGGGATGATTTCACCCGGGCCCGCCGGGATGGATCGGGCGTGATCGGGGCCGCACCGGTGATCAGGCCGCCTGGCGGATGCCCGCCCGCATCAGTCGGCCTCACCGGCCCTGCCGCCCAGGGCTGCCACACGCTTCTCGATCAGCTTTTTCAGCACCGAGCGATGACAGCGCGACTCGCGCTGGCAGGCCGAGGAGCAGAGCAGGGTCAACGACTCACCGGCCAGCACCCGGCGGGCCAGCTCGTCGATCCGCTGGCGCTGCTGGCGCATCTCCGCCCGGTAGCGGGCGAGATAGGTTTGCCAGGTGATGGGGGTGAGGCCGTGCTTGCCCCAGAAAGCGGCGTGCAGTTCCCGGCTCGGGCCCAGGTTGGGCTGCCACTCATCCCAGGTCTCCTCGGCCCGGGCGACGCCGCGGGGGCGGTAGCGCGTGATCAGGATACGGCAACCCTCACCCGGCTCGGCCGGATCATTCCAGCGTCGGGTACGAATGGTGGGGATGGGGGCCGGCATCTTATCGGAACAGTGTTGTCGATGGGGTTTGCGGTTGCAAGGTCAGCGGGCGGGAGAATAGATTGCCCGGTGGATGCGATTGGCCAGAATGGATCCCAGCGGCCATCCTCCCGGCCGGCCCAGGCGGACAGCGGACGATGCCGGTGGAACGGCCGGCCCGCGATCGGCCGGTTTCGTGCGCAGCGTGGCCCGGTGATTGCGTCTGCCGGGTGCCTGGCTGGGGCGGCTTGCGCCCGGCAGCGCTGCCGGTGCGTGTCGGCGGGCCGCCGTGGGCGCAGTGCCCGTGATGAGAATTGCCCAGCGTGTTGAATCAAGTTGGACAGGTCGGCCTGCTCCAGCCGCCAGCGCACCTGCCGCCGGCGATGGCCCCCCTGCGCCGGGAGGCGATGATCGCCGCCGCGATTGAGTCGCGCCTGCTGCGCGACCCCGAGTACCGCGCCCGGGCGGACAAGACCTCGCTCACCCAGCCCGGCGGCATGGTCGATTACCTGTTCGCGGTGGAGGATGAACCGCACGGCCCGGACGATGTGTTCGATCGCCTGCGCTGGGGCGGGATGTTCATCTACATCACCAGCAATCGCCAGAACCTGATCGGCCTGGCCGATCGCTTCCAGCAGCGCGGCTTCGCGGTGCAGACCAATGGCGCCATCGTGCGGGAAAAACGCCTGGGGATGCGCCTGCCGCTGCTGTGCCCTCCGCGCTATCTCTTCGCCGCCCGCAAGACGCTGCTCATCCGCCCGCGCGAGATCACCGAGCGCTTCACCTATCACGTGGAGCTGCAGCCCTGCCCCGATCGCCCCGGCGAATGGATCGTGCTCAAGCAGATCCCCAGCTTCGACCGCGTGGTGGCGCGCCTGCGCGCCAAGTTCCCCGGCACCCCGCTGACCGAGATCCATCGCCGGGCGCAGAAATTCACCGAGAAGATTTTCCCCCTGTTCCTGACCCGCGAGGCCGCCATCCTGCGCATCCTCGAACGCCACCTGCCGCCCCGCTACCGCGAGCGCGTGCCGCGGGTGATCCACATGGAGCAGGATCACCGCGGCTACGTCCGCAAGCTCTGGATGAACTGGCTGCGAAACGGCGGCCCGATCCTCCCCCAGCTTGAGTTCGCCCGCCAGGCCGCCGAACTGCTGATGGCGCTGCACGAGCTGGCCGATGTCATCCATCTCGACCTGCGCCTCGACAACTTCGTCATCACCGAAAAAGGGGTGGGGTTCGTCGACTTCGGCTCCAGCGTGCGCACCAACGAGAACATCGGCGGCAATCCCCTGCTGGCCACCCTCTTCGGAGAGCTGATGCGCACCAGCGAAATCCAGCGCATGCTCACCAGCATGAAACAGTCCGGCAGCGT
>CAYNMV010000111.1:0-8100 GCA_964398315.1 uncultured Tepidisphaeraceae bacterium | reverse complement strand
TGATCGAACTGGTCCAGGTCGGCATAGTGGATGACCACCCGCCCGCGGGACTTGCTGCCGCGGGTCAGGCGCACTTGCACGCGCATGCCCAGCGCACGGGCGAGGCTTTTCTCCAAGTCGACCAAGTGGGCGGATGGCTTGGGCGGCGGGGCTTTTTCCACATGGGGCGCGGCCACCAGGCGCTCCAGGTTGCGTACGGTCAAGTCCTGGTCCACCGCCAGTTGCGCCAGCCGCTGTTGCTCGGCCGGATCGACCACGCCTGCCAGCACCTTGGCATGGCCGACAGGCAGTCGGCCATCGCGCACCAACTGGCGGACAGGCTCGGTCAGGTCCAGCAGCCGCAGGTAGTTGGCCACCGATGTTCGCTCCTGGCCCAGCCGGTCGGCCAGCTCGGTCTGGGTCAGGCCCAGGTTGCGGATGAGGGTCTGGTAGGCCTCGGCCCGGTCGATCGGGTTCAGGTCCTCACGCTGGATGTTCTCAACCAAAGCCATCTGGGCTTGGGTGATCGCGTCGATGGCTTCCCGCACCAGGGCCGGCACGACTGCCAGCCCGGCCAGCTTCGCCGCCCGCAGTCGCCGTTCGCCAGCGATCAGCTCATAGCCGTCGGTCACCCGGCGGACAATGATCGGCTGGATCAGGCCCGTTGTCTTGAGGCTGTCGGCCAGCTCCTTCAAGGCGGTCTCATTGAAGGACCGGCGGGGCTGATGGGGATTCGGGCGGACCTGGTCCGCCGCGATCTCTGCCACGTGGACCAGCGCCGCGGTGGCAGGGGGCTGTCCGCCGGCTTCGGACACCTGGCCGCCAGCGGAAGCGGGTGTCAGACCCGCGGCGGCCGCCTCCTCGGCAGGGGGGCGCGAGACGGAAATGAGGCTGGAAAGGCCCCGGCCCAAGCGAGGACGATCTTTGGGACGTTCCATGGAGCAACCTCCGGTAGGGGGGAAAGGGGGATGAATCGCGCCCTCTCGCACGTCATCACCCTGCACTGTTCCACGTGGAACAATGGGGCATAACGTAACGGGAAGCGCGGGATGGCTCAAATCTGGATGGGCGGGCAGTCACGAAAAACGGGGCGGATGATGCATGGACAGCGGAGCGAAATGCACTCAAACCCCCGCATCTGATCAGGACAGGCCGACTGACAGACAAAGGACAGGTCAGTCAGGAAGTGACAAGGTAGCGGCCGACACCATTCAGCCCAGGGCTACCCGCGTCGCCGCGTGCCGATGGGCCGTATAGCCAGGGTGAAGCGGATCGGGCTCTTCACGATCCCATGCACTGTTCCACGTGGAACACTGCACTCGGCGGCACACATTCAGCACCACAGATGCAGGGGATGCCAGGCATCCAGAAGGGCGGCCAGCGTGATGAGAACCATTCCATAGACATACGCGCGGGCGCTGTGCTGAGGTGGCCATTGCACTGTACACCGGGATCGGGGCTGGGTCAAGAAAAATGTTAGGATAATTTTCGGTTCTAGTGCATCTGTCCCTGACCGCTATAATCCCACCGACCCGGTTGGCTTCTCTGCGCTGACTTGGCTTAAACTGGAAAGACTCATGCCTTACACACTTGCTCCCGCCGAACCGGAACTGCTGGATCAGACCGCTTCCGATCCGGAAAATCGCTGGACGCTCAACTTCGGTCCCCAGCACCCGGCCACCCATACCACCCTGCGCCTGGTGCTGGAGCTCGATGGCGAGCGCATCATCAAATGCACGCCGCACATCGGCTACCTGCACTCGGGCTTCGAAAAGCTCGGCGAGCACCTGAACTACAACCAGTATGTCACCATCGTCGATCGGATGGACTACTCGGCCCCGATCTACAACGAGCTGGCCTGGCACGGGGCGGCCGAGAAGCTGATGGGCATCGAGCTCACGCCGCGCTGCAAGGTGCTGCGAACCATCGCCGGGGAACTGGGGCGGATTCAGTCGCACCTGCTGTGCATCGCCGCGGCCGGCCTGGACCTGGGCGCGCTGACCGCCTTCCTCTATGGCTTCAACGAGCGCGAGCTGATCTACGACATCGTTGAGTTCATGTCCGGCCAGCGCTTCCACACGAGCTGGACGCGCGTCGGCGGGTTGAACATGGACCTGCCCGATGAGGAAACCTTCGTCCGCATGGTCAAGCGGCTGATCAACGAGAGCCTGCCCCGCGCGATCGAGGACATCGAGAAGCTGCTGAACCGCAACCGCATTTTCGTCGATCGCACCAAGGGCATCGGCGTCATCAGCCGCGAGGAGGCGATCGCCTGGAGCCTCTCGGGGCCGATGGCGCGCAGCGCCGGCGTCGCCCGCGACATCCGCAAGGATGAGCCGTATCTCTGCTTCGCCGACAACTGGGACGGCCAGGGCGCCCCGGCGGTGGACTTCAAGGTGCCGATCATGAAGACCGGCGATGTGTATGCGCGCTATCTCGTGCGACTGGAGGAGATCAAGCAAAGCATCCACATCATCCGCCAGTTGATCGACAACATCCCGCCCGGCCCGGTGAACGTCAGCCCCGAGGGCAAGGAAGTGCTGCCGCCCAAGAGCCAGGTCTACAGCTCGATCGAGGGACTGATCCAGCACTTTGAGCTGATCATGACCAACCGCGGCTTCAGCGCGCCGCGCGGCGAGGTGTACAACTGCATCGAAACCGCCAACGGCGAACTCGGTTACTACATCGTCTCCGACGGCGGCAACGTGCCCTGGCGCGTGCGGACGCGCCCGTGCATCTTCATTAACTACCAGGTCTTTCCCAAGCTGATGGAAGGCCATCTCGTGTCGGATGCGGTGGCCGTGCTGGGCAGCATCAACATCATCGCGGCGGAACTGGACCGGTAGGCGTGCAGGCCGGGCCGATGACAATGGCCGTATCGCGGCCGGCCGGGAGATCGGGATTAACGAAAGGAAATGCGCAGCAGGGTGCGGCCCTTGCCGCATGCCTCAATCCGCATTGAGTTTGTCATGGCATGGATCGTAGAAAACCGACGGGACCAGCAGGTCAAAACGTCTGATACCCCTTACCTCACCGAGGAGCTGAAGGCGCATCTGCGCGAGAAGTACTTCCCGCGCTATCCGACCAAGCGCGCGGTGCTGCTGCCGGCACTGCACCTGGTGCAGCACACCTATAACTGGGTCCCGATGCAGGCCATCGAGGAAATTGCCGAGTTCCTCGAGATCGCCCCGGCCGAGGCGCTGGATACCGCCACGTTCTACGAGGAATACTGGCTCAAGCCCAAGGGCAAGTATCTGATCGCTGTCTGCCGCTCGCTGGCCTGCGAGATCTGCGAGTCTGCCAGGCTGACTGACACCGTGAAAAAGAAGCTCGGCATTGAGGTGGGGGAGACCACCGCCGATGGCCGCTTCACTCTGATCGAGCTGGAATGCATGGGTTCCTGCGGCACCGCCCCGGTTGCGCTGACCAACGAGGTGCTGCACGAGGAACTGACCCCCGAAAAGCTGACCCAGATCATCGATTCGCTGCCCGAAGACCCGCACGACTACAAGGACCCCGGCATCACCTGGCCGGAAGAGAAGAAACACTGAAAGAGGCGTGGCGTGATCGGGGGATCGCGTGATTGAAAAGCCCGCAGCGCATGCCATCACGCGATCCCCCGATCATTTCCTCTCCTGATTGCCATGTCCAAGCCGCCCGTGCCATCCTCCAGCTTCATGCACTGGCTTGGCAGACAGGTCGGACACATCCGCCGTGCGCTGCAGAAGGATGTCACGCAGCAGGTGGTCTATCGCAAGCAGACGGTGGAGGAGCATCCCGCCCCGCACGATCCCGCGCTCACGCTCCGCCGCACGACAACGGATGAAGTCCTCCGTCCGGCAAAGCCCTCTGAATGAGATTGCCCATGTGCTGGCGGCTTGCGTCAGACGTGGCAGGATTGCGTTGCGGGTGGAACTTTCACCGCCGCCGGGCGTCTGAGGGGGAATGATCAAGCAACTGTTTTGTGCAACGTGCCTGCTGGCGTCCAGCGCGCTGGCGGCGGATCCCGGCTTCAGCCTGACCGTTTATTCCACTGCCGACCCGGCCACCTTCGACCCCAAGGCCTACGCCCAGCAGCTAACCCTCAATCCGCACTATCGTCAGCAGGTCGTGATGCCTGGCTACGGTATTGTGCGCGAGATCCGGCCGATCGAACTGAAAGAAGGCCTCAATACCCTCCGCTTCACCGATGTCGCCAGCGGTATCGACCCCACGACTGTCCGGTTTCTGTCACTGACTGACACCGCCGGCACCGGTGTCATTGAGCAAAGTTACGAATATGACCTGCTCAACAGCCAGAAGCTGCTGGAGAAATATCTCGACAAGCAGGTGGTAATCGAGCGCACGCTGCCCGATGGCCGGGTGGAGACGATCACCGGCCAGCTCCTCAGCAGCGCGGCCGGCCTGGTCGTGCGCACCGATGACGGACAGGTCCGCATCCTCAACGGCTACAGCGGCATCCAACTGGCCGACGCCGCCAACCTGATCACCAAGCCCACCCTCGTCTGGCAGATCAGCGCCAAGCAGCCCGGCCGGCATGATGTGCAGGTCACCTACCAGACCGATGGCATCACCTGGCGCAGTGACTACAACCTGGTGCTGTCTGCCGATGACCGACAGGCTGACATCGGGGCGTGGGTCACGATCCTCAACCAGAGCGGCGCGAGCTATCCCGATGCCACGCTTAAACTTGTGGCCGGCGATGTGCAGCGCATCCAACCCCCGCAGTATGGCTATGCGGACAAAGGGGCGATGGGCCTACGGGAGCGGCAGGCGGCACAAGCCCCCGGCTTTGTCGAAAAAAGCTTCTTCGAATACCACCTCTACACCCTCGGCCGGCCCACCAGCATTCCGGCCAACTCGACCAAGCAGATCGAACTGTTTGACGCCCGCAGCGGCGTGCCGGTGAACAAGACCTTCGTCTACTACGGCCTGCCGCCGCAATATCGCCTCTGGATGCCTCAGAGCCCCTACGCCGACCGCAATCTCGGCACCGAGATGAACAAGAAGGTGGACATCTACCTCCTGCTGGACAACAAGGAGGCCAACGGCCTGGGCATTCCGCTGCCGGCGGGGCGGGTGCGCGTCTTCAAGCGCGATGAGGCCGACAACAACCTCGAGTTCATCGGCGAGGATGTCATCCAGCACACGCCCAAGGATGAGCAGCTCATGATCCGCCTGGGCAGCGCCTTCGACATCGTTGGCGAGCGCAAGCAGACCGACTTCCAGGTCAACACCGGCGAGAAATGGATCGTCGAGAGCTTCGAGATCAAGCTGCGCAATCACAAGACCGAGCCGGTGACGGTCATCGTGAAGGAAAATCTCTACCGCTGGGTCAACTGGGCCATCACCCGCAGCAGTGATCCCTGGGAAAAACACGATGCCCGCACCATCCACATCCCGGTGGAAGTGAAACCGGATGAGGAGCAGACGATTACCTACACCGTGCGCTATACGTGGTGAGGGGGATGGGGAACAGGTGATGGGTGATGAGCAGCAGGGCGGCGATGGCCCTCTGGCGCTCATCACCCATCACCCATCGGCGCGCTCAGAACACCGAATCCGGGAAGTAGTATTCCTTCGCGTTTTCCGGCGTGATGAGGAAGACATCCAGCTTGATGTGGCGCTGGCCATTCTCATCGGGCTGCACCCGGAGCTGTTCCGGGCTGACGTGCAGGTGCTCGGGCATCTTGTCGGCCGCGCTTTCGAGCGGCTGGCCGCGCAGCTCGGCGACGGCGGCGTGGATGCCGGCGGCAATCATGGCAGGGGGGTAGGTGATGTCGGCCGGGAACAGCGGATCGTTCTCGCCCACCCGCTTGACGATCTCCTTCATCCCCGCGCCGCCCAGGATCCACACGTTGGTGCGGCCGGCCTCCTTGATCGCCTTCTCCACGCCCAGTGCCATGTCATCATCGGCGGCCCACACCGCATCGATCTCGGGGAACTGGGTCAGGTAGCTCTGCATCACCTCCAGCGCGCGCTGCTGGTTCCACATCCCCGGCTGGGCCGCCAGCACCTTGATGTCGGGATGCTGGTTGAAGACCTCCATCGCCGCCTCGTAGCGGTCGGTGTCAACGGTGGAAGGGATGCCGCGCAGGATGACGATGTTTCCCTTGCCGCCGAGTTTCTCAACCATGTACTGGGCGCTCTTGCGCCCGAAGGACTTGTTGTCGCCTTCGATGAAGATGTCGGCCACGGGCTCCAGGAAGCCGCGATCGACATTGATGATCTTCACCCCGCGCTGCCTGGCCTGTTTGGCAACCGGCGTGAGCGGAGCGCTCTCGGTGGCGAGGATGACCAGCCCCTGCACGCGCTGGGCCATCATGTCCTCGATGTCGGCGATCTGCTTTTCCGGCTTGTCGGCGGTGGCATACACCCACTCGACATCCGGGTACTGCTTCATGGCCTCCCGCGCCCAGTAGCCGATCCCCGCCGTCCAGCCGTGGTCCGCCGCCGGGATCGACACCCCGATCTTGATCCGCTGCCCGGAGGCCGCGCCATCGGCGCCCCCGTTTCCGGCATCCCCTTCGCCACAGCCGGTCACCACAGTCAGCAGCGGCAGCAGCAGCATGAAAGACAACACGTTTCTGAGCATGATTCCTCCAAAGCTGTTTGCCCACGAATGACGCGAATGTTCCTGCGCAGGCCATCGCCCGCAACCCAGGGGGAGTCAAACGGTATTGTCCCCTCCGCCAGGCCGGCTGTTATCCCAGCCCCAACGCGCTGGCAAGCCAGCGCAGTGTATCATTTTCTACAGCCTCATGCGTCGGCTGTCACGAGCCGGTGCTGTGGATGGGGCCGCAGATCGCATCGCCGGCATGCCAATGGAACAGGGCCATTTACTGTCGGACAAGGGCGCGATTGATGCAATCTTGTTCGGCGATGCCCGGCCACAGGCTGCTGTCTCAGCGGCCGTGAACAGGGGCCGGTCAGAAATAATGGCGGGCCGCAGAAAACATGGCCGGCGGTAAGCCAGCCCGTTGCGGGCGGCGTATAATCGGTCCGACTGTTGTTAGGGAGTCGCCGATTATGCCCGATTTTCAGGTGGTCAGTCCGTTCAAGCCCCAGGGGGATCAGCCGCAGGCGATCGACAAGCTCGTCGCCGGGCTGAACGAGGGCAAAAAGTTCCAGACGCTCATGGGTGTCACCGGGTCTGGCAAGACCTTTACGATGGCCCACACCATCGCGCGGGTGAACCGGCCCACCCTGGTCATCAGCCACAACAAGACGCTGGCCGCCCAGCTTTATGAAGAATTCAAGGAGCTGTTCCCCCACAATGCGGTGGGCTACTTCGTCAGCTACTACGACTACTACCAGCCCGAAGCCTATATCCCGCAGCGCGACATCTACATCGAGAAGGATGCCAGCCGCAACGATGACCTGGACCGGCTGCGCCTCAGCGCCACCAGCAACCTGGTGAGCCGCCGCGATGTGCTGCTGGTGGCCTCGGTGTCGTGCATCTTCGGCCTTGGTTCGCCGGCCGAGTACAAGAAAAGCGTCGTGCCGATCCAGAAGGGGGTGGAGACCGACCGCGACCAACTGCTGCGCCGGTTCATCGATCTGCAGTACAGCCGCAATGACATCGACTTCAAGCGCGGCACCTTCCGCGTGCGCGGCGATGTGGTGGAGATTCATCCCAGCTACGAGGAATTCGCCTACCGCATCGAGTTCTTTGGCGATGAGATCACCAACATCGACATGGTCAACCCGCTCACCGGCGAGTTGATCAAGAGCGAGGAGCAGGTATTCCTCTATCCGGCCGTCCACTACGTGATGCCGGAGGACCAGCTCGCCGGTGCGGTGCAGAGCATCAAGGAGGAGCTGGAGCTGCAGGTGATGAAGCTGCGCGGCGAAGGCAAGCTGCTGGAGGCCCAGCGGCTGCTGGCGCGCACCAAGTACGACCTGGAGATGATGCTCGAGGTTGGCTACTGCTCGGGCATCGAGAACTATTCGCGCCATCTCGATGGCCGCAAGCCCGGCGAGAAGCCGTATACCCTGATCGATTATTTCCCCGAGGACTATCTGCTGATCATCGATGAGTCGCACGTCACGCTGCCGCAGATCCGGGCGATGTACAACGGCGACCGCCAGCGCAAGCAGGTGCTGGTGGAGTACGGCTTC
>CAYNMV010000110.1:7747-8287 GCA_964398315.1 uncultured Tepidisphaeraceae bacterium | reverse complement strand
CAACAGGGTGCGAAATGCCCACGGCAGGATGCAAAATCCCCACGGCAGGATGCAAAATCCCCACGGCAGGATGCAAAATGCCCGCGCCAGGATGCAAAATGCCGACAGGAGGATGCAAGATCCCCGCGCCATTAGACGAAATCCCGCGCGACTAGACGAAATCCCCGCGCGATTAGACAAAATCCCCGCGCCATTAGACGAAATCCCCGCGCCATTTTGCAAGATCCCGCCGGTATTTCGTCTGATCCCACGGCCCCCCCGCCCGCTCAGCCCCCGATCGCCGATTTTCCCGGACGTGGTTTGATGGCGGGCGATCGGCCCGCAGGCGGGCAGGCGGGGCGGGCGGGCGCTGTGCAGCGGACCCGAGCGTTGCCGGGGGGCAGCGCATGCGGTAACGTGCGGGCCATGGGGTCCTGTCCTGATACCGTTCTCCAACTGATCGACCGGTTCAACCAGCCGGCCGACCAGGTGCGGTCGCCCGATTACAACGAGACTCAGCTCCGCTTCGACTTCATCACTCCCCTGTTCCGCGCGCGGGGG
>CAYNMV010000110.1:0-7737 GCA_964398315.1 uncultured Tepidisphaeraceae bacterium | reverse complement strand
GGTGGGATGTGGACAATCGTCAGGGGTATGCCGAGACCTACCGCGAGGTGGTGCACGAGGACCGGGTGAAGGTGGGGGGCGCAACCAAAGCGCCGGACTATTCCTTCCGCATCGGCGGCGTGCGCAAGTTCTTCCTCGAAGCCAAGAAGCCGGCGGTCAACATCAGACAGAACTGGGAGCCGGCGTACCAGCTCCGCCGCTATGCCTGGAGCGCCCGGCTGCCGGTGTCGCTTCTGACCGACTTCGAGGAACTGGCGATCTACGATACGCGCGTCAAGCCCAGGCAGTTTGACAAGCCCGCCGTTGCCCGCCGTGATTACATTCACTACACCCAGATCCCCGAGCGCTGGGCGTTTTTGTCAAACACCTTCAGCAAGCGGGCGATCCTCACCGGTGAGTTTGACCGCTACATCGCCAGCAAAAAGGGGCGGGGGGCGCAGGCGTTCGATGATGCTTTCCTCGAAGAGATCGAGGACTGGCGCAAGAAGCTGGCCACCAACCTGGCCCTGCGCAACCCGCAGCTCGATGCCGCCGGCCTCAACTTCGCCGTCCAGCGCATCATTGACCGCATCATCTTCCTGCGCATCTGCGAGGACCGGGGGGTGGAGACGGCCGATGCCCTCAAGCACCTGGGCGAGGGCCGGGAGGTGTATCGGCGGCTGGTGGACTATTTCCGCCAGGCCGATGCCCGCTATAACTCGGGGCTCTTCCACTTCAAGCGCGAGCCCGGACGGGAGGAGGGGCCCGATGAGCTGACCCCCGGGCTGGAAGTGGATGATGCCACGCTCAAATCGATTCTCAAGCGCCTGTACTACCCCGAGAGCCCGTACGAGTTCACCGTTGTCTCGGCCGACATCCTCGGCAACATCTACGAGCGGTTCCTCGGCTCGATCATCACCCTCACCCCCGCCCACCGGGCGAAGATCGAGCCCAAGCCGGAGGTGCGCAAGGCCGGCGGCGTCTATTACACACCCACCTACATCGTCGATTACATCGTCAAACAGACTGTCGGCAAGCTGCTGGAGGGCAAGACGCCCAGGGAGGCAGCGCGGCTCAAAATCCTCGATCCGGCGTGCGGCTCGGGCTCGTTCCTGCTGGGGGCCTACCAGTACCTGCTGGACTGGCACCTGCTCTGGTACGTGAACGATGGCCCTGAGAAGCACGCCCGGGGGAAGCATGCGAAAATCCGCCCGGCCGATAAACCCGCCTTCACCGCCGACAGCGCTGGCAGCGTGCACAGCCCCGATCCCGCCCTGGGCCACTGGGCCCTCACCACCGCCGAGCGCAAGCGCATCCTGCTGGACCACATCCACGGCGTCGACATCGACTACCAGGCGGTGGAAGTGACCAAGCTGTCCCTGCTGCTGCGATGCCTCGAAGGGGAGACGGCCGATTCTCTTAAAGCCCAGTTAACCCTGTTCCGCGAACGGGCGCTGCCGGACCTGGGCAACAATATTAAGTGCGGCAATTCCCTGATCGGCACCGACATTTATGCCACCGACGTCTGGAAGCAGATGACGCCGGAAGAGCAGGCGCGGGTCAATCCCTTCGATTTCGAGCGGGCGTTTCCGCAGGTCGAAGGTTTTGATGCGGTAATTGGAAATCCGCCGTATGTGTTGGCGCAGTCGTTGGACAATCCAGCGATCTTCGCCTACTTCGCGCAATCCTTCAATGCTGCGAGATACAAGATTGACACATACCATCTGTTTACCGAACGCAGCATAAATCTCTTAAAAGAGGGAGGGTACTTCGGCTATATCATACCCAATACATTCCTTCGCAATCACCATGCGATGGAGCTTCGGCGCGTCATACTTACCGAGACTCAGCCGATTGCCCTGCGCCTGTTTGACTACAACGTATTCGCAGCAAGTGTTGATACGGCGATTCTGATCGCCCAGCGGAAAAAGAAGCGAGACCGCAAGGCGGCAGCAGTATTGGAGCGGGTTGCAGCAGATCGCACTATATCGACGTCTACGGCTCGGATCGATTCTTGGCGGTCACACCCTCGTCTTGAGTTTTTGACCACTGCAGGTTCTCATTCTGAGGCCTTGGCTCAAAAACTAGAGAAGGGGGGAATTCCGCTACGTACCTTTGCTACTGCGTACTTTGGCATTCAGACGTATGACCGAAAGGCATTTGTTGCACCGACGAAGAAGACGGCCACCTATCGACGTGTTATTGATGGTGGTCACATCGAACGATACTTGTTGCATGACAGCACTGAGTTCGTTGACTTTCGACCGGAAGCGATAAAAAGCGGTGGGAATCCCAACGTGTATAGGCAGGCGCGCATCGGTGTTCGGCAGATCGGACGAGTACCTATTGCAACGCTTCTACCTCCCGAACTGCTTACGCTAAATACCATATACAACATCTACTTCACGACGCGCACAAACTATGATCTCCGGTTTGTCCTTGCCATCATCTCATCTGCGGTTGGTCGCTTCTACTGGTTGACGCGTTTCTTTGATCAGAAGAAGACCTTTCCAAAGGTCAAGAAGCCAGATCTGCTGTCGATTCCACTGCCCATCCTTCATTTTGAAGAGGATGCAGAGAAGGAAAAGCAAGACCAAATCGTATCGCTTGTTGATGAAATACTTTCACTGCGGGTGCGAGAGCGCCGCAGTTTGATGCCCCACGAACGGGAGCAGATCCGCCGCCAGATTGACGCCACCGACCGCGAAATCGACCGCCTCGTGTATCAGCTCTACGGCCTGACGGATGATGAGATCGCCCTGGTCGAGCAGTCGACCCGGTAAAAACAGCGCTGTCCAGCGCCGCCGGTTCCCGTGCGGATGCCAAACAGGCGAGCCGGGGTCCTGCGGACGGCACACGCATCCCTGCGGACGGCACGCCAATCCCTGCGGACAGCACACGCATCCCTGCGGACAGCACACGCATCCCTGCGGACGGCACGCCCATCCCCGCGGACGCCGCCAGCGCCCCGGATCGACTGACTTCATGCAGGCGTGCTCGCCGCGGGCGATCGCTGCGCGCTGCCGCGCTGCTCCAGCGCGCTGCCGGCTCCGCCCCAGTTGACCCTTCACCCCCGGCCCGCCCGTCCGCCGGCGGCCCCAACCCGCCCGGGACGCCCGGGCAGCAAGCCCAATCCGGGAAACAGGCCAGCACGCTGGCGCTGCGCCCATTCAGCATTCACGCCCGCACGGCCGCCCCCGGGCCAACCGCGCCCAGGCCCGCCTGCCGACCGCCCGGCCTGATCCAGCGCGCAGAGGGCAAACAATTTTTTGAAACTGGTTAATCCGCATCCGCCCGGTGTCGATGGTACCTGTGCCCGCCAGTTTGGGGGTTGTGTACGGGTTCGATCGTTTATGAGCCTCTCTTTTTTCTCTTACCCCTTTCACTGAAAGGAGCCGTGTTCCATGTCCGATTCATTCATTCCCGTAACCGATGCCGGGGCACTCGGCTGGATGCAGACGTTCAGCGGCGGCATCAGCGCTGCCCCCGCAACGTATATGCTCACACCGGCGGATGCCACCACCATCGCCGATGCGGTCGATGCGTATGCCGCGGCCTACACCATCGCCATCAATCCGGCCCAGCGCACCAGGGTGAGCATCCAGGCCAAGGATGAAGCGCGGGCCATCGCCGAAGCCCTGTGCCGGCAGTACGCCATCCTCATCAAGTACAACGCGGGCATCAACAACCCGGACAAGCTCGCCATCGGCGTGCGCCCGGTGAACGATGGGCGGGACCCGATCGCCTGCCCCCAGACCTCGCCCATCCTGGCGGTCATCGCCGCCACACCGGGTCGACAGAATCTGCGCTTCAGCGACAGCCTGACACCGGACAGCCGCGCCAAGCCCTTCGGGGCCAGCGAACTCCAGTTGTTCATCGCGATCAACGATGCCGATATCGCCGATCCGAGCCAGGCGCAGTTCTACGGCAAGTTCACCCGCAATCCCATCGAGGTGACCTTCAGCCATGCCGACAACGGCAAGCAGGCCACTTACTTCGCCCGCTGGGCCAGCCGGCGGGGCGAAACGGGCCCCTGGAGCGCCCCGGTGAGCCTGGCCATCGCGGCCTGAGGCGGACCGGGGTGCGGGGCCCATCCCCTTCCCAGGCCGCCGTCCGGCCATCGCCCGCCAGCGGGCCAGCGCGCCCGGGACTGGCGGGAAGGCCGGCTGCGGAACAGGGCAGGGCCCGCCCCCGCTTCCCGCCATCAACCAACAACGCACAACAC
Organism: uncultured Tepidisphaeraceae bacterium; assembly: GCA_964398315.1. Classification (GTDB taxonomy): domain Bacteria; phylum Planctomycetota; class Phycisphaerae; order Tepidisphaerales; family Tepidisphaeraceae; genus JADLCB01. The sequence goes on along the minus strand of CAYNMV010000110.1, from coordinate 3,533 downwards.
ACAGTGGTAAAGGAGATTTTCCATGTCCAGTTCATTAACCCGATCCCGCCGGGGCCGGGGGCGCAGAAGCGCTCTGGGTTCGGCGACGTTGCCCCGGCGGGCCACGCCCATCCGGCTGATCAGTGCCAGCGCCAGCGGGTCGACGATGACCTATAGCTTCGATCAGCCGGTGGTGCTGGATGGTGTGCCGCAGTTCCTCACGAGCGTGGTGGGGGCCATGCCGATCAGCGCCAGCCGCCCGACACCCCAGACCATCGCCATCACCTACGATGCCCCGGTGAGCGGGGCGGGCTGGGTGAGCATCGGCCTGGAAGACCCGGCGGTGCGGAACCTCTCCGGCGGCTTTGTCACCCCCATCCGGCTGGAGATGCCGTAAGACAAACCGGCAGCGGGCGGTCGATGCCCGGCCGAATCAACCGATCGGCCCCGGATCGCCCGCCCGCTGCCGTCTCTCCGCTTTCCCCTGCCTGCTGTCTGTTCCCGCCTGTCTGCTTTCTACGCTCGCCTGTCTGCTTTCGGCCCTCGCCTGTCTGCCTTCTACGCTCGCCTGTCTGCATTTGGCGCTGGCCTGTCTGCTCTGTCTGTTCCCCTGTCGACTGGCTACATCGTCTGATCCGCAGCGCCGGGCGTATCGGCCGGGCTGTCGGTTTGCGCATCGCTTTCGCGCGGGTCGGGGTCGGTGTCATCCGCCGGTTGGGCCAGCGGATCGGGGGCGGGGGTGGGGGGATCGGTGCTGCGCATGATTTCGCGCAGGAGGGTGGTGGCGAAGGCGCCGGGGGGGAGGGTGAAGGCGAGGGTGATGTGGGGGCCGTGCTCATCGACGCCGGCAGCGCAGTCGAGGTCGACCGGCTGGATGCGCAGCGCCCTTCGCTGGCCCTTGGCGCGGACCCAGTGGCCGCCGCGGAAGCGATCCGGGCTGAAGCCGTAACGGCCGAAGACTTCGTGCTCGATGCGGCCGGGTTCGCCGGTGGCCTTGGTCATGCGGTAGCCGAGCATCGGGCCGGTGGGGCTGATCTCGAAGCGGTCAGCGCGGGGCTGTTCGGCGGCCGGGTCCTCCACCTTGAAGCAGGCGCTGTTCTGGTGCTTGATGGCCAGGTCGCCGGCGAGCAGTTGATCGAGCGTTTTCTGCCGGATACGGACGGCACAGACTTCGTTGAACAGGTGGGACTGAAGGGCGGTGACCCACAGTGAGCGCAGGCGCTGATCGATCACGCGGACGGCCGCGCCCGCCCGCCCGGTCTTGATCAGCCGGGCCAGCGCCCGCCGCTCCACGCCGCAGCGGCGGGGCCAGGCGGCCATCGCCTCGGCGAGCTTGCCTTCTTCGAACAGCATCCGCGCTTCGAGGGTCTGGGCATCATCGGTGCGGGGGTCGGGGCTGCCCAGCAGATGCCTGAGGACCGCATCGTTGTCCTCGCGGATCAGCGCAGCACCCAGCAGGTGATTGTCTGATCGCCGGCCGAAGCGCTGTTCCCCGAAATAGTTGGGCATGCCGCGGCGGTGCAGCTCGAGCAGCACCGGGCGGACTTTGACCACATCGGTGGGCTGGACGTTTCGGATGCGGATGGCGAAGCGGTTGCCGGCCAGGTGGCCCAGGCGCAGCTTGTTGCCGTGGGGCATCGCCCAGAGGATCTGCAGATCATCCCAGCGCAGCGCGCGGAGCCTGTCCTCATCGAGGCCGCGACGCGGCAGGGAGAGGACCTGGCGGCTGATGGCGAAGGCATCCTTGAGCCCGGCGTAGCCGATGGCGCGGGGATCGAGATCGAGGGCCTGGGCCAGGCGGCCGATGGCGTCGAAGGTGGTCAGCCGGGTCTTCTGGATCTCAACGTACAGGTGCTCGCCCTCGCCGCTGGGTTCGTAGAGGGGCAGCTCCTGCACGAAAAAGTCCTCGGGGCGCTGTTTGATCACGCCGCCGATGCCGGGGAAGGAGTCGAGGAGGTAGGGGAGCATGGGAAGGAAAATGCTGAATGCTGAGCGGCGGCGGCGGAGGCGGCGGGGCCGGCCCCGCGCTGCCAGCGCATCGGTCAGCATTCAGCATTCGCCGCGCGCGGCTCAGACAACCTGGACGCGGCGGCCGAAACGGCGCTTGCGGTTGATGATTTTGCGGCCGTTGCTGGTCCGCATGCGGGCGCGGAAGCCGAGCTTGCGGGCGCGCTTGACTTTGCTGATTCGGCGTGGGTAGTGCATGTCGATTAATCCTTTACATCCTGGTCTTCGCGTCCTTCACCTCGGGCCGGGCGGTACGGGCCTGGGGCCGGGTGTTACTCGTTGGCCGGCCCGGGGGCGAGGGTGACCTGCAGGGTCTGCAGGGACCGGTTCCCCGCTGCATCGGTCGCCCGGATGCTCACCTGGTGCGGACCCGGTTTCAGGTCGGGGATGATGAAGCGAACCGCCTCGGCCGGCGAGTCGAAGATGGTATCAGAAGGCAGCACGGCCTGCCAGTCCTCGGCCGAATCCACGGCATATTCCACGCCGGCAACCGTGCCGGCATGGTCCACCACGCGCAGGCTGACTTCCAGGCCGGCCGGGGTCTGCTTGTGGTCCAGGTCGCCGATCAGCGGGGGGGTGTTGTCGATGGTGAGGCGATCACTGATTCGGCGCGCGGTGTGCCCCTGCCCGAGCGGATTGGCGCGGGCGTCGGAGGCGGTTACGCGCACGTAGTAGCGGCCATCGGCCAGCGAGCGGGTGGGCCATTCCCAGGTATTCTCGGTCAAATTGTCCTTGAGGGCGATCCAGGGGCCGGTGGTGCCCTGGCGGAAATCAAGGCTGTAGACCAGGTCATCGCCGTTGGGATCGGCCGCCAGCCAGGTGATGGTGTGTTTGGATGGTGCGGTGCCGGCCTCGGCGGCGATGGGGGTAAGGGTGATGCTCTGAATCCGCGGGGGGAGATTGGGCAGCTGATAGGCCACATCGACCAGGCCGACCACCGGCGTGCGGTTCGGGGCGGTGGTCTTGAGCAGCAGACGGTATTGCAGGAACCGGGCGGGCGGGGCGGTAATGTCAAGGAATTGCTGAGCATCCACCGGCTCGGACCACGCCGACCACCCCTTCTCAGAGGGCTCGCGCACGTTGCCGCTGCGGGTGGAAACCTGGATGGCGGTGCCAGCCGGCAGGGTGCCTTCCAGATGCAGCTTGCCGAAGCGGGCCGCCTGGGTGGCATCGAGCACGGGGCTGGTGTAGGTGCCGGTGGGGGCGAATCCCTCGCTCATGGCGGCGATGCCGCCGGTGTTGGCCAGGCCCAGGTAAATGCGGCCATCCCGCGCTGGCAGGAGCTTCATCACCTGCTGGGGCTCGAGATCCGCCAGGATGACCGTTTCTTCTGCGCGGGGGTCGATCTGGTAGACCAGCCCCTCGCTGCCGGTGCCCACGATCAGGCGGCCCTCCTGGTGGATCATGTCGAAGATCATAACCGGGCCGCGAAACAGCTCGGTGACGAAGCCATCGGCATCGATGCGGTAGATGGCGTTGCCCTCGGGGCGGGGCTCGGCCGAGGGGCCGGGGCGGAGGAGCACGGCCGCCGCCGCGCTACCGAAACT
>CAYNMV010000109.1:0-8707 GCA_964398315.1 uncultured Tepidisphaeraceae bacterium | reverse complement strand
GTTCGGCGAGCTTTTCGCGGATGAGCTGGCGGGCGCGGGGATCGACGATGGCGTCGCGCTGAATCTCATTGCGGGTGAGCTTGTGGAGTTCCTTGCGGATGTGGTGATGTTCTTCCGGCCCCAGCGGGCGGGAGTAGAAGCTTTCGTTGTGCAGCTTGCCGCGTACCTTCCGCTCCTGGCGATGCGAGACGCGGATGGCGTCCACCGCCTCGGCGATATCCGGCAGGAAGCGATCCCACGGCAGTGGGATGGATTCGAACAGGCGGGGCTTGCCCAGGTGCTCGGCTTCCCTGGACGCCCGCGCTAACTGCTGGAGACGGCCCGGATCGGTCAGGGCCACGATCAGGGCATCGAGCGCATGATGGCGGTGATCCTGCCGGTTTTTCTGCCCCGCGTCTCCAAGCAGCTTGTCCAGCCCCCATTCCCGCCGCAGCCACGCCGTGGCGCCACCGGATGAAACCTGCACCCGGCGCGTCCCGCCGGCATCCACCACGCCACCGTAGAGGGTGCCAAGGTACTCGGCTGCGCGAGCGGCGATGTAGCGGGTGTCGGAGAGATGTCGGTTGGTGAAGTCCTCGTCAATGGTTTGGGCTTCGAAACGGCGCACCTTCTCGCGGCGGGTAAACGGGTCGCAGTTGAACTCGCGCACGCGCTGGAGGATCTGCTGGTAGCGCTCGGGGGTTGCGCTGTAGGCTTCGAAGGGGGTGTGGCCGCGCTTGCGGTTTCGGTTTTCCTCGTGGTAGCAGAGGGTCTTGTTGAGCAGGCTGTTGTCCAGCGACCGGCTCATGGGCCAGATGTGCTCGAAGTCGAATTGCGGCTGCGGCCCCAGCAGCTCGCGCATGCCGAAGCAGCGGCCGGTGAACGGGCATTGCCAGTTGCATTCATCGGCCAGCATCACCTTGTCGATATCCACGCGGGTTGGCTGGGCGATGCCCGCTTCCTGGATGATGCGGGCCTTGATCTTTTCGCGCTGCGCTTCGCGCTGGCGCATGCGCAGGGCGGCTTCCGCACGGCGACTGCGACTTTGCTTGAGGTCGCGTGTCAGTTCGATGCGGATGCAGTCGGGCTTGCCGTAGCGCCGGATGATGGCGTTGACCAGCTTTCTCGTCTCGGTCAAGGCGCGGGCGACCGCGGGATTCCGCAGATCCCTGTCCCACTCGGATACCGGCGGCAAGAGGTCCACCGGCTCGGATGCGGTGAAACTCTCTGGAAACACCTGCTTGCGCGCGGTGGCGTAGGGGACGCCGCTCTCCATTTCCGGCAGGAGCCGACGGATGGCGGCCGCCGACAGGCTCAGACGCGATTCTTCCAGCGTCATCTCAGCCAGCGCCTCGGCCGATTGCGGATCAAGGCCCCAGTGCTTCCGGGCCCGCTTCAGCAGCGCAGTCTCCGAGCGGATGCTGCGCAGGTCTTCAACCACGGCATCCTTCTCCGCTTCGGTCATGGCATCAAAGCGCTCCGGGCCGAAGATCCTGCGCAGGGCTGCATCGATACGGTGGCCGCACAGACGCTTCTCGCCGCCGCGCTCGAGATTGAAGGTGGTGCCCCGCGGCAGGCCCAGCAGGCGCTTGCTGCGAATCTCAGTGAATTTCAGATCCCCTTCCCGGCACAGGGCCTCGATCAGCTTTTTCCGCTGGGCATCGGAGAGTGCGGTTTCGCGGCCCTCTGGCGAAATGATCCGCAGGTGATTGACGGCCTGGAGCAGGCGGAAGCGCTGGGCGATGCGCAGGCTCAGCGGGGCGCGCCTGCGGCCGGTCAACTCGCAGCGGCCAATCAGGTGGCTTTGCTTCTTGAGCGGGCGCTGATGGAAGAGTGCGGCATGGATTTCAGCGCGGGCCTCGGGCGTGAGGGTGTGATGCCGGGACTGCTCGCGCCAGAGGGCATCGAACTCCTCGAGGTACATCTGGCGGTCGGTCCAGCGGCAGCGCAGGCGCTGTTCCAATGGGTCCAGCGAATAGAGGTATGCGCCCAGGTAAGGCGGCTGGTGCGCTCGTACCTTCTGCCAGAGATCACCGATGGCTAGCTTGATCTGTCCGGGGTCCTCATCCTTGCGGGGCGGCGCTTTGCGATTGGAGAGAAACCCCCGGCGCTGGGCCAGGTGATAGATCGCGCGGCCGACTTCATGGCGTTCCAGGCGACGGGAGACGGCCGCCTCGCGAAGCCGGTACGGGAACTTGATGCGCTGGGCATGGGTCGCGCCTTTGTCCCAGGTGGCGCGAAGCGACTGATCGAGTGCCTTCAGATAGCGATCAATGGCGAGGGGGGTGGAGATATCACCGGGTGGGAGCAATCCGTGCCGCTGCAGGATGCGCAGCAGCCTGCGCTTGCGCCGGGCACGCCGCCAGATCTGCCTGCGCATGGCCCGGGCGTCGCGGCGGGCGGCAGCGCGGGAGGTTTCTTTTCCCCGCTGCATCGCCCCCTCGTCCCCCTCCACGCCCATCTCGAACAGGTGTACACCGCACCGCTTGGTGCCGATGGGCTGCCCATCCACGGTTTCCACCAGCCACCATCCGATCGAGGCCACACCGATATCAAGCCCCAGTATCAAGCCGCGCTGCGTCATGCCCTGACCCCTTTCTGATTGACATGTCTGCAACCGCAAGTATATACTATGATCAGTCTAACAGAGCGGCCTTTCCCGGATCCTATCACGGTAACGATGGATTCTGAGAAGGATCTCGCGCAGGGCAATGTCTTTGGACAACCCTACAAACGCCCACCTCGTGGGCGTTTTTTTTGTGCCTGTGTGCAGTGCGCTCGTGCCCGGCCGGCTGTTGCCGGGTCATCGGTGCGGCGCGCCAGCGCGGGGGCCGTGACCGGACAGCCGGCGGGTACCCGCACCATCCACCGACACGCACCAGGCCCTGAACAGGCAACGTGCCTGCTGGCTTGCATCGGCTGTCAGCGGTCGTGTGCAGTGTGCGTGCTGTGGCGGGTGTGGCTCACAATCGGGGTGCGGCATCGCCGTGGCCGGGGGGGCGGGGTTTCTTGCCGGCCTGGGTGCTGAAGCTCTTGAGGTAGGCGATCCACATCATCGACAGGCCAGTGCTGTACGCGCCCTGGATGACCAGGTCCATGTAGTGCTGGGTGGGGGGGATGTGGTCCTTTTCCACCCGGGTGCCCTGGTAGGTGATGGCCTTGACCGGCTTGCTGCGCGCCCCCAGCGGCGAGACGATCACCTCCAGGTGACGATAGACGCCGATCTCGCGCCCGGAGGCATCCAGCCGGCGGCCCACCTTGGCATCCAGCACCTTCATGTCCGCCTCGGTCAGCTCAAACAGTGCTCCCCCCACGTACTTGCCCGGATCATACTCAATATCGCCGATCCCACCGCCCCAATACTCGCTGAAGATCGGGAAGCAGAGGCGGTAATTATCCAGCACCGCCGGCCGGGCGTGCTTGAGATTGGGCGCGCGATACCCGTAATCGCGGCACCAGTCGGCCACGGCACGCTGATTCAGGTTGGACCCATACGCGAAATACCACATGCGCAGTACATCCACAGTCGGTTGGCAGGCACATTCTCTACAGAACCCCCCATCGACGCAAAGCCCTGCGGGCGGCAGTCCGGCGAACCGCAGGAGGGGCGGGGGACACTAATTGAGGGATTGGCCCCGGCGGGAGCGCATGGCGGCTTCAAGGACAGGGCGCAGTTCGCGCAAGGCTTCGATGACGCGGTTGATCCGGCGGACCACATCGCAGTCGGCCAGCAGCGACTGCTTGAGCTGGACATCCTCAAGCAGGTTAAAAGCGATCAGGTCGGCGATCTGGGGGGTGCTCAGGGGGCTGGAGAGGATATCGCGAAATTGCCGGCCGACGCTGGTCTGGGCCAGCAGGCCGCCTTCGAAGATCTCGGCCAGGCGCTGGCGTTCGCTGGCCACGTCGATTTCCATGATGGGCGGCTCAACCAGCGGCTGGAGGCGGGCCGTGCGGTAGGGCTGGGTGGGATGCTCCCGCACGATGCGGGCCCGCTGGATGCCCTGGAGCAGGAAATTGTATTTGCCATCGGGCAGGCGCTCATCGGAGATGATCCGCCCGACGCAGACCACCGGCTCGATCTCGGGCCGGCCGTAGTAGTTCATCTCCCAGCCCGGGCGCAGCAGGGCCATGGCCACCAGCCGGCTGCCGGCCAGGGCGTCGCGGGTCATGGCTTTGTAGCGCTCTTCGAAGATGTGCAGGGGCAGGATGGCCGTGGGGAACAGAACAACGTTGGGCAGCGGGAACAGCGCCACCTTCCTCAGGTCCAACCCGCCTTCGGGCTGTTGACAGGTCACGATCCAATCCTAGGCGCATTGCCGTCGCCGGGCCCAGGGAAATCGCGCAGGCAGGGGATTGGGCGGAATAAGCCCGCGCGGGGCATGTACGGGCATCGGCGCAGGGGGCGGCACGGGTTATCATGGTCTTGCGGGCGCTCTTCCGTTAGCGTCCGGCAGTTCGGTTCAGCAGCCAGTATGACCCTTTCCGCCCCGGGCGGCAATTCGCGGAGCAGCAGGCTATGACACCTTCGATGCGTAAGGCGGTTTGGTGGCAGGCGGGTGATCGGATCAGGCGGGCGGGGGGCGCGTGGCGGGGGCGCTGGGTGGCGGTGCTGCTGATCATGGCGTGCCCCATGTGGGCCGCCGCGCAGGCCGCACCGGCCGGTGAGGAGGCGGGTGAGGTGGTGATCGCCCCGGCTGCGGCGGGGGAGGCGGTGGCGGCGGCGTTTCGCCTGGGCTCGGCGGCGCCGGCGATGCTGACGTTCCGCTGGGCGGATGGCAGCCAGCAGGTGGTGCGCATCCTGCCCGGCGATGAGAAAGTCGGTGAGACGGTCATTCCCGCCGCCCGGCTCGCCTTCCAGCAGATGGGCATCGAGTATTTCATCCGCCCGCGCACCATCCGCTACACCGACAAGCAGCAACAGGCCCTGCTGGACAGCTGGCTGCAGATGCCCAGCGCCATCGAAACCTTCATCGAGCTGAAGGTGGTGCCCGATGAGGGCGGTGTGCAGTTGTATCTCGATGACCGCTACGCCGGCCGGATTGACAAGCCGGCGGCCTTCGAATCGCTGGCGATCCGCCTGCCCGAAGGGGGTGAGGTGCGCGATCAGCGGTCTTTTGTTCATCCGCGCTTCGACCGCTACCTGCCGATCAACTATGCCGCCGTCGCCCGGGCGGGGGCGATGAAGGAGGCGGCCATCTCCCTGCCCACCGGGCTGACCGAGGTGGCGGGGGTGCCGATGTACGTGGCCGATGGGGCGGGCTCGGGCGATATCGGGCTGGTGCGGGAGATGAAAGGCTCATGGGCGCTGGAGTGCGATGAGTTCCTCTCGCGCACCGCCTTCGATGGGATGCCCGAATCGCAGCTGATCAGCGTGCCCCAGGCCTATTACCATCGGGCGTGGGTGCTGTTTGCGGTGGATCCCGATCCGGCCCGCGACCCGCTGATGACCGTTCGCCTGACCCGCTACGCCAGCAGCAGCCGGGTGGGGCGGGGCGATGGGTTTGCCGACAGTGCGGTGGCGTTGCCGCGACCGGGCGAACCGCTGCCCGAGCATATCCGCCAGGTGGGCACGGTGCGCCGGGGCGAGCAGGAATTGCCGCTGTACCTGGCGGCCGTCAAGCTGCCGATCGGTGAGATGCTGGACCTGGTCAGCCGGGCAGACCAGGACCCGGCCAGCGTGCTCAAAATCGGGCCGTTCCTCGATTTCGAGATCCTGGGCCGCTGCGGCACGATCCAGGTGGGCTTTGACTTCACACGCAAGCCCGTCGGCCCTCCAAGCGCGGCCAACATCTTTGGCGTGACCCTCGAGCGGGCGCCCGTTGAGCTGCGCCTGGTGCAATCCCAGCCCGGCAACATTTTCCACAACGATGAAAAGCCCGAGACAACCGCGCTGATCAGGGCAACCCGCGCGGGCAGGTACAGTCTTCAGGCCATCATCAGTGATGTCGATGGCAAGGAGCTGCGCCGGGAGAAATGGGCCTTTGATCCGCTTGATGCCGGCGAGGAGGCATCGATCACGGTTCCGCTGGCCATGCCGGAACTGGGCTATTACGGCCTGCAGTTCATCCTGGAGGAAATCGACGGCGAGACGATCCTCACCCACGATGCCGCCTTCGCCCTGCTTGGCCCCGACACGCGCGAGGCCGGGTATGAATCACCCTACAGCGTCTGGTGGTTTGGCGGATCGCACCTGACGACCTCAGACCTGAACATCGCCGGTCCGCTGCACCTGAAGGCGGGAATCCGCCGAACGGTTGCCAGAAACTATTCGGAAGAAGAGATGAAGCCGTGGAAGCTGACGCTCGCGTCGTTCAGCAATCCCTTCGGCTGGGTCTATCTCAGTACGGTGGAGGAGCGCAAGGAAAAAGTGGCCGAGCAGCTCCGCAAGATGCGCGAGCGCTATCCCAGCTGCAACAATGTGCTGATCTTCCATGAAGGCTTCCCCAACACCATGCCCGAGGAACTGGCCGGCGCTGAGCCGACGTTTGATGAGAAGGCACTGGGGGCGGCCCAGCGCACAGCCCAGCTGGCGAATGTGATCGGCCAGTTCTATCGCGAGCAGCACCCGGACCTGAAGATCATCGTCGGCAACTCCAGCGGCACCGCCAAGCTGATGGCCGACCTGCTGCGCTTCGGCTTCGACATGAAGTACGCCGACTACATCGGCATCGAAGCCCCCAGCCAGACGATCATGCCGGAAGTCATCAGTGAGCACGGCATCATGGCCACCTGGATGGCGCGGGAGATTGCCCGCAAGTATGGCCACGAGCCGCGGATGACCGGCACCTACGAGTTCACCTATCGCCGCGACCGGCTCATCGGCGCGGATACCCAGGCCGAGTATTACGTGCGCGATATCCTGCTCTCGCACGCCTACGGCTTTGACCACATCGGCCCCGGTTCGCTGGCCGACCAGGGCGGCAGCTATTTCAACACGGTCTATGGTGGCATCGGGCTGGTGCGGCGCATGCCGCTGTTCTACCCCAAGCCCGCCTATGTGGGCGTGGCCACGGCCACGCGCGTCCTGGACAAGGCCAGGCGGACGCGCGTGCTGCCAACCGGGGCGCTGTCGGTCTACGCCATCGAGCTGCACCGGCAGCGCAGCACGCCTGACTATGCCTATGCCATGTGGACCGCGCGCGGCGAGGCCGACTTGACGTATGACTTTGGCCGGGACCTGTCCGTTACGTTCGTGGACTTCTACGGCCGATCCAAGACGCTCCAGACGGAAGGCGGCAAGATCACCGTGCCCACCGCAACGGCCGCCACTTACCTGATCAGCCCCGAGGCGGTGCAGCATGTCAGCGTCACCGGCCGGCGCTATCCCAAGGACCAGCCCCCCGCAGGCTATGAGCCTGCCAATCCGATGAACCGCGTGGAGGAATGGGAACTGGTCCGGGATGAGAGCCTGCAGACCATCTGGCGCCGGCCAGGCGATTTCACGCTGCGGCAGGTGGACGATGAGCAGCGCGGGCCGTGCCTGGAAGTGGAACTGAACAAGACCCCGGGCATCGAACCGCTGGTGGCGGAGTATGTGACGCTCCGGCTCCGCCAGCCGGTTGAGGTGCCGGGCCAGCCGCAGACGCTGGGGCTGTGGGTGAAGGGCAACGCCAACTGGGGCCGAATCAACTACCGCATCGAGGATGCCAACGGCAAGCTGTGGCGCACCGATGGGGCGGACTGGTCGGCCGATCGGGCCGTCAACTTCGAAGGCTGGCGCTTCATGCGCTACTTCATCGACCCGGCCCGTTCACCCATCCGCAACTTTACACCCGGTTCACAGTGGCGTGGTCCCGGGGGCAACGTGCCGGCCTATCCGATCAAGATCGTCGGCATCGACGTGCAGATGCATCACAAGGCGATCGATCCGGCCGAGATGCGCGATGTTGAGCCGGTCCTGCGCTTCGGTGGCATCGGGGCCTATGAATGACAGCCATCAGCAGGCGGTGAGCCAGGCTGGCGAGGTCGCCTAACGGGGCAGGAGGCTTCATCCTCCGTGAGCAGCCCTGATCGTTGCACGGATGTCTCGTGCCCCAGGTGTGCGCTGATCTGAGCTACACTGCCGGCGGTGCTGCGAGCGGCTCAGCGGCTCGGGCGGGTGGCTTCACCGATCAGCTCGGCCAGGGCGAACGGGTCCACCCATTTCTGGAAGCCGATGATGGTTCGATCACGGGAGAGCACCACCGCGCCGTTGGGGAACAGGCCATAGGCGCGGGCGGTGTCATCGCTCATGACATCCACCGCGACATCAATCACTTTCGACACTGGCCGGGTGGCCTCGGCCGCCAGCGTGCGCCGGGCGGGCAGGTCGGCCGGCTGGTGCACCTCGATCCGCTCATCCTTGTTGCGCTGCACCTCCCACTCGCCGATCGCGTGCGCTTCGCGCGTGTAGATGATGACGAAATGCACGCGCCGCTGGTAGGTATCGGCCAGTTCTTTCAACTGCGGCAAGCGCTGGCGGAACGAGGGACACGAGTGTGATCCGAAGATCATCACCAGTGGCTTGCGCGGCAGTGACTCGAGCGTGATCGGCCGGCCATCCAGGTTAACAGCGGAGATCGGCGGCGCTGCTGCGCCCACCGACACCCGCGGCGCCATCAGCAGGTCGGTGGCGCGGATATCGGGCTGGCTGGATGCCGAAGTGGTGGAAGTGCTTTCGGCCGATTCGGATCGCGGCGGGGGGGAGGATGGCGGCGGCGGCGGTGGTGGCGGGGCGGGCGGCGGTTGG
>CAYNMV010000108.1:0-8983 GCA_964398315.1 uncultured Tepidisphaeraceae bacterium | reverse complement strand
ACCATCACGCTCCAGAACTTCTTCAAGCTCTACAAGGGCATCGCCGGCATGACCGGCACCGCCATGACCGAGAGCGAAGAGTTCATGAAGATCTACAAGCTCGAGGTGGTGAGCATACCCACCAACCGCCCGGTTATCCGTCGCGATGCCGAGGACCTGGTCTACCGCACCGAGGAAGAAAAGTGGAACGCCATCATCGAAGAGATCAAGGCCGTCAGTGATGCCGGCCGGCCGGTGCTGGTCGGTACCACCAGCGTGGAGAAGAGCGAGATGCTCTCGCAGATGCTCACGCGCAAGTACGGCATCCAGCACGAGGTGCTCAACGCCAAGCAGCACGAGCGCGAAGCCCAGATCGTGGCGCTGGCCGGCCAGCAGCACGTGAATCATCATGGCCAGCTCGTCGGCAACGTCACCATCGCCACCAACATGGCCGGCCGCGGCACCGACATCAAGCCTGCGCCCGAGACGTTCTGGGATGTCGAGTCCAATGATGGCACCAAGGTTGTCCTGCGGCAGCGCAAGACCGGCAAGGTCCTTGAGATCGGCCCGGACGACAAGCTGCGCCAGGTGTTCCAGCTTGATGGCGATGCCAAGGTGGTCGGCGGGCTGCACGTGATCGGCACCGAGCGCCACACCTCGCGCCGCATCGATAACCAGCTCCGCGGGCGTTCCGGCCGCCAGGGTGATCCTGGCTCCAGCCGCTTCTTCGTCAGCCTCAAGGATCCGCTCATGGCGATGTTCATGAACGACTGGACCATCAAGGTCCTGGGCTGGCTGGGCATGGAAGAAGGGCAGGCGATCGAGGACAAGCGCATCAGCAAGGGTATTTTGCGGGCGCAGAAGAAGGTGGAGGAGCGCCACTTCCTGGGCCGCAAGAGCCTGCTGGATTATGACGAGGTGATGGACCACCAGCGCAGCCACTTCTACCGCCTGCGCCAGCAGGTGCTGGAAGGGCGGCACGTGGACCAGATCATCTGGGACATGATCGGCGAATCGATCGCCGATGCGGTGGACAAGTACATCACCCAGGACTTCGTCGCCGCCACGCTGGCCGAGTGGGCGCGGAGCAACTTCGATGTCACCATCGACGCCGAAGACCTCAAGGGCATGCGCAAGCCGCTGGACCTGGAGGACTACATCAAGGATCACGCCCGCAACGATGCCAAGCAGAACATCAGCTCCACGCTGGTTGAGTTCATGGGCGAAAGCGATGATGACTCGACCGACTGGGATGTGAAGGGCCTGGCGAGCTGGGCGCAAAGCAAGTACGGCGTGGTCATCCCGCAGAACCGGATCCGGCAGATGACGCCGCGCGAGCTGGAGGACATGCTGATCGATTCGGCCATCGAGCAGATCGATCAGCGCGACTGTGCCGGGATGATGCGCTATCTTGAGCCGCTGTTCGCCCAGCGCGAGCTGGCGGCGTGGGCGCGCGACAAGTTTGCCATCGAGGTCACACCTGAGGAGTTCGTCGCCGATGTCGAGCGCGGCATCAACAAGCCGGCCGATCAGATCATCGAGCTGATCGAGCAGCGCGCCCGCGAAGCCTATCGCATCCGCGAGCTGGAATATCCGATCGACCACGTGCTGGCCATGGTGTTCGGCGGCTTCGCCGCGCCGGATGATCCGTATGTGCTGGACCAGCTGCGGCAGTGGGTCAAGGCCAAGTGGAATGTCGATCTCAGCCTGGATGACCTGCGCGGCAAGTCGCCGCAGCAGTTGCGCGAGCAGTTCATCGGCTACCAGGAAGAGTACCTGCACGGCGGCAAGCTGGAGAAGGATATCGATGCGATCCTGGCGGCTGGCGGCAAGGACCGCGCCAAGCTGGCCGAGCTGTTCAACCAGCGTTTTGCCACCCGTCTCACCGCCGCGGATCTGCAAGGCGACAGGGTCGAGGTTGATCCGGCCGATGGCGAGGTGAAGGGCGGGGTCAAGGCCGAGGCCCGCCGCGACCGCGACCAGGATGCCGATGGTGATGTCGATCTGCGCGATGTCCTGCTGACCCGCGGCCGGCAGGTGCTGCGCCGTGAGTTGACGGACCTGGAACAGGCGGTGCTGATCCAGATCTTCGATCAGACCTGGAAAGACCACCTGTACGCCATGGACATGCTCAAGAGCAGCATCGGCCTGCAGGCCTTTGCCGAGCGCGATCCCCGCATCGCCTACAAGCGCGAGGGGTACAAGTTCTTCGAGCAGATGCTGGCCAGCGTGCGCGACAAGGTGACGGACATCATCTTCAAGGTGCGCCTTGGCGGTGACCGCGAAGCATCACGGCGCAGCGCCTACCAGGTGACGGCCGCTACCCACGAAGCGGTTGAAGGGTACGGCGTTGAAGGGCTGACCGCCCCCGGCGAGGCGACGATGGCCACCAGCGGTGGCGCGGATGGCGAAGCGCAGGCCGCCGCACCCGCGGCGGTCAAGACCATCGTCCGCGATGCGCCGAAGGTCGGCCGCAACGATCCTTGCCCCTGCGGCAGCGGCAAGAAGTACAAGAAGTGCTGTGGCGTTCACGAATCGTGAATGCAATGATGCCCTCGCGGCTGCGGCAACGAGGGATGATCTGGAGCGGGTGGCACGTCAATGCCCGCTTCCTTGTGGCAGGGGTTAACAACCCGTGCGCACAGCATCATCCCCATGAACTGCAAACCGCCCTGATCCCATCGGCTTCCGCCCAAGTGGCGCGGGAGCCGATGGGATCCCAGGGGGCTGCAAGCGTGGATGTATCGCAAATCTGCGCCGCAGCGATCCTCACATCAGCGCTGTGCGATCATGATCAAATCACCGCTCTTGTCGCGATCGTAGGGTTGTCCCTGGGTATTGCCGTAGAAGGTGATCTCACGGGCCAGCGGGCGGGCAATGTCGGCCAGTTCGCCGGCTTCCAGCCCGAGGAAGGGGACCGAGTTGGCAACGAATTTGGCTTCATCTGCCTGCGGCACAACCACCAGTTCGATCCGCCCGCTGTCCCCGCAGCGGTGCACTCCCTTGAGCACCAGCACATCGTGTCCGGCGATGGTCCGGCGCACCACCTTCTGCCACAGCATCGGCCCGGGCGCGATTTTCCACAGGTTCAGCACATGCACCACCACCACGCCGCCGGGGCGGGTGGCCTCCAGCATGCCGCGCAGCGCCGCCGCCACGGCGGGCCGGTCGCCGGCCAGCGACAGTGAATTGCCCAGGCAGACCACCGCATCGAATGATTCCGCCGGCCCGGGCGGCTGCTCGTATCCCTGCACCACCCAACTCAACCCCGCCGGCTCGCCGAAGGCATCTTTGGCCCGGCGGATCATGTTGGGGCTGATGTCCGAGGCCCGCACTTCCAGGCCCCACGAGTGGAACAGCGCTGCGTGCCGCCCCGTGCCGCAGGCCACATCGGCGATGCGCCTGGCCTGCACCTGCTCGAAAACGCGCCGCAGCAGCACCTCATCATTCGCCAGCCGTTTCGGCCAGTCGATCATGGCCTCGTAGACATCGGTCAGATCATCGAAAAATGCCGCAGCGCCCATGCTGATCCTCCTGAATCGGCCGCAGACAGCACGGCCCGGCAGGCGACTTCCGGGCCCATCGCGTGCCGTGGCGGGTGCTCAACCGTCAGTGGCGCTGGCCCGGATGTGCCGCTCCTGCTCCCATGACACGGGCTTGGCATCGCCCCACAGGCCCTCCAGGTCATAAAACCCGCGGGCTTCCTCGCTGAAGATATGGAACATCACATCCACGAAATCCATCAGCATCCAGTGCTCGCCATCCAGCCCCGATTGGCTCAGTGCCTTGTAGTTGTGCTGTTCGGCCAGTTCGTCGATGTCATCGCAGACGCTGCGCATCTGCCGGGCGCTGGTGCCGGTGGCGATGACGAAGAAATCCGTTACCGGCGAAAGCCCCCGCACATCAAGCACCACCACCTGCCGGCAGTGCGTGTCCGCCGCCAGGCGGGCGGCCGCGATGGCGAATTTCAGGTTCGCCGGCATCGAATCGTTGTCCTTCCTGCTGTCCTTGCGCGTTCGCGTGGCGATAGTGCACCTCCGGTTGATCAATAGCTTCTGGCCAAGTGTATGCGCCGGGGGGGCAATTGTCCCGGCGCAATATGCGCTGCGGCCCAAGCGGGGGCGGCGGTAAAACAGGGGGCGAGGATTGATTCACATGAACAGACTCACCTACAGGCGGCGCGGATACAGCAAATCCCGGCTGGTGATCGCGCTGGTCGTCGTGCTGATCGGGCTGGCTTCCTACTATTTTGGCACGCAGGAAAACCCCATCACCGGCGAGCAGCAGCGGGTAGGGCTGACCCCGCAGGAAGAAGTCGCCCTGGGTTACAACACCGCGCCGCAGATGGTGCAGGAAATGGGCGGACAGGTGCCGGCGAACGATCCGCGCCAGCAGCGCGTGCTGCGGTTGGCGCAGAAACTGCTGGCAACCGAGCCGCGCCTGGCCGATGGGCCATACGAGTTCTCCTTCACGCTGCTGAACGACAACCAGACGATCAACGCCTTTGCCCTGCCCGGTGGGCCGGTCTTTATCACCGCAGCGCTGTACGAGCGGCTGGAAAACGAAGCGCAACTGGCCGGGGTGCTCGGGCACGAGATCGGCCATGTGATCCATCGCCACTCGGCCGAGCGCATGGCACAGGCGAACCTGGGGCAGATGCTGACGCTCGCCGCCGGCATTGGCGCCAGCGATGAGCGCGGCGGCGGGCAGATGGCGGCGGCCGCCGCTCAGATGGTCGCCCAGATGAAGATCCTGCAATATGGCCGCGAGGATGAACTGGAAAGCGACAGCCAGGGCCTGGAGATGATGACCCGCGCCGGCTACGACCCGCGTGCCATGATCGGCGTGATGGATGTGCTGGAAAGTGCCACCGGCTCCAGCCCGCGCGGCCCCAATTTCATGTCCACCCATCCCCACCCCGATGCCCGCCGCCAGCAGATTCGCGCCTGGCTGGAAGCCAACCAGTCCAGGCTCCCGGCCGATCTGACCACCGGCGAGCCACTGGAGTGATTTTCAGCTCAGCGCAAATGCCGGACCGGAGCATCCTGCAGGCGTATGCATGCCGTCATTCGTGGCACGAATCTGCAAGTGCGTGCGGAAGGTATCATCAGCACGCACCTGCAAACCCGTGCCACGAAACTCGGTGTACATCAATCGGCAAACCGCTCTAACAGGGTTGTTCTACTCCCGCGTTGTCCAGACCGGTGGGGGCGTGATGGTATCTTCGGGGCGCTTGCCGGCATCGGGCCGGCCCGATCCGGCCAGGCGGGAGATCGCCTCAACCGCCATGTCATGATCGCAGGTGATCTGGCACGAGAGACGGATGTCGGCCTGGTCGATCAGCCCGCGCTCGGTCAGCACGGCCTTTTCCGCCTCGGTCATCTGCGCTGGCTGGCCGCTGATGAAGCGCACGCGGCAGGTGGTGCAACGTGCATGGCCTCCGCAGGCGTGCAACTGGTCGATCCCGGCTTCATCGGTCAGTGCGTTGACCAGCCGCTTGCCGGCCGGCACCTCTACGGTCTTGTTGTCCACAGTCAGTTTCGGCATGCGAACATTCTCCTTTATGCAGGGGAGTATAAGCATTCTGTCCCCGGCCGCGACGGATGAACCCGCTGTGGACAGGCGATCTTCATGGAAGACCCTGGGACGAAGGGATTGGGCGACGGCCGAGGTGGCCAGATCAGTTGCCGGCCTTGGTGTATTTCCAGACGATCCAGACGTTGTCCGAGTTGTAACGGCCGGCGTTGACCTTGAACTCTCCCTTGCCGCGCACGCCGAAGTAACACCTGTACGCGGCATGGGCCGGGTCCTTGGCGCGCCAGGTGGGGAGGTTGCTGCAGGAGCTTTCTACGCCGGGGATCGCGCCGCTGATGATCTCCTCGGCGTAGACGGCGGCGAAGGCGTAGGCGGGGTGTTCACCCTCGGCCGTCATGGAAAACTCGAATCGTTCGTTGATGCGGATGCTCGAAGGCGGACCCTTGGTGAACCGGATACGGGCACGGTGGGGCTGGCCGTTCTCCATCACCTCGATCTCGATGCCGGTGGCATCCGCCCTGGTGATGGTGCCGTGGATGGCGGGGGTGATGGTGGGACCGCTGCAGGTGTAGGTATCGCCCAGCGGGCCGGGCGCCTGCGGATCGGCCCTGGCGGCGGTGGTCGAATCGTGCGCACCGGCCTGGGCGCTGCCGCCGGTGGCCGCATCCTCCGTGCCCGCGCCCCCTTTGCCGCGCCGACGGGTGATCTCCGCCTCCAGGGCCGCGATTTTCTTCAGCCGTTCCTCTTTGTCGGTCACGAAGCTCCGTGCGTCGCCGAAACTGTCCACGTAGGGCGCCAGATCGCCGTTCATCTTCGTGTACGCCTTTTTCAGCCGCTCCAGCAGGCGCGACACGCGGTCGAGATAGGCATCATCGCGCGGCAGCGATTGGATGGCGGTCTTCTCCTGCTCCAGGTATTGCTGCTCCGCCGTAAACGCCGCCTCGGCGGTCTTCATCGCCTGATCCTTCTTGACCATTTCGTCGTAGTAGGCTTTTTGCGCGGCGGCGACCGCCCTGTCGGCGGCGTTGCGGGTCTCGCGGGCGGTGAACCAGGCGCTGACCTGCAACTGCTCACCGGCCGAGAGCCCGCCGGCAACGGTCTTGAGCAGCGCACCCAGGTCCGTGTTCGGGTCCTCCAGCAGACGCTCGCCGGCCAGCAGCAGCAGCTTGTTCTCCAGGGCCGGCGGCAGCATCACGTTCTTCAGCGCGGCCTCGGCCTGCTTCTGGGTTTCGATCGATTGCTGCAGATTCTCCCAGAGCGTGGCGGCCGCTGCCGAAGCGCCGCTCAAGGCCAGGGTCAACGCAAGACAAACCAGCAGGAATGCAGGACGCCTCATGATGGACCTCCGCGGGAAATGCCAATCTGCTACTGTGGCATCGCCGTGGCCCGATGGCAACGATCATTCCGGCTGCGCGGGGTCGATCCTGGCCGGCACCAGGAGGATGTCGATGATCTCCCGCACCCGCACCAGCTTGTCTTCGAGCTTGCTGGTGGCGCCGACCAGGTAGAGGCGGGGGTGGTTGCTCCAGAGCTGGCGGAGGTAATCGCCGATGGCGAGCGCGGTTTCCGGGTCTTCGTGCCGGCGGGGGTTGGAGGCTTCGCCATCGTACAGGCCGATGGCGGCACAGCTTTGCAGCCAGATGACCGCATCGTAGCGTGCCAGTTCATCGGCTTCGTTGGTGTTCAGCGCGCGCCAGTAGTCATCCGGGCCTTCGGGCCAGTAGGCAGCGCCGTCGATCGTGCCGCGGTCCAGCAGCAGAATCTTGCCCGGTGCGCTCTGCTCCACCTCGGCCTCCTGCAGGCGCTGAAGCTGGTAGATTCTGCGCTGCACCATGCGCCGGCCGGCCGGATCAAGCCTGTCCCAGCGCGTGCGCAGGACGTCGTAGACCTGCGTGGCTGCCTCAGGCACGCGCACGAAGCGGTGTGGCTCATCACTGGCGAGCTTGCTGGTGATGCAGGTTTTGCCCGCACCCGGGCCGCCGGTCAGGACAATCCGTTTCATGCCAACCCGCCACTGTAGCCATGTTTCATCAAAGGAACCAATGAAAGTGCGGGTTTTCCACCATCGGGTCCGATAAAATAGGCCACCATGGCTTACCGCGATAAAGACGAAGCCGACCTGGACGACCGCGAGTGGCCGGACGAGTCTGACCAGGATGATGAGCCGGAGCTGATCAACTGTCCCTACTGCGGCTCGCCCATCAGTGAGGAGGCCGAAGTCTGCCCGCACTGCCACAGTTTCGTCAGCATCGAGGACATCCCGCGCCGCCGGCCGTGGTGGCTCTGGCTGGCGATCCTGGCCGCGATCGTGGCGATGATGATGTGGGTGATGTGAGACAGCCGCCGAAAGGCACGTGTTCCCACCGCAACCGCAACCGCCAGCGCATGACAGGCCAATCCGCGCGGAGGGTGCATGCCGTATCGCTGTACGGGCGTGAGCAGGGCCAGCCGGCAGCATATCGCCCGCACATCACAGGCCGGACCACGAGGCGCCCCGCATATCCGCACCCCGATCGCGCCAAGAGGCAGGTCAGCACAAATCAAAAAAGCGGCAGGCAGCCAACGCTTATGCTGCCGGCTGCCTGCCGCCCGCTGTGCCAGTTGAAAACGAGGCTATCCCTCGTCCGATTCCTTCAGCTTGGCCAGGACGCTGAAATCTTCCAGTGTGGTCACATCGCCCTTCACCTCGCCGGTGCCGGCCAGTTCCTTGAGCAGCCGGCGCATGATCTTGCCTGAGCGGGTCTTGGGCAGCGCATCGGTGAAGCGGATCTGGTCGGGGCGCGCGATCGCGCCGATCGCCTTGACGACGGCCTGGCTGAGCTCCTTTTTCAGGTCGTCGTTGGGCTTGAAGCCGCTCTTGAGGGTGACGAAGGCGGCCACGCCCTGGCCCTTCATGTCATGCGGCACGCCGACAACCGCCGCCTCGGCAACCGCCTCGTGGGCCACCAGGGCGCTTTCGATCTCGGCGGTGCCCAGGCGGTGGCCTGAGACGTTCAGCACATCATCCACCCGGCCCATGATCCAGAAGTAGCCATCCTCATCGCGGCGGGCGCCATCGCCGGAGAAGTAGTAGCCCGGCACATCGCTCCAGTACTGGCGGACGTAGCGGTCGGGGTCATTGAAGATGCCGCGCAGCATGCTCGGCCAGGGCTTGCGGATGACCAGCAGCCCACCCTGGTTGGGTGGCAGTTCCTTGCCTTCGCGGTCCACCACCGCAGCATCCACGCCGAAGAACGGCAGCGTGGCGGTGCCGGGCTTGGTGGTGGTCACGCCGGGCAGGGGGGTGATCATGATCGTGCCGGTCTCGGTCTGCCACCAGGTATCGACGATGGGGCAGCGGCCGTGGCCGACCACCTGCTGATACCAGATCCACGCCTCGGGGTTGATCGGCTCGCCGACGCTGCCCAGCAGGCGCAGGCTCGACAGATCATGCTTGTCCACCAGTTCGCGGCCGGCCTTCATGAAGGCG
>CAYNMV010000107.1:0-9404 GCA_964398315.1 uncultured Tepidisphaeraceae bacterium | reverse complement strand
CTACGCAGCATGTCACGTCTATACCTAACGTATGGCGAGCATTTCGGGTCCTTGGCTGTCCCGCCAAAAGCCTCCAGGCCAGGGGGCAGCAGGAAAGCCATCGCTGGCTTCCGCCAGGGTGCAGCAGGGTACGCCCCGGGTGGATGAGCCAATCCATTCTGACGGATCACCGGGCCGAAGCTGCGGTTGATGGCCTGGTTCATCCGTTCATCCAGCAGGCAAGCCTGACCCGTACGCCGGCCTGTTTCATAAGGCGCTGTTTGGCATATAATCGCGCCATGGCGGCTCGACCGATCCTCCGGTGATCGGGATGCTCCGCCTGCGTCATGAGTGCGGTGCGCGATCGGTAGCTGCGCATGGGCACCGGGCGCGATCGTCACTGCGCTGCGGCACCACATCCGGTGCCGGCGGCGTTTCATGCCACAGGTTTTCCTACCCCAGGACGAGCAATGACCACCATCGCAATCACGGGCGCCGGCGGGCGCATGGGACAGAGGCTGATCGCACTGGCCGCGGAACATGACCTGCGCGTCGTGGCCGCCACCGAGCGCGCCGGCCACGCCGCGCTCGGGCGCGATGCGGGCGAACTGTGCGGCATCGGCGCGCTGGGTGTCAAAGTAAGCGAAGACCTGGGACAGGCCGCGCCACAGGTGGTGATCGATTTCACCGCTCCGGCCGGCACGCGGGCAGCACTGGCGATCTGCCGCGAGCGCGGGATTGGGATGGTCATCGGTACCACAGGCCTGTCGCCGGCCGACTTCGCCGAGATCGATGCGGCTGCGAAAGATATCCCGGTCCTGTGGGCGCCGAACATGAGTTTGGGGGTCAACGTGCTGTTCAAGATTGCCGGGGAGGTCGCCCGCATGCTCGGTGAGGACTACGACATCGAGATTGTCGAAGGCCATCACCGCTTCAAGAAGGACGCCCCCAGCGGCACGGCCCTCGGCCTGGCCGATGCGATCCTCAAGGCGACCGGCAAGACGCGCGATGCCCTGGTCTATGACCGCCACGGCGATGATGTGGTTCGCAAGAAGGGAGAAATCGGCATGCATGCCCTGCGCATCGGTGATGAAGTGGGCATGCACACCGCCTATTTCGCTGCTCTCGGCGAACGCCTTGAGCTGACCCACAAGGCCACCAACCGCGACACCTTCGCCCACGGCGCCCTCCGCGCGGCCAAGTGGCTGGCCGGCAAGCCCGCCGGGCGGTATGCGATCGCGGACATGCTGGGGATCTGATCAAATCCTTGAGGGCGCTTTCATGCAGGAAACCATGCCCGCGCAGCCGGTGCAGTTGAACTACACGCATGACATCGCGCCGTCGCTGGCGTTTGTCCGCAAGCCGTTGCTGGTGCTGGCGGGCATTTCGGCCTTGCTGCTATCGCTAAACATCATGCCATTGCTGAGCGAGATCGCGGGGCCGCAGTTTCCCGATCCTCCGCGCCTGCTGTTCATCATGGTTACTGTGGTTGGTCCTGTTCTGATGCTGGTGGGAGTGGTGCGCGGGTGGAATGGGCGGGGCCGCGGCATAGTGCCCTTGGCGCTGGGGGCGAGCGCTGTCGTGCTGTATTGCTTCGCGGGGCTCTGGCTGTCAGCGATCCCGCAGCGCTGGCCCAGCCACACGGTGCTGGCGTATCTGGTGAACGCTTACATGCACGCGATGCTGTACCTTCTCCTGCTCTGGTTCATCCTGCGGCCACAGTCGCGGCAAGCGATCTTTGGCGTGAGCCGTTGAACACCAGCCTGCCCGGGCCCGCCAGGCGGAGAAAGTCTTTACAGATGCAGCGATGCCCCCACAAAAGAGGCACGGAGCCTTCATTCAACCGCCCCTTCATCGGCAGCGACTTCATATCGCGCTGATTTCTGTTTATCTGTCGGGTGGCTCAGCGTTTTTTCTTCTCCTCCGCATTGCCATTGCCCTGCCTACAATCCCGGCGGAAAGGAGGCTTCAGATGAAGCATGTCGTGATGGCATTGGTGGGCTTGTTCGCGTGGTCTTCGCTGGCGCTCGGTGAGGTGCAGACGAAGACCGTCGATTACAAGGACGGGGAAGTGCAGCTCCAGGGGTTTGTGGCGTATGACGATGCCCGGGAAGGCAAGCGCCCCGGTGTGCTGATCGTGCATGAATGGTGGGGGCTGGATGATTACGCCAAGTCGCGCGCCCGCCAGCTTGCCGAACTGGGGTACGTTGCCTTCGCAGTGGATATGTACGGCGAGGGCAAGACAACCGATGACCCCAAGCAGGCCGGCGAGTGGGCAGGGGCCCTGCGCGGCGATGTCTCAAAGCTGCGCCAGCGGGCCAGGGCAGGACTGGAAGCGCTGAAACAGCAGGAACAGGTGGACCCCCAGAAGCTGGCCGCCATCGGCTATTGCTTTGGCGGCACCACCGTGCTCGAGCTGGCGCGGGCGGGGGAGGATCTCGATGCCGTTGTCAGCTTTCACGGCGGCCTGGCCACGACCGATGCTGCGCAAAAGGGCCAGGTGAAGGCGACGGTTCTCGTCTGCCATGGGGGGATCGATCCAATGGTCAAGCCGGCCGAGGTTCAGGCATTTCTCGACGAGATGAACCAGGCTGAGGTGGACTACATTTTTATGGCGTTCGCCGCCGCCGATCACAGTTTCACCAACCCCGCCGCCGACAAGCGCGGCATGAAGGGGATCAGCTACAACGAGAAGGCCGATCAGCGCTCATGGCAGGCAATGCTGACGCTGTTTGAGGAAGCGTTCAAGTAAGGGCCAGGACACGGGCCGGCGAGCACCCATATTGCCGCTGGTGGGCAGCCTCATGGCGTGGTGGCCGGGCCAGTGCCCGGCAGGAAGGAGCGCAGGCGGATCGGCTTCCACAGCTTTGAGACGCTGCCCATCAGCGCTTCGAGGCACAGCAGCAGCAGCACCAGCGCGATGGCCCACGACCAGCGTGGAGAGGGTTCGCTGATCTGCTGGATTTTGCCCATCATCTCCTCCAGCGAGCGGGCGACGACCACGTTCTCGGCAGGAGGGATGACCTGGGCTGCCTCGCGGTAGGTGATGTCCGCCTCGTGAGCGGGCAGCTCCACGTTGGCCAGCGCCACCGCTTCCGCCTCCCCCTGGCGGCGCCAGGTATACTGGCCGGGGGCATGGGTGTCGTTGAAGCGATACAGGCGTGCGCCGGCCGGGCCGGTGGGATCCACGCGGGTAATCTGGCCGCCAGGCGCTTCGACATCCAGCGGCTGGGGATGATCGACGATGCGTTCGGCCAGTTGCAGTGGCTGGCCGATCTCGACGTTCTGGGCTGCGCTGCGATTGGCCGGCGGCAGGGCGGTCATCACCAGCAGTTGCAGGAATGTCGGGTGCAGGGCGAGATTGGTGAATCGGTTCTCGGGCAGGGTACTCCATGTGAACACGCGCCCCGTCCCGACCTGCCGCCGGGCCAGCAGCGGCAGGCGTCCGCTTCCTTCCGGTGGAGTCAGGCGCAGGAGCGTCGTCACCTGCGGGTCGGCCGGTGTCATCGGGACCCATCGCCGTACCAGCAGCGGCCCGAGTGACTGGATGTCCTGTGCGATTCCCTGGAGGACCGGGTCATCGGCTGATGCAAGCGTGGCCGTGTGTGGTGGGACATCGCCGGCCAGGGCCGATGGCTCACCGGGCAGGAGGGAGGCGATCGCCCTGCGTTGATCCTCTGGCAGGGTCGGCCAGATCGTCTCCAGCCCGGGCCGAAGGAAGAGCATCACCGTGCCGCCCCGGGTGGCAAAATCCCGCAGGCGCGCCACCTGGCCCGACTCCGGCCAGTTGTTCCACAATTCAACCATCACATCGGCCTCGCCTTCAGGCCGGGCGCTGCGCTGCACGATCAGGGGCCAGTTTGCCTGCCGGCCTTCGCTTGGGTCGAGCGCCAGATGAACAAAACGCATCGCGGCCGACCTGTCCTGCGGGTCGGCCAGCACTGTCACCTTCTGGCGTGGCGGCACCTCAACAAGGCGGGCACGGGTGTTGTCCCACGGGGTTGGATCCTCGTTTTGCAGCGTTGCCACCAGCTTCAGCCAGCGCTGGGCGGGCAGTTCGAGCGGTACCCGGTGCTGGGCGCGGCCGGCGGCATCGAAGCGAACCATCGCCGGCGGCAGATCGCGCAGCGACTGCCCATCCGGTGTGCGCACGCTCAGTGCCAGCGGACGCGAATCGCCCGCCCGCCCGGCCAGATCGATGACCGCCTCGCTGGTGATGCCGGGGATGGGCTGCTGGGGGATGAGCGACACGCCGGTGATGCCGGCAGCGCGGGCTTCGGCCGGGTGCAGATCGATCATCACCACCCGCAGCTCATCCAGGCCGCTCAAGGGTTGGGGAAATTCGCGGCTTTGCAGGTCGCTGATAACGATCAGCCACTTCTGGTTCGCCTCCTGCTTGCCAAGCAGATCAACCGCGGCGGCGATGCGGGCCGCGAGCGGCTCGGGCGAAGGCCCGGGAACCAGCGGCGTCCAGCCCGCCAGCCATTCCGAGGCCGGACGCAATCGCTCCGGTTCGCCAACCGGCGTGGCCTGGGAGCGGAAAATCGCAACTTCCGCCTCGGCCAGTTGCGTGCGCAGCAGTGCCTCGACCGTGTTGCTGACGCGGTCCAGCAGCGGCACCTGCTGCTCCTGGTAAAGCATCGAATAAGAGGTATCCACGACGATGGCCGCGATGGTAGATGGGCCGCCAAACCAGCTTGTCGCCAGCATCCGCGCGGGTTGTGCAACGGCCCAGATCAACAGCAGCAGCAGCAGGGCTCGACATGCCAGCAGCAGCCAGCGCTGCACCTTCCGCCGGGCCGCGGTGTGCTGGATGCTCAACTTGATGAACCGCAGCGTGCTGAAATGCACCACCGGCGACTTGCGCCGAAACAGCAGGTGCAGCAGGATCGGCAACCCCGCCAGCGGCAGCGCCCACAGGGCATGGATGAACAGGAACTCGAAGCCCATCTGCTCTGTTGTACCCGGCCGCCGGGGGCATGTTGAGCGCTGATCACGTCCGCCCGCGAGAAAAAGGCTTTGCCCGCTCGTTTTCAGCCCTCACAATTTCCCAGGCACTCATCCGGCTCAATGCGGCGTTAATATTTGCGGCGTATCCCAGCGAGACCGCCCCACGGGATCGGCGGGCAGTATTAACCGAATCTGAATATTCCCCTCGTATGGACGAAACCTCGCGCGGGTCTGATACCGTCCAGTTCATTGGATAGGAAACATTTTCCTGCAAGGAGTGAAGCGATGATGAACTTCCTGAAGCGGGCCGCCGTGGCGGCGGTTATCGGTATCGCCCCAGCGGCGATGGGGCAGAATCTTTCCGGCGACGTGAAGGTGGATGGATCGAGCACCGTCTATCCGATCAGCGAGGCGATCGCCGAAAGCTACAGCAAGGACCACCCCGGCGTCCGCGTGGCGGTCGGCATCTCCGGCACCGGCGGCGGGTTCAAGCGCTTTATGCGCGGTGAGATCGACATCGCCGCTGCCTCCCGGCCGGTCAGGAAAGAAGAGGCGGACGCTGCCCAGGCCGCCGGCATCGAGTTCATCGAGGTTCCGGTGGCCTATGACGGATTGTCGGTTGTGGTCAACAAAAATAACGACTGGGCCCAGCGCCTTACTGTTGACCAGCTCAGGAAGATTTTCCTGGAGGGCGGGGCGCGGAGCTGGAAGGAGATTGATCCGGCCTTCCCCGATGTGCCGCTGAAGATCTACTCGCCCGGCACCGACTCGGGCACCTACGACTACATGAATGAGGTCGTCACCTCCGGCAACAAGCAGGCGAAGATGCGCAAGGACATGGAGCTGTCCGAAGATGACAACGTCCTGGTCCGCGGGGTGGAAGGAGACCGGGGCGCGATCGGCTACTTCGGGTCCGCCTACTACTTCGAGAACAAGGACAAGCTCCGTGCGGTTGCCATCGTCAACAAGGTGGGGGCCGCGGTGGCGCCGACATCAGAAACAATCCGGGATGGCAGCTACAACCCCCTCAGCCGGCCACTTTTCATCTATGTGAGCACCAGGTCGATGGAGCGGCCCGAGGTCAAGGCGTTTGTCGAGCACTACCTGAACTACGCCGGTGATGCCGCGACCCGGGTCGGCTACGTGCCGCTGCCCGATGGGGTGTATGACCGGGCCGAGGTGAATGTCGAATCGCGCAAGACCGGCTCGCAGTACCTTGGGCCGGATGGCACGCACAGGCAAGGCTCGGTCGTTGAGATCTACAAGTAACCTTCAACCCGGCGCAGTGCTGCCTGACCGTGGCGCTGTGTCTTTGGCCCAGTAGATGGACCATGACATGAGTATCGCCGCTCCAGCCTCGATGGAAGCCTCCGCCGCCCGGCCCGCACGCCGTAAGTCAGCAGGCCTGCGCCGGGTGCGGGAAGGGGGGATCGTGGGCGGGCTGCTCTTGTGCGGGGGGCTGTCGCTGGCGACGACCATTGCCATTGTCATCACACTGGGTGTTGACACGATCAAGTTCCTGCAGTTCCCGGATGTCACGCTCAGCGGCTTCCTGCTTGGCCGCGAATGGGCCGCGCTGCAGGGCGGCCCTTACGGCGTGTTGCCGCTGGTGACCGGCACGGCAATGGTAGCGCTGATCTCGACGCTGGTGTCCGGCCCGCTGGGGCTCATTACCGCCATCTGGCTCAGCGAGTACGCGCCATTGCGGCTCCGCAACCTTCTCAAACCCATCCTCGAGATTCTCGCGGGCATCCCAACCGTGGTGCTTGGTTTCTTCGCGCTGACCGCCCTCACACCCGCACTTCAGGCGATCCTGCCTTTCGAGATCGGCACGTACAACATTCTCGCGGCCGGTATCGCGGTGGGGATTCTCACGCTGCCGATTGTCACTTCGCTGTCGGAGGATGCCCTGCGGGCCGTGCCACGGGGGCTGCGCGAGGGATCGTACGGACTGGGCGCCACCCGCTTCGAAACCGCGCTGCGGGTGGTTACGCCGGCAGCCCTTTCCGGCATCGTCGCGGCGATGCTGCTGGCGGTGGCGCGGGCGGTGGGGGAGACGATGGTCGTTGCCCTGGCCGCCGGCTCGCGGCCGGTGCCGCTCAAGGACAGCCTCGCCAATGCCCTGGATGTAACCCAGGGAATGCAGCCGATGACCGGTTACCTTGTGCAGGTGACCGGGGGCGATGTAAGCAACTTTGGCGTCGAATACTACTCGCTCTATGCCGTGGCCGCTGTACTGTTTGTCATGACATTTATCCTCACCCTGATCGGCCAGATGATCCGTGCAAGGTTCCAGCAGCAGTATGAATGACGCCGATGGGCTGGAACCGATGACCCCCAATCCGCCGCGATGCCGAAGCTTTGTTCCGGGCGATCATGCTCATTGAAACACGCGCACAATCCGCTGCTCCACCCTCCACGCAGGACAGGCTGCCACCGCACCGCGCACTGGGCCGGCCGCGGCGCGGGCGCAGGGTGCTTGATCGTGGCTTTGCGGTCTTCTGCGCAGTGGCGGCCAGTCTGTCGGTGATTGTGCTGGTGATCCTGCTGGGACAGATTGCCTGGCAGGGTCGCACGCATCTCGACTGGAGCTTCCTCACCCAACTGGCCAGCGCCGATCCATACGAAGCGGGCCTGCGCACCGCTCTCGTCGGCACACTGCTCATCGCCATTGTCTGTGGCCTGACGGCTGTGCCAATCGGCATCGCCACCGCGGTGCTGCTGGAAGAGTACAAGCCGCGCGGCCGGTGGTTGCGGCGGTTACATCATTTTGTGCAGCTCAATATCAGCAACCTCGCCGGCGTGCCAAGTGTTGTGTACGGGCTGCTGGGGCTGACGGTTTTCGTCCATTTGTTCGGCCTGTTCGGCTCGACGGGAGCGCCTGCATTTGAGATCGGCATCCGATATTTTGACCGCTACACCACCGCTGGCGGACGAACGCTGCTGGTGCCGGTAGCGGGGCGGGATGCGCCGCCGACGAGCCCGGCCCAGGTGCGGCAGTTTCTGGATGACCAGGAAAACCCCACAACCGTTCAGATCCTTACGCCTGAACGGGCCGCGCAGCATCGCCAGGTTGCGCAGTCGGCAGCCGAGGCATTGATTGAGTCAATCCGGTCGGAACTGGCGAAGGTGGCCAGGGCCGATGACCGTGAGGCGATCGGCTCGATCCTGGACCGGGCGTGGGCGGCAGGGGGACTCAAGGCATCGCTGCCGCCGATTCGCGAGCGCCTGATCGATGACCTGGCGCGGTCCGCCGAGAGTGCGCCGGGCAGCCGGCGGCAGCGCAAGGCGCTTGAATCGGCCGCCGAGCGCATTGGTCATGCGGAATTGCGCGCTCGCTTCCCCGATACGCTTGATGCCGCCGCCATCCCCGGCCGTCAGCCACGCACGCGGCCGTGGTACCTGCGGCTGCCGCTGGGGCGCAGCGTGCTGGCCGGCGGGCTGACACTCATGCTGGTGGTCCTGCCGATCATCATTGTCGCCTGCCAGGAGGCCCTGCGCGCGGTGCCCGGCAGCCTGCGACAGGCATCCCTGGCGCTGGGGGCCACACGCTGGCAAACCATCCGCCGCACGACCCTCCCGGCGGCGCTCCCGGGGTTGATGACCGGCATCATCCTCGCCATGAGCCGCGCGATCGGGGAGGCTGCCCCGATCCTCATGATCGCCGGCGCGGTCTACATCAGCTACACACCGTCCAACCTGATGGATGGCTTCACCGCCATGCCGTTGCAGATTTATGCCTGGGTCGGCCAGCCCAAGGATGAATTCCGCGACCTGGCCGCCACCGGCATCCTCGTGCTGCTGGGGGTGCTGCTCCTGTTCAACGGCTTGGCGATATATCTCAGGCAAAAAACGCACAGACTCTCATGACCCAGCTTCTTGAACCCAGCGCCCAACCCATGCCCGGCAATGGTCCATCAGAATCGCTCAGCGAGCCAACGTCGCTGCGCCAGCCGGCGATGCACAGAAATGCGGTGCCCGCTTCAACCCGGCCCGCTATTGAGATCGAGGACTTCAATAGCTGGTATGGTGATCTCCACGCCCTGCGCAACATCCGGCTCGCGCTCCCGGAGCAGCGCGTGACCGCCTTCATCGGCGCATCCGGTTGTGGCAAGAGCACGCTCCTGCGCTGGATCAACCGTATGAATGACCTGATCCCCAGCGCCCGAGCCAGTGGCCTGATCCGGCTCCATGGCCGCAACATTTTCGGTCCTGCCGATGTGGTGGACCTGCGCCGGCGGGTGGGGATGGTCTTCCAGAAGCCCAACCCCTTCCCCAAGAGCATCTACGACAACATTGCCTACGGCCCGCGCCTGCACCTGCGGCTCAGTCGCCGTGAAACCGATGCAATCGTCGAGCGCTCCCTGCGCGCTGCCGCACTGTGGGATGAGGTCAAGGACCGCCTGCGGCACAATGCCCTGGGCCTCTCCGGCGGCCAGCAGCAGCGCCTGTGCATCGCCCGGGCCCTTGCCGCC
>CAYNMV010000106.1:6838-9643 GCA_964398315.1 uncultured Tepidisphaeraceae bacterium | reverse complement strand
GGCGAAGGGCAGCTCGTGCTGGTGACGCAGGGCTCCTCGGCCCGCATGACCGAGCAGACCCGGAACCTGCCGGCCGATGCGGTGATCGTGGGAATCGTGGACAGTGCTGTCTTCGCCGGCAAGACGTTTTATGAGGCAAAGGGATAGGCGATGAGTGATAGGCGATGAGCGACAAGACACTGATGCTGTTCACTGACCGCTCATTGCCCATCACGCATCAGGCACCATGAATCACGCACTCATCCAGGATGTCATTACGGAGGTCATGCGCCGGCTGGGCGCTTCGCCGGTGTCGCTGGATGGCCACGGCAGTGCCAGTGCCGGTGTGGCCTCCGGTGTGATCCAGGCTGATGGCCGCTATGGCCTGTTTGCCACGGCCGACCAGGCGGTGGATGCCGCCGCCGAAGCGCAGGCGAAGTTGCTGAAACTGTCGCTGAATGAGCGCGACGAGATCGTCAACCTGTTCAAGCGGACCGCGCTGGAAAAGGCGCAGGAATGGGGCCGGCTGGAGCTGGAGGAGACGAAGGTCGGGCGGCTGGATCACAAGATCGAGAAGCTGCAAATTCTGAAGAACATCCCCGGTGTTGAATACCTGCGGACAGCGGCTTACAGCGGCAGCAAGGGGCTGGCGCTGGATGAATATGCACCGTTCGGGGTCATCGCCGCCATTACGCCGGTTACGCACAGCATCCCCACCCTCACCGCCAACGCCATCAACATGGTGGCGGCGGGCAATTCGGTGGTCTTCAATGCCCATCCCAGCGGCTGCAATTGCGCGGCGGTCGCCATCCGCGAATACAACCGCCGGATCCACGAGCGCTATGGCATCGAGAACCTGCTGACGTGCGTGCTGCCGCCGACGCTGGAATCGGCCGATGCCCTGTTCAGCCATCGCGGGGTGGCACTGCTGGTGGTGACCGGCGGCCCGGCGGTGGCGCGGGCAGCGTTGCGGGCCAACAAGCGGGCGATCGTGGCCGGCCCGGGCAATCCGCCGGTGGTGGTGGATGAAACCGCCTGCCTGGCCAACGCGGCTGAGTCGATCGTCGCCGGGGCGGCCTATGACAACAACCTGCTGTGCATCGGCGAGAAGGAAGTCTTTGTCGTTGAGAGCGTCTTCGACAAGCTGATCGGCCAGATGGAAAAGCACGGGGCCTTCCGCCTGACCAACCACCAGGTGGTGGACCTGACCCGCAGGTGCTTCGTCCACAGTGACAAGGACAACAGGCTGCATGTGAACAAGGAGTTCGTCGGCAAGGATGCGGCCGTGCTGGCCGAGGCCATCGGGCTGCGCATCCCGCCGACAGCGCAGCTCCTGATTGGCGAAACCACCGCCGATCACGTGTTCGTGCAGGAAGAGCAGATGATGCCCTTCGTGCCCATCGTGCGGTGCAAAAACGTCGATGAGGCGATCGAGCACGCGTTGCAGGCCGAGCACGGATTCCGCCACACGGCCATTATCCATACGCGCGACATGAACACTGCCACCCGGTTTGGCCGCCTGGCGGCGACAACGATCTTCGTCGTCAACGGCCCCAGCACCACCGGGCTGGGCGGCGGCGTCGGTGAGGGCTTCGGCAGCTACTCGATCGCAACCCCCACCGGCGAAGGCATCACCAATCCGCTCACCTTCACCCGCTTCCGAAGAATCGCGGTGGGGGCGGGGGCAATGAGAATGATTTAGGAGAGCCTGCGCCTGGCAGTTGGCAGGGAAAGCTGGCAACTGCCCAGCGCAGGCTGCTGACCGAATGCAACTGGGTACCGTCATCGGCCACGCCACCGCGACTATCAAGCATCCATCCCTGAACGGATGGCGGCTGGTGGTGGTGCAGCCGCTGAACATCCACGGCGAGCCGGAGGCGGATCCCATCATCGCGGTGGACAAACTGGGCAGCGGCATCGGCCATCAGGTCGTGCTCAACAGCGATGGAAAAGCTGCCCGGGAACTGGTCGGCAGTGATCAAAGCCCGGTCCGGTGGTTCGTGATTGGAATTGTGGATTGAAAGTAAGCCGCCAGTGGGTTCGTGCAGATGCGGACGCTGGCTGGCAGACGGCAACGACGCATGTTCTTCACCGCCCGCCAACTTGAGCAGATGCACCGCAGCAAGGGCTGCATCGTGCTGCCGTACCAGGCACGGCTGACACCGGCAGCGCGGGACTGGGTGCGCCTGAACAAGGTGCAGATCGGCTACGGCGATGAGAAGCTGGCGGATGTGAGCTGCTGCGAGGGCCCGGCGCCGCGAATAACCCGAGCGCAGGCATCGGGGGATGGGCAGCGCCTCTCCTGGCTGTGGTGGTGCGATGGACCCTGCGCTGCGGCCAGGGCGGCGATCGTCGGCATGGGCCGGGAGGCCAATCTTGTCCCGCTTGATCTGGCCAACGACCCGAAGCGCATCGTCGAGGTGATCAGGACACTGGCGGGCGAGGTGAAGGCTCAGCGGGCGGCCGGCGGGATTCTCGCCGTCAATGCCGCCGCCGAGGCCCTGGTCTACGCCAACCGCTGTCCCGGCCTGCGGGCCATCGCCGGCACAAGCATGACCGCGGTGGAGATTGGCGTGCGCGATGTGGCGGCCAACGTGCTGGTGATCGAGCACCCGCGGGCAACGCTGATGCAGGTGCGCAACCTCCTGGCCCGCTTCGTGCGGGGCCAGCGCGAGGTGAGTGAGAGCCTGAGACAGCGCCTGCGTGAGCTGGCGCTGTGCGAGGAGTGAAGACCGAGGTGGCGCGGGCGGCTTGCCCGTGATTTCGATCACCTCCATGCGGAGACAAGGACGGGCGGGCCGCCCGTGTCACGAGCGGATGAGAACG
>CAYNMV010000106.1:2798-6738 GCA_964398315.1 uncultured Tepidisphaeraceae bacterium | reverse complement strand
ACGAGCGGATGAGAACGGGCAGATGAGAATCGGCAAGGTCATAGGTCGGGTGACGCTCAGCCGGTGTTACGACACCCTGGCCGGCGGCCGCTTCTTGCTGGTTGCGGTGCAGGATCGCTTCGCCCTGGCTGGTGAGCAGCGGCGGACAGGTGAAGCGCTGGTGGTCTATGACCACTTCGGCGCGCACGAGGGGGATCTGATCGCCTTCGCCGAAAGCCGCGAGGCGACCCAGCCGTTCTACCCCGACAAGCGCGTTCCGATCGACGCCTATAACAGCGCGATCCTGGATACGGTGAAGGTGGAACTGAGATTGTGAGCGATATGGACGGGTGACAGGCGCCAGGCCAGGCCCAGCAGAGCCTGGTCATGTATCCATCACCCCTCACCAGTAAGGATTCCCATGGCAGGATCAAACGGCAAGTTCGTCAGTGAATTCAAGCTCAAGGAAGAGATGTGCGAAATCGGCCGGCGCATCTGGCTCAAGGGGTTTTGCGCGGGCAACGAGGGAAACCACTCGGTGCGCCTGCCCAATGGTCGCTTCCTGGTCACGCCCACGGGTGTTTCCAAGGGCTTTCTCAAGCCGGATGACATCGCCCTGGTGGATATCAACGGCAAGCAGCTCGCCGGCAAGCGCAAGCGCAGCAGCGAATTCCTGATGCATGCCCACATCTACAAGGCGCGGCCGGACGTGAACTGCGTCATCCACAGCCACCCGCCGCACGTCACCGCCTTCGCGGTGGCTGGGGTGGACCTGCCGACCTGCATCCACCCTGAGGCCGAAGTATTCCTCGGCCCGGTGTACACCGCCAGATATGTCACCCCCGGCGACAAGCGCCTCGGTGAGTCGATCGACCCGTACCTGAAGGATTCGAACACGATCGTGCTCGGCAACCACGGTGTGGTCTGCTTCGATGTGGATCTGGAGAGCACCTACTACAAGCTTGAGATCGTCGATGCTTACTGCCGCGTCCTGATCCTGGCCAAGCAGGTGGGCAGCATCCAGCCACTGGGGGCCGAGGAGATGAAGGAACTGATCGATCTCAAGGCCCGCTTCGGGATCGATGATCCCCGCGCCAGGAATCCGCAGGGCATGGTCTGTCAGAGTGATTTTATCAGCCGCGTTGGCGGGGATGTGGCCACGAAGGGGCGCATGGCCACGGATCACGGCACCGTGCCTGCGCCGGCCACCAGCGCTGTGGGTGACCTGCAGCAGTCGATCGCGCAGCTCGTCCCCGACAACGTCAGCGAAGCGGACATGGAGCAGATGGTGCAGGTGATCACCGACCAGATCATGGCGACAATGGCATAGGGTACGGCAGTGCCGGCCACGAAGTATGCAGCCCCGGCAGGCGAAAGAGGGGGGGGCCATCAGTGATCTTCATCTACAAGATCGTCGATGGCATCGGCGGGGCATCGCCTTCTTCACGGGGATGTCGGTCTGGGTGGTCGCAGGCGGCCTCTTCGAACTGGTCCGCAGCTTCCGGCCCAGATCGAAGTTCGCCCCCGAGGTGCCGCTGAGCGTGCAACTGGTCTTCCTGGCCATCGCACTCGCCGCGGCGGTGGGGTTGCACGTGGCG
Organism: uncultured Tepidisphaeraceae bacterium; assembly: GCA_964398315.1. Lineage (GTDB taxonomy): Bacteria > Planctomycetota > Phycisphaerae > Tepidisphaerales > Tepidisphaeraceae > JADLCB01. The sequence goes on along the minus strand of CAYNMV010000106.1, from coordinate 5,161 downwards.
GTCTGGTACATGCGGTGCTGGCTCAACCGCCGCAGCACGTTCCTGGAGATGAGCCAGGGGGCGTGGACGGTGCTGCTGCTGATCTGCTACTGGCTTGACTTCGGTTTCGGCGCGTACTTGTTCTTCTCGATAGACTGAGGCAATGACCATGAAGTCGCTGGACCTGAAGCTTGCCCGCATCCATGCCGATCCATCCGGCTGCCGGGACTTTATCCTCGCCGATGCCAAGGATGCCGACATGGCGACCGGTCTGGCCGCAACTGGGATTGATCCGCGCACGGGACGGCGGCGGTCGCTGGCGGAATATCGTGACCAAATGCGCGAGATCGTCCGACAGGGCCTGGTTGATATCATGCTCATGAGCGCCAGCACCAGCGAGGTGCTGACGATTGATGAGCGGCTGTTTGATAGCAGCCCGGTCACGCCGGCCGCCCGGGCCAATGACACCACCGATGTGCACCTGCCGGCGGGCGGGACCTACGGCACGGAGCCCTCCCGGCCGTTCCAGACGACCACGATCGACCACATCCAGGCCGGCAAGCTCGACCCCACGCCGCAGGAGCGCCTGCGCGGGGCGAACCTGGGGTTGTACTCGATCACGCCGAACAACCAGATCGATTTCGATTACGCTACGCTGAGCGCCTACAAAGAGTTTCGGCTCGAGGCCGAGCGCAAGGGGTTCCGGCACTTCCTGGAGGTGTTTGATCCCAATGCCTGTGGCGATCACTGTCCGGCGGACCTGGGCCGCTACATCAATGACCTGATCGTGCGCACACTGGCCGGTGTACCGCGGGCGGGCCGGCCACTGTTTCTCAAGATCGTCTATCACGGTCCGGCGGCGATGGAGGAACTGGCCACTTACGATCCGCACCTGGTCCCCGGCATTCTCGGTGGTGGCAGCGGCACCACCTACGATGCCTTCAAACTGCTGGAAGAGGCCCGCCAGCACGGCGCCCGCGTTGCCCTCTATGGCCGGAAGATCAACAACAGCGAGCATCAGCTTTCGTTCATCACCTGGTTGCGCGCCATCGCTGATCAGCAGATCAGCGCTGAAGAAGCGGTGCGGGCCTATCACGGCGACCTGCAGAAGCTGAACATCAAACCGTACCGCGACCTCAAGGCGGACATGGAGCTGACCACCACCGCCACCAGCTACGCCGGCGGTTCATCACACGTGTCGCTGGCGAAAACGGCGGGCAGGCCGGTGTCCAGCGTGAAGAAAACGGTTATTGCCAGGCCCGATTTCTCGAAGATGACCCCGGCGGAGAAAGTGCAGTACAACCGCCAGCGCATAGCGGCCCTGTGAGCCACATTTGAACCCCGCAGGCACGGAGACAGGGCGAAGCACGATCGCGACAGGATGAACAAGGATGGCACGGATGAGGAGTAGAAGCGGCGTCTTTGTTTCTCCGTGTGTTTGTGCTGCGGTGGTTCAAAGGTTCGGTGTTCCCTGGTCGGTGTGCCCTGGCTCGAATAACCCATGCTGATTCCCGAACGTCAATCCCGGCTTCGACAGGTCCTGGCCCAGCGCGGGATGAGCAATCTCGAGGCGCTGGCGGCCGAACTGGGTGTGTCCACCTCGACCATCCGCCGCGATGTCGATGCGCTGGAGCAGGAAGGCGTGGTACGGCGCACGCACGGCGGCGTCATCTGGATTGGCGATGCCCGTGGCGGGGCGGCCACCCGGCCGTACGCGTTCGATCAGCGCATGAGCTATCAACTGGAGGCCAAGCAGCAGATCGCCGCTGCGGCCCGCCAGTTGATTTCGCCGGGGCAGACGATCCTGATCGACGGCGGCACCACCACGTTCTACCTGGCCGAGCAACTTCTCGGCCAGCCACTGCAACTGCTGACCAATTCGCTGCCCATCGCCAATCTTTTTCTCAACGATGAGAACGTGGAGCTGATCCTGGCCGGTGGGTTGATGTACCCGCGCTATGGTGTGCTGCTGGGGCCGATCGCCGAGCATACGCTGGCAACCCTGCACTGTCAGACGATGTTCTTCAGCGTGGCCGGGATCTACGAAGGGGCGCTGTATAACCAGAACCTGCTGCTGGTTCAGTCGGAGCGGCAGATGATGCGCCAGAGCCAGCGGGTGGTGCTGCTGGTGGATTCGAGCAAATTCGGGCAGCAGGCCCTGGCGCGGCTGTGCGGGCTGGAAGAGATCGATGTGGTGGTGAGCGATGCCGGCCTGGAGAAGGCACATCGCGACGCGGTGCAGAGGGCGGGGTGCGAACTGATCATCGCGGGGGAGTAGGGGGCTGGCAGGCCGGCCGGGGTGGCGGGGCGGCGGCCTGCGGGGTGGCAGTGCGGGCAGTGGTGGCTCAGAAAAAATCGAAAATCAGTTTGACACGCCGCCGTTG
>CAYNMV010000106.1:0-2698 GCA_964398315.1 uncultured Tepidisphaeraceae bacterium | reverse complement strand
CGCGCGATCCCTGCGGATGATCGCACGTCACTGCCGACCCATTGGTTCCTTTCGGTCGTATCAGGTACGATAGCCCTTCCGGGTCTTGTCTGATCCGGATTCCCTCGATTGTCAGGAAGTCAGACTACGGATGCAGATTCGCAATTTTTCGATTGTTGCCCACATTGACCACGGCAAGAGCACCCTTTCCGACCGGCTGCTGATGCGCGCCGGGGCCATCACCGAGCGCGAATTCAAGAACCAGATCCTGGATGACATGGACCTGGAGCGTGAGCGCGGCATCACCATCAAGGCTTCGGCGGTCACGGTGAAGCACGTGCATACCCCGGCCGGCGGCCAGCCCGAAGAGTACATGCTGAACTTCATCGACACGCCGGGGCATGTGGACTTCCACTATGAGGTGCAGAAGGCGCTTCAGGCATGCGAGGGAGCGATCCTGGTGGTGGATGCGACCCAGGGCGTGCAGGCGCAGACCGTGGCCAACGCCTATGCCGCGATCGATGTCGGGCTGGAGATCATCCCGGTCATCAACAAGATCGATCTGCCCGGCGCCCAGCCCGAGCGGGTGGCCGAGGAAATCGAGCAGGTGCTGGGGTTTGCGGCCGAGGAGTGCATCTTGGTGTCGGCCAAGACCGGGCAGGGGATCGATGAACTGATTGCGAAGCTTTGCGAGATGCTGCCCGGCCCGCGCGGCAACAGCGCCGCACCGACGCGGGCGCTGATTTTCGACAGCATCTACGATGACTACCGCGGCGTGATCGTCTACTGCAGGGTGGTGGACGGCGCCCTGACCAAGGGCCAGCGCATCAAGCTGATGGGCACCGGCCGGGAGTACCAAATCACCGATCTGGGCAAGCTGACACCCCGGCCGACACGGGTGGAGTCGATCGGAACCGGCGAGGTCGGTTTCCTTGTCGCCGCCATCAAGGACCTGCACGATGTGCGCATCGGCGATACCGTCACCGATGCCCTTGCCCCCGCAAGCGAGCCGTTGCCGGGGTATAAGCCGATCCAGCAGATGGTCTTCTGCGATTTTTATCCGGCCGGCAAGACGCAGTACGATGAGCTGCGCGATGCGATGGACCGGCTGCAGCTCAACGACAGCTCCTTCACCTTTGCGCCGGAAAACAGTGATGCGCTGGGCTTCGGCTTCCGCTGCGGGTTCCTGGGGCTGCTGCACATGGAGATCATCCAGGAGCGGCTGGAGCGCGAGTTTGACATTGAAATCGTGCAGACCGCGCCAACCGTGACCTACGAGATTGCCAAGACCGATGGCAGCACCATCCGCATCGATTCGCCCAGCGAACTGCCCAACCCCACCCACATCCTTGAGATCCGCGAGCCGTTCATCCTGATGAACCTGATTCTCCCCAGCGACAGCGTGGGGGCGATGATGAAACTGTGCGAGGACCGCCGCGGCATTTACAGGAAGACCGAGTACATCGGCGCCACCCGCGTCATCCTGCAGTATGAGATGCCGCTGGCCGAGGTGATTTACGACTTCTACGACAAGCTGAAAAGCGCCACCAAGGGTTACGGCACGATGGACTACGAGCTGCTGGGCTTCCGCAGCAGCGACCTGGTCAAGATGGACATCCTGGTCAACGGCGAGCGGGTGGATGCCCTGAGCCTGATCGTTCACCGTGACAAGGCCGAGAGCCGCGGCCGCAAGCTGCTGGTGCGCCTGAAGAACGAGATCGACCGCCACCTGTTCGAAATCCCCCTGCAGGCAGCCATCGGCGGCAAGATCATCGCGCGCGAGACCATCAAGAGCATGGGCAAGAATGTCACCGCCAAGTGCTACGGCGGCGACGTGACGCGCAAACGCAAACTGCTGGAAAAGCAGAAGGAAGGCAAGAAACGCCTCAAGCGCATCGGCAGCGTGGACATTCCCCAGCAGGCATTCATGGCGGTGCTGGAAAGCGAGGAGTAACCAACCCCGCCCGAAGACCGCCATGCCCCCTGCGCCCTCGCGCGCCTGTCATCCCCCAAGGCGCACCCGGCAGGATTCGAACCTGCGACCGCCGGATTAGAAGTCCGATGCTCTATCCAACTGAGCTACGGGTGCAAATGTTTGTAACGTGCTTTTGAGCAATAACTTACAGCCCTTTTCGATCCCATGGGCCTGAGGCTCCCTAACGCTTTCCCTTATGTCTGAGCCGATTTGGGGTGGCCTCCTCAACATCGCATGGCAAGGGAGTATACGGATTCCAAAGCACGGCCTGACGCAAAGACGGTCGGTGCAAACACGTTCGCCAGCACGCCAAGTATATCTGGTCGCCACGCATTTGTCCCATCCCCGAAGACGCTGGTGCTTACTTGGAGATGGACGCCGGCGAGCTGTGTAAGGAGCCGGATCGCCACCAGCAGCCGGCTCGGGCTCCGCTGGGACATGATCCGCATCCGCATCAACGGCATGGATGTCTTCCACCCCATAGCCGACGATGTCCGCAGCAATGCTCAGGCGGCATCGCCTGCTGGTTCATCAACGCCGGTTACAACGGCGAGACCTCTTCGTCGGCCAGGCGTGCTTCATGGGCGCCAAGGATCCCTGCAAGGCCCTGAAGACGATGTTCAAAGCCGAGGAAGACGAGGAGGCTTGGACAACCCTGCACATCGCCTCCTTGCAGACGTTCAGAAAAACCAAGAGTGGGCAGATTGCGGTGACGGTGATCCACCACCTCGGGGTGACGCGATG
>CAYNMV010000105.1:0-9930 GCA_964398315.1 uncultured Tepidisphaeraceae bacterium | reverse complement strand
ATCGGCAACGATGCCACCATCGGCTTTGGCGGCAGCGGGCTGGGCAGCACCTTCGAGCTGAACGTGATGATGCCGGTGATGGCTTTCTGCATGCTCGAATCCATCGAACTGCTGACCCGCTCCGCCCGGCAGTTCAGCCGGCGCTGTGTGGAGGGGATCGAAGCCAATCGCGAGCGCTGCGAGAGCCTGGTTGAGCAGAGCCTGGCGATGTGCACCAGCCTCGCCCCCAAAATTGGCTATGACATGGCGGCCGACATTGCCAAGGAGAGCTTCAAAACCGGGCGGACGGTTCGCGAGATTGCCCGCCAGCGCAAGGTGCTGGATGAGGCGGAACTGGATCGCACGCTGGATCCCATGCGCATGACCGAGCCGCAGGCGGACATGGTCGGCGGCGGCGGGGGATAGGGGCGCGGGCCATGACAGGTGGCGGTAGAATGAGGCGATGGACCTGTTCGCCGAATCGCGTCGCAAGAACCTGTCAAAAGTGGCCCCGCTGGCGGTGCGCATGCGGCCACGAACCCTCGATGAGTTTGCCGGGCAGCAGCATTTCCTGGGCGCTGGGAAGCTGCTCAGAAGGATGCTCGAGGCCGACCGGCTGATGAGCGTCATCTTTTACGGCCCGCCGGGCACGGGCAAGACCACGCTGGCCGAGCTGATCGCGGGGTATACGAAAAGCCATTTTCAGCAGGTCAACGCGGCGGCGGTGGGGGTGAAGGAGGTGCGCGCGATCCTCGATGCCGCCCGGGAGCGCCTGGCCCACAGCGGCGAGCGCACGGTCCTGTTCCTCGATGAGATCCATCGCTTCAATCGCGCCCAGCAGGATATCCTGCTGCCGGATGTCGAATCGGGCCAGATCCTGCTGGTGGGGGCGACGACGGAGAACCCGTTTTTCTCGGTCAACTCGCCGCTCATCTCGCGCAGCCAGATTTTCCAGTTCGCGCCGCTCTCGGAGGAGGACATCCGGGCGCTGATTTTGCGGGCTATCCACGATCCCGAGCGCGGCTTCGGCAAGCTGAAGATCGAGATCGATGAGGAGGCCCTGGATCACTGGGCGACAACCAGCGATGGCGATGCCCGCCGGGCGCTGACCGCACTCGAAGTGGCGGTGCTGTCGCTGGCGGAGCAGGGGCGGCAGGAGGCCGCAGGCGCTGGCCAGCAGAAAAGCCCCGATGCCGGCCGCTCCTCCGCGGCCGGCGCACCCCTGCACATCACCCTCGATGTCGCCGAGCAGTCCATTCAGCGCAAGGCGATTGTCTACGATGGCACCGGCGATGAGCACTACGATGCGGCCTCGGCCCTCATCAAGAGCATGCGCGGCTCGGACCCGGATGCGGCGGTTTACTGGGTGGCGCGGATGCTGGAGGCGGGGGAAGATCCGCGCTTCATCGCCCGGCGCATCGCCATCCTCGCATCCGAGGATATCGGTAACGCCGACCCGCGGGCGATCATGGTCGCCGCCGCCTGCTATGACATCGTCGAGCGCATCGGTATGCCCGAAGCACAGTTGACCCTCGGCCAGGCCGCCATCTACATGGCCACCGCGCCCAAGAGCAATGCCAGCGCGCTGGCGATCTGGGGCGCGATGAAGGATGTGCGCGAGGGCCGTACCATCCCCGTTCCCATCCACCTGCGCGACACGCACTACAAGGGCGCGGCCCGCATGGGCCATGGCGCGGAGTACAAGTACGCCCACGACTACGAAGGGGGCTACGTCGATCAGGATTACCTGGGCGTGGACAAAACCTACTACCAGCCCACCGACCGCGGCTATGAGGCCCAGATCAGGCAGCGGCTCGAAGCCCTGCGCGCCCGGCGCGATGCGGCACAGGCCGACGATGCGGCTGAATCCGATGATGCGCCCGAGGTCGATGACGCCGAGCAGCAGGCATAAGCCCGCCAGGGATGCCGATCGGCGTGGCAGGGGGCCCTGCGCGGATCGCCCCGGGTTCAGGCCTTGAAGATCTGCGACAGGAAGGCGTAGCTCTTCTCGGCGGCACTGTGGGGGGCGGCGGTATGGGTATACAGCTCGACGGTGAGGAAGCGACGGTAGTCGATCGCCTTCAGCGCGGTGTGCAGGGCCGGCCAGTCGAGGGTGCCCTCGCCGGGAATCAGGTGGTAGTGCTTGCGGCCGGGGATGTCCTCGACGTGGAGGTTCCAGATCCGGTCCCCCAGCAGGCGGACGACCTCGGGGATGGGCTCGCCGAGGACCTGGGAGTGACCCACATCCAGGTTCGCACCCAGGCGCGGATGGCCCAGATCATCGATCCACTGGCGCAGCTCAGTTGCCCATTCGATATACAGCCCCGGCTCACATTCGATGCCCACATCGACGCCGAGGGCATCGGCACGATCGAGAATCGGCAGGATCGACTCGCGGAATTGCCGCTGTGCGGCATCCGGTGGCATGCCCCCGAGCAGCCGGCCAGAGGTGATGCTGATGTTGTCCGCGCCCACCGCGCGGGCGAACTCGAGCGTGCGCAGGATCAGCCGCGTGCGATCAGCGCGGTGCTGTGGATCAGGGCTGATGAGGCTCGGCTCGAAATAGGGCTCGGGCGGGGCGTGCCGCCAGTAGCCGAAAGAGCAGTTCGCGTTGATGTTCGACACCGCCAGGCCGAGCGTCTCCAGCTCCCGGCGCACGTCTGCGATCAGTGCCTCATCGATCGCATCGGGGTAGGCGTGGGGCGTATCGGCCAGGATTTCCACCCCGGCGAATCCGGCGGCATGAATGGCGCGCAGGGCATCGGTCAGGGGGAAGCGGGTGAAGGCGTTGGTCGAGAAGGCGAGCTGCATTCAGTTTGGTGGTTGAAGCGCCATCGGGCGGCCTGCTTCGGCGTATCGAGCGCGATGAAAGATCACGGCCCGGCATCCATCTCACCGGCAGGGGTCATCGCCTGCTACCTGGGCGGATCCTGCAGGTGTGGCTTGCCGGTGGAGATGCCGGGATGATCGTAATCGTGGGGTGGTGTGGCGGCCCCGTTGGCGGGGATGAGCCGCAGGATCTTGCCGGTGCCAGCGCGGGGGCGGTCCCGGCCATCCTTGATCTCAACCTGCCCCATATCCACGATGTACAGCGCGGTGTTGGTGGGATCGAACTTCACATCGATGGGCCGCTCCAGGGCGCCTGTTGCCCGGCGGCCAAGCTCGCTGGCCGGCACGCCGCGGGTATTGCGCACGAAATCCTCGACCGTCTTGCGCTCCACGTTGACGCGCACCACCTTGTGCCCGACCGGCCCGACCAGTTTTTCGCCGCTGGTGGCGAATGGTGCCCGATCGCCGGAGAGCGCCACGATGGCCTGCCCGGCATACTGGCTGAACGCCCCTTCGCTGGTGGCGAAATCCATCTTCGCCGCCCCCGACAGGGCCGGGAACACCCCGCGCAGCAGCTCATCACGGTAGCGGCTGGGGCGGAACAGGCCGCTGGCATCGTGATCGATCAGGAATGACAGCTCGGGATAGCCGGTTTTGATCAGCATCTCCGGGTCGGCCTGGTAGCGACTGGCGGTGATCTCTTCCAGTGTCGTGGAATAATCCGGCCAGCCATACCAGGTGCCTGAGACGATCCGCAGCACCGCATCGGGGTCATCCTTCACCGGGCGCGTGCCCCTGAGCTCCATCCCCTGATTGGTGGCATAGAGGTTGGCGAACTCGTTGAATGCCAGCCCGCGGGGATGGCGGATGCCGTGCGCTTCGACCTTCAGCCCGCCGCCGCCGAGGGCAACGGAGTAAATGGCGGCAGTGGGGCGTTCCACCGGCGATTTGGGTGCCCGCAGGGCGGCCTGCCCAAACGGCTGGAATGCACTGGTGACGGCGATTTCGGGCCCGCCGAACAGCCCGGCCCGCGGGTTGCGCGTCGTGAAGCGCGCTGGGGTCAGGCGGTAGTTCACGAAGGGGATATCGTGGAACTTCGGATACTGCCGCACCCAGCCCGATTCGAAATTATCCAGCCCCACCACGCCGCTGTTGGTGGCTGCGCCAAGACCAAAGTAGAGCCGCTCATTGACCGGATTGATCGCCAGGTCGGTGACGCTGTAATCGCCCTGCGCGGGGAGATCACCGACGATGGTTTCATGCCGGCCCTCGTAGTCGAACGCGGTGATGACGCCACGGCGGCGGGAATCACGGTGCGAGACGTAGATCCGTCCCTTCCAGGCGGCCACCCCACCCACCGGGCCGTAGATGCGGAAACCGGTCTTGAGGAACGGCACGCGCTGGCCGGTGGGGTAGATCTCGAAGCGCTTGCCATCCGGCTCGAAGCCGAAGATGTGCGGCTCGCCGCCGTCGAGCCCGCCCTCGGCGATGATCATCCGGCCGGCCTCATCGAACGCAATCGCGGTCGGGGCGTTGAGGTTGATGGCGAACAGTTGCAGGTGATAGCCGGCAGGGTACTCAACAAGGCTGCGGTCAATCAGGGTGCGCTGATCGGGCCGCAGGAGCACCGGGCTGGGCTGGCATCCGGCCAGGCTGACCAGCAGCAGCAGCAATCCCAGCAACACCGTGCGAGACCGCTTCGCGCCTGCCAGGACCGATGCGCGTCGCGCCGAGCATCTTGCGGCCACAGTCCACCCTGCCGTCATCGAACGCTCCAGTCGCATAAGTACGCTTCCGTCAAGAGGTTGCCCCGATCATACACGGGGCAGCGAGGGATGAACGTACCGGATTTGCCCACGGGCAGCAAGAAAGCCTTAGCGCGCCCGCGGGCGGATGCGAGGTGTGCCCACTGCCCTATCGGGCCCATGCGCTGCCCTCCGCCGGGCACAACAGGCGACCGATGCGCCACCTGGCCGGCACCTGCGTGTCAGCGGCACGACAGGGGCTTCGTCCCAAGAGGTTGCCATGCGGCAGACCCGCTTTCCACGGTGGGGGCGTGCATCACACCATCCTCCGGGGGCAGCCGGTGAAGCATCAGGAAAGCGCAGCCCAGCCAAAGCGCAAGAACAACGCCCCGGATGCGCGGATCGCATCCGGGGCGTGTGCTTGTTTCGTTCAGGCGATGACCGCGGGCTTACCGCTTGCGGCGATCGCGCCGCGCTTTGCGCTTCTTGCTGCCGATCTTCCGCCGGCGGCGTGGCTTGCTCATGCGATGCTCCTTTCAGGCTGTCTTAGCGTGGCTTTTACCGAAGAACAGCCACTCTACTCCGATCCCCTGTCCCTGTCCAATGACCCGGCCGGCTCATCATGTACACAGGCCGGCAACAACAATAGGATACCCCCCGGGTTTCGCATCATTTTTTGGAGATCGGTCAGTGTCCTGGATCCAACATCCCGCTTCCCTGCTCGCGTTTGGCTTGTTCGTCGGTGTCTTCTCCGGGCTGATGGGCCTGGGGGGTGGGGCGGTCATCATCCCCATGCTTGTGCTGGTATTCGAGTTCTCCCAGCAGAAAGCGCACGGCACCAGCCTTGCCATGATCCTCTCGCCGACGCAAATTCCTGCTATTCTCAATTACCACCGCGAGCATTTCATCGACTGGCGGCTCGTGCTGTGGGTGCTGCCGGGGATGCTCGCCGGCTCCTACTTTGGCTCGAAGATCGCCACCAGCATCCCCCAGAACGCCCTTAAGCTGGTCTTCGGGCTGATCCTTGTGTACGTGGCGGCGTATACGATCTTCGGCATCCTGGGCCGCCAGCACCTGCTGCGCACGCTGGTCCTGTCAGGCGTGCTGACGGTCATCGCGCTGGGGATGTTCTTCGCCGCCAGGTGGTACGATGCCCAGGCATAGTCAACCGGGAGGCATATGATGCGATGTGGTCAATCGCTCGGATGGCGCGGGTTGGGGGCAAGCCTGATCCTGCTCGGCCTGGCAGCGCTATGCCCGGCCGGCGCGATCGTGGTCAACGTGGAAGGGGGCGAGCCGGTATCGGCCATTGCCCTGAGCCGGCGGCTGAAAGTCGAGACGGATGGGCGGGTGGATGGCAACACCGTCCGTTTTGACAAGCTTCTGCCCGATACGCCCTACGATATCGAGATCACGCTGAAGGATGGCACCATCCTGGCCGGGATGGACCTGGGCTGGTACGAGGAAGAGCCGGCCCAACTGCCCCGGCCCAAGGCCGAACCGCTTACGGATGCCGATCGCGAGGAGATCCGCGCCATCGTGCAGGACATCCCCAGCTTCTATAACCGCACTGAATTGCTCGCGCTTGCCGGCGATCGTGACCGGGCGGTGGCACTGGTCCAGCTCATTCGTGATACGCCTTTCCACGGCGCAGCGCCCGGCGAGATCATCTGGCGGGTCGAGCTGTACTACTTCAAGTTCCAGGCCGGCGGCTGGGAGAAAGTGCAGCAGCAGAATCAGCCCCTGCGCCGGGATCGCCTGCGCAATCGCCAGCAGTATGAGGATGTGGTCGGGCCCCTGCGCTGGACCGAGCGCCTGGGCGGCCTTCGCGTAGGCAAGGATGAAACCAGGACGATCACCATCGCTGCGCAGCCGAAAAAGCAGCCGTAGGAGAAGCAGGATTAATGGGCCGTGAGATTGCGTGCCGGAACGATGCGCGCCTGCCCGCGATGAGTATTCCGCCCAATCCATCGCGCCATGCCGATCGGTTTTCGGGTTCGACGTATGGAGGCAACGATGCTTGAGGAGGCACGATGCTGGTTGCACTGACAGGCGCTACGGGGTTTGTGGGATCGTACACAGCAGCAGCGCTGCGCACGGCGGGCCACGAGGTGCGGGCGCTGGTGCGGCGGACAAGCCGGCGCGATCACATCGAGCCGTATATCGCCGAGTTTCGCGAGGGTGAACTGCACGATGAGCAGTCGCTGGCCGGACTGGTGGCGGGGGTGGACTGCGTGATCCACAACGGTGTGGACTGGGATGCCCTGCGCATGGCGCCGGTGCGCAACTTCGAGCGCAATGTCCTCGGCTCGCTGCGCCTGCTGGAGGCAGCGCGCCTGGCGGGGGTGCCGCAGTTCATCTTCGTGTCATCGGTGGCCGTTCACCACGAGATCCTGCCCGGCGGCCGGATTGATGAGACCCATCCCACCTGGCCCAATGGCATCTATGGCGCCTACAAGGCGGCGGTTGAGTCGCACCTGAAGGCCTACCACCACGGCTACGGCATGAATACCAGCGCCTGGCGGCCGGCGGCCATCTACGGCATCGACCCGAAGCTCCAGCGCTCCCAGTGGTTTGATCTGATCCAGCAGGTGCGCGCCGGTGAGACCATCAGCATCGAACGCGGCGGCAAGATCACTCATGTCCAGGATGTGGCCGATGCCCTCACGCTGGCTGTTGGCGATGAACAGGTGGCCGGGCAGTTTTTCAATCTCGTGGATCGTCATCTCTACTGGCAGGATGTGGCCGAGATCGCCAGGGAAGTCAGTGGCTCGAATGCCACGATCGAGGACCGCAAGGGCACCGGGCCCAGAAACCAGTTCGATACCGCGCGGGCCATCGCCTTCTTTGACCGCCACGGCAATGCCACTGCCCTCCGCCGCGGCCTTGAAGGCGTGCGGGCCTATGTCACCGAGCTGCTGGAGCGGATGGACGGCTGAGGCCGGGGGGGGCGCTGGCTGGTCAGGGGCATGTTCCGGCGGCAATGAGGTCGATTCTCCTGCCCGCGCCAGGCCGCCCCTGGCGTATCCGCGCGGGGCACGCTTGCAGCGGTTCACAAACGATGCCATTGGCGTACACTGAGGGCATGCAACTGGCCGAGGTTCTCAACGCGCTGGAACAGATCGCCCCCACGCGGCTGGCAGAGTCATGGGATAACGTCGGGCTGCTGGTGGGCAACCCACGCCAGCCCGTGCGCAAGGCGATATTGGCCATCGACTACACCCGCCCGGTGGCCGACGAGGCGCAGCACGCCGGCTGTGACCTGGTGATCGCCTATCACCCGCCGATCTTCGATCCGCTCAAGCGCCTGACCGCCGGCAGCCTGATCTACGAGGCGATTCAGCGCGGGGTGGCGATCTACTCGCCGCACACCGCGCTGGATGTCGCCGAGGGGGGCACCAATGACCTGCTGGCCGATGTGCTACAGATGGAGCAGCGCCAGCCGCTGCGCCCCGCGGAGACGCGCGATCGTGAGTACAAGCTGATCACCTTCGTGCCCCAGGAGCACGTGGAGCGCGTCAGCGAGGCGCTGTTCGCCGCCGGCTGCGGCCGAATCGGCGACTATTCGCATTGCAGCTTCCGCTCGGCCGGCACCGGCACCTTCTTCGGCGAAGAGGGGACCAATCCCACCGTCGGCCAGTCCGGCCGGCTGGAGGCCGCCGCCGAGATCCGCCTGGAGACGGTGGTGCCGATCGCCTGCCTCTCCGAGGCCCTGCAGGCCCTGCGCGCTGCCCATCCCTACGAAACCCCGGCGTTTGACCTGGTGCGCCTGGCGGCCGCGCCCGAGGGGGTGGGAATGGGCCGCATCGGCCGGATCGAGCCCACCCCGCGCCGGGCGCTGATCGATCGCATCAAGCAGGGGCTGGGGCTCGATCATGTACTGGTTGCCGGGCCGCTGGACACCGAGGCCCGCACCGTTGCCTGTTGCGCTGGCGCCTGCGGCAAGCTGCTGGATGATGCCATCGCGCAGAAGGCGGATCTGTACCTCACCGGCGAGATGCGCCATCACGATGCCCTGCGGGCCGCCGCATCGGGTATGACCGTGGTGTGTGCCCTGCACAGCAACAGCGAGCGGCGGGTGCTCAAGCGCCTGGCCGGGCGGCTGGAGCAGTTGGTGCCGGGCCTGCTGCTGCACATCAGCGAAGCCGATCACGACCCATTCGCCATCACATGACACCGCCCTGGTGCGCCGGCGGATGCCCACCGGGGCGCACTGGTACCAGACCGCCTTTTTCTTTGCCGGATTGCGGGCGGGATGATAGTGTGAGGCGCTGGGGCGAGGGTTCCGGTGCATGGACCTTCACCGATGGGCCGCCAGGGAGGACAATGATGCTGCAGGGTTCACGACTGCTGTCATTCTGCTGGGGATTGGGCGTGGTTCTGTCGGTGGCGGCGCTGGCCGCCGGACAGGCAGCGCCGGTGGACCGCACGCAGGCCGTGCGCGATGCCATCGACAAGGGCGTGGCATGGATTTATTCCCAGCAGAAGCCGGATGGCAGTTGGGAAAAGGGGCCGCCGCCGTGGAATACCACGCCAAACCCCAGCCACAGCAGCACGGAGGGCGGCCAGTATGGCGGGCTTACCGCCATCGCCACCTATGCCCTGCTGGCTTCGGGTCAGTCGGTGCAGGATCCGCGCCTTCAGAAGGCGGTGAACTGGCTGGCCGAGGCCGACATGCGCGGTGTCTATGCCCTGGGTCTGCGCGGGCAGGTGTGGCAGTATCTGCCCCCCAGCAGCCAGCGGCAGCAGATGGCCAACCGCGAGAAGGTGATCATGATGGAGGCGGCTGCCCAGAAAAAGGGGCTGCCCATCTTCGGCAAGTACCACTACATGATCACCAGCAAGGGGGGGTACGACAACAGTGTCAGTCAGTATGGCGTGCTGGGAATGTGGGGCGCTGCGCTGGCCGGCTCGGAAGTGCCCACCGCCTTCTGGCGCACTGTCGAGGCGGCATGGCTGAAGGATCAGCACCGTGATGGTGGCTGGTCCTACCAGCCCAGCCAGCCGCCCACCTTCACCATGACCTCCGCCGGCGTGGCGACGCTGTTCATCACCCAGGACTACCTGCACCTGGGCAAGGGCATCAAGTGCGAAGGAAACATTAGCAACCCCGCCCTGGAAGCCGGCCTGAAGTGGCTCAATGATCACTACGAGCAGGCAACCTCCAGGCACCCCTACTATGCCCTGTACGGCATCGAGCGCATCGGCGTGGCCAGCGGGCGCAAATACTTTGGCACCACCGACTGGTATGAGCATGGCGTCAGCTACCTGCTGCCCAAGCAGAACAAGACCAACGGCAACTGGGGCAACCTGCCGGATACCGCCTTCGCGCTGATTTTCCTTTCGCGTGGCAGTGCGCCGGTGGCGATCAACAAGC
>CAYNMV010000104.1:0-10019 GCA_964398315.1 uncultured Tepidisphaeraceae bacterium | reverse complement strand
GCACCCGGGTCAAATCTTTCCCAACTTTTTTTGGCTGCCCCTGCCAGGGTGGGATGCCCTGACCTGTGCTGCCCGGCACGGGGAGATGAAACAGCCCCACTCACATCGAGCACACTCGATACGAATGTGACTTTGGGCATCCGGTGCGGGTCATACGGGCGCTAAGTCTTTGTTCCGACAGAAGTTTGCATCGCGATTGCGCCGATTGTAGATCAGGGCAGGCGGCGCGGTCGCAGTCGCGCAGCGCCGCCACTCGATTGCCGCCGGGACGTGGCGGAAAGTCATCACCATGAGCGAAACCCAACCAACAACCCCCCCCGGCCAGCCCCGCGCCCTGCTGGCCCTCCTGCATGAGCCTGAACAGCGCGCCATTGAGCAGGTGCTGCACCAGGAAGGGTTTGCCGCCACGCTCTGCGGCGCCGGCCAGGATCTCATCGATACCGCCAAGCAGCAGGCGCCCGACCTGTTGCTGATTGATGTAGACTGGCCGGTCGAGCTGGCCAGCCTGTGCCGAATCCTCGCCCGCTATCACGCCACCCGCGCCCTGATGACGGTGCTGATCTGCCCGGCCAACCTCGACCGCCACCGCATGGAGAAACTCCAGGCACTGGGCACGTTCGCGATCCTGCCCCGCCCGCTGACCTACGCCCGCCTGGCCGCCGCCTGCGCGCAGGCCATGCAGCATGCCGATCTGCTCAAGGCGCAGCTCGGCCTGACCCCAAACCAGGCGCCCAGCACCACCCGGCATGTAGAGGGCAACAGCTCGCTGCTGATCCACCAGGCGCACTGCCCGTTCCATGATGAGCCGGCCCCGGTCGATCGCTACGTGCTGCGGGCCGGGCGGATCGAGACGGAGATGAGCTTCTTCGACATCCCGGTTTACAAGGCCGCCGCCCGAGGGGCGGATTTTGTCGATTTCAACCTGCTGTCGGTGACCGTCTGCCCGCAATGCCTGTTCGCCAGCAACGACCCGACGCATTTCATGGATCCGGCCGAGAAGACGCTCAAGCCCATTGAGTGGACCCCCGCCACCCGCAATGCGGTCATCGGCCGCACCCCCGTGCGCAAGGCGCTGGCCAAGGGCCTGACCGCCGACTTCTTCACCGAAGCCCGCACGCCCCAGCAGGCGCTGGTGGCCTATGCCCTGGCAATTGACTCGGCCAGCACGATTTACGAGTGTAACCGCTACGCCATGCCCATCGAGCTGCTGCGGCTGGCCAATCATCACCTGCGTCTGATGCACCTGCATGAGATGCTCAAGAGTCCCGTCAGCGCCCTGGAGGAAAATGCCCAGGCAGCCTACGACTGGCTCAAGAAGGCGTTTCCGCTGCTGGAAGGGGTTGGGCTGTACAAGACGATTTACCAGCTCGTTGCCGTTGCCCTGTGGATGGGCGAGGACAAGGCCGCCCACCAGTACATGTCGCGCCTGGTTGAACTGGAGCGCGAGGCGACGTTGCCCCGCGAGCAGAAGGCCCTGGTTGAACGCTTCCTCACCCGCTGCAAGAGCGCCTGGGAGAACCGCGACCTGCACCGCGGGCCCAATTACCAGCCCTCGGCAGAAGCGGCGTAGGGCTGGGGCGCGGATTGAGGGTTCGGAATTCAGCATTCCGAAAGCGGGGGAAGCGGCCCCACCCTTTTTCGCCGCCTGCCGAACCCTTTGCGCCGCCGTCACTCTCGGGTATGGTCGCGCGCTATGCGCATCGGCATCCTGTCTGATTCACACGATCGCGCGAGAACGATGGCCCGGGCGGTCGAGCTGTTGCGGCAGTATGGGGCGGAGTTCTTCATTCATTGCGGCGATGTGGGTTCGCCGCACGTGCTGGATCATCTGGCCGGGCTGCCCGCCGTATTTGTCACCGGCAATACTGACTACGACCGACAGGGCCTGCTGCGCTACGGCCAGGCCATCGATGTCCCCGGACACATCCCCTCGGCCGACCTGACACTCGCCGGCAAGCGCATCGCCGTTACCCATGGAGATGATGACCGCCTGCTCCAGCGGCTGATCGTATCGCAGGACTACGACTACGTCCTGCACGGCCATACCCACCTCCGCTGCGACCACCGCGCCGGCCGCACGCGCATCATCAACCCCGGCGCCCTGCACCGCGCTGCGGTGAAAACCGTCGCCCTGCTCGACACCGAAACCGATACGCTCCAGTTCCTGACAGTCGAGCAGGCCGGAGGTACAGGAGACTAGGGCAGTTCGCAGGTGGATGCCCCACCGTGTTGCGTGCCGCGCATGGCAAATCCGTGCCACGCGCATGCCTGGGCCTGCAAGCCGCCGCGGGCCTCAGATCCCGGGGCGGGCATGAACCTGACAATTGCCCGCGATGGTCACCCCTCAGCTTCCGCTTGAGCCGCACCGCGGTCCCGCGATAATCAGCAGTGCATGAACCGCCCCGCGCTTTTCCTGGATCGCGACAACACGCTGATCGCCAATGATGGCTATCTCGGCGACCCGGCCGGTGTGCGGCTGATCGACGGAGCGGCCGATGCCATCGCCCGGGCGCGGGCGCTGGGCTTCACCATCGTCACCATCTCCAACCAGAGCGGGGTGGCCCGAGGGCTGTTCACCGAGGCCGATGTGCGGCGGGTAAACGCCCGCATGGATGAGATGCTCCAGGCGATCAATCCTGCGGCGATCATCGACTGCCACGAGTTCTGCCCTGATCATCCCGAGGCATCGGTCGAGGCGTACCGCCGCGACACCGACCGCCGCAAGCCCGGCGCGGGCATGATCCACAGCGCTGCCGGGAAGCTGGGGCTGGATCTGTCGCGTTCCTGGCTGATCGGCGATGCCCCGCGCGACATCGAGGCCGGCCGCCGGGCCGGCCTGCGGACGATCCTGTTCATCGATCCGAGCCTTGCCGCCTCTCCGGCCGCCGCCGAAGCCGCCAGCGCTCCGGCCGAGCGCACGGTCGCCTCGCTGAAGGAGGCGATCGACTACATCGAATCGCAGATCAAACATGGCGGCCAGACGCCACCCCCATACCCCGCGGATCACGCGCCGGCCCCGTCAACTTCATCCGCGCAGGCAGGCGATGCGCAGACCACCCCCGCCACGCCCCCTCCATCGCTGCCCCGGGCGGATCAGGAACCGGGGCGCCCATCATCACCCCCGGCAGCCAGCCCAGCCCCCAGGGCGCTGGAGCAGACGGCCCAGCAGATCCTCCAGGAGCTGCGCCGACGCGGCGGGCCATCGTCGAGCGATTTTTCCGTCAGCCGTCTGCTGGCCGGCATCACCCAGACGCTGGCGCTGGCCAGCCTCTTCTTCGCCTATCTGCATCGCGGCGACCTGCCGCGCGTGCAGAGTATTCTCCTGCTGGCACTGGTGCTGGAAACGATGACCATCGCCCTGCTGCTGATGGGCCGCAGCCGCTAAGACGGCCGGCCACGTGCTTCAGCGACAGAAGCGCTCCCCTGTTGGAAGCGGCAAGGTGAACCGCTGCGGCTTGTGGTGCGGTGATGACCGGGTGTGCGCCTTCAGCGGTCGCGCTTGGGACATGCAGGCATGCGGCTACAGCATGCCAAACGCCTTGCGCAGGACCCACTCAGCGCCGATGAGCAGGACGAACAGCGCCAGCGCCAGCGGCGCATCCCACAGCGGCTCTTCGCTTTCGATGGGGATGCGCTGGGCAACGCTCTGGATGACGGTGGGCAGCACGCTGGCCGCCTCGTTCAGGGTAACCGCCTGGCCCATCGTTTCTGAAGCAAGGCGCGTCAACAGGGTGCGGTCCACCTGCGGCTGGGCCAGTTCCAGGCGCGGGATCGCAACCTCAATGGGCGCTTCGATCTCCGATACCCCCGGCGCGATCTGCGGCAGGCGCACGCGCAGCTTGCCAACGCGGTCGGCCGTCCAGCCGGCGGTGTACAGCTCGGCCTGGCCCTGCTGACGGCGCAGTATCTCGCGGCGGATCACCTGGCCGGTCTCATCGATCACCTCAACACCGATCTGCTCGGGCAACTGCTGGAGCATGACCGGATCAAGCACGCGCAGGTTCAGTCGCACCTGCTCCCCCAGTTCATACACCGGACGCGACGCGACGAAGGTGAGCTTGCGCTGCCCCAGCTTCTTGCTGCGGGCCAGGTAGCGGAACTGCTGGATCCAGTAGGTGTCGAAGATCGCTTCGCCGGTGTAGAAGCGCCAGCGCCACGAATCATCGATCGCGCTGAACATCGTGCGCCCGGCGCCGAAGCGCCCGAGCACCAGGATCGGCGCCTTGCGGCCATCGGGGCCGACATCCGTGGGGTGCTCGGCGTACACTTCCCCCACCCCCGGCTTGACCGTCACCCCGCGCTGATACCAGAACAGCGGCTGCCACTCATTTTCCAGGAAGCGCTGATTGCGCTGGCGATCGGCGAAGAAGCGGAAGATCGAGCTGTTGCGGCCATCGGGTGTCAGCACCGGGCGGAAGCCCTCGGTGATGCTCACCGGCATCGTGGTGTCGGCCCGGCCGATGTGAACCGGCAGGATCGCCTCCACCGCCGTGTTGCGATACTGCTGCGGAGCGAAACGCGGACCGGCCACCATGCCGAATCCGCCGCCGCGATTGGCAACGAAGTCGCGGATCAGTTCAAACTGGGCATCGCTGATGTAGCGCGGATCGACATCACCGAAGAGCACGACATCGAAATCGAGCAGTTCCTCGATGCTTTCGGGGAAACGGTAGATCGGCCGGTCGCCCTCCTGCACCACGCCGGGATCAGCGCTGAGCAGCAGCGTGGAGATGTTGACCGTCTTGTCGCGCATCATCTCGGTGCGCAGATAGCGGAAATCCCAGCGCGGATAGCCATCGACCACCAGCACATTGATCTGGGCATCGAGCACCTCGATCTGGGCGTAGCGGACATTGTCCTCCTCGTCGATCTCGCGCGGCTGTGGCTCGGCCTCAACGACCAGGTCGAGCGTGCCGATCTCCTCGGGCTTGAAGATCAGTTCCACTTCCTGGGTTTCGCCTTCGCCGGCGCGGATCACCTGCCGCACCGGCTGGCGCTCCAGCCCCAGCAGCGGCTGGCCGGTCTTCTTGTCGAGCAGGCGCACCGTCAGTGGATGATCGGCGGGCAGGCCGCTGGCGCGGATCGTCGCCCGCAGGTTGACCGCATCATCCTTGAACGCGCTGTCCTGCACATCGATGGCAACCACCTCGACGTTCCGCGGCGGCTGCTCGGAGCCCACCACCACCGGGAACACTTTCACCCCGAAATCGCGCACCGCTTCCAGCGTTTCAGCCCGGGCAGCGGCAGGGGTTTCGCGGCCGTCACTCAGCACAACCACGCCGGCCACGCGCTGGCCCTGAAGGCCCTCCAGCACGGATCGCACCGCGCTGACCACCTGCGTCCGCCGGCCGTCTGCGCGCAGTGCATCATCGGCATCGCCGGCCAACTGCTCGGGCGCCAGCGGCTGGGCATCGCCGCTGAACCGGTACAGGCGCACCGTATGCTGCTCGGCCAGCTTCTCCAGCAGCGCCTGATCCGGCGCTGACAGCAGATGGCGCACCGCCTCCAGGCGGGTGATGCCGCTCTCATCAGGACCGGCATCCGGCACGCGCATCGAGATGCTGTCATCGATCAATACCGCCACGACCGATGGCTGGATGCGGCTTTGCAGCAGGTGGATCACCGGACGATTGAGCAGCGCGATCAGCAGCAGCAGCAGCGCCAGCCGCACGCCACCCAGCAGCAGCCGCACGCCCCGCGGGCGACCCTCCTTGCGGTAGACGTACACCACCAGCATCACGGCCAGCGCCACCAGCAGCGCATTCCACAACCCCGCCCCGATCACCTGCTGGCCGGGGAAGCTGGGGTTGAACTGCAGGCTGAACTCTCCCTCTCTGGCGAGGAAGCCTTCTCTCAGCCCGAGGATGATTTCCCAGAATCGCTGCATGTTCCGTTCAGTTGCCAGTTACCTGTTGCCCGTGCGAATCAGCGGCCGCACAACCGATATCCATTCCGCCGATGGCCGACTGCTTCCATTCCATCCTGAAGGAGGCCGTCGCGCTTCAGCGCCTCCAGGCCAGTCATGATCCTTCGCCTATCGCCGGTAATGTCCGAACCGCATCGCCAGGAAGCTTTCGAAGCCGGCGAAGGCCAGTACGGCGGCCAGCAAAATCCAGCCGAAGTCGCGGCTTTCTTCCTCTGTGCCGGCGGCCAGCACGATCGCATCCTGCTCCATTTGCAGGTCAACCTCGCCCAGGGCAGCGCGAATGACGCCCGCTTCCAGGGTGCGCACATCCGCCTCGTCGGCCGGGGGGTTCACTGCAATCGGCAGCGTGCCGGCGCCGGTGTTCAGCCGATACAGGCCAGGACGCATCAGCGGCTCGCTGCGATAGGTTGTTGTCTGCTCATCGCTGATGGCCGTCAGCGCAATCTCGCGCTGGGTTGGATCGGTCAGCACCGGCGCGGCGGTCAACTGCACATGACGCGGCACGACCAGCGGCTGACCGACTTCCAGATTCATCCACGCATCGCCGCCATCAACACTGCCGGTGAGCAGCTCGTGCATCAGCACGACATACGCCGGCTTGGCGGGGAAGCTGGTCCACTGCGGATCGGCGGTGGTGGCGAAGAAGACGATGCGCCCTTCGCCCAGCGTATGCACGGTGATCGCCGGATCGCGCGTTGCGCCCGCCACCTCATCACCGCCGGCGCTGGTGCGGAAATCGAGCACACGCTCGGCGGTCGTATCCTGCGGCAGTGCGAGCTGCACATAAGTGTAGACGCGGGCAGTATCCAGGCCGCTGCTGGGCTGGTTCTCAAAGATCTTGAGATAGTTTGAGCCGACGTTGCTGGGAATGAAGTCGAACTGGTAGCCGGGCTGGTCGGCGGCGGTGTTGACCTGCCTGACCAGCGGCCCGGGCAGCAGCCTGCGCGGCAGCAGAACCCGGTTGTACGCCTCGCTGTTGACCTGATCCCCCATGAAGATCAGCAGCGTGCCGCCGGTGCGCACGTAGTGCTGAAGCTGATCGGCCACGCTGTCGGAAAGCTGCGACACGTTGGTGAGGATGACCGCGCGGTAGTCGGCCAGCACCTTGTTGCCCAGTTGGATGTCGCTGATCAGGTCCGTGCTGACATAGCTGTTGCTGCGCCCGGCCGCGGTAACGCCGCCGGCTTCTGCGGGAGGAGCCAGGGCCAGATCCAGGAACGCGGCCGAGCCCTCCAGGGCGCTGTTCCCGCGATAGCCTTCGACGATGAGCGTTTTCAGTTCCGACGCCACCGCAATCACGCGATGGCGGGCATTGTCCAGCTTGAGACGATCATCGCTGAGCACCGAGACGCCGACGATATGGGTGCCGCCCTCGGTGAACTGGGTGCTGCGCGACTGGGGTGGTGTGTCGAGGTCGAGTGACAGGGATGATCCGCCGGGCAGGATCTCATCGTCCAGCCGCCACTGCACCAGCGTCTCGGGGCCGGCCCCGAAACCCTTGATCTGTGCGCGCAGGTCGGTGTCGAACCGGCTGGTGACAAGGCTGCTGGTGGGCCCGACCTCCAGCACCGCATGGTTCCACTGCCCGGGTTTACCCAGGTGATGGTGATACAGACGCAGCGAGCTCGCCAGGCGCTGGGCCAGGGCCGGCAGATCGGCCGCGCTGGCGCCTTCGAAAGCGCTGCGCGTGCCGTCGGTAATCAGGTGGAGATTGCGCTTGGGCAGGGTCGTTTCATCGGCGATCTCGGCCGCGATCCGCAGCGCCCCGGACAGATCGGTTGCCCCGTTCTGCTGCTCGATGCGGTCGATGGCGTCCTTGACGGCATCCAGCTCGTAGGCCGGCGTCTGGATGATCGCCTGGGCCGGCTTGCCGGCGGTGATCAGGACCACCGCCTCCTCGCCACTGAGCCGGTCCACCAGCGACTTGGCGATTAATTTCGCCTGATCGAGATGGGTCCTGGCTTCTGGACGGTCAGCCTCGTAGGCCATGGAATAGCTGTTGTCGATAATGATGATGTGCAGCCCGATGCGCTGGCCGATGCCGGCCAGCGAACTGTCAGCACATCCCAGCGGGCGGGCCATCGCCAGGCCGAGCAATGCCAGCACGAGGCAGCGCACCGCCAGCAGCAGCCATTGCTCGAACTTCAGCCGACGGCGGTTCTTTTTCATCGCCGCCAGCAGGTATTCCATCGCCGCCCACGGCACCACCTTGAACCGCCGGCGATTCAGGATGTGGATGATGATTGGCAGCGCAATCAGCGCTGCCCCGGCGATGGCGAAGCCGGGGTTGAGGAAGGAGAAGGCGAGGATGGAGGCTGGCGTCAGCACGATTGTCAACTGTTGTGGGCTATTGAGCGAGGGAGAAACCGCATCGCCGACTCGCTCAAGCCTCCGTCACTTCATCCGCGCGGCACGCCCCGCGAGGAAGTTGCTCAAGGACACATCCAGCGGTTCGCCGCTGTTCATCCGTTCGTAGTCAATGTTCATCCCGCGGCAGATGCGCTTCAGCTCATCGGTCGCGCGGGCCATTTCGGCCAGGTATCCATCGCGCAGCGAGCGCGGTTCGGTAAGCAGTTCGCCCAGTTCCTCCAGCCCCTTGAAGAGCGTCACATCTTCGAAGGGGAACTCGATCTCGGCCGGATCAAGGATCTGGAAGGCCATCACCTCATGCCGCTTGTAGCGCAGATGACGCAGGCCTTTCTTGATCCCTTCCAGGTCGTCAAAGAAATCCGACAGGAGCACGATCAGGCTGCGGTGGTGCAGCTTCTCGGCCAGTTGGTCCAGCACCCGGCCGGTGTTGGTTTTCTTCAGCCGCGGCACCTGCTGGAGTTCCTGGGTGATGATCTTCCACTGTCCCGGTGAGTTACTGGGTTTGAAGTATCGCTTCAGATCGTTGTCGAAAATCGCCAGCCCCGCCGCATCCTGCTGCTGGATGGCCATGTACGAAAGCGATGCCGCGATGGCGGTGGCGTGGTCGTACTTGGTCCAGGTGGAATGATCGGTTCCCCGTTGCCGGTTGCCGGCTGACTTTTCACTGCCCGCTGTTTGCGGCCCGCTGCCTGCCACCGTCCCAAAACCCATCGACTCACTGGCATCGACGATACAGATCAGGTGCAGGTTCGTTTCTTCGAGATATTGCTTGAGGTAGATCTTGTCGGTCTTGCCGAAGACCTTCCAGTCAACGTGGCGGATGTCATCGCCGGCGACGTATTGCCGGTGCTGGGCGAACTCCACCGACACGCCCTGGTATGGCGAGCGGTGCATGCCGGTCATGAGCCCCTCGACGATCAGCCGGGCGCGCAGGTCCAGCGATGAGATCCGCGCCAGGGTGGCCGGATCCAGGTACTTGCGATAATCAACGGCGGCTTGGGTCATCCGACAATGCCTACGTCGTCAAAACCAGCATGGCACCGGGCAGAATCTCAACCAGGACCGTAGTAGCAGGATGTTGCACAGGAGGTACCCGCCGAGCAGTTCACGCCGCCGAGCCGTCCTTGACCAGCTTCGGGGCCGTTTTGTCCAGCTCATCATATTGCTGGCGCGGGATGTGGGCGATCAGCTTCTGGATAATCGTCTCGCTCTTGATCCCCTCGGCCTCGGCGTTGAAGTTGGTGACGATGCGGTGGCGCAGCACCGGGGTGGCCACGCTGCGGATATCTTCGGTGCTCACGTGGTAGCGCCCCTTGAGCAGCGCCCGGGCCTTGCCGGCGAGAATCAGGTACTGGCTGGCACGCGGGCCAGCCCCCCAGCCGACGAATTCCTTAACAAAGTCCGGCACGTCTCCCTCGGTCACGCGCGTCAGGCGGGTGAGCTGCAGCGCGTAACGAATCACGTGATCTGCCACCGGCACCTTGCGTACGATCTCCTGAAGCAGCAGGATTTCCTCGGCGTTGAGCACCTTGCGCAGTTCCAGCTTTGCCGGCGCGGTGGTGCGGCGGACGATGTCGAACTCTTCATCCTCGGTCGGGTAGCCGACGTTGATGTTGAACATGAACCGGTCGAGCTGGGCCTCGGGCAGCGGGTAGGTGCCCTCCTGCTCGATGGGGTTCTGAGTGGCCAGCACGAAAAACGGCTGGGGCAGGCGATGCTGCAT
>CAYNMV010000103.1:0-10075 GCA_964398315.1 uncultured Tepidisphaeraceae bacterium | reverse complement strand
CCATACTCGGTGATCCTCTTCGACGAGATCGAAAAGGCGCACCGGGATGTGTTCAATGTGCTGCTTCAGGTGCTGGATGATGGCCGGTTGACCGATGGCAAGGGCCGCACGGTGGACTTCAAGAACACCGTCATCGTCATGACCAGCAACCTCGGCTCAACCGACATCCAGCGGCTGGCGCAGCAGCAGGCCCAGGACTGGGAGATCGAGGCTGCGGTTAAGGAACAGCTCAAGGCTTACTTCCGACCTGAGTTCCTCAACCGCGTGGATGAGACGATCGTCTTCCATCCGCTGGGGAAGGATCACCTGACGCGCATCGTCGATGTGCAGCTTGAATACCTGCGCAAGCGCCTGGCCGATCGCGGCCTGAAGCTGCACCTGAGCGATGCGGCGAAGAAGCTGCTTGCCGAGGAGGGTTACGATCCGATGTATGGTGCGCGTCCGCTCAAGCGGGTGATCCAGCAGCGGATCGAAAATCCGCTGGCCCGCCGTATCCTCGCCGGCGAATTCACCGAGGGAGACAACATCCATGTGGATGTTGATCCCTCAAGGCACGATTTCAGCTTCGCCAAGGGCGCGGAGGTGGTTGAGGGCGAGCTGGTCGAGAATACCTGACCGCATGCTCGCTGACCTGCCGGCCAGGCAGGGATTGCCCGCGCAGCGAGGTGGAGAGGTGTCTTCAGTCGCTTTCTTCCTGCTTCCCGGCGGGCAGTCTGTTGGTTGGGTGAGGCAGAATCAATCAGAGAAGACCGGCTCGCTTCTTCCATCCAGGAAGTCCTGGAGGAAGCGTGCGGCGGCGAGGGCATCAAGTTGTTGCTTACGGCGCTTGCGGGTGAGTTTCTCCCCGCCGCGTTTGCGGGCGTTGAGCTGCTGCTCGGCGTCGAAGCTGCTGAGGCGTTCATCGACAAACAGCACGGGTTTGCCCGCCCGTTCGGCCAGGGCCCGGCCCCACGCCAGGGCGTTTTCTGCCTGCGGGCCGAGCGTGCCATCCATGTTCAGCGGCAGGCCAACGACCAGGCGGTCAATTCCTTCCTGCTCCACCAGTTTGAGAATAGGGTCCACCGCCTGCTGTGGATCGCTGACTTGCAGGACCGCGTGCGGCGACGCGAGTTGGCCGCCTGCATCCGAAAGTGCCAGGCCGATCCGCCGGGCACCGAGATCGATCGCGAGATAGCGCATAGCAGGAAGGGTGAGGCGTGAAGAGCGATGGACAACAAAAGGAAAGCAGGCGCCCTGTTGCCCATCGCCGGCAGGCGGCCATCAGGCGGATGGTGCCAGATCGCCAGGCGCGGTCAAGTCGCTATGCACGATGTGCCACACGCGCACTGGTTTGGCTCATCACTCATCCGGTCTCAGTCGTACTGCCCGCCGTACTGTTCCTTCACCTTTGCCACCAGTTCCTTGACCCGTTGGGCCTCGCTCTTGGGGCAGATCAGGGTCACATCGGCCGTGTGGACGATGATCATATCACTGACGCCGATCGTGGTGATCAGGTGCTGGCTGTTGCGGGAGACGATGATGTTGTTGTCGCTGTCGAGCAGCATGTAGGCCGGTGCATCGATGGCGTTGTCATTGGCGTCTGTTTCCAGCACATCCGCCAGGGCCGGCCAGGAGCCGACATCCAGCCACTCCACCGGCATTTCCACCGTGGCCACCTGCCCGGCGCCCTTGCCCTGGCTGGCCGGTTCCATCAGGGCATAGTCGATGCTGATCTTCTGAAGCGTGGGATAGACCTCCTTGAGCACCCGTTGCTGATCGGCCGTGCCCCAGGCTTCGGCGATGCGCATCCAGCCCGCGTGCGCCTGGGGCAGCAGCGCCTTGAGTTCATTCAGCACCGTCTCGGCCCGCCAGACGAACATGCCGCTGTTCCAGTAGTAGCGGCCGGATTCGACATACCGGTCGGCGGTCGGCTTGTCCGGTTTCTCGCGGAATGCCTGCACACGGTAGGCTTTGGGCCGGCCCATCTGCTCGCCGCGATGGATGTATCCCAGGCCGGTATGCCCGTGAGTGGGCACGATGCCGAAGGTGACCAGGGCATTGGGCTCATCGCGGGTGACATCGAAGGCGGTGCGGATGGCATCGCGGAAGGCATCGATCGGCTCGATGACATGATCGGCGGTGACAATCGCCATCACCGCATCCGGGTCGCGCTTGTGCAGAATGGCAGCGGGGAACCCCACCGCGTTGGCGGTGTCGCGCCCTTCCGGTTCGCCCAGCAGATTTTCCCGCGGCATCTCCGGGACCTCGGCGAGCACCTCTTCGGCGAAAGCATCCCCGGTGCAGACATATATCCGCTCGGGCGGGAAAACCCCCAGCAGCCGCTCGAAGCTCAATCGCAGCAGGCTCTTGCCGCGCACGAGCGGCAGCAACTGCTTCGGCTTCCCTCCGCGCGACAGCGGCCAGAGCCGCGTGCCGGAACCACCCGCCATGATCAGGCCGTATTCCATATTGCAGTTAGTTGCCGGCTGCCGGTTGCCAGTTGGATTCTGCTGGCGATCGACAACTGCCAACTCCTCTCCTAGATCAAGAACTTCTTATCCCGCTTCGCTACCGCCTGGATTTTCCGGCCCAGCTCCTCGTAGCCGGCTTTGCCCATCAGGGCATAGGTGGCGTCTTTGCCGAGCTGGACGGCAGGCTGGTCATAGGTGTTGATCTCGAGCAGTCCACCCATGTAGCTGGTGGCCACCTCATACAGGTAGATGAACTGCCCAACCGCTTCCGGGGAGATCGACGGGAAACTCACCGTCATTGTCGGCCGCTGGCTCTCCAGCAGGGCGTATTCGGTCCCCAGCTTCTCGCTGTTAATCAGCGTCTGGAAGTTTGACCCGGCCAGGTAGCGCAGGGTTTCCACCTGTTTCATACTATCGGGAATCGTCACCTTGCTGCTGAAGCGCTCCACCTCAAGGAAGGTGATGATCTTGTCATTGGGCCCCTCGCGGTAAAGCTGCACCTGGCTGTGCTGATCGGTGGCGCCCAGCGCCTTGATCGGTGTCTGGCCGGCGAAGATGTTCTTCTTTTTCAGCCCGTGCTGCTTGCCGATCGACTCAGCCCAGAGCTGGCGGTACCAGTCGGCCAGCAGGTACAGCGCATTGCTGTAGGGCATCATCACGCTCATGGACTTGCCGCGGTTGTTCAGGATGTAGTGGATCGCGGCGATCATGGCGGCGGGGTTCTTGAACAGATCCCCATCCTTCAGGCGCTTGTCCATGTCCTGGGCGCCTTCCATGATGGCATCGATGTCGATGCCGCACATCCCGGCGCTGAACAAACCGACCGCGCTGAGCACACTGAAGCGCCCGCCCACGCCCGGCGGCACCTCCAGCGTGCGATATCCTTCCTCATTGACGATCTCGCGCAGCGTCCCCTCGACCGGATCGGTGGTGGCCAGAATGTTTTCTTTGTACTTCTTGCCCAGCTTGGTCTGGAGCAGATCGCGAAAGAGGATGAACTGCGACGCCGTCTCGGCCGTCTCGCCGCTCTTGCTGATGACGTTGACCACCGTCTTCTTGAGCTTCGGCGTGATGTAGTCCACCACCGCCTTGATCATCTCGGGATCAACGTTATCCAGCACAAACAACTGCGGGCCGGAGCGGGTGCGGTCGGACATGAGATTGTAGGTCGGCGGGTTGAGGGCGGCCTGCAACGCGAGGTTGCCCAGGGCGCTGCCGCCGATCCCCAGCACGACCAGCACTTCACAGCGGTCGCGGAAGTGCTCGACCTGCGACTTGATCGCATCCAGCATGTCCTCGTCATACGGCAGATCGCGGTAGCGCAGCTTGCCGGCCTTGCGTTCATCAGCGAACTGCCGGGTCAGTTCCTTAATGCGCGGGGCCAGCGCGGTCAGCTCCTTCTCGCTGACGCCGTGCTTGTCGCCGACGGCTTCGGCAGTCGCGTTTTTCCAGTAAAGATTGATGCGTTCCATGTCCTCTTTCCCTATGGCTGTGGGTCGTTTCGGTTGAGGGGACAAGCATAGTCGCGGGGGCAGCAAAGCGGAAGGGCGGAGCGGTCCGGCGTGGACCGTGCACCGGGGGCTGGTGGCATGGCCGCATCATACGCGTGTGACAACACGCAGGCCGACAGGCGACCCCGGCCGTCTCCGGTGATTTTCGTAAATCCCCACAGGATTGCTCAGAAAAGGCAGCGGGTGGGGCGTTTTTTTGACCGCAGGCAGGATAGCAGGGCCGGCGGTCCGTCCGAATCGCAGAATGGCGGACCCGCCGGCCCCTCTTCGGTTTGCAGTTTGCGGCCACGCGGCAACCTGCCTCACGTGCCCGCGGGCTGGGGCGCACGGGCGGATTGGCTGGCCAGTTTCAGCACCGCCTCGACCATCTGATCCGCGCCGCGGTAGACCGTCCACGGGCCAACATCGTTCATGTAGCAGGGTGTGCTGACCAGCCGATTGCGCTCGTCGATACAGATGCCGGTTTCATCGGTTGGCTGATGCTCGCCGCCGAGGGTGTTGATGGCTTCGGCCGTCTCGGGATCAGTGCCGATGGTCAGCCTGGGCCGTGCTCCCTGCGCGCCCAGCACCTTAGCGGCAATGATCGGGGCGATGCAGGCCAGGCCGATCGGTTTGCCGGCGGCATGCACCTCGCGCACCAGCCGCTCGACATCGGGATTGACCATGCAGTCCGTCCCCTCGGTAGCGAACGAGCAGAGATTCTTCACCGCGCCGTAACCGCCGGGGAAGACCAGCGCATCAACATCGTGGGCGTGGATCGTCGCCAGATCACGGATTTTGCCCCGGGCGATGCGGGCGGCCTCTTCCAGCACATAGCGCCGTTCCTCCGCCTCGTCCTTGCGTGTCAGGTGATTGACCACCGATGCCTGCGGGACATTGGGCGCCATGCAGATCGCCTGTGCGCCACGCTGATCCAGGGCGATCAGCACGCTCACCGCCTCATGGATCTCGCTGCCGTCGTAGACTCCGCATCCGCTCAGCACCACGCCAACTTTACGAGACATGTGATCTCCTTCCATGTGAAACCATCGAACCGTCATTGTACCCGCCCGGCGGAGCGGGGGAGAGGGAAAATCGCACCGGGAGCGTGCGCCGAAAACCTACAATTCATGCCGGGAATTGATATACCGACCCAATGTCACGGCCGGCCTGTCACGCTGCGTGCCATGGGCTTCGATGCGCGGGATGGATCATCGCCCGGCGAGGGTATGAGGGAACAGAGGCCGGCGGATCACCTGCGCCCACGCCCGTGGCACCAGGGTCATCAGCCGCGTGGCGGTCGATATCTCAATCAATTGCTTCATGCCTTTCGCCGAGCGGAGGGGCGGGTGAGCAGCGTCCTGATCGATGGCTTCTGCGCGATCTGCACGGCGGTCTTGCCGGCGGTGGTACGCACGGTGGGATCGGCTCCGGCGGCGAGCAGCATCCGGGCGATCCGCTGCTGCGCACCGGCCCACCTGGAATCGGCCAGTGGCAGGGCGGAAGCCGCGCAGCAGTGCAGCGCGGACCACTGGTTCTCATCCACCGCCATTGCCACATCCGGCCGTTTTTTCAGCAGGGTTGCCACGCGCTTCTCATCGCACAGCACGGCGGCATGCAACAGGTCCAGCGGCCTGAAATGATCGATCAGCAGCGGCACGAAGCGCGGGCTGTCGATGGCCGCCAGTTGCAGCGCGGTGTGGTGGCCATGGGTAGCGCGCAGCCTGGGATCAGCACCGGCGTCGAGGAGGCGCTGAACCACCTTCTCGTGTCGCTCGCTGCGCGGCACGCTCTTTTTGCGCTCGATCGCCCGGTGCAGCGGCCGATAGCGGTGGCTGGTCGAGGACTGGATGTTCGGGTCCGCGCCCCGGCCAGGAGTGTCCGCATCCGCTCGGCCTCGCCGGCATAGGCAGCGTTTATCATGGGCTTCCACTGCCGCGCGGGAGTGGCACGCGTGGGTGATACGGCGCGGGTCTTCATGCGATGGGGTTCACGCCTGAACAAGGGAGAGCGGCGGCCGGCCTTTTACTGCCGGGCGTCCCGGGCCGGTAGCCTGCCGGGCGACCTGACCATAGCGATTCGGCCGGCCACAACCAGTTTCAAGAATCCTGCTTGTCTGTCGCTTGAGGGCGCGATCAGGCACCGCCAGAATGGCCCGATGGTGAGCACAGGAGCCAGACAAAGCGGTGCTGCCCACGTGGCGCACGACTGGCGGGCCAACCTGCTGGCGGAGGTGGCTCGACAGGGCATCAAGGAACTGGCGGATGATGCGGGGGTACGGCGGGTACACCTGGCCATCATGATCGAGCCGTATCTGTCTCAACTGCTGGCCGGGCGCAAAACCATTGAAAGCCGTTTCACCCGCACCCGCCTGCCGCCGTATCAGGTGGCGGGTGCGGGGGATCTGGTGCTGCTTAAACGCAGCGGCGGGCCGGTGGTGGGGGTGGGCGTGGTGAAGTGGGCCAGGTTCTTCGAGGTGACAGCTGAGACGCTGGCTGCAGTGCGCAGGCGTTACGCAGCGGCAATCGGGGATGATAGAGAGGCTTTCTGGGCAGCACGGGCCCGGACACGGTTCTGCTCGCTCCTGGCCCTCAGCGCTATCCGCAGCTTGCCTCCCCTCGCGTGTGCCAAACGGGATCGCCAAGCCTGGGTGATTCTTCGCAACAATCAGCAATAATTAGGCATAAAGCAGGCCGGGCATGCAAATTCGTGCTTATTCTTGACAGATTGTGAAAGATTCTGAATAATCGCGGAAGATTCAGGTGGAGTTACAGGCGAATGGTGGCACAAACGAGCACACGACTTCAGCGGGCAGATGTCGAGCGGCTGGTGCGGGAGGTGCTCCAGCAGCGCCTGCGGGGCGAGCAGCCACCCGTGGCGCGCGAGCGTTCGGCCACCAGCCGGGCCGGTGGGCCGCCGCATCCACTGGTGGTGAATGTCTCGGCCCGGCACATCCATGTGACCCAGGCCGATTTGGAAGTCCTTTTTGGTCCCGGCGCGCAGCTCACTCAGCTCAAGAGCCTGTACCAGGAGGGCGAATTTGCCAGCGAGCAACTGGTTACGCTGGTTGGCCCGCGCCAGCGCATCATCCCCAACGTCCGTATTCTCGGCCCGGTGCGCAATTACACCCAGGTGGAGCTGAGCTACACGGATGGCATCTACCTGGGCA
This sequence comes from uncultured Tepidisphaeraceae bacterium, assembly GCA_964398315.1. Lineage (GTDB taxonomy): Bacteria > Planctomycetota > Phycisphaerae > Tepidisphaerales > Tepidisphaeraceae > JADLCB01. The sequence continues at coordinate 2,966 of CAYNMV010000103.1, read as the reverse complement.
TCGACCTGCCGCTGCGTACCAGCGGCGACCACCGCGGCACTCCCGGCATCACCATCCTTGGCCCCAGGGGGGCACTGAATCTGAGCCAGGGGGTCATTCGCGCGGAACGCCACGTGCATATGTCCGCTGAGGACATGGCCTACTACGGCGTGCGCGACGGCGATTACATGAAGCTGAAAATCGACGGTCCCTGCGGCCTGGTCTTTGACCGCGTCAAGGTCCGCTATCATCCGAAAGTCATTCTCGAGGTCCACATCGACACCGATGAAGGCAACGCCTGCGATCTGGACTCGGCGACGAACATGGAACTGATCAAGTAGTTGTGGATGCGCGTGCAGGCGGCGACGCGCTTATCCACGACGCACAAGTCCCTACGGGCAACTGGAGAGCACATGGCAAGCGAAGCACTGGGTTTACTTGAGACAAAGGGTCTGGTCGCCCTGATGGAGGGGACCGATGCGATGCTCAAGTCGGCAAACGTGGAAGTGATCGGCTGGGACAAGGCAGGCAGCGGCCTGGTGACCGCATTTGTCCGTGGCGATGTGGCGGCGGTGAAGGCGGCGGTGGATGCCGGCGCTGAGGCGGCCGGACGGGTCGGCAGCGTCGTCGCGGTCCATGTGATCCCCCGGCCGCACGATGAACTGGGCGCGATGATGCCGAAAAAGAAGGCTGCCGCCCCGGCGAAGAAGTAGCAGGATATTGCGGTCGTCGGGCTGCGCGTTGCCAGGCAGGCAGCGCAGTTCGTCTCGCGCAACTCACCATCCCTAACCCGCATTTATTCGAGGCACCAATGGCAGAGGGTATCAACGGCAGCGCGCTGGGCATGATCGAGACCAGGGGCTGGACCGGCATGGTCGAAGCCACCGACGCAATGTGCAAGGCGGCGAACGTGGAAGTGATCAAGACGATCCAGATCGGCGGGGCGTTCGTTACCACGATCGTCCGCGGCGATGTGGGGAGTGTGAAGGCGGCGGTGGATGCCGGGGCGGAAGCCGCCGGCCGGGTTGGCGAACTCGTTGCCAGCCACGTCATCGCCCGACCGCATCAGGACCTGCTGGCAGCATTCGGCGCCGGCGGCACTGCGCAGTCATGACGCATTTGGCTGAGCGCGCAGTCGGGCGACTGGCCGGTTGGCCAGGTGCTCAGGTTGACCGCTCAATCACCGGATCACCCGATCAGCACTTATGCGCATTCTGGTTGCCAATCTCGGCTCGACTTCCTTCAAGTTCAAGCTCCTGGATATGGAGCAGGGCGGCGAGGTAGTTGCGCATGGCAGCTACGAGCGCATTGGGCAGCCGGGCAGTGCGCATAAGAGCCACGCCGATGTGATCGATGCGATCCTCAAGGAATTGGAGGCGCCGCCGGATGCGATCGGGTTCAAGGCGGTGCATGGCGGGCCGATCTCCGGCGCGGTGCGGGTGAATGATGAGGTCCTGGCGACCATGCAGCAGTATGCCGACATCGCCCCGGCCCACAATCCGCCGTATATCGCGGCAATGAAGGCATTTGCCAAAAAGCTGCCCCATGTGCCGCAGGTGGCGGCGTTTGAAACCGCTTTCCACCAGACCATCCCGCTGGCACGGCAGGTCTACGCGATTCCGTGGGACTGGACGGAAAAACTCGGTATCCGCCGCTACGGCTTCCATGGGGCCAGTCACCGGTACATCGCGCTGCGCTCGGCCGAACTGGTTCATCGCAAGCCGCTGCGGGTGATCTCCTGCCACCTGGGTGGCAGTTGCAGTGTCTGTGCCATTGAGAGCGGTCGCAGTGTTGCCCACAGCCTGGGACTGACGCCGCAGACCGGCGTCTTCCATAACAACCGCGTCGGCGAGTTCGACATCTTCGCGATGCAGCGCCTGGCAAAGCAGGGCATCGGTCTGGACGAGGTGCTTCAAAAGCTGAGCAAGGAAAGCGGCCTGCTCGGCATCAGCGGCATCAGCAACGACATGCGCGATGTCGAGCGTGAAGCGGCAGCCGGCAACGAACGGGCAAAGCTGGCGATCGATGCCTTTGTCGAAAATGTGCGGCACTACATCGGCGCCTACCTGGTGGTGCTGGGCGGGATCGACGTTCTGGTGTTCACCGGGGGCATTGGCGAGAACAGCGTGGCGATCCGTGAGGCGGTCTGCCGCAACCTCGAATGGGCCGGGTTGGTGCTTGATCGCAACAAGAACCTGGTCCGCGGGAAAGAAGAGCGCATCAGCGCAGTTGAGAGCAGCGCGGAGATCTGGGTCGTGCCGACGAACGAGGAACTGATCGTCGCCCGACAGACACAAGCGGTTTTGACGGCAAATTAACGAGGCGTTGACAGTCGGTGGCTGGCAAACACCACGATCGCGGCAACCACTGCCAACTGCCAACAGCAACTGGAGCTAGCATGGCCAACGGCGAAGCAATCGGAATCATTGAAACCAAGGGCATCACCGCTGCGGTTGAGGCATGTGATGCGGCATTGAAGGCCGCCAACGTGCAGTTTGCCGAGCAGCACAAGGTGGGCAGCGGCCTGGTGGCGATCACCCTGCGAGGGGATGTGGCCGCGGTGCGCGCGGCGGTGGATGCCGGCGCGGAGGCCGCCGGCCGCATCGGCGAGGTGGTCAGCGTCCATGTCATCGCCCGCCCGCACGAAGATGTGGCGAAAATGGGATAACCAAACCGTGATGGGCCATGGGTGATGGAGGATGAGCTGCCGCTCGTCGTCCAGCGACCCATCACCCACCACTCCGCACTCATCACCATGTTCTTAGCCCGCGTCACTGGCCATGTCGTTTCCTCCGTGAAGGATCAGACCCTTCACGGGCAGAAGCTGTTTGTTGTCGAGCCGCTGAACGTGAAGTTCGACGAATCGACCAACCAGCCGGCCGCCCTCGGCAACACCAACCGGGCGATCGTGGCGCTGGATGTGGTGGGGTGCGGCGAAGGGCAGCTCGTGCTGGTGACGCAGGGCTCCTCGGCCCGCATGACCGAGC
>CAYNMV010000102.1:0-10245 GCA_964398315.1 uncultured Tepidisphaeraceae bacterium | reverse complement strand
GCGTGCTCCCGGTAGCGGCACAATGCCTGCCCACTGGTTGAGCGTGTATCCATTGTCGTCGCCATTGGGCAGTGGGGCGCCACCTGCTTGCTCTGGTCGCCCCGGATAGGCCATGGTCCTTCCCAAGACCGGCATGCTCCGGCACTGGCGCCAGTCCTGATGGGCCTTCCCTCGCGGGGTCTTGCTGTCACTGCGTAACTCACGCAGGATGAGGTTGATCACATGCTGACAGACCATGCGGGGGTACAGCACGGTGCCCGGGGCAGGCGTAGCGCCCGCACAGTGCTGTCGATTAACAGACAGATCCGCTCTGTTTTTCGCAGCCCGATGATTCGGAGGCGTCCCTGTTTGCTACGGGACAGGCGGTAACTGTTGGCAGCTACACAGCATACGCGAAAGAGGCTTGGCCGGGGGCTGCGGAGGGCATGGCGGGCACATCCGTATGACAAGGAAGAGAGCGGTGCTGCGAAGCGGTCTCTGCCAGTGGAGGGCCGGATGGACCTCTCCAAATTTCTCTTGACGGCTGGCCGAGGCTGGTAGTAAATTTTTCACCACTGGCTGCGCAAGAATTTGCAAGCGTGCCGTGTGCGCCCACTCGCAAGTCCATGTGCGCCTCGCGTTTAGGGTCGCTGGATTTGGTCGCGACCCTGCATATCACACTGCTTGAGCGGACATGATGTTTTGTCGGAGGTACGGTCGTGAGTCGTATTGCCTTCGCCACGACTTCGGGAGATAGCCTATATCGCACCCGGCAGGTGCCCTTGCGCATCAGCTGTACACCATCCTTATCGGCATTTCCCCTCACAACATTTTGCCAGCGGTTGCATTGCCAATTCACTGAAAGGTAAGCGAATTCTCGTTCTTCCTTTAGAGAACGCCCGGGATGGCTTCTCCGTGTTCGAGGCCAAGGTGGCCATGCGATGAAAGGAACAGACTATGGGAGTGCGTGGGACAACCAAGGCGATCCTCATGAATGCGACCGCCAGCATTGCGGTCTTCATGGTGTCTTCTGCCCTCGCGGGCGAAGTGCGGGTCCAGACCATCGTCATGACTGGTGACACGGTCCCCGATCCGAACCAGTCCGGATTGACGCTCAATTCCATCCTGACCAGTGGACCCTATGTCTCCATCAACAGCGATGGGCAGGTGGTGTTTTTCGGCCAGTTGGCAGGGCCTGGGGTTATCTCCAGCAGCGGCAGTGTGAACGGCAACGACTACGCCGGCTTCCTCTGGACGCCGGGATCTGGCCTCACACAGGTGGTCCGCAGAGGAAGCGCGATCCCGGATCTCCCAGGGTATGTGTTCGGTCAGCCCCATAGTTCTGTTTCTTCTGGCTTTATCAGTACCCCTTCAAGCGGACTGAACGGTGCCGGTGAGGTGTACGGCAAAATTGCCGTGTCTGCGATTGCCGGCGGTGATGCCCGCCAGGCCATTTTTGCCGGTGATGGCACTCAACCGCCTCGCCTGCTCGCCTTGGAGGGAGATTTCCTGCCTCAGTCAACCGGTACCTGGCAGGTCTTCGGTGAGCCGCCGGATCAGATCCAGATTCCATCGCTGTTCTATGCGAACTTTTCCTCCTACTCCTCAACCGTCTCCAATGCCGCCGGGCAGATCGCTTTTTGGACCGGTCTGACAGACATCAATGGCCTCAACCAAGGCGTGGCCCTCATGCGCGGCAGTGGACCCGAGGACATGACGATTGTGGCGCGTACGGCCCGCAACTTCTTCGACGAGGACGGTACGACGCTGATCGGCAGTGACGGCACGCTGATTGATCTCGATGGCACTGGTACGACGTTCGGACGCTTCGAAGCGATCGGCACCACGACTCGCTCGATGACAGCGTCTGGCGCCATTCTGTTCAACGCGACCCTTGCCGATGCCCCCATGATTGGTGCGGTGAGCGCTACCACCGCCGATGATGCTGTCATCGTCCTGGGATCTTCCGGTGGAGAAGGAGGCGGTGTCAACGACCTGCGCATTATCGCCCGCGAGGGATCAGCCACCCCCATCCATGCCGATCCAAACGTTGTGCGCTACAGCGCGTTCTCCACGACCAACTCTGAAATCAGTTCGGATGGCCGATACGCGTTTGTCGCCACCCTGGCCGGTACTGGGGTCGATACCGGCTCGTCCAGCGCGACAAACAATGATACGGCCCTGTTTGCCACCGATGCCGATGGCACGCTCCATCTGATCGTTCGGGCGGACCAGGCACGGCCCGGTGGGACAGCCCTGGTCAACCCGATTGCGGGCAGCACGGATCTGGAGTTCAGCAAGACCTTCGACATGCTGAGCGTGGCAAACAACGGCTGGATGACCTTCACCAACAATATGAAGGGGGATGCCAACACCGGCGCCAGCGGCAATACCTCCTACCAGGGTATCTTCCTGGCCCGCGCTGAGACGGATGGCAATCACCTCCTGAAGGAAGTGGCGATCGAGAACACTGCCATTCCCTCTGCGGCAGACCTCGGCCTCTCCAGCACGTACACCCGTTGGGTGGGTGTTGCGGATCACATGGTCAACGATCGAGGCCAGGTAGTGTTCTATGCCGGTGTTCAAACCGATGGCAGCGCTGCTACCTCATCCGGTCCCTATGACGGGTTTTATCTCTACGATCCCACCGTTGATCGCTATTTCAGCATCGTACGTGAGCAGGATCTGCTGTTCGATGACAACGGCCTGATCGGCATGCTCTATTCGATCAATTCGGGCATATCCGATCCGCGCGGGTCTGTTGACTCCGGGGAGCGTTCATTCTTCAACAATGATGGCAAACTCGTCTTCTATGCCACCATCGACACCTCGACTGGCCCCAAGGGGCTGTTCCTGGTGGATGTGGACGATTTCATCACCGTTTTGGATCCGGCGAAGTGGAACGTGGACAGTGATGGGGTGTGGAGCGATGCGGGTAACTGGCTGGGCGGCGTGCCCAACAGCGCTGGCTCCAGCGCGAACTTCACTGATGCCATCACAGTGCCACATACGATCACGGTGGATGGAACATTTACGATTGCCGATCTCTACTTCCGCAACAGCGCTGGCCAGGTTGACGTTGATGAGAACAGTGACGTCTCCTATACGCTGACCGGGCCAGGTACCATCATTATGGAGGCCGCGGACGCGGTCGGTATTGCCAACCTGGCGCGCATTGGCGTTGCCGAGGGTGTGCATCAGATCGATGTCGCGATGCAGTTTAACGAGGAAGTCGTTGCCACCCTCGACAGCGGCACTCGATTGCAGATCCACGGTGACATCTCAGGCACCGGCAGTCTGAAGATGCAGGGGCTGGGTGTTCTGGCGTTGAAGGGCAACAACACCTTTGCCGGCCCGCTGACGATTACCGAAGGGACCGTCGAGGTTGAAAGTGCGGCGGCCTTCGGCGACGCGTCCAGCCCGACCAACAAGGTGATTATCGACGGCGGTACGCTGAGCGTAGTCGGCTCCGGCTTCAGTGCAGGACAGGAGCTCGTGGTCGGCTCGGGACATGCCACACTGTTCACAGATGGTGACCTGACGCTGACTGGTACCCTCTCCACCACCGCGTCTCCCACTACCACCACAGCAGGGATGCTGATCAAGCAGGGGGAGGGCACGCTGACCCTGGCCGGCAACGGCGGAACAACCGGGCTGACCATTGAGGAGAACAGCGGCACCGTGGAGGTGACCGGGGATTATGTCTTCGGCCGCGGTACGACTACTGTACGGGCCGGTTCGACATTCATCGTCGCCAGCGGCGGCTCCTATGCTGGCGACACCAGCTCCGGCGGTCTCACAGTGTCCGGCGGTACAGCGGTGCTGAATGGCAGCGTGAACGTTAACGCGTTTACTGTTTCGAATGAGGGGTTGGTCAACGTCAATGGCGCGGTCACGGTGTTGGCGGACCTGGCCTTCAGCAGCACGGGGGCGTCGTCGGGTACCGTCAACGTGCTGGCTGATGGCGTGCTGGAAGTCAATGGCTCATCCGGCTCTGATGTGATTGTGCGCAACAATGGCGTGTTCAACGTCTATGGCACTTCCACGACGGCTGGGCTGCTCGACCTGGCACCCTCCGGGGATGGCGGTGCCACGATGAGCATCGAGGGGACCGCTACTTCCGGTGGATTGAGAATGACCACTGCCGGGCGCGGGGTCCTGACTGCAAGTATCGCCGGTTCCCTGGTCACAGGAGATGTGCTGGTCAACAGTTCCAGCACCAGCACCACCACGCCCGCGACGGCAACGTTCAACCTGGACGTTAGCGGCGAGCTGGATGCTGCAAACATTGCGCTGGTGCATGGTGGGACCACGACTGCCACCGCCTACAACATCACCATCAGCGGTGATGTGACCGCTAATCGTATTCGTCACACCAACAACGCGACGGGTACCAATGGGACCACGGTGGGCAGCGTCGATTTCAGCCTGCCCGGCCGTCTTACCCTGCGGCCAGGCGGTACCGATGCTACCACCAGCATCCTTCGCCTGGTGCCTGATTTCGGCGGTACCGGTCAACTGGATCTGAACGACAACGCGCTGGTGGTCAATTATGCCCCAAGTGATGCGAATCAGCTGAGTGCGGTGCAGGCGGCGCTGGCCAGCGGATTTAATGGAGGCGCCTGGGATGGAGTGGGCCTGATGTCATCGGTCGCTGCGAATGATCCCAGCCACCTCAGGGCACTTGGCTATGCAGACAACGCACTGCTGGGCCTGTCGACGTTCGCCGGCGTGAACGTTGATGAGACAAGCATCCTGATTCGACTGACCTACTACGGGGATAGCAACCTGGACGGCATCATCGACCTGGACAATGACTTCGCCCTGTTCATCGAGGGTATCAACGGCAACGGCAGCGGCTGGCTGTTTGGCGACTACACGTATGATGGCGTGGTTGACCTGGACAACGATTTTGCGGTCTTCGTTGAAGCGTACAACAACCAGGGCGGATCACTGGCATCACTAGCCTCAATGCTGATGGCCAGCGATTTGTCACCCGATGATCTCGGTCGGGCACTGGACATCGTAGCAGCCGTTCCTGAGCCGTCGGGAGTGATTGCGTGCCTGGCAGCGGCAGGATTGCTGGCACGTCGTCGCAGGCGGTCAGCGTGAGCGCAGGACAGCGGAACCGGATTAGCAGCTCGATCAACAAGCAGAGGTTTTCATGAAACGCTTAAGCAAGATGTGCGTGTCAGTGGTTGCCCTGACAGGTGTCAGCGCTGCTGTGGCTCCGGCAGCCATTGTGGCCAGTAACGACATCGCGGTTGATATCGTGGTGGCCGGTGGCGCCAAGTCGGCCGCAGTGGCCGGGCCGGGCAGCGTCGTGAACCTGGAGATTTATGGATACGTGCGCGATGCCGATGGTATCCCTGCCAACACGGGCCTGAATGGTATCCAGGGCACCGTGCGCAGCGGGACGGGCGGGATCCTGGGAGACCTGGCGGTTACACTGGCGCCTGCCTTTTCAGCCTTCGGCAGTGCGGTTCCGGCGGCGGCTGATCTGGATGGTGATGGCGATGCGGATGTCGGGCCCGGCGCGGACGGTAACAGCAACAATCTGATCTTCCGGGCCGGAACCACAGGCACCTGGACCGACGATCTGGGGACCGTCACCATCGATGGGGTTGCGTTCAAGAAATGGCTGCTGGGCACCGCCACCTTTACCGTTCGTGACGGTCAGGATGTCGCTGCGGCGGGAGAAACGACCATCTATTTCGAGCCGCGAACAGGATCATCCCTGATTCGCCCGCAGGCATACTATTTCGACAGCACGTCGACCCTGACAACCATCCAGGGCACTGACAGCCGATTTGGCACCGGCGACCCGGTGACCGTGGTACCCGAGCCACTGGGCGTGGGACTGGTCGGTATGACGATGTTTCTGCTGGGCCGGCGTGGCAGTCACGGCCGGTAAAACAAACAGTCGAATGCGCTCCGACTGCGCGAGCAGGTGAAGTCCATGAAGTACAAGGCTTTCACGCTCCCTGAGTTGCTCATCGTCATCGGCATCATGCTCCTGCTGGTCGCGATCGCCGTGCCGTCGCTGGACGCGTTGACCGGCCGGCGAAGCCTTGAAGCCGCCGAAAACCTGATCTCTGCTGTTCTGGCTCGAGCCCGCCAGGAGGGCATGCTGATGCAGGCGGGCCAGGGTGTCATCTTCTACCAGGATCCGCTGACTGATCGGATCGCCATGGCGATGGTCTACCAGCCCGATCCCAACGGATCACCCTTGCGCATCGATCTGCTGCCGGATCGCGAGCCGGTGCTGGTGCAGGGCGGGGTTGAGTTGCGATTCCTGAACAACGCCGGGCAGTACGTGCTGCCCGGCGTTGTCTGGTTCGACGGGATGGGATATGTCCGCGCCCAGTCATACATCATCGCGGCCAACAGCATGTTGGGCGAGCGGATCGGCCTGCAGCAGAACGTTCCTTCTGGCGCGGATGTGCCGCCGGAGTCGCAGGTCGGATTTGCAATGTTTGAACGCCAGGCGCTGGCAAATGTGCCATCCGAAGACCAGCACCAGTGGCTGGAAGAGAATGCGCTGGCCATCCTCATAAGCAGAAGCAGCGGCGCGCTTGTCCGATCGGAGTGATGCTATGTCGAACGGGCCGGTATTGTGTAGTTCGTGTGCCCGCCGCGGATTTACGTTCGCGGAGATCATGTTCGCGGTTGTCATTCTCGGACTCGGATTCATCATGGTTGCAGCGATGCTGCCCGTGGCGATCCAGCAGAGTGAGTCAACCAGCGATGAGACGATGGCAGTCACGGTGGCGCGCAATGCCATAGATTTCCTGCAGTCCATCGCCGATGACCCGCTGATGCCTAAAACGGGAGCGCTGTTCGGGGTGGATGGACCGCTGGAGCGGGTCTACTCGTTCAGGGACTTGCGCTATGAGGCAGCCCTGTTTGGTGGAGGCGTGAGCGATCCTGAGGCGGCCTGGCAGCGCGTGCGCTCGCAAGTGATCTATGGCCCTGATCCCCGCTATGCATGGGTTGCCTACTACAGCCGCAAGGCATCGGCCGAAACCGGCACCTATGCCAAAGTGCATATCATCGTGCTCAAGGCGCGGAACAAGACGGCGTTTACGGATGCCGACCTGAACCGTCCGGCAACCCCCTATAACGTGTCGACGCGCCCGGTGGCGAACCTGTTGCCGCGGCGTGTGCGCGTCCGTCTGACAGAGGGGGGAGCCTCGCCCGACATCGCCCATATCAGCCCCGACAACGGCACGCCGTACAACGGCGCTGATGCTGTGGCGGAGGGCGCGTTCCTGGTCATCAGTGAGGACCTGCAGGTGGCGAAAGACCCGAACAACCGGTCGCTGGTGGGGTTGGCCAACGGTCGGGTATACCGGTTCGGCAGCCGGCGGTTCGATCTCGATGAAACGATTTCGGGAGTCAACTGGCAGGCGTGGGAGCTGGTCCCTGGTTTCGATATGCCCTCGGGACCCGGGTGTGGGGGGCCCGGGCCGGACCTCGAACTGTATACGGCCGATGACAACCAGAACCTGCCGCTGCGACCAGGGGATCCTTCGGCCATTGGTTTTGTGATGGGCCGTTCGTTTGCCAATCCCGCCAACGCCGCAGGCGGATTTGAGGGGCCGGCGATGGATGTGGCCTACTTTACGACGTACATCAGCATGTACTAGAGGTGGCGATGCTCCCTGGTGTGCAACACAGAACACGGGCATTTACGCTGGCTGAACTGATGGTGGCGACTGCGCTGGCACTGGTGCTGCTGGCGGGCGTCACGCAGATCTTCAGCATCACATCCCGTACCATTGGCACCGGCCAGAGTGTGTTGCGCATCACGCGCGACCAGCGGGGCGTACAGGGGGCGATGCAGACCGACCTGAATGCGGGTGCCTTCTGGGACTCTCCTTTCGTCATTCTGTACTCCGAGCGCCGAAGCGCATTCACCAGCGTGCCCGATGAGCTGGCCGACCTGGATTATGATGCCACTGCCTCACCCAGCGACCGAGATGAGCAGATGCGCTCGGTGGACGTCGACAGCGATGGAGTCGAGGAACTGGTGCCACCGGCGATTTACCAGTGGCGCAACCGCCGGACAGACCTGTTCAGCTTTTTCGCCAACGGCTACTGGCCCCGGCAGGCCGGTGAAAAGGACGGCCCACTCGTCTCCGCCGCCTCCGGCTACAGCACCTGGATTACCTATGGCCATCTGCTGCTGCCCGATGGCAGCGGGGGGCATGTGGGGCCTGGTGAAGGGATTCGTCAAACCAACCCATCCAACTTCTACGCATCGCAGTGGGTGCTGGGGCGAAGCGTGCGCCTGCTCTCGCTGGTGCCTTTCGACGTTTACGGTAACCGGCTGACGGCAATCAATACGCCCAGCAGCGCATGGGGCAACGGCAGCGTGTCGCATCCGATCCTCTTGGCGTTCGGGGCCACGGGTGAACGGCCGCAAAACGGCGAGAATGAGCGCATTGAAACCTCAACCACAGACCTGGTTGAAACCTCGATCGACCAGACACGGACGCAACTGGCGGCGTTTATAGCCTATCTTGAGAGCAATCCTGATCTGCCACAGGACTGGTGGGCACCGCTGATTTACCGGAGCCAGGCGGATCCACGCCCACCTCGCCCACTTGATACCGAGGCCGCCGCCCGCACCACGCCCGTCTTCCTGGAGAACTGCAGCAGCTTCATCGTGGAGTATGCCGGTGACTATGTCACCCAGTATGCGGATGTCCGTACCAAGGTGACCGGCTCGCAGGCCCCGCTCTACCCCAATGGCAAGGAGGGGCCCGATGGTCGTATCACACGCGAGGACATGCTCGACAGTCGATTCGGTCTGGTGACCGCCTTCGAGCCCGATGGCAAGATCGATTTCATTGCTGAGTTCCGCCCGGATCCGTTTGTTGGAACGCAGGGGATCGAGCATATCCGGTGGTATGGCCTGCCGCGTGATACGACCGGGGATGGCCGAATCATGAGCTACCAACCCGGACGGACCAACAACCAGATGCCCGATGTGGTGCCGCTGCGTGATGTTGTCCGCTCGGGCAGTTCAACGACTCAGATCAGCGCCGCTCAGCGGGCTGCCCTGGGCAACAGCAGCGGGGCTGCATTTGAGCGGGGAGTGAATGCCTCGCTGCCGATCCCGGCTGGCGGAGACTATGCCGAGTCGATGCCGCCGGATGCATACTATTTGTGCGCCTGGGGCCCCTCGGACCGCAAGCCCGCGATGATCCGTATTACGCTGACCATTGATGACCCACGCGGGCGCGTGTCCGAGAGTAAGACGTACACATTTGTTCTGCGCACCGGCCGCTGAGGAGTTGCCATGACCTGCCCGTCCAAATCCGTGCGTTCCCGGTCGGCCCGATCCGTGTTCGGCCGATCACGCCGGGCGTCTGTGCTGATCATTGTGGTAGCACTTCTGGTGATCCTTGCGCTGACTGGGACGGCGTTTTTGTCGACCACCGGCAATGATCGCCACAGCGTTCAGTCGCATATCACCAACAATCAAATCGATCTGCTGGTCGATGGGGTTGTGGCAATCGCCCGGGCACAGATCCTTGGCGACCTGTACGAGACACAGCAGCCCAACGCCTCAGGGGTTCCGCTGAGCCAGCGCCCGTTCCGGCCCCAGATCGACCTGGTGAACTCCACGACCGTCTTTGCCGGCGGCTATGAACCGGCAGATGGCTATGACATCGATGAATGGCTGGCCGCCCGGGAGCCCATTTACTACGACCGGGGTTATGGACTGGTGTGCGCCTGGCCGCGCCTGTCGGCTACACACTCCCGCACGAACCTCGACAGTGCCCGCGCGGATAACCCGATCACCGGTAAGCCGGAGTTCGTAGCCAATGCCTACCACTATTCCCCATGCATCATTCGTGGCGCCAATGGTGAACTGTACCCCGCCCTGACGGCCGGTGGGGCCAACTGGCAGAATCTGGCCATCCCCGCCGCCGATGCCGATGGCGATGGCGTAGCCGATGCGTTCCTGTGGAAGATCGAGACGCCGATGGTCAACGGCATCACGTATTACGCAGGGATGCGCATAATCGACAATAACGCCGCGATTAACGTCAACACGGCGTGGAGCCGGGATGCCGACTTTGATGCATCTTACAACGCGACAGCCGCCCTGAACTCGGGTACTGACGCGGGCCGGCTGACCAATCGGGGGGGAAGTTTTTTCCCTGGCAGTGTTGGTCTGCTGGAGTTGCTGGGCCCTGCTGGCGATGCACGCGGGCCCAGGCAGATGGCGGCGATCAACTACTGGCGCTTTGG
>CAYNMV010000101.1:0-10680 GCA_964398315.1 uncultured Tepidisphaeraceae bacterium | reverse complement strand
TCAGGTCCGTGAAGTTCCGAACCGAAACCGACGCCGATAAATCAGCATCACGGCCATTGTCCGGCTTGCCGTTGGCGTGCTTGGTGAGATTACGATAGGTTGGAACTGCGGTACGCATAACAAACTTGCCTTTCTATCGATCCGTTCACTGCAAATGACGGATCGTCCAGAATCAACTAAAAACCGGGGGCACGGTCATCCTGCGGATCGGCCCACCGGTTGTTCGGGATCAGCGGCGCCCAGCCCGGACGCAGCGGATCCTGGTCATAGGGATAGGGGCCAAGCCGCTTGTACAATTCGGCGTACTGGGCCACTTTGTCGCGATCCAGTCGCACCCCCAGGCCCGGCCCGGTCGGCACCGCAATCGCGCCGTTTTCGTACTTGAACTTCCCGCCCACGATCACATCGTCGACGAGATGGTGATAGTGGGCATCGGCGGCGAAGCTGAGATTCGGAATCACCGCCCCCAGGTGGAGCATCGTTGCCAGTTGCACGCCCAGCTCGCCGGAGGAGTGGACCGCCACGCCGAGCTGGAAGGTTTCGCACACCCCCGCCGCCTTCACGCAGGGGCGGATGCCACCCCAGAAGGTCGTGTCCAGCAGGATCACATCGACGGCGGTATTGAGCACATTGGCTGACAGTTGTTCGAAATTGACCACCACCGTGTTCGTCGCGGTGGGGATGCGCACCATCTCGCGGATTCGGCGCAGGGCGTTCAGGCCGTAAGCCGGATCTTCGAAGTAGTCGTTATTCAGCCCCTCGATCGCCTGGCCGAAGCGAATGGCCTGCTCGACCGACCAGGCGCCGTTGGGATCGATGCGCAACTGATCATCCGGGAAGGCGGCGGCCAGCGCCCGGTAACATTCCAGTTCGTAGTCGGGATGGAAAACACCGGCCTTGAGCTTGTGTGAAGTAAAGCCGTAGCGGGCCTTGAGATCGCGCGCATGGTCAATGAGCTGATCGATCGTGCGCACCTCGTGCCTGCCCTCGTTGGGGTAGCGATAGAAGAGGTACGATGCGAATGGCACACGGTCCTGCAGGCGGCCACCGAGGATGTCGCACACCGGCACGCCCCACTTCTGCCCGAGGATATCGAGGCAGGCGAACTCCAGCGCTGCCAGCACCTGGGTACGGTTGTTGTAGAGCGAGGCGGTGGGATTGGCGATGAGGAAGCGCATCTCCTCGAGGCGGGCGGGATCGTGGCCGACGAGGTAGCGTTTCATGGCGCGAAAGGTCGCCTCGGCCGATTCGCCGCCGCCGCCCATCTCGCCCAGGCCAATGATGCCCTCATCGGTCTCCACCTCAACCAGCGTGCGCACGAAGCGCTGCCAGTGGCAGCCATTGGCATGGCGCAGCGCTGCCTCCAGGGGCACGGTCACGGTGGTGGCTCGGATATCGACGATCTTCATTGCTTCACGCGTCCATTCTCACGCGGCAATCCCCGCCTCGGTCGCCCCGCCTCCAGAAGGCAGGGGCCGTGCTTTATTCATCGGCGCGGGATGTATTCATCCAGCGCCTTTTTCAATTCCTTCAGGTACCTGTCACCGTACTTCTGCTGCGGCATCAGGGCGCTGCCCTCGGTCCACTCATTCCACGAGTTGATGAACAAAGCCGGCGGGGGCAGCCTGCTCTCATCGAGTTGCTTCAACCCGCGGCGGACCAGGTCCCCAAACGCCTCGGGCGTGTTGTTGATGATGATCGGTGTATAGGGGTAGTGGCCGCGCTGGGGCGGAAAGGGCACATCATGCTCCCAGCGCGGGGTGACATCCCACCCCACCGTCACCACCGGGCCGTAAGGCAGCACGCCGGTGTCCATGTTGTCCCAGTAGCTCTCGTGCCGCTGCACCATTGAGTCGTATTCCTCGAACGGCTCCCGGGACACATCCAGGCCGGACGACATGGTCGTCACGTTGTAGCTGGTCATGCTGTCGAAGCCTGCCTGCTTGAGGGCGGGGATGCTCTGCGGGATGCCGGTGAAGGCGGCAAAGTGAACCTCGCCCAGACCCGCCTTGCGGACCATCTCGCGGGCCGCTTCCAGCACCGCCCTGGCCTTCTCCGGCCCGCCAAGCTGCTTGAGGAACTCCTCGGGGGCGAACAGCGCAAAGTAGTGCCCGCCGTTCACTTTCCAGTAGTTTGGCTGGTTGAAATGCCGCTCGATGCAGTGCCGCATCACGCGCTCAAAATTGGCCGCCGAATGGCGCAGCGGCAGCAGCCAGTTCACCTTCGCCGGGTCATACGGGTAGGGAAAATAGTTGACCCAGGTGTGATCAGCCCACATCAGGGCATACTTGATCCTGTCCCTGTTGGGGGTCCTGGGCAGCGTTTCTTCCACCGGGCGGTGCAGGATCTGCACGCCGCTGTACCAGTACCAGTCAAAGATGAAGACATTGACACCATGCTCAACCGCCAGGTCGATCTGCCGGGCCATCACCTGCGGGTCGGCTTCATCGTAATAGCCCCAGTCATCGGCGGGCTTGACCCGGTTCTGGCCGGGGAAGCGCTCGGGGTTGTCGCGGATGAGCTGCCACTCGTTCCATCCTTCACCATACCAGGCGGAGTAATGATCATCCTCGTGCCAGCTTGGAAAGTAGATGGCGGCAACATCCAGCTTGCGCTGCGCATCCGCCGGTGCAGCCCCGGCGGGAGCATCCTGGCCGCGCGCCTGGCCGGCCGCCATCAGCGCGATCATCATCGCAGCGCCGATCCAGACCAGGCTGGTGGCACTTGTCATCGTCAGGCTGGCAAGCGGCTCATTCATGGTTGCATGCGCTCCCCGTCCTGGCGGGCCGCGGCGGCCTCTGACACCCGGGTCTCGGGCACGCGGGTTTCGAGCGGCCCCATCTCACTGGGACGCACACCGCCGAAATCGATCACCAGCTTGTCCACGACGATCCCCGGATCGACCATCCACAGCTTGAGGGTGTGGCGGCCGGGGCGGTCGATGGTGTGATGGCTGATGGCCTCGGTGATGTTGCGCGAGACATTCTGCCGCCAGCGGTTGCCGTGCTCGCCGCTGGCGCCGCCATCCTCGCCAAAATCGACGATCACCGGTTCGGCATCATCGATGGAGAGGGCGTAGCGCACCCCGCGGCCTTCGTGGGCGCGCTGGGTTGGCAGGCAGTAGCCGGTGATCGTCACCTCGCCGCTGTCGGTGGTTTCAAAGACGTATTCCAGTCGCACCGGATTGGTGGTGATCGACTGAAGATCATCACGAGTGGCGGCATCGCTCGGGCGCGGGGTGACAGCCGCTCCGCTGCGGCCCAGGTCAGGCACGATGATCCATGCCACCTCACCATCACGGGTTGAGCTGGTGAAATGCTCGGCCTCGATTGAGACGTAGCCATTAGTCTGAACAAACAGGCCCGGCTCGGCGGTCGCGTTGATGGCACGCACCTCGACGGTGCGGGTGGCGCCAGCGCCAGTGAGGGTAATCGTGCCGGCCAGTTCCCTGTCGGCCGGTGCGGCGGCCCAGTTGATATCCACCCACAGGCGCTTCTGTGGATTCACCTCGCCGGTGGTCTCACTCAGCCTGATCCAGTCAGCGCTGGCCTCGGCCTTGAACGTGAACGGCTCAGCGGCGGTGTTGAACAGATCGATGAACTTGCGCTGCGCGCCCAGCCGGCGGTCGAACACCGGAAGCTGGTTGGCAGGCCGTGGCGAGGCATACTGCTCTTCCAGGCGCACCGCGGCAGGGCGCTCGGTGAAGCGGATGCGGCTCAGCATCGCACCATCCTCGCGGTGCGCAATGGTGAGGGTGTTGCGGCCGGCCTTCAGGTCATACTGTCCCTGTTGCCGCCAATCCCAGTTCGAGCGCGTGCCCATGTTGTTCCAGGTCATCCACTTGCCATCGTTGATGCGGATGAACCAGGAATCATCCTTGTCATTGGGGCAGTTGATCAGCATGAACAGCCGGTACCGGCCGTCGTGCGGCACGTCGAAGGTGTACTCAACCCTGGCGGCCTGCTCGACATTCAACTGGTTGCCCACGCCATTGGGCACGACGATGAACTCAACGCCGGCCGCATCCTTGCGCACCTCCCAGGGGGCGGTGAACCGGCCGGCCGAGGCGGCCAGGTCGATATCCGCACCCGGCTCGGCATAGTTGCCCTGCTCGGAGACCGGCACGCCCTGGCCTTCAACGACCACGCCCATCGCCGGCTCGGCGGTCGGCTCGACGGTCGACCCCTTGGGCCACTGGAGCGTCCAGTTTCCGGCGATGCCCTTCTCGCGCATGATGAGCTTCCACTTACCGCCGGCCAGTTCGTTGTTGTAATACTCGGTTTCGCGGCGGATCGCGTCCACCGCCTCCTCGGCCTGCTTTGCCAGGTCGTTGGCAGCAAGGCGCCCCTGGCGGGCATACAGCCGACTCAGGTCGGCATTCACAAATGCCTCGTTGATCAGGGCTGCGATCCGCACCGGGTAGACCACCAGCTGATAGAACGCATCGCGTTTCTCCTGCGGCAACTGCTCGTACAGCGTGTTGGTGCGCTGCAGGATCGCACGGTACTCGGCCGCCCGCCGCTCGGCCTCGCGCTCATGCACGACACTGAACAGATCATCATCCATCAGCTCCGGCTTGCGCTGGAAGCCCAGGCGGTAGTAATCGGTCATGATGTCGGCGATCTCATCGGCCACCTCGGGACCGAAGTCGCGCGCGGCCCACTGCTCCAGGAAGATGCGCTGGGCATCAGGACCGAACTGCCCGGGGTTCCAGGCCATGCGCAGCCAGAACTCCGTGCCGATCTCACCCGGCTTGATGTCCCCCACGTTCAGCACCCAGATGCGGTCCGCACCATAGTCGAGGGCACGGGTCATCTCGGCCCAGATCAGCGCTGGGGGCGTGGTGTTGAGCCACAGGTATGGTCGCGGCCAACCGAGGTAGCTGATGTGGTAGTAGATGCCTGATCCGCCGCTGCGCTGCTGCTCCTCAGGGGTGGAAAGCTGGCGGAGATAGCCGTAGTTGTCCTCAGACCAGAGGATGGTGACATCGTCCGGCAACCGCAGGCCGTTCTGGTAATGGGCCAGGGCTTCCTTGTAGGGAACGAACACCTGCGGCACCTGCTCGACGTTGGGGTTGACATGCCTGCGAAGCAGTTCGCGCTGATCGGCGATGGCCTGCTCCAGCAGCTTCACCTGGCTGGGCATGTCCTCCGGGCCGGCCATGCCGGTGTCGTGGATGCCGCGCATGCCGATCGTCCAGACAGCCTCGTATGCGCCGCGCCTGGCGGCCCATTCCTCCCAGTAGGCGAGCATGTTTTCGCGATTGGTGTCATAGCGCCACTCGCCCTTGCCATCCTTCTTCCACCAGACGTTGTTGCGATTGAGCGGCTCGCAGTGGGCTGCCCCCATGACGATGGCCCACTCATCGGCAGCGCGGATGTTGCCATCGACCGCACCGAACTCAACAGTGCAGTGGTGCATCGCCGGCCAGAGATAGTTGCCCTTCAGGCGCAGCAGTAGCTCAAAGACCTTTTCGTAGGTCTTGGGGCCGATATCGCCGAACTCGGGATCGAAGGTCTTGGCGGCCCAGGGCTGGAGGCCCCAGTCCTCATCGTTAATGAAGATACCGCGATAGCGGACGGCCGGCGGGGTCGAGCGGTAGGCGCCGGCCTTGATGATGATCTGCTGGCGCTGGACGGCGGGGACATCGGCCCACCAGTACCAGGGGGAGACGCCGATCTGTTCGGACAGTTCAAAGACGCCGAAGGCGGTGCCACGGCGGTCGCTGCCGGCGATCACCAGGGCACGCTCCACGCCCGGCAGGGGCTGCTCGACAGTCTGGAGGACAAATGTCTCCCATTGCCCGGCCAGGTGCTGGCCATCCACCTTGCCCTCGCGGATGAGCTGATCGATCACCGGGCTCTTGCCCACGGTGCCGATCAGGATGGCAGTGCCCTTGAGCTGGTCGGGATGATGGGTGACAGCCGGCTTCTGCCCAGTGACGCGCTGGATATCCTCGGCCAGCAGGGCCGCGGCCTTCTGGCCGACTATCGGCTCATCGGATGCGACGAAGATGCCGGCCAGCACATCATCGGCCACCAGCGCCACATCCTGCGGCCCGGCGGCCTCAACCAGCAGGGGCTCGAGATCGGCGGCACTGACCAGCCCACCCAGGCAGGCGATGATCCAGCAGATGGCAGGCAGCATTGTCTTCATGTTCCGCACCTCAACACAGTGACCGTCGCGAGCAAGATCAGGCAACCAGAAACACCTCCGAGGCCGCGGACGGCCCACGGCAGCGGGCCCGATCCGCCTCTCATCATCCCATACTCCCGCCAACGCACAAGGTTCTATTTGCGTAAGAAAACTACCTATATGCGCAAGACACTCGATCCCCGTATGCAGGTATCTTGCCGTAAGGTTTTGGCGATCCAACCCCCTAAAAATAGGGGATCAGGCGAATCTTCCGCTGGGCGATGCGCATCCGCGCAGCGCAGATTAACATTGACGGTGCCTAAGGGAGTTGATTAACATAATTCAGCCCTTCCCTGGCAAAAATGTGCCTATTTGCGGCGGTTGATGCGGTGATTCCAGCAGAGGACAGGGCAATGGCTGGTCCGCAGGCGCCCGGCACCAGCGCCCCGGACACAAGGGGCCCGCATCGTGGCGCAGCCCATCCGAGGACACGATGAAAACAACCCATCCCGGTCCCACCCGGCATATCGCCCTGGCGTTCCCGGTCGGCCTGGCTCACCTGCAACCACTGGTGAAGGGCATCACTGACTATGCCCGCGCTCACTGCTCGTGGATCTTCACCACCAATCCCGAGACAGTGACACTGCCCATCCAGAGCCTGCGCGGCTGGCGCGGGGATGGTGTGATCACCATCATCCTCAACCCCGCCGATGCCCGCGCGGCCCAGGAGTTGAACATGCCGGTCGTCACCTTCGCCGGCGCCATGCGTGATCCCGGCGTGCCGCGCGTGATGGTGAACAACCCCAAGGTGGGCGAGCTGGCCGCCGATCACCTGCTGGCCTGCGGTTTCCCTCGCTTCGGCTACTACGGCCTGCACAACGTGCGCTACGCCCATGATCGCGGCGAAGGGTTCCTGCGCCGACTGGCCGAGTTCGGCCGGGCCGCCTCGGTGCACCTATCGCGCAACTCCCTGGGCATCTCCCATCCCTGGCGCGATGAAATGGAAAAACTGGAGCAGTGGCTCGCCACGCTTGAAGGCCCGGTTGGCATCCTCGCCGCCAACGACATGCGTGCCCGCATGCTCATCGACGCCTGCCAGCGCATCGGCCGGCGCGTGCCGGATGATGTCGGGGTGATCGGGGTGGACAACGACCTGGTCATCTGCGAATTCAGCGATCCGCAGCTCAGCAGCATCGCCTGTGACTGGTATCGCATCGGCTACGAATGCGCTGCCAATCTCGACACCCTGCTTAATGGCGGCACGGTGGAGAAAGAGAAGCTGATCGATCCGATCGACGTGGTGAAGCGCCGCAGCAGCGATGTGCTGATCGTCGATCATCCCGGTGTTGCCATCGCCATCCAGTACATCCACGATCACATTTCCGAGGTGTTCGGCGTTGAACAGCTGATTCACGAGGCGGCCACCTCGCGGCGATCGCTGGAGCTGGGGTTCAAACGCTCGCTGGGGTGTACGCCGCATGATTTCCTCTGTCGGGCGCGCATCGCCAAGGCCAAGGAACTGCTGGCACGGCCAGAGAAGATGAAACTGGCCGCGATCGCCGCCGCCTGCGGATTCACCGATGCCCGCCGGCTGCGTATCGTCTTCGAGCGCTATGAGAAGATGACGCCGGCCCAGTATCGAAAGACCCAGATCAAGGACGAGGTCACACTGGTGCCGGCATCCGAGCCGGCCAAGACCGAGGTCCTGGCCGCGACGTAGTGCATCGGGTTTCGATCACCTCAAGCGCGCCCGTTCGACATCGTTCATGCACCCGCCCCCCGCCGGCGGGTGCCGCTCCAGGCAAAGCCGATCAGCAGAAGCATGCCCGCAACGGCCGGCTCGGGAACCGCGACCAGCGGGACCACCTGCCCCATCAGGGTGTACTGCCCCAGGTCACCATAGGCGCCAGCGCCGGAAACGTCAATCAGATATTGGCCGGCGGTCAGGTTGGCACTCAGGGACTCGGCCAGGGAGGCCGTGGCAACGGTCTGAAGCAGTGTGCCCTGGGCATCGTACAGCCGCAGGGTGGCATCGAGCATGGCGCCATACTCGGACAGCACCGTCCAGAACGACACCTGACCGCTGCCGGTGAAGAAGGAGAAGAGATCTATGTCGCTGTTGGTGCTGATGACACCACCGATCGGCATCACCTCGCCGGTGCCGCTGATGGTCAGCGCGGTGGCGGTGGCCACGGTATCCCCATGGTCATCAGCGCGATAGCCAAAGCCATTGGTGCTGCTGGACAGGACCGCCAGGTCATCCTGAAAGCGGGTGCGGGAAGTCGTGGTGCCATACCACCAGACGCCGCGGGTTGAGCCATAGCTCGATCCCATGACTGGGCGGACGTGGGGGTTGTCGCCGTTGGTGCTGTAGACCTGCTGCTCCCAGGTGCCATCGGGTTTCTGGGTCCAGCGCGATTGGTGGTTCAGGCCGAACAGGTGCCCAGCCTCATGGGCCGCGGCCTCGGCGACGAACTTGGGATTGCCGCCTCCCAGGTTGTCCGGGAAGACCCAGGCGGTATTCGATGTGAAAGACGAAAAGCCGTTGATCATCGCCACCCCGCCCACGGTGCTGCCGTACCACGCCCCATCGCCGCCGATCATGACATGGGCGGTCACCCTGTTCGCCCGATTTCCAGGATCGACAGTGGTGACGTTGATATTGAACGGCGAGAATTTTTCGGCCACGCGGATGAAAATCTGCCGGATGTACGACAGTTCGGTGCCGCTGAAGCTGTCGGGGTTGCCGTCGATGTCATAGGCAGGTACCGCACCGACAGCGTGGCCGTTCCAGGTGCCGAAGTTGGGCGAGCCGGTGAAGTCGAGGTAGAGCTGAGCGGTGGCGCCAGGCAGGCTGTTGTACTGCGGGACCAGCAGCGCAGCATCGACCCGGGCCATACCCATCAGCAGGCAGCCGCCGGCCACCAGGGCAAAGCGGGCGAGCGGGCGCAGGGAGGGAATATGATTCATGGATGCACGCTCCATCTGAGTTGCTGATTCAGGCGCGACGGCGACAACCCAGGGCGGTGGCGGCCAGCCCGATCAGCGCAATCCCTGCCGGCTCCGGCACCGCCGGCAGGCCGACGATCAATGCCGGATCCACCCGCGCACTGCTGCCGGCCACGGCCTGGGTCTGAAAGCGGATGCTCGTCACTGATCCATGCAGCGGCACACCGAGCGTGGACAGATCCAGACTCAGGGCGAACAGGCCGCCGCTGCCATTGGTGCCGCTGCTCCATCCCACGGTGGTGGTTTCCAGCTTCTCCAGGCTGTCGATGGCTCGGTCGCCGTTGTTGTTGTAGGCGTACTGCGTATACGGGATGCCCTGCATCAGCACGCTGGAGTAAGCCGATGTCTGGACGATCGCGGACTGATTATCGCGGTCGTTGTTGATCCACCAGCGGATCGGCTCATTGCCGCCAAACTCGAAGAAAAGGATGTCCGGCCCATCGGAGTTGATGACCGGGCGGGTAAAGGTGACTTCCATTGAGCGATCAGCCGAGCCGTTGGTGCTGGTCACTTCGGTGATGGCCGTATCGACGCGCCAATCCTCCAGCACACTGGCGCGGCTGCCCACCGGCGGCACCGGGGCACCGCGCGACACCAGCAGCGGCGTCCAGGAGGCATCGACATCGGTTAGCGTCACCCCGGTGAGCTGGTGCGGCAGATAGGTGAAGATGCCGGCCGGGCCGCGATCGACGCTGACGCTGGTCAGGGTGTAGTCGCCGCTGCTGACATCGGCCACGGTCATGCCGATCACACGGGCCGAGACAACCGAAGCGCTGCCCATGGCCAGGGCAGCGCCCAGGACGCAGGCGGCGATACGGATCAGGAGTCGGGCCATGGTGTTCTCACTCTCTTGGCAAATCAGGATGCCTGTTTCAGGGCCACGGATGTCTTGCGCTGCTTTCACTGCGCGTCCTCTTTGCATTGCATGAACGCACTATGCGGCCGATGGGCGGCGGGTCAGGCCGAGCGCCTCCGCCGCAGCAGGCCGGCCGTGCCCGCCAGCCCAAGCAGGGCAGCGCCGGCCGGTTCGGGGACGATGTCGCCCACCAGGATCAGGTTGTCGAGATAAACGCCCTTGGAACTCGTGTTGGAATTGCTGTTGTCGCCGAAGGCCAGGCGAAACTCGATCGAATCGGTGGGGCCCAGCAGCGGAATGGCCGACAGGTTGATGGTCGAGGTTGAAAAGCCGGTGAAAAAGCCATTCTCTCCGGCGGGAATGATGCGCTCCTGGCGCTCGCCGACCGCCACGAAGGGCTGGGCGTTGAGGCTGTAGAACAGTTGCGCCGCCGACTGGAGGCCGGTCTTGTCGCTGGGATTGACACTGACCGCGTAGTCGAAGGCAAAGGATTCGAGCCGCAGTTGATCGACGGTGCTGATGAGGGTGAAGGTCAGGAAATCCTGGGCAGCGACAATGGGCTGCGGCGGATTGGCGAAGGGATTACGGCCGGTGGTGCCCAGCCCGACAGCCAGGGCCATGGAAGAGAAGGTATCGGGGGTGGCATCACGGGTTTCGTTGGCGGTGATGGTGCCCAGGCC
>CAYNMV010000100.1:0-11625 GCA_964398315.1 uncultured Tepidisphaeraceae bacterium | reverse complement strand
GCCGCTCTTTGGGAAAATCGATCTCGGTCCACTGTGGGAACGTCGGCCCGAAGATGGTCACCACCGGCACATCAAACGCCGCGGCGATGTGTCGCGGGCCGGTGTCGTTGGTGAT
Source organism: uncultured Tepidisphaeraceae bacterium (assembly GCA_964398315.1). Taxonomy (GTDB): domain Bacteria; phylum Planctomycetota; class Phycisphaerae; order Tepidisphaerales; family Tepidisphaeraceae; genus JADLCB01. The sequence goes on along the minus strand of CAYNMV010000100.1, from coordinate 11,510 downwards.
CATCAGGTCACAGCGGCGGACGATCTCCTTGAGCGCTCCCAGGCTCATGCCATGACTCGACAGATCGACCGCAGCGTGCCGCATGTGACGCTGGATCGCCTCGACAATCCGCCGTTCCCGGGGCGCTGCGCTGATGAGCACCGTGGCGCCATGCTCGCTGATGAGCCGATCGCCCACCTCGGCGAAATACTCCGGCAGCCAGCACTTGGCCGCCCCGTACTGGGCGCCGGGATTGAGCACCACCAGGGGCGGTTGCCCCCGGTCCGCCGGCCGCTCCAGATCAGGATCCAGCCCGGCCCGCTGGAATACCGCGCGGGCATCTTCCCGCTCGCCGGGCGTGACAAACAGCCGAAGGGTGCGATCGCGCGAGGTGCACCCCAGGTAAGCGCCGATGCCCATGTAAGTCTTGACGATTGGCGTCGGGACGAACTTGCCGCGTTCCTTGATCGGCAGGAGCTTGTCGCTGAGCAGGAAGCCGCGGCCATCGCGCTCATAGCCGACAATCCGGTCAATCCCCGCCATCTTGCAGACCAGGGCGCTGCGGAAGCTGTTGGGCAGCAGCACCGCCAGGTCAAACTTCCCGGCGCGCAGGCGAGCCGCCAGGTCGAAAATCCCCTTGCCTGTCCTGGCCTTGGTCTTGCCGGTGCGATAGGTGATAAGCTGATCGGTCCAGGGCATGCCGGTGTACAGCGGCTTGACGTAGCGCCGCAGCAAGTAGGCGATATGCGCCTGCGGGAAGCGCTCGCGCATCGCCCGCAGCAGCGGCGTCGCCATCACCGCATCACCGACCCAGTTTGGCTGAACGATCAGAATCCTCGACGGCTCACTCATGGGCCCCCCAGTATATCAGCCGACCGCCCAATGACGAGATGCCGCGCTGCACAACCCGCGACAACTTTCTTCCCCCGGAGCCCCGCCATGCGTTCAATCAAGATCGACCTCGACCGGAGCGAAAGCATTATGGTCCACAGCGATGCCAGTCAGATCATCCTCCAGGTGCGGCGACTGGTTCATGATGCGGCCGACCCGCTGGCGCCCTCATTCAAATCCGCCGTGAATCTGGATGCCGCCGCCGCACTCAAGCTCGCCGGCGAACTGCTCCTGGCCGCCTCCCGGCAGCTGGCATCGCCCCGGTAGATTGCGTGTGATGACCCACCTCTGCGGCAGGAGATATCCCGCAGCAGATGCCGCCGGCAAGCAGTCATGGATCTTCAGACAAAGCTGGACACATCTGCTGTAGCCAACTCGTATGAACTCCAGCTAATTTCAGACATCTCGGCCGATGAGGCGAGAAATGAAAATCGCCCGGCAAAACCGGGCGAAAGTCAGCTTCTGTCAACTCGGGGCAACCCGAGTCAAGATCAAGATTTTTAACAGGGGTACTAGGATTCGAACCTAGACAAGCAGAACCAGAATCTGCTGTGCTACCGTTACACCATACCCCTATCGGCCTTCAAGCATGATATGAACGGCGGCGGGGGTGTCAAGGTTCGCGCAAATCGGCGGCGGGGCGCACAGGCGTTACAGATGGTACAGACGGATACACCCGGTGCGAAAACGGCGGTGGACGCGGGCGAGAGCGGCTAAGACGAGCCCGCCGGCGGTCGATGTCGGCAATATGCCGCGCATGACCACCATTCGGATTCCGCCGCTGTCGACGTTGAAGATGCCCGAGGGGCAGATCCTGGCCAACGGTGCCCGTCCACGCCCGGTGCCGCCGCGTCCCATGCCGATGCAGACCGCGCCGGCCAACCCGATACCCGCACAATCCGCCCCCACCCGCCCGGCACCCACGCCGCAGCCCAAAGCCCCCGCCGCGGCCGAGCCGGCCGAGAGGTCCGATATGGCGCTGGAGGCGCCGGCCTCCCCGATGGCGAAAAAGCGCACCGCCCAATGGCTTGGCGGAGCGCTGCTGGTGCTGGGATTGTGCGGCGGCGGGATTGCCTGGCAGATCCTGAAAGCCGATTCCCCCCCGGCCGCGATGGCGGCCCAGCCGGTTGCGCAGCCGGCCCAGCGGTCCCAGACACCGCCGCCGCCCGCGCCCGCAGTACCGGTCCCGGCGGTAGTGACAACGACACCGGAGCCATCGGCATCGCTGTTCAGCCAGCCGCCGGCAGATTCGCTCAGCCCTGCACCGGAACTGGCTCCGGCCGAGCTTCCCATGCGGTCCTGGGACCTGCTGCTGCAAGGCCAATAGCACCATGGGCTGTCGGCGGCGGATGGGTCCTGGGTGAACGCAGGCGATCGGCTCCTGCTCATAGACAGAAAAAGCGGGATGACCCATCGCGCCACCCTCACCCTGCAGGATGAGCCGCCTCCTTTCCTGCCCGATCCCTGATGCCGGCCCCGGGGCACGCGCGGCGAAAGTCCGCCCTTCTTCCCGGCGATTCTCCCTTTGCCATCCGGCCCATGCTCCGCTAAGTATGGGGGACAATGGCGTCCAAGACTCCCCGCAGGCAAGTTTCCAAGCGGTCGCAGCAGATCAGTGAGAACCTGGAGCAGGCGCAGGAATCGATGAACGAGGCGACCTGTGTCACCCGCTCCGATTTGTCGCAACTCCAGCCGCTGGCCGATGAACTGATCGCCGCGCTGGCGGAGGTGCCCAACGGCGACCTCGTCGGTGATATGGTCGGCACGGCCATCAAGCTGCTGCGCGATCGCACCAACCGCGGCGATGTCAAGTTGCTGGCCAAATCGCTCAAGGAGCTGCGCTACTCGCTAAAGGTCTTTGCGCCCTACCGAGATGTGCGCAAGGTGAGCATTTTCGGCTCGGCCCGCACGCTGGAGAGCCACCTGGATTACCGCCAGGCCGCCGCCTATGCCCGCCAGATGGCGCAGGCAGGCTGGATGGTAATCACAGGCGCCGGCGGCGGGATCATGGCCGCCGGGCATGCCGGGGCCCAGGCCGAACCTTCGTTCGGGCTGGCCATCCGCCTGCCATTCGAGCAGAAAACCAACCCCTTCATCGCCCACGACCCCAAGCTGATCAATTTCAAGTACTTTTTCACCCGTAAGCTGATGTTCGTGCGCTCCAGCCACGCCATCGCGCTGTTCCCCGGCGGGTTTGGCACGATGGATGAAGGGTTCGAGGTGCTGACGCTCATCCAGACCGGCAAGTGCCCGCCGATGCCCATCATCATGGTCGATTCACCCGGCGGCACCTACTGGGCACAGTGGCAGGACTATGTCGAGAAGCAACTGCTCAACCGCGGCCTGATCGGCCCCGAAGATCTGCGCCTCTACAAGATCACCGACAGCATCGATGAGGCCGTGCGCGAAACGCGGCACTTCTACAACAACTTCCACTCCATTCGCTACCACCGCAACAATTTGCTGATTCGCCTGCACCGCCGCCCAACCGAACAGCAACTGGCCGACCTGTCCGAGCGCTACGCCGATATCACGGTCAGCGGCGCGTGGCGGGTTTCTGGCCCGCTGAAGGTCGAGGCGGATGAGCCCGCTCTCGATCACCTGCACCGCCTGGTCTTCGCCTTCAACAAACGCGATCACGGCCGCCTGCGCATGCTCATCGACGACCTGAACGACCTGCCGGCGGAGGATGGCAAGGATCAGGGCAAGGCCGAGGGCTGAAAGCGGCCCCCAGCGCGTTTTCTGCCCTCGGCCGTCTTCCCCCACCCGGTCGCTGCTGCATCCACCGGTACGGCTTGCAGGAATCGGCCCGCCTCCGTACAAACACCGGCGTGGCAGACCTTTCCGTCAATCTTCGTGGGCTGAAGCTGGCCAACCCGACCCTCACCTGCTCGGGGACGTGCGGCTACGCCAATGAGTACGCCGACTTCATGGACCTGTCGCGCCTGGGCGCGTTCGTCACCAAATCGATCACGCTGGAGGAGCGACCCGGCAACCAGCCAACGCGCATTGTCGAAACGCGGGCCGGCATGCTCAACGCCATCGGCCTGGCCAACGTGGGCCTCAAGCGCTTCCTGGCCGAGAAAGTCCCGCTGCTGAGGCAGATGCCCTGCCCGGTGATCGTCAACGTGGCCGGGCACAGTTTTGACGACTACACGGAGACCTGCGGCGCGATGGACGGCCTGGACTGCGTGGCCGGTGTCGAGTTGAACGTCTCCTGCCCCAACGTAAAGGATGGCCTGACTTTCGGCACCCACCCCGGCCGGCTGCGCGAGCTGGTGGCCGAGGTGAAAAAGGTCCTGCCCAGCAAGCCGCTGATCGTCAAGCTGAGCCCCAACGTCGAGGACATCACCGCCACCGCCCGCGGCGCTATCGACGGCGGGGCCGACATCCTCTCGCTGGTTAACACCTTCACCGCCATGGCGATCGACATCTACAAGCGCCGGCCGCGCCTGGCCAATGTCACCGGCGGCCTTTCCGGCCCGGCGATTAAGCCGATCGCCCTCCACCTGGTCAGCCGCGTCTATCGCACGGTGGCCAAGAGCGCTGGCGTCCCCATCATCGGCATGGGCGGCATCCAGTACTGGCAGGATGCGGTTGAGTTCATCCTCGCCGGCAGCAGCGCCGTCGCCATCGGCACCGCCCTCTTCGTCGACCCCGCCACCCCCAACAAGATCGTCGATGGCCTGACGCAGTTCATGGCCGAGCAGAAGATCGACCGCCTGACCGACCTGGTCGGCGCACTCGAACTGCCCGGTGATGAGCCGAAGAAAGCGCCGTATCCGTGAACAGGGGATGTGGGATGCTTCGATTCACGCGCTGGCGCATGGCAGTGTGGCTCACGGGAGCGAGCCTGCTCGGCTGCCTGCTGATCCTCCATGGGCAGCGTGATCCGATGGGGCTTTACATCCTCGACTATGGTGATCTCACACCTGGTGTGAAGATTCGCTCTGCGTATGGGAAACTGGGCATCATCTTTGTCACGGAGTACTCAGGCTTGCCACAACAGATGCTGATGTGGCCTACCTTGATGGATTGGCCGGAGCCCAATCTGCTGCGACTCACTTGGCGGGATGCTGTAGCGGTCACAACACGTGCCCTTCGGATTCGGATGTTGGTCATCCCTTATCTGGATATGGCCGTGATCGTAGGCATCGCGCTGATTGGGTTCACGCTGCTTTGTCTGCGGAAGGATGCTGTTCACCGACGCCATGTAAGGGGCCTCTGCCCCACCTGTCGCTATGATTTACGCGCTACACCGGAGCGCTGCCCGGAATGTGGAACGCCGGTGCCGGGACGGACGCCGCGGGAAGATGCGGAACCGCAATGAGCCGACGAGACCGCCTCATCCCCATCACACAGGGGGCATGGTGATGACCTTTCGGGATCAACTGCGCCGGCTTGCGAACGTGCCCATCCCCCTGCCGCGCTGGATGCCGTCGGCACGAACCGTCAATGTGTGGGCAGCGCGCATCGCAGGACCGCTGGCTATTGCAATCGGCATATTCTCTGTCTCGGGCGGTCTTTGGATGGGCTGGCGGATCATCTCCCTGCATCGTGCATACGGGACGCCTGCCCCCCGCGGTCTTCTTTGGGCGGCAGCACCCTTCATCCTCAACGGGGTCATCTGCCTGGTGATGGGCACCGTCTCCTGCATCCGCTATCAACGCGAGCGAAGGCAGAAGCGGGAAGGGCTTTGCCTCACCTGCGGCTACGACCTCCGCGCCACGCCCGATCGCTGCCCGGAATGTGGAACGATTCCGCCGGACCGGGGCGCGTAGGGGCCACCCTGCTGGGCCTTCGCCGACGGGGTGCTCATCGGATACACCCGGTTCGCCAGGGCAGATCCTGCGGCGAACAGTGTTTTGCATGAGCGGGTGAATATCCGGCGGTCGATTCGGGGGCGGGAGCGCTATAGAATTGCACTATGAGTGCTCCGCGACGGTTGTACATGGACAACGCCGCCACCAGCTTCCCCAAGCCGCGGGCGGTGCATGAAGCAATGATGCGCTACGCGACCGAGTTGGGGGCCTCGGCCGGCCGGGGGGCCTACCACGAGGCGATCGAATCCGCCACACTGATCGGCGAATGCCGGCGGCGACTGAACCGGCTTTTCAACGGCGAAAACCCCGATCACTTCATTTTTACGCTGAATTGCTCCGATGGGTTGAACCTGGCCATCAAGGGGCTGATTGGCCCCCACAACCGTGGCCATGCCATCTGCTCGTGGATCGACCACAACTCGATCCTGCGGCCGCTTAACGCCCTGGCCGCCGATGGGTGGGTCGAGTTGTCGCGCGTGCCGGTGGATGCGAAGACGGGCCTGGTCGATCCCGATGAAATCCGCCGGGCGATCCGGCCGGACACGAAGCTGATCGCCATCACCCACGCCTCGAACGTCACCGGCACGATCCAGCCGATCCGCGAGATCGGCCGCATCGCCCGTGAGCATGGCATCCCCTTCCTGGTCGATGCCGCCCAGAGCGCTGGACACCTGCCGATCGACGTGCAGGCCGATTATGTTGACTTGCTGGCCGCCCCGGGGCACAAGGCGCTGCTCGGCCCCCTGGGCACGGGCATCCTGTATTTGCGGCCGGGAATGGAAAAACTCGTCCGCACCACGCGCGAAGGCGGCACCGGGTCAGTCAGTGAGGAAGACCGCCAGCCCGACTTCATGCCCGACCGCTACGAACCGGGCTCGCACAATGCCATCGGCATCGTTGGCCTGGGCGAAGGTGTGCAGTGGATCCTCAATGAAGGCATCGACAAACTCCGCGCGCATGACCTGGATCTGGTACGTGTGTTCATTGATGGGGTCTCGGACGTCGACGGACTGACCTATTACGGCCCGCAGGGGGTGCGCAACCGCCTCGGCGTCTTCTCTGTGCGCATCGAGGGATACGATCCGCACGAACTGGCGATGATCCTCGAAACCAATTACGGCATCCTCACCCGCTCCGGCATCCACTGCGCTCCCCTGGCGCATCAGGCCATCGGCACCACCGCCTACGGTGGCACCACCCGGTTCAGTTTCTCGCCGTTCCTGAGCAAGCAGGATGTCAAGTTCGCCACCGATGCCCTGGCCGAGATCGCCATGAGCCGGGTGACGGTATGACCAGGCCCGGGCGCATGAGTGAAGTGCCCTTCAGCCCGAAAAAGCCCCGCAATGGCTCGCAAAGCCATGAGCCACGCGCGGGCATGCCTGCGCTGTGGGCCATAGGCGGCCATGTGCGGTTTTTTTTCTCCCCGGGCGGGGGATTCAGCATTTGCATCTGCTGAAGCGGCCGCTACAGTAACGGTTTGATTTTGCGGCCAATGGAGTGTTCTGCCGCCCTTTCTGCTTTCGCTATCGTCCAATTTCATCATGGCTCAAGACGAATCCCCCGCGTCGCCCGCCAGGCGCGCTGTGGCACTGTCACCCCTTGCTTCGCCGCGCGGGCGCGAACGGCGGCGTGACCTGCGCAAACCCCTGCAGTCGCGCGCCACGCTCACCGTCCTCAACGGCCCCCAGGCTGGCGCCACCTACGAGATCACCACACGCGACCTGTCGTTCAGCGGCGTCTCATTCCTGTTGAAAGACCAGCTCACTGTGGGCCAGGCGTGCCGGATCGAGATGGCCACCGGCCCGCGCCGGCAGCGGCATCTGTGCGAGGTGGTCCGCTCACGGCCCCTGAGCAACGGCCGGCATGAAATGGCGGTCCAGTTCCGCAAAGCCCTGTAAATACTGCTCCGCACCACAGCTACACCGGCGGCGCCGTCTGCGCGCTGCGCTGCTTGCGCCAGTTCCGGCTGGAGAAGCTGTGCATATCCTGTAGCGCAGCCCCGCGCCCGCTGCCCCGTACCGGCCATGCGATAGACTGGCTCATGCCGCGCGGCGTTGTCGGTCGATGGGAGATATGTTAGCCTGCTGTTCAGTTGTGCTTCCTTGCGATGGCGCGACTGGCGCCGCCCTTGGGATAGAGTCGTATGGACCAGTTGATCGATTCGAGCATCGCCCAGCAGTTCACCCGCCTGCCGCCTGCGGCCGTCGAGGCCGAGATGTGCATGCTCGCCTCGATGATGCTGGACAAGGACGTTGTCGGGCAGGTGGTGCAGATTCTCGGCCGCGATGAGCTGTACCAGGCCGATCACCAGATCCTGTTTGACATCATCGTCAAGCTCTACGAGCAGAACCGCCCGATTGATGCAGTCATCGTCACCGAGGAACTGAAAAAGCGCCAGTTGCTCGATGAGATCGGCGGCGTGGCCTATATCGGGCAGATCCTCAACTCGGTGCCCTCCGCCGCCCACGGCGCCCATTACGCCCAGATCGTCCGCGAGAAAGCGCTGCTGCGCCAGCTCATCGGCGCCAGCAACGACATCCTGCGCGATGCCTATGCCCCGCACGAGCAGGCCGACCTGGTGCTGGACAAGGCCGAGAAGCGCATCTTCGACATCGCCCAGAAAAAAGTCGGCGGCTCGATGGTGCCGCTGGAGAACGTGCTGCACGAGGTTTTCGAGATGATCGAAAATCGCGGCCAGCGCGGCCTCGAAACGCTCTTCACCGAGCTGGATGACATGCTCAACGGCCTGCAGAAAGGCGAGATGATCATCATCGCCGCCCGGCCGAGCATGGGCAAGACGGCCTTCGCCATGAACATCGTCGAGGCGATCGCCGCCGATCAGCGCCTGCCCTGCGCGGTCTTCTCGCTGGAAATGAGCAAGCAGCAACTCGCCCAGCGTCTGCTGTGCTCGCGCGGGAACATTGACTCGCACAAGCTGCGCAAGGGCATGCTCCAGGCACACGAGTACCAGAAGCTGGCCAATGTCGTCGGCGAACTGGCCAAGGCCCCGATCTGGGTGGATGACTCACCAGGTCTCACACCGCTGGAGCTGCGCGCCAAGGCCCGGCGGCTCAAGCTGCAGCACGATATCAAGTGCATCATGATCGACTACATGCAGCTCATGGATAACCCGGGCCCCGAGAACCGCCAGCAGCAGATCTCCGAGATCAGCCGCGGCATCAAGGCGGTCGCCCGCGAGCTGGAAATCCCGGTGATCGCCCTCTCGCAGCTTAACCGTGCCAGCGAAGGCCGCGATGGCCACCGCCCGCGCATGAGCGACCTGCGCGAGTCCGGCTCCATCGAGCAGGATGCCGACGTGATCATGCTGCTGCACCGCGAGGACTACTATCGCATGAGCGAGCCGGATTTCGTGCCAGACAACATCGCCGAGGTCATCATCGCCAAGCAGCGCAATGGCCCCACCGGCACCGTCAAGCTCACCTTCGACAACAAGTGCACGCGCTTCCGCAACCTGGCAGCCCATATCGATCCGTTCTAAGCGCCCCGGCGTGCAGACAGGGCCACCAAGACCCGCCACGGCGCCGGGCCAGGGCCCATGGATCGATGTGCATGGCCCTGTACGCTTTCACCGCCTCCAGGGCCCCATGATCGGCATAATTGCCGGTTCGCGCGGGCCGGCCGCTGGGCTAGCGTGGGTTGCATGCCCGTCACCGTCACGGACCTGTTCAAGGTGATCTTCGCGTTCCTCCTCCCGCCGCTGGGCGTCTTCCTGGAGGTGGGTCTGACCCGGCATTTCTGGATCAACCTGCTTGTTAACCATCATTGGCTTCTGGGTCGCCGGCGTCATCCATGCCCTGTGGGTGATCGTCGCCAAGTAGCCCCCCACAGGTTGAGGATCGGCAAAAATACGATGGCAGATGTGGTGCCTGGCAGCGGATCGCTCCGATAAAAGGAGCATGGGTACCACAGTGCTTCTGGGGATCTGCATCCTCCTGCTCATCGGGGTGATCTGCCTGCAGGTACTGCAACTGCGGCGGCGGGTGGGAGTTGACTGGTCGCCGCTCCACCCGATGTTCGCCGCGGCCGAGCGGGCCCACGAGCGCACCGAGCGGGCCGTGCGCGAGGAGATCGCCCGCAACCGCCAGGAGGTCTCGGCGACCCTCGACAGCCTGACCCAAAGCCTGGGCCGCCGTTTCGGCGAATTCGGGCTTCAGCAGAAAGCACAACTCGACAGCTTTGCCACCCATTTGGCCCGCACCGCCGACAGTGGCGAAAAGCGCCTGGAGGCGATCCGTCTCACCCTTGAGCAGCGACTCACCCATCTGCGCGAAGAGAATGCCCGCAGCCTGGAACGGATGCGGCTCACGGTGGATGAGAAGCTGCAAGGCACCCTGGAGAAGCGCCTGGGCGAATCATTCAAGCTCGTCAGCCAGCGGCTGGAGCAGGTCTACAAGGGCCTGGGCGAGATGCAGGCGCTGGCGGCCGGCGTCGGTGATCTCAAGCGCGTGCTGACGAACGTGAAGACCCGCGGTACCTGGGGCGAGGTGCAGCTTGGCGCCTTGCTTGAACAGTGCCTGGCACCCGATCAGTACGATACCAACGTCGCTACCAAGGCAACCGCCGAGCGGGTGGAGTTTGCCATTCGCCTGCCCAACCGTGGTGAAGCCGAGACGCCCCTCCTGCTGCCGATCGATGCCAAGTTTCCGGTGGAGGACTACCAGCGACTGATCGAGGCCCAGGAGCAGGGCGATCAGATCGCCGCTGATGCCGCCGGCCGGCAGCTTGAGTTGCGCATCCGCCAGTGTGCCGCCGATATCTGCAACAAGTACATCAACCCGCCGGTGACGACCGATTTTGCCATACTCTTTCTGCCCACCGAGGGGCTGTTCGCGGAGGTGTTGCGGCGGCCGGGCCTGCCCGAATCCATCCAGCGCGACTGCCGGGTGGTCATTGCCGGCCCGACGACCCTCTGGTCGATCCTGAACAGCCTGCAGATGGGCTTCCGCACGCTGGCGATCCAGAAGCGGTCAAGCGAAGTCTGGACGGTGCTGGGCGCGGTCAAAACCGAGTTTCAGCGCTACGCCGACATGCTCGCCAAGGTCCAGAAAAAGCTCCAGGAAGCGCACAACACCGTGGACAAGGCGGCGGTCCGCACGCGAGCCATCCAGCGCAAGTTGAAAGATGTGCAGGAACTGCCCACGGCCGAAGCGCAGCGCGCGCTCCTCCTGCCCGACGAAATGCCGCCCGGTGAGATCGCCGAAACCCGAGGCGAAATTGTTACGAATTAAACCAAAAGTGATCGCTGGGCGGAGCGCCGATTGCCCATGACCGATTGGCGGCTGAGTCACTTCGGCAATCGGTTACCTCTCAACGACGTGCAGCTTCAGCGGGTAGAATGAGTGTATGCGGCACCTAGCGCTAATCCCGGTCCTGCTTGCCCTGTTGGTGTGCCTGGATTCGGCCCAGGCGCAAATGGAGGCTGCGGAGACGCGGCCGATGCGTGATCGCCTGGGAGCGGGCGATCGCCTGCGCGAGGCGGTGGAACAGCTTGATCTGTCGGCCCAGCAGCGGACGCGGGTAGCGGAGCTGTTTGATTCGAACCAGGCCCGCATCGATGAGCTTCGCCAGCAGGCGCGCGATAACCCGGCCGAAGCCCGCCGGCAGATGGCGGAACTGGCCCAGGGCATCCGCGCTGGACTGGCCGACATTCTCACCCCCCAGCAGCAGGCACAGTTGCGTAACCTGATGCAGCGCTCGGCCCAACCCCCCCCCCCCCCCCCCCCCCCCCCCCCCCCCCCCCACCCCCCCCCCCCCCCCACCCCCCACCCCCCCCCCCCCCCCCCCCCCCCCCCCCCC
>CAYNMV010000099.1:0-11685 GCA_964398315.1 uncultured Tepidisphaeraceae bacterium | reverse complement strand
ACTTTGGCGCACACCTGGAGCAGCATTTCGCTCATCACCGGGTTGACCTTGCCCGACATGATCGAGCTGCCCGGCTGGGTGGAAGGAATGGTGATCTCGCCGATGCCGCAGCGCGGGCCGCTGGCCAGCCAGCGCAGATCATTGGCAATCCGAGACAGGCTGATGGCGATGGTTTTGAGCTGTCCCGAGGCTTCGACGATGCCGTCCTTGGCCGCCTGCGCCTCGAAATGATTGATCGCCTCGACGAAGTCGATCCCGGTGCGCTCGGCGATCAGCGCGATGGCCTGCCGGGCAAACTCGGGATGGGAGTTGATCCCCGTGCCGACGGCGGTGCCTCCCAGAGGCAGCTCTCTCAGGGCCTGCACCGCTTTGGCCGCCCGCATCGCCCCCAGCCGCGCCTGGTGGGCATAACCGCTCAGTTCCTGGCCGAGCCGGATCGGCGTGGCATCCTGCAAATGGGTCCGGCCGATTTTCACCACATCATCAAACTGGCTGGCCTTGGCGGCCAGGGCATCGGCCAGTTCGGTCAGGGCCGGGATCAGCTCCTCCTTCAACGCGGTCGCCACCGCCACGTGCATCGCGGTGGGGATCACATCGTTGGATGACTGCTGCATGTTGACGTGATCATTGGGATGCACCGGCGACTTGCCGCCACGTGTGCCGGTGGCCAGTTCATTGGCCCGGCTGGCAATCACCTCGTTGGTGTTCATGTTGGTGCTGGTGCCCGAGCCGGTCTGGAAGACATCGACCACGAACTGGTCATCCAGCTTCCCTTCGATCACCTCCTGGGCAGCGCGCTGGATCAGGTCTTTCTTCGCACCCTCCAGCACCCCCAGCCGTGCATTGATCTCTGCCGCCGCCCATTTCACCAGTCCCATGGCGCTGATGAACCGGCGGCCCAGGCGCAACTGAGAAATCGGAAAATTCTCCACGGCGCGCGCGGTCTGCGCACCGTAGTACGCATCGGCCGGCACCTGCATTTCGCCCATGGAATCCCGTTCGGTGCGCATCTGATCGGCCATCTGGTTCTCCCTGTAAATGAATCGAAGCGCAGTGTAGCCGCAGATGCCGATGACTTGAAACAGCCGAAGCCCCGCAGATATCTGCGGGGCTTCGGGTGGCTCACTGATTGAATGGCCGTGGGCGATTACGTGGTCGCCGGCGCCGGAGCGGGCGACGGTGATGCCGGAGCGGCGGCGGGGCGCTGCGGGATGTTCAGCCGCTGGCCAGCACCGCTGGCGCTGGCACCGGGTCCGGCCTTGCCCGCACCAGCGGCGAGCTTGGCGGCCTTCGACCCATCGGGCTGCAACACCATGGTCATGCGGCGGCCTTCCATCCGGGCGTCGCGCTCGACCTTGCTAACGTCGAACAGCTCCTGCTTCACCCGGTTCATGATGTCACGGCCGAGGTCCGTGTGCGCCATCTCGCGCCCGCGGAACTGCAGGGTGAACTGCACCTTGTTGCCCTCCTTGAGGAACTGGCGGGCGTGATTCACCTTGATCAGCAGGTCATGATCACCGATTTTCACGGTGCGGAACTTGACCTCCTTGAGCTGGCCGCCACGGTTGCTCGCGCGCGACTTGTCCTCTTTTTTCTGCTGCTGGTAGCGCCATTTACCATAATCCATGATGCGGCAGACGGGCGGGCGGGCGGTGGGCGCAACCTCAACGAGGTCCAGCCCCGCTTCCCTGGCCATCCTTAGCGCTTCAGCCGTCGGGACAATGCCGACCTGCTCTTCTTTTTCGTTGATCAACCGAACCGGAGAGATTCGGATCTGCTCGTTGTGACGGAAATGGGTGGAAATGGCGCAATCTCCTACGGAAACCGTTCTGGCCGGAGCCGCGTCAATGTCGAACGGCACCGTGCCTTGTCAAATCGCAATAAACCGGAACCTCTTGTAATGCCAGCCCGGATGAGCCCGGCGGTCCCGACTCCACGGCACGCACCGTGGCTACCTGATTTTGGGCAAGAGTAAGCGCTTTTGCAAGATTCTTTCTGCCCAAATTGATACGTCCATCACCGCTGGATGTTCGGCAAAGCACCCGCGCTGATAGCAGGCTCATCGCATCGGGTGCGGTTCAAGGTGTGACTGCCGCCCCTTCGGAGGCCGGGCGGGCGCTGTAACTGGTCCCCCGCCATTCCACCCGCTTGGTGAAGCACATCCGCACCGCCCGGACAAAGATGCCCATCAGCATGGCCAGCGCCAGCGGATGCGCCCAGGCAAACCGCCCGCGGTTACCCGATGAGCTGTAAATCGTGGCCAGAAGCCAGGTTAGCAGGCACCAATGTACGCCCACCGCCGCCAGCCACAGCCAGGGATACGCCATCATGCCCGGCTGAACCAGGCGATAGATGCCCCAACCCGCCGCCGGCAGCCAGGAGAACCCCATCAGCAGCACCAGCCCAAGGCCGGCCAGGATGCGCCAGGGTGAGCCCCTGCCGGGGGCGAAGAACTGCCGCGCCCAGCCACGGAAGATCTCCGCCAGGCTGCTGTACATGCGGACGGCCACGAAGTCCGCCCCCCAGGCGATACGCGTCTTGTACCCCTTGCTCTTGACCAGCCGCGCCATGGCGACATCTTCGCCAAACATACCCATGACCGACTGGTGCCCGCCGATCTGCTCGTAGACGCTCCGCCGGATCAGCAGGAACTGCCCGTTGGCAAACGCATGCCGGGGCAGGTAGTTCTTGTTGGCCATCGGCACCAGGAACATGAAATTGAGTGCCGCCCCGGCCACCGGGATGATCAATTCCTCCCAGAAGGTATAGGCCTCGATCCGCGGCAGCAGGCTGAACAGATCGTATTCGTGCCGGGCCGCCCGCCCCACCGCCGCGGCCACCGCATCCGGTTCGAGCACCACATCCGAATCGACGAACATGAGCCACTCGCCCCGGGCGGCACGCACGCCGTGGAACAGGGCATGACACTTGCCGGTCCACCCGGCCGGCAGATCGCCGTGGGGGATATGCAGCACCTCCAGCCGCGGGTCGGCCGCGGCCATTTCATCCATGATCGCGCCTGTCTGATCGATGCTGCGATCATCGATGGCAATAAACTGCAAGTTAGGATAGGTCTGGGCGAGCGCGCATGAGAGGCAGGCGCGGATGCGCTCGCCCTCATCCTTGGCCGGGATCAGCACCGTAACGCTGGGCGGCGACTCGGGCAGCGGCTTGAGGGGCCGGCTGATCAGGCGCATCTGCTGCCGGCCGGTCAGTGCCAGCACCGTCATCACGATCACCAGCAGTGGGCCGAACAGGAGGTAAAGAACGAGGAAAGTGGCTTCGGTCGTGAACAAGATGGTCCGCACTCACGCCGCGACCCCGCACCCAGCCTACGCGCCAGCCCGGGCAGTCGCATCAATGCCGTTCGATTATCGCCACCACTCTGCCGGACGCAATAACCGCCCCCCGCGACAGGGCAAATCGGCCTGCGCCACCCCGCCCAGGGCTATTAGCACGTGCGCGGGATGGGCGGCTCAAGTCGCTTCATCCTCGGTCTGTGCCTCGGTATTGGCCTGCGTCTGGGGCTGGTCATCCGGCTCGGATTGAGGAGCTGGTTGCTCGGCCGATGGGGCTTCCCCGGCCTCGGGGGCCAGGTGAAGACTGGCGTGCTCGTAGGTGCGCTGGTGCTCCAGGGGGGCTTCGATGATATCCACCTCGCCGAAGGTTTCCGCCTGCTCAACCAGGACCTTTTTCTCGCGGATCAGCTCCAGCAGCGCCAGGAACACGCCCACCATTTCGCTGCGGTTCTTTCGGCCGGTCAGCAGTTGCCGCAAGGACAGCCGCTTCTCGCGCTTCAGCCGGTCAGCGATGTCGGCCGCGTGCAGATCGATCGGCGTGTCATCATAGGTGACCTCATGGTAGCGCGGCTTGCGCTGCCCCACCTCGCTCATCAGGCGGTTAAACGCCGCCAGCAGGTCCCAGACCTGCACCTCCTCCAGATCGACCGGCGGCGGCTCGTCCTCCTCCCCCTCGGCCTTGGCCGGGTAGCGCGGGAAACGCTCGGCGTGGGTGGCCGCCTGCCGCTCCATCGCCATCGCCGCATCCTTGAAACGCTTGTACTCCAACAGCTTCTGCACCAGCTCATAGCGCGGATCGCTCAGCTCCTGGGCGATGGTGGGGTCTGCCCCCTCCTCCGGTGTGGCCGGCTGGCGCGGCAGCAGCATCGCCGATTTGATCTCCATCAGCGTCGCCGCCATCACAAGAAAATCCCCAGCCACATTGATATCCAGCCCATCGCCGCGCATGCCCTTGAGCATGCGCAGATACTCCATGTAGCTGTCGGTGATGCGGGCAATGGGGATATCATAGATATCCAGCTCATCCCGCTTGATCAGGTAGAGCAGCAGATCGAGCGGACCGTTGTAGATGTCGAGTTCAACGCGGTAATCCAAGCGGTTTCCTCGTGTGAGCGGCAGCCAGTTGATTCTAAGGATGACGGCCCGATAATCCACGCCAGCCCCGCCGGCGGAATCGCTGGCTTTGGCGGCCGCACCCGGCGCAGACTACGTGATGGGCCGACCCCTACCCCGCAGCGCACGGGCACCTTTATAGCCGCTCACCCCGATTTCGGAATCCCGTCGTGGCGATCCAGCAGTGGACCATCATCAAGCTTGTCGGGCCGGCGGCCGAGGATGCCCGGGAGCGCTTCGAACGCTGGTGGCACGCCCGCCGCTCGGACGACCAGACCTGCTTCATGCGGGATGACTGGCACCCATCCACCCGCCGGGCTGTCACCGCCTACCTGGCCCGCCTGGAAGCGCATCGGTGGGAGATGCCGGTTGCCTATTTCAGCCAGCATGTCGACCTCTGGCTCGCGGGCGGCCAGATCCAGTCTCACGTCGACGGTGCGCAGGCCCGGATCTGGCATGATGCCGGCGAGCTTTGGTGTTACAGGCTGCCCGATCGCGGCAGGCTGGTGAGACACAACCAGGCACTGGCCCGCGCACCCCAGTTCCCCGAGATCGAATGGCTGGCCCGGCGGCTCATCGAGGCGGCGCAGGCATACGACTCGCTCTGGCGGCAGGCTACGCTACTGATCAACCGTCAAGCGGTGGCTGCCTCACCCCCGGATGAGCAGTTGAGGGCCAGGGCATCGTTGTGGCCGAAGTGGCTCGGCCGCCCGCCCGAACGGTAGTGGCACCGCTTGACGCCGGCACCCACCGGTTCCGCATGATGCGTCGGCCGGGAACGCCTGTTTCCCGCAGGTGAAGATGACCGCGGCAAATCCGTCGAGCGGTCTGCAGCACCCTCAACCTGCCGCATCGCTGCCGGACGAAGTCGGGTTTGAGGAACGCGCGTTGTGGCTGGATGGGCCAGACAGCGCGCTGGCCACGCGGTTTGCCGCATCGCTCGGCAAATGGGCAACTATGCGGCCAGGCGGATCAGCCGCCAATGCCGCGGGCCGGTGCGAGGGTTTGATTTTGCGCTTGGCGGCTCGATAATCACCCACCCGCGCACGCCGCGTGGGCCGCTTGTATGAGTGACCGCCCGCTGGATATCGCCCGACAGGTCATCGACGCCGAGGCGTGCGCCCTGCGCACGCTGATTGAATCACTCGATGAACACTTTGAGGAGGCGGTGCGCCTGATCCTCGACTGCCCGGCCTCGGTCATCACCTGCGGCGTGGGCAAGGCGGGGCACATCGCGCGCAAAATTTCCGCTACGTTTAGCTCCACCGGCACACCCAGCCATTTTCTCTCCCCCGCCGATGCGGTGCACGGCGACCTGGGCGCGGTGCGACGCGGGGATGTCATGCTCTTGCTCTCCAGCAGCGGCGAGAGCGATGAAATCCTGCGGCTGCTGTCGATCGTCAAAAAACTGGGGCACCCGGTCATCGCGGTCACCTCCACCCGCAACAACAGCCTGGCCCGCCACGCCGATGTGACGCTGGCGATGGGAAAGATCACCGAGGCCTGCCCGCTGGGCCTGGCCCCCAGTGCCTCCACCACCGCCATGCTGGCGCTGGGCGATGCACTGGCGCTGACGGTCATGAGCCTGCGCAAGTTCACGGCCGAGGATTTCGCCCTCTTCCATCCGGCCGGGCAGCTCGGGCGCAAGCTGATCAAGGTGGCCGAGGCCATGACCTTCCGCGCTGGCGAAAACCTGCCGCTGGTCTCCGATCGCGTGACCGTTGGCCAGGCGCTGCAGGAAGTGAGCAAGGTGCTGCGGCGGGCGGGCGCGGTGGTGCTGGTGGATGATACCGGCCGGCTGAGCGGCATCTTCTCTGATGGCGATCTGCGCCGGCTGATCGTGGCCGATGATCAAAATGCCCTGCGCCGGCCCATCGCCGAGGTGATGACCAGGAACCCCAAGCGTATCGCCGCCGATGCCCTGGCCAGTGAAGCGATGGCCATCCTGCGAAAATACCGCATCGACGAACTGCCGGTGGTCGATGCGGATGACAAACCGATCGGCCTGATCGACGTGCAGGACCTGGTCGTGCTGAAAATGTTTGATGTTGAAGCAACGTAAGTGAGAAGAGCAGGCAGAAGACGCCAGACCCGTCAGCGCTGCCTTCTGTCCACCGTCTTCTGTCTACCGTATTTCCGTCTACTTCTTCCCCATGCCCACCCCCATCCTTCCCGGTTCCACGATCGGCGTGCTTGGCTCCGGCCAGCTCGGACGCATGTTCACCATTGCCGCCCGGCGGATGGGGTATCGGGTCATCACTTACTCGCCGGATACCGACACCCCCACGGGGCAGGTGGCCGATGAGGAGATCGTCGCGGCCTACGATGACCTGGACCGCGTGCGGGCATTTGCGCAGCGGGTGGATGCGATCACCTTCGAATTCGAGAACGTGCCCGCCGCCACCGCAACCACCGCCGCCGAGCATGCCCCCGTACGCCCGGACTGGAATGTGCTGCACATCACCCAGTACCGCCTGCGCGAGAAGACCTGGCTGGCGGAGCACGGCTTCCCGGTGGTTCCCTTCCGGCGGATCGACTCGGCCGCGGCCCTCAAGACGGCCCTGGCGCAGATCGGCCCGCGGGCCGTGCTCAAGACCGCCGGCTTCGGCTATGACGGCAAGGGGCAGATCAAGCTTGACCCCGCCAGTGACCTGGATGCCGCGTGGGCCAAGCTGAGCGCCCCCGAAGCGGTCCTCGAAGGATTCATCGACTTTGAGCGCGAGGTATCGGTGGTGGCTGCGCGCGGGTCCGATGGTGCTTTCACGCATTGGGGCGTGGTGGAAAATCGCCATCGCAATCACATCCTCGACCTGACCATCGCGCCGGCCCCAGGCGCGCAGGCCCTGCACGAGGAGGCAGTGGAGATCGCGCGCAACGTGCTTGAAGCGCTGCGGGTGGTGGGTGTGCTGTGCGTGGAGTTTTTCGTCACGCGAGAGGGCCGGCTGCTGATCAACGAGCTGGCGCCCCGCCCGCACAACAGCGGGCATTTCACCTTCGACGCCTCGCAGACCAGCCAGTTCGAGCAGCAGCTTCGTGCGGTCTGCGGCCTGCCGCTGGGGGCGACCACCCTGCTTCGTCCCGCCGCCATGGCCAACCTGCTGGGTGATGAATGGGCCGCCGGCGAACCCAACTGGCCGGCCGCCCTGGCCCATCCGAACATCAAACTGCATCTCTACGGCAAGACCACCCCGCGTCCCGGGCGCAAGATGGGCCATCTCACTGCGCTGGCCGATACCGCGGACGAAGCGGCCCGCCTTGTCCTGGCCGCACGCGATGCGCTGGCCCGGACTAAGTGATTCAGCGCGGGAAGCCAACAGCGACAGCGCCGCGCGGTGGCACGTATCCGAAGCGGATTGCAGCAGACCGGTGCAGATCGGTCGCGGCCTGGCTGGATCCGCATCCGGTCGGGCTATGTGGCCGTCATCTCTTCCAGTTCCTTGCCCTTGGTTTCGCGCACCATGCGGAGGACGAAAATGAACGACAGCACGGCCATCAGGGTGTAGATGCCATAGGTCGGCCCCAACCCCAGCCCGCCGGCCAGCGGCGGGAAAGTGGTGGAGACGATGAAGTTGGCCACCCACTGGATCATTGCCGCCACCGACAGGGCCGCGGCCCGGATGCGGTTGGGGAACATCTCCCCCAGCAGCACCCATACCACCGGCCCCCACGAGAAGCCGAAACAGCAGACGTACAGGTTGGCCGCGATCAGCGCGATGACGGCGGGCGTGCCGGTCAGCTTGAGCTGGCCATCCACCACCGGCACCCCCCAGAAGATGATCGACACGGTTGCGAGCGTGATGATCATCCCGGCGGATCCCAGCAGCAGCAGCGGCTTGCGCCCGATCTTGTCGATCACCGCAATCGCGATCAACGTCGTGGCGACATTCACCACCGAGGTGATGACCGTCACCCACAGGGCATCGGCCTCGCTGAAGCCGACCGCCCGCCACAGCGTGCTGCTGTAGTAAAAGATCACGTTGATGCCGATGAACTGCTGGAACACCGACAGCCCAATCCCCACCCACACAATTGGCAGCAGGCCCAGCGCCGGGCCGCGGATATCGCGCATGGCCGGCTTGTGGTCACCGGCCAGCGTCTGCTGGATCTCCGCCACCTTGGCATCGGTGGCTTCCCGGCCCACCACCCGCCGCAGCACCTCCCGCGCTTCATCGTTGCGATCCTGCGCGATCAGGTAGCGTGGTGATTCGGGGATGAACAGCGCGGCCACCCCGTACAGCACGGCCGCCGGAATCTCCGACCAGAACATCCAGCGCCATGCCTCGGCTCCGAACCACCACGGATTGGCCGCCCCGCCGGCCGAGGCGGCGATCACGTAATTCAGCAGCAGCGCGATGAAAATCCCGATCACGATCGCCAGTTGCTGCAGCGATCCCAGGCGTCCGCGCCAACTGGCGGGCGAAATCTCAGCAATGTAGGCCGGCGCGATCACGCTGGCCGCCCCCACCGCCACCCCGCCCAGCACCCGCCAGAAGATGAAATCCCAGATCGTGATCGGCACACCCGAGCCAATCGCGCTGAGCGTGAACATCACCGAGGCGACGATCATCGCCCGCACACGGCCGTAGCGGTCGGCGAACGGCCCGGCCAACAGTGCCCCCGCGCCCGATCCCAGCAGTGCCATCGACACCGCCAGCCCGGTGGTCCAGGCATTGGCTTCAAAATGCCCGCGGATGGCCAGCACCGCCCCGTTGATGACGGCGGTATCAAACCCGAAGAGAAATCCGCCGACAGCGGCGGTCGAGGCGATCAATACCAGCAGCGCACCGCTGACATCCGGGGCCAGGCGGGATGATTCGATGGGGTGTGCGGTCATGCAAAGCTCCGTTGGCGGCACAGTGTACGCTGGGCGGGCGCAACGATGGAACGCATTTCTTTCCCGCTGGGCGCCGGCGGGCAGGAAGGGTCATGCAACGTGGAGGGACAAGACGATTACGAGCCGATCCCCTGGCAAGCGCGTCCGCGGCCGGCACCCGGAGCCTGTCTCAAGCGCCCTGGCCGAACTGCTCGTTGAAGGCGCGATTGGTGACGATACGGGCGGGAAGAACGGTGGGCGCGACGGCGCTGGTGGTTTCGCCGCGAAGCTGGGGGAGGAGCTGGTTCACGCACGCCTCGGCCAGCATCGGCACATCCTGGTTCGAGCAGACGATGGGCAGCGGCAGCAGGTGCATCATCGGGATTTCATCAAAACAGCCGATGATCGGCAGGTCATCCACCTGGTCGATCGAATCGATCACGCCCTGGCCGAGAAAATTGTTGGTGCAGATGATCGCCTGCGGGCGGGTATTGAGCTTGATGAACGCCTGGCGGCCGGTTTCGTGCTGGGCCGGACCTTCGTAGCGACTGATCACCTCAAACCGCCGGGCGACCACCTGGGCACGGGCATGGTGGGTCACGATGTTGGCCGGCCCGGTCACAAGGGCAACCTGCCGCACGCCAACGCGCTCCAGCGTGTCGCACAACTGCCCGGCGAGCTGCTCCTGGTCAGTGGTGACCGAGTGGACGATGCCGGGGATCGGGCGATCGAGCACGACCAGCGGCAGGTTGTCCGGCAGGTGCTCCAGCAGCGCCTTTTTCGTCCGTGCCAGCGGAACGACAATCAGCCCGTCGATGCCGCGCTGCGGCAGCAGGCGGAGATAGTCCGCCTCGGTGGCTTCATCCTCGCCGCTGTTGCCCAGGATCATCGAGTAGCCATGGCGGTGCAACGACTGCTCGATCAGGCTGGCCAACTGGCCGAACCAGGGATTGGCGATATCGGAAACCAGCAGCGCAACGGTGTGGGTCTTGCGCGTGCGCAGGGAGCGGGCGACGAGATTCGGCCGGTATCCCAGCCGCTGAGCCGCTTCGGTGACACGCTGACGGGTCGCGGGGCTGATGCGCTCGGCCAGCGCCCCCCCGGCCAGCACCCGGCTGACGGTGCTGATGCTGGTTCGGGTATCGCGGGCAATGTCCTGGAGCGTAGGGGGCATGCAATCGTTGAGCGTCTGGTGCCTGATCCGGGGCGCGCCGGATGATATCCGCCCGCCGTAATGCGGTAAATGCCTTTCTTTCCGGCTGAGAAGGCCCGGGGGCCGCCATGGTACATCCCCTGGTCAGCCCGACCCGCTGAAAACCGGTGGCCCTGATGTGGGAATGGCGCAGCGGGGCTTGAAAATGGGGTGCCGGGGCGTCTAGGATAGCACCCTCAACACCGAGGCAAAAATCCGCCACGGACGAACCTGGATGCGGACGACGACGAAGAAAACGACGAAAACGAACTGACCCGCGGCCGCTCGCTCGCGTGTTCAGGTTGTTTTTGTCGTCGGCTTCGTGTGTGCGGGCATTCGGCGAGCGTCTGTGGCGGTTTTCTTATATCTGGAGTGCATCATGGCTGTGAACGTCGCGATAGTCGGGGCCACCGGGGCCGTCGGGCAGGAGTTGCTCACCGTCCTGGCCGAGCGCCAGTTCCCGATCAAGAACCTCAAGCTGCTGGCCAGCGCCCGCAGCGCGGGGAAGAAAGCCGAGTTCAACGGCCAGTCCTACACGATCGAAGAGCTGAAGCATGACAGCTTCGATGGTGTGCAGATTGCCTTCTTCTCCGCCGGCGGAAGCATCTCCAAAGAGTTTGCCCCCAGTGCCGTCAAGGCCGGCGCGGTGGTGATCGACAACACCAGTGCCTTTCGCATGAAGGAAGGGATCCCGCTGGTGGTGCCGGAGGTCAATCCCGAGCAGATCAGCAAGCACAACGGCCTGATCGCCAACCCCAATTGCTCAACGATCATCATGAACGTGCCGGTGTGGCCGCTGCACAAGGTGAACCGCGTCAAGCGGATCATCGTCAGCACCTACCAGGCCGTCAGCGGCGCGGGCGCCTGGGGGCTCGAGGAGCTGGATCGGCAGATCAAGGCCTATGCCGCCGGCCAGCCGATCGAAAAGGTCAAGTTCCCGCACCAGATCGTCAACAACCTCTTCAGCCACAACTCCGCCATCGGCGAAAACGGCTACAACGAAGAAGAGCAGAAGATGGTCGACGAAACCCGCAAGATCTTCGCCGATCCCAAGATCCTGGTCACGGCCACCTGCGTGCGCGTCCCCGTCCCCCGCGCCCACTGCGAGAGCATCAACATCGAGTTCGCCCACTCCATGACCCCCGCTGAAGTGCGTGCCATCCTCGAAAAGGCCCCGGGCGTCAAAATTGTGGACGATGCCAAAACCAGCACCTTCCCCATGCCCATCCTCGCCACCGGCCAGGATGATGTGCTGGTTGGACGCATCC
>CAYNMV010000098.1:0-12593 GCA_964398315.1 uncultured Tepidisphaeraceae bacterium | reverse complement strand
CTACGCCCTCGATCTCAAGAATTTCCACGAATCAAGCCATCTTCCCTGGATCGCTCCGATCCTCATTGCAACGAAGGCCAAGGCCACCCAGCCGGTCCTTGCACCCACTTTACAGGATGACCGGCTCTTGACACCGATCACTAGCACAGTCGAACAGCTCGGCGATGTACTGCGAGAAGTACTGGGCTTCGTCGACGGCGCAGATATTGATGTATCGCAATGGGAAAGGGGTAGGTACTGCCCCACGCCTACCATCACCGAGGCCGCGAAGGCTCTGTACGGGGGTCACTCTGTAGCTGAAATCTCACGCAGCGATGCCAGTGCGATCAACCTGACTGCTACGTCCGACACCATTTCCGAGATAATTCGCACGTCCAAAGCTAAGTCTCGAAAGTCAATATGCTTTGTAACTGGTGTGCCCGGAGCAGGTAAGACGCTGGTTGGCTTGAACATCGCGACACAGCACTTTGGCAAAGACAGTGAGCTACATAGCGTGTTTCTCTCTGGTAACGGCCCGCTCGTTGCGATTTTGCGCGAAGCACTAGCGCGCGACAAGGTGCAACGCGAGGCGGAACGGGGCAAAAAGATAAGAAAGGGACAGGCTACGAGCGAGGTAAAGGCATTCATACAAAATGTCCACCACTTCCGTGATGAGTGTTTGGTCGCTCCAAGTCGCGCACCCATTGAGCATGTGACACTCTTTGATGAAGCTCAGCGGGCATGGGATTTGGAGCAAACACGCAGGTTCATGCTTCAAAAAAAGAAGCAGCCGAACTTCAATCAGTCCGAGCCGGAATTCTTGATCAGCTGCCTGGACCGGCATCAAGACTGGGCCGTAATTGTTTGCCTTGTAGGCGGCGGCCAGGAAATTAATACGGGCGAGGCCGGCATCAGCGAATGGATTAAGGCGCTTCGGCGACGCTTTTCACACTGGTGGTTGTATATCTCGCCTCGATTGACTGATTCGGAATACGGGGCTGGCCAAACCCTCGATCAAGTAAAGGGACTTCCCAATGTGTCATTTCGTGATGAATTGCACCTGAGTGTTTCGATGCGTTCATTCCGCGCGGAGAACGTATCGCGATGGGTCAAGCAAGTACTTGACTTGGAACAGCAGCAAGCAACACGGACACTCGAGCAGTTCAGTTCCCAATATCCGATTGTCCTTACGCGTGATCTCCAGAAGGCCAAGCGATGGCTTCGGGAACAGGCAAGAGGATCAGAGAGGTATGGCCTGGTTGCCTCGTCACAGGCGCAGCGGCTGAAACCCCATGCGATCGATGTTCGATCCCCCATAGATCCCATCCACTGGTTTCTGGGCAGCAAGCAAGACGTGCGATCCTCTTACTACCTGGAGGATGTTGCCACAGAGTTTCATGTGCAAGGTCTGGAACTCGATTGGGCATGTGTGACGTGGGATGCTGATCTTCGATACACGCCCGAAGGATGGCAGCACTGGTCTTTCTGTGGTGATCGATGGCATCACATCCGTAAAGCTGAGCGCCAGATATACCTGAAAAACGCATATCGCGTTCTGTTGACGCGCGCTCGGCAGGGTATGGCGATTGTTGTGCCGAACGGAGATCCCGACGATCCTACGCGTCGGAGCGACTACTACGACGAAACCTTCAAGTATCTTGCTCGCATCGGAATTGAACACATCTGATGTCAACTCAGGGAGAAGGAATGGCCGAACAACCGCAGGGATGTATGGGATTTCTGGTTCGCTTGTTTGGGGGTGCGGGCCAGTTGTCGTCTGGGGGCGCGCAAGTGCTGCCGGAGATCCAGATTAGCCGGAAGTTCCCAACCGGCGCAGAAGCGGATTTTTTTCGTGTGCTGAAATCAGTAATCGGGGATCGTGGCCATATTTTGGTGCAGGTCTCGCTGCGGCAGTTGCTATACTTTCCAGGGAATCGATCCACTCCCGGGCGATCTGCGTGGCAAAATAAGATGGCGCAGCGATCATTGGACTTTCTGATCTGCCATCCGACAACGCTTAAGCCGATCGTGGCGGTAGAACTTGATGAGCCGTCGCATGCCACCGGCAAACGGCAAACCAAGGATGAGGAACTCGAGGTCGTACTGCAGCGCGCCGGCTTGCCGCTTGAGCGGGTATTGACCTCGCGCACCTATGATACGAGAGAACTGGGTGCGACGTTTCTACCCTACCTGGAGGTGGCTACCGCAGTGCGCAAAGGAAGCGGGCGTGGTTAGCCATACAGACAGCATGGGCGTACTTGGGAAACTTGGAAGAATCTGACATCGCGTCAACAGGTAGCCGTACCCATCGTGCGATTGAAGGCATCGATCACACCACATGCTTTCAGATCTTCGAGCGACGCGTGGATGAACCCCTTGACCTCCTGGACCTGGTCCTCCGCAGCCAATAGCCGAGCCAGCGGTACCGTCAGTTCCAGGTCCACCCACGCGGCCCAGCCGGCCGTGATGTGCTGTGGCGTTACCTTCCATGCGGGGTTTCGCGCTTTCAGCTTGCTCTCCAGTTCAGCCAGCGCAGACTTAAGCGATTCTTTTGCAGGATGTCGCGATAGTGATTGGATCCACACTGAAAGGTAGTCGCCCTCCTCGTACGCTCCGATGCCGGCATAGATCTGAGCATCTTTTGCCAGCGTGCGATAGACAACGGAGTGCATACTCCCGGTGTTGAACAGGCTCTTCGTGTGTTTGACAGGTCCGGTTCCGATCGAGGACTGGCTCAGCACCGCGATCAGAGGCGCAACCAGCCGATTCACTTTCTCTTCACACGTTGTGGCGAGCATGCCAAATGCACGGATGAGTGCGACGTCATTGAAATCAAGGCGTGTCTCGGACATTTCGCCGACCCTCCAAAGATTTTCTCGAATGAACCCCAGCACATGCTTTGCTAGAAATTGCTCATGCGGCACAAGGGGGATGGTTGTAAGCACACGTGCTAGCTGCTCCCCGATTCCTGTCCACGTCAGACACGTCCAGTTCATCTTGAGGTTGGACGGAAGGAACGCCGTGCAGTCATGCAGCGCCACCACGAATCCCGCACGCTGCTCTGCCGTCTGCGTGACCAGCCACCGGTCGTAGTTCTCGATCTGGCTGACGGCGGCTGATGCTTCGGCAGCCTCTTCGTTCACCTCAACCAGTGGGCTGCTCAGATGAATCGATGCACCGACCTTTACCTCGACGGTCCAGAGCAGGCGATGCGTATCCGCCGCATCCCAGCCCGTGATGCGGAGATCGTCTCGCTTTGGTCCAATCGGCTGCTCCGTCTCAAAGCTGAGCGCTAGCGTCTCCCAGGCCATTTCGGACAAGCCGGCCTGACTGGCCATCCAAGTCAGCAATGTGTCTCGCACAACCGGCGCATTCTGCAGCAACGCACACAACATCTCCGTACATTCGCGTTCCTTTGCGAAGTTCGAGTCGGGACGCGGATTACGGATCAAGCGGTGAAACAGGTTCGTCGATGTGGATGGTAATTGCAGATCAGCGACGAAGTCAGTACGGCGTGTGCTGATCAGCACGGGAGCGGATGATGTTGGAGCGGTGATGCTCATACGCTATGCCCTTTGTGCCGGGTCCAGCGGCGGATAGCACATTTCGCCCCAGTCTTCATCGGCGCCGTGGTCGATCATCGCCAGGAGGATGGCGTTGAGCAGGTGGCGGAGCATGGGGATGCAGCGGCGGAGGCTGGTGCGATTGAGCTTGCTGTTGTAGGTGGCGGCGCCGTGGACGAGCTGGCACCGCAGCAGGTAGATGCGCTCGATCAGTCGGTCGAGGAGCATCGGCCAGTTGCCGTCGACGTACCAGGTGCGGGCGTCGAAGCGCGCTTTGCGGGCCTTGCCAGCACGGATCTCGCCGGGGTCTTCCCAGAAATAGCTGGAGAGGTATGCATCATCGAGGATGTCCATCACCCGCTGGCGCTGGGCCTGGAGCATGCCGGCGATGTAGCCGCTGGTGTCGAGGGGGAGCAGGCAATCGAGGAACTGTCGCCAGCACTGGCGATCTGGCAGCGGCTCGCGGCGCTGGGCATCCCAGCGCCCATACAGGCCGTTGAAAGCGGTCCAGAGGCAGATGAGCTGCAGGTCGAGATCCTCATCCTCCCCGCAGGTTTCGCACCGCTGCAGCCAACTGAAGGTGCGGTGCAGGCGAATGGCAGTCGGATGATCACGGTGGTCCGCCAGCAGCCGCTCTTTCGTCGGCTTCCACCGGCTGCGCAGGGCATGGACGCTCAGGCACTCCCCATCCATGGCTGTATTGTCGGCCGTGGGGTGGGATGCTTCAAGAAAAACCTGAGCCCGCTGAAATATCGTCGCGCCCCGGTGCGCACCGATCCACCCTTCACCGCCGGCGACCGCGCTATCAAAATGACCCGTTGCCGCCGCACCACAGCAGCGCTGCGCAGAGAATCGATCCGCGGGGGTGGGTTATCCTCTGTCGCAGGCACGGAATGCGGCTAGGAAAGTTCGGCGGGCTGAGCGATACTGCCGGGCTGACAGGTGAACAATGAGACAGATCAGCGATTGCGTTCGAATTGGTATCGGCTGTGTCATCGCCGCATGGCTGGGGGGATGCCAGCCCAAGGCCACCCCGCCCGAGCCGCCGGCCATGGTGTCCCGCGCGGAGCTGTTCGTGGGAACGCCCATCACCGGCCCGCTGGCCGGCAAGGCGGATGTGGCGCTGTCGGCGGCGTCGATGGTGCGCGTGCAGTGGATCGCCCTCCAGCGGCTGCCGGCCGATGCACTGGCGCCGATCGACGCCCAGTCGCGCCTGATCATCGCGGCCAATGCCGATGCCACCCTGCCCGCCACCGGCCAGCTGACACGCGACATCCGCTTCGCCGCCGGCGATGCAGCCGCCACATTCATTGATCGCCTTAACGCCGGCGAGCTCGGCCCGTGGTCGCACATCGCCGCCGATGCCCGCCTCGCCGCACCCGGCACCACCCTCCGTTTCACCCTTGATCGCGCGGGCGAAGGTCAGGCGATCCGGCCGCCCCTCTGGCTGCTCTACTCCCCGGCCGAGCAGGCCCCCGCCACCACCCAGCCATCGCGGCCCGTCATCGCCGTGCAGGTGGCCCAGCCACCAGGTGAGGATGCCGCTTCGGCGCTGCCCATCACCGAAACCGCCATCCTCGATACCGGCCGCCTCGCAGATGACCTCTTCGTCATCGCCCGCCCCATCGACACCGGCCAATCGCCCTGGGCCGTGATTGCGGCCATCGCCGCCGTCGATCCCGCCCCCGGCGATCCGGCGGTTGCCGATGCTCTGCAGGTTGCCATCGACCAGGCCACGGGCCACGCCGCCAGCCTGGCCCACCAGCCGCCGGGCGATGCCCCCACGGTGCGCGGCGCCCTGGCCGCCCTGCGGTCCAACAGTTCCCGCCGCCCTGCCATGCTCCTGCTGACGAGCCTCACCCATGCCCGCATCGCCTCCGACATGGCCCTCGTCGCCGATGAGATGCAGCTGCTGCACTTCGCCGTCAGGACACGGCAGTTTGCCGATGTCGAGACACTGCCCGAGCTGCCTGCCCTGCAATGGTTTCTCGACCGCACAGCTTTGCAGATCATGTGCCAGGCGGCTGAGCAGGAAGCGCTCTCCCCCGAGTTGCAGGCCGTGCTCACCCTGCATGCCGGGGATGTGGCGCGCCGGCCCGATGCCATCGTCGAGCTGCTGTCGCAGGTGAACAGCTCCGAGGCGCTGGCTGAGCGGCTCATTGCCGAAAACTTCATCGCCCTGGAAGATACCTCTCCGGCTGCCCGCATCCGCGCCTTCGACTGGCTGAGTGCCCAGGGCCGGGCACCCGCTGATTTTGATCCACTTGCCGATGCCCGCTCGCGCCGTGCTGCCATCGATCGCGCCATGACCCAGATGGGAGGCCAGCCATGACCACCCCCGCACCCGCTCCCAGCCCCGCGCCCGAAAACAAGGACACGAAAAAGAAGGCCCGCCGCACCTGGAAACAGCGCCTGAAGATCACCGCCATCGTGCTGGTCATCGGTCTGATCCTCATCCGCATCGCGCTCAATTTCCTGCTGCCCACCGTCGTCCGCAAGGTCGCCCATGCCTATGACCTGGACTGCACGTATGACCGCATGTCGCTGGGCCTGCTCAGCGGTAATGCGCACATCTGGAATCTCGAGTTGCGTCCCCGCAGCGGCGGCGATTCGATCATCCAGGCCGATTACATCCAGGGCAGCATCTCCACACCCGATCTGTTCCGCGGCCGACTGGTCGTCTACCGCGCTGAGGTCGATGGCGTGGACATGCTCGTCGATCGCGAGCCCGATGGCTCGATTCCGCTGCTGCATCGCCTGATGACATCACCCGACGATGCGCCGATCTCCGTCGAGCCCGAGCCCGACACCGCCGACCCGGCCGATCCCGCCCGGCCGGTCAGCCTGGATCCGCCCCTGCGCATCGATGCCATCCGCCTGTCGCACGTGACCACCACGTTCCGCGACCGCAGCATCACCCCCACGTTCGAAACCACCATCCGCACATCGCTGCGCATCTCCGATGTCGGCAGCAACGGCGCCCCCACCGAGTTTGAGCTGCAGGTGGAAGCCGAACCCGTGCTCGACACGCTGCTGGTCCGCGGCATCATGCACAGCACCTCGACCGACCTCGATGCCGATCTGTTACTCGAGCTGCGCGGGCTGCACCCCAGGCCGGCATCGCCCTACCTCCTGCCGCTGGGGATTCGCCCCATCGCCAATGACATCACCATCAGCGCCCGCGCCAAGGTCACGGCCAACGTCATCCCGGATACCAGCGACATCACCGCCCGCCTGACTATTCACGATGTCCTGGCCACGGTGGACAGCACCGAATGGGCATCACTGAAAACGATCGCCCTCGACGCCCGACGCATTAACCCATCCACGGTCGAGTTGGGCGAACTGCTGGTAGAAACCGGCCGCGCCTCGGCTGTGCGCAGTGCCGCCGGACATTTGGCCGTCGCCGGGTTCGAGCTGGTGCCCGTCAGCACCGCCGCCGACCCCCAGGGCGCCCGCGCCACCGCCGACAGCCACGACGCGCCCGCCGCATCTGATACGCCATCGCCCGCCACACAGCCGGCCCTGCCGCGCATCTCGCTCGATCAGCTGCGCCTGGCCGATCTCCAGGCCTCCTTCACCGACCGGGCCGTCACCCCCACGGGTGAGCTCATCGCCCGCCTCGATGAGATGACCCTCCGCAATCTCATCATCGATCCCGCCGCCACTGATGCCGCAATGACCCTCCAGGGCACCGCCACCTTCCCCAACCTGATCGGAGCGGTCACCTGGAATGGCACCCTCATCCCCTTCGCCGCATCGCCCCAGGCCGCTATCAAGCTCCGCGCTGATGGTATCAGGCCCGATGCCCTGCGCCCCTACCTCACCGCCCTCGGCCTGGAATCCACCTTCAATGCCGGCGTCTTCACCGCCGAGCTGACCGCCACACACAACGCCGCCGTCGACCCACCAGCCACCACCGCGCACCTCAGCAACATCCGCCTCGTCGATGGCGATGCCACGCTGCTCGACCTGTCCTCGGCTGCGATTGAGGGCCTGTCCATCGATCCCGACGATGGCGCGATCCACGTTCGCGCCATCCACCTGACCGGCCCAATCCTCAACCTCCAGCGTGACCCCACCGGCGCCCTGGCCGCCTTCGGCCTGCGCACACAATCCAATACCACCGACGCAGCGCCCGCACCTGCGCCCGCTGCGCCTCAGCGCGCCGCGTCACTGCCTGCCCCATCGGTGGCTGCTGCGCCTGCCGCATCCACACCTCCCGTCCAACTCCCGCGCATCCAAATCGACCGCTACACCTGGGACGGCATCCACCTGAACTTCGAAGACCACTACCACACCGACGCCCCCGTGCGCCTCCAGGGCCGGGCCGGCATGCAGGGTGCCGATCTGATCTTCGATCCCGCCGCCACCCAGCAGACTGCGCGCCCCGGCCGCTTCAACGCCTGGCTTGAGCTGCCGGGCATCGCCGAGCGCCTCGCGATCGACGGCTCACTGCAGACCACCCGCCACGGCGCTGCCCTCACCGCCGCACTCACCGGCGAAGGGATCACCGGCAGCGCCATCGCGGCGTATCTCCAGCCGCTGGGCATTGAGCTGACCCTCCAGGACGGCCGCCTCCGCGCCCAGACCGCCGCCACGGTCGCCACCACACCCAACACACTCAAAGCCGATCTCCACCTCACCGACATCACCTACACCGACGGCCAGGACGAACTGGCCGGCATCGATGCCCTCCGCATCACCCAGGCCACCATCGCCCCTACCACCATCACCATCGACCGCATCCAGGTCGCCCGCCCGCGCGCCCAGCTCCGGCGCACGGCGGACGGCGCAATCGAAACCGCCGGCGTCCGTATCCGCGCCACACCCACCGCATCCGAGCTACCCGCGCCACCCGCACCGTCCGGCCCCGCGGGCCCGCCCGCGCCCCTGCAACTGCCCCCGCCGCCGATCGAGCTGCTTGTCAAACAACTCGCGCTCGAAGACGCCGCACTCCACCTCGTCGACCAGACCGTCTCGCCCGCGCTCGACACCACCCTGCGCAGCACCGCCGCTATTGACAATCTCCGCATTCACGCCGCCGATGCCGCAGGCGCAGAGAGCGCCCCCGCGCGCATTGATCTCTCCGCCGCCATTGACGGCATCCTCGACCAGGCCACCGTTACCGGCTCGGTCTCCTTCGCCACCGATGCCCCCAGCGCCCAGCTCACCATCGCCGCCCAGGGGATTCACGGTGACGCCATTGCCCCCTATCTCCCCCCCGGCACCGTCAGTCCCCTGCGCGAGGGTGCCTTCACCATGACACTCGACACCGCACTGGCCAACCACGCCGACGGCGGCCTCACCGGCCGGCTCATCGTGCGTGATCTCCAGCTCCGCGATCGCGACACCACGTTCGCCACAGTGGATGCCTTCACTACGCGCCTGAACCGCATCGACCCGGCCGGCGGCCTCCTCGCCATCGACGAGGTCTCCTCCAGCGGCGTCGAGCTTGACCTCACACTGCATCCCGACGGCTCCATCGACGCCCTGGGCCTGCGCTTCGCCGCTGCGCCGCCCGCGCCCGAAGCCCAGGAAGACCGCCAGCCCGCGCCCGAGGCCGCCCCCGCCGATCCACCCCAACCGGCAGCCGCGCCACCCGCACCTGCCGCCGCGCCGGCCCCCGCCCAGCCCACGGACATCGCCGTCCTCGTCGCCGATGCCCGCCGTCCCCTGCCGCTGCTCACCATCGGCACGCTCGACCTCCAACTCGATCGTCTCCGCATCCACGGCCTGGGCGGCGCGGATGCCGCGCCCCTCGATCTGGCCCGCGTGCGCCTGCACAACACCGGCCCCATCGCTCTCGCCGGCGACAACCCCGAGCAGCATCCCCCGCTGCACCTCCAGTTCGATGGCGCGGTCGATCCGATCGTCCGGCAGTTCGCTCTCGCCCTCGAGGCCCGCCCCTTTGAGGCCGAGCCCGATCTCACGATCCGCCTCACCGCATCCGGCATCAACGGCCAGGGCCTCACCGACATCCTCCCCGAGCTGCGCCACACACTCGATGGCCGCCCCCTCACCGACGGCGCCTTCAACACCACGCTCACCGCGGCGATCAACTACAACCGCCGCGGCCCGCGCGATCTCGACCTCTCCCGCGGCTTCACCGCCAACTTCAACATCAAGCCGCTTGAGTTCCGCGCCCAGCCCGACGGCCCCGTCCTCGCCGGCCTGGAGGAAATCCGCGGCGAAGGGATCACCGTCCAGCCGCGCACCGGCAGCGTCATCATCCGATCCATCGAAGTCGTCCGGCCCATCGGCCGCTTCGTCCGCGATCAGCAGGGCCTGCACGCACTGGGCCTGGTCATCCCCCTCGGCTCTGAAACATCCGCCGATCCCACCGACTCGCCCCAATCCACCGGCGCCCCCTCCGCCGTGGCTGCCGCCGACTCCCCGGCGCCCGCACCAGCCGCGCCCTCCGCCGCCCCACAGCGCCCCACGGCCGAGCTGCGCCTCGACCGCTTCGCTGTCTCCGGCATCGATGTCATCCTCGAAGACCGCACCACCAGCCCCGCCACCCTCATCCCCCTGCGCACGTTCGATCTCGAAGTGCGCGACATCAGCAACCAGATGCTCTGGACCGGCCGCCCCATGCGCTTCGACATGCTCTGCACCGCCGACAAGGTCCCCCTTCCCCCGCGCCGCGGCTTCACCCAGCGCAACGTCGAAACCCAGGATGGCCTTGAGCTGCGCGAGCTGTTCTCGCAGATCACCGCCAACGGCCGCATCGGCATGAAGCAAACCCCTGCGGGCAAGAGCGTCCTCACCGGCTGGGCCAAGACCAGCGTCAGCGGCTTTGAGCTGCTGGGCGTGCGCGGGCTGGCCGAAGCCCAGGACATCGTCATCGGCGGCGGCATCCTCGATGACACCAACGACATCCGCTTCAAGGACGATGGCACCATCGAAACCCGCAACCGCATCGTCTTCACCAATCTCTCCCTCAGCGAACCGCCCAACGGCCCGATCCAGCGCATCCTCCAGTTGCCCGCGCCGATCGATGTGGCCCTGGGTGCTGTGACCGATCCCGATGGCTCGATCACCTTCAACCTCCCGGTCACCATCGAAAGCGGCGAGGTCGATACCGGCAAGGTCATCGGTCCGGCCATCGGCGCCATCGGACAGGTCCTGATCACGGCCATGGCCTCCGCGCCGGTGAAAGCCGTCGGCGGCGTCACCGACCTGATCGGCCTGACCGGCCGCCGCGCCCAGGAACCTGAACCGCCCATTGAACTGGCGTTCCTCCCCGGCGTCGCTACCCTCGAACCCGCCCAGGCCCGACAGCTTGCCCTCCTGGCCGAGCGCATGCGCCGTGATGCCAACGTGCAGATCCAGCTGCGCCACCAGATGACGCTCGCCGATGTCGCCCACGCCGCCCAGCGCGCCAATCCCCCGCTGGAGGATGTCCATGCCATGATCGACCGCCTGCGCCGCCGCCGTGCCCAATTGCTGAATGACCGCGCCCTGCTCGCCACCGAGGCCCGCGCCCAGTTCGCCGCCCACGCCAAGGCCGCCCCGCGCTCGGTGAACACACTGCGCACGATCAACCGCGAGATCGCCCGCATCGATGCATCCCTCGAACAGCTCGGCGACCTGCTCCGCCCCGGCGCTGCCGGCCAGGCCGACCGCCGCACCCGCGCTGCCACACTCGACATCGCCCAGCAGCGTGTGGCCCTCATCGAATCCACCCTCACCGCCGCCGGCATCCCCGCTGAGCGCATCCACAAGACCAACCCGCAGTTCGACCCCCAGGAGAGTCCCGCCGGCGGGCAGGTTGTCATCACCGTGATTGCCAAGAAGCGATAGGGCGAGAGGGTGAGGGGGTGGAAGAATAACAAAGGTGACAAGGTGAGGCGCACACACGCATCGCCTCACCTTGTCACCTTATCACCCTCACTAAGCTGCGAGGCGCATCTCCGGTGCGGCCACAGCCGTTCCGCCGCCCTGGATGTTGGTCGAGATCGGCGCGCTGATCGGGCCGGATACGCCGGCGCGGTTCGTCCAGGCCGCGCGAATCCACAGGCGCGTTCCGGCGGCGACGGTGTCCGGCACGGTGAAGGTGAACTTCGACCGCGTCGCCATCCCGGCAAAGCTCCACAACTGCGGATCGCTCGGGTAATCCTCACCGGCGACGTAGTAGACCAGCGCCTGCACCGCGCCGGCCGGCTTGCCGCGCTCGCTGGCCCCGGCGCTGTTGTGAATGCGGATTGTCACCGTCCGCTGCGACACGCTCACCACATCCAGGTCCGGCGACACACTCGGCGGCGGCACGGGCGTGCGTCCGCTCTTGCGGAGGGTGATCTGCAGCTCGCTGCGCTGCTCGTTGGTGATGGTCGGTGTGGCCTGCACCATGCGCACCAGTTGCCGTGCCAGCACGATCAGCTCCGCTTTGGCCAGCTCCTTCGCCTGGATCGCCGGCGGCGTGCGCGTCATCGACTCCTGCGCCCGGGCCAGCGCTGCTGCATACGCCTCATGCTTGATGCGGTAGGCATTGGCGTTCTTGTCCTCCAGCCCATACGCCTTGGGCGTCGCCGTGATCCGCTCCAGAAAGTTCGCCGACCACGCCAGCAGCGCGCCGTCTGCCAATGGCAGATATCCATGTGTCATGATAGACACTCCCTTAAAAGACAGGCCCGCCGGGCACCCCCCGCGACACGTGTCACGAATGCGTCCCGGCTCCCCCCAAACCTCGGCCACCCGCACGCCCGTCTTAACCCGCACACGTCACATACCCCGCAATAATCGATTATCCGGACCCCTTCCCCCCACTCAAACCATTGTCGCCCCCAACCCCAAAACTGGGCGACAATTCAGTACTAATCCAACGGCGCGCAGCACTGCGCGCGCGAAGAACAGTCCTGCGCGCGCCAGAATCAGTACTGAGCGCGCCGGAATTAGTACTGAGCGCGAGAAGATTAGTATTGCATGCGCCGGGATTAGTACTGAGGGCGGGAAGATTAGTATTGCGCGCGCTAGGATCAGTACTGATCCTGCCATAATTTTCGGTGTGCTGTTGTCATCCAGACCTGTGCGCAGCGCATCCAGTGCCGC
>CAYNMV010000097.1:0-12756 GCA_964398315.1 uncultured Tepidisphaeraceae bacterium | reverse complement strand
CCCGCTTCGGCTTCAGCCGCATCGGCCAGTTCATCGCCTGCCGCGCTCCGTGGACCGGCTTTACCGCCTGAGCCCCGCCAGACGGCGGCCCGCGCATTCACAGCAGGAACATGTTCGCCAGGCTCAGGAGGATGAAAAAGCCGGTGATGTCGATGGCGGCGGTGGAAAAGATGGATGCGCTTTGGGCCGGGTCGAAGCCGAGCCGCTGCATGATGAATGGGATCGCCGAGCCGGTGATGCAGGCGAGCGTCACGTTGCACATCAGCGCCACACCCACCACAGCGCCGAAGGCCAGATGATCGGCCAACCTGGCCTCGCCAATATGGATGACGACCGCGATGACCGCGATGACCAGGCCGACCACCAGCCCCATCGTGATCCCCACCCGCAGCTCGCGCAGCATGACATGGCGCAGCAGCCGGCGGTCTACCTTGCCCACCGCCAGGCCGCGAATGACCACCGCCATCGCCTGCGCGCTGGCGTTGCCGCCCAGGCCCGCCACGATCGGCATGTAGGCCGCCAGGATGGCCAGTTGCGCGATGGTATGCTCAAACACCCCGACCACGCTGGCGGCCACGGAGGCGGTGCCCAGGTTCACCAGCAGCCAGAAGATGCGCTTGCGGAAGCTCAAGTGCCACGGGCTGCTGAGGCGCTCCTCGGGGCCGGCGCCGAACAGGCGCTGCACGTCCTCGGTGGCCTCTTCCTCGATCACCTCCACGATGTCATCGTGGGTGATGATGCCCACCAGCCGCCCGCGCTCGTCGACAACCGGCATCGCCAGGTAGCCGTAGCGCTGCATCAGCTTGGCCACCGTCTCCTGGTCGACGGTCGTGGTCACGCTGTCCACCTCGGTGCGCATGATGCGGCCCAGGCGCGTCTGCGGCTCGGCCAGGATCAGGTCGCGCATCGACAGCACCCCCAGCAGGTGCTGCCGCTGATCGACCACGTAGACATAGAACATCTGTTCAAATTCTTTGCTGCGCCGGCGCAGCTCCTCGATCGCCTGCTGGACGGTCAGGTCTTCGCCCAGCGCGGTGACCTCGGTGGTCATGATGCCGCCGGCACTGTCCGGCGGATACTGCTCGAGCTGGCGCACCTCGGCCGCGTGCGCCGGCTCCATCTCCGCCACCAGCCGGTCGCGCAGCGGCTTGGGCAGCAGGCCCAGGATGTCCACGCGGTCGTCGGGGTCCATCTCCCCCAGGACCATCGCCGCTTCAATCTCCTCCATGTCCGCCACCACGGTTGCGGCCAGGGCGGTGTCCATCTCGGTCAGGATCTGCGCGGCGGTGGTGGGGTCCAGGTGCTCGACGACCTCCGCCGCCTCCTCGGTCGGGAGGTTTTCCAGCACATCCGCCCCATCGGGCGCGGGAATGTCCTCGATCTGCGAGGCCACATTCCCGGCCTGGGCGGCATCGTCCGGCAGGGCCTGGTCGCGTTCGTTCTCAATCTGATCGCGTTCATCGGTCATAGGCGGGCCGGGTGAAGGGTTTACATCCAGTCAATGGCTTTCTCGTGTCGTTCAGCAGGGGCCGCCGCCACGCGGCGGATCACCGGCGGGGGGCGAGGGCAGGTTGCACATCCAGGAGACGCTGACAGGCCAGCCTGGTTCAGCGGCCATCAGCGCTTGACCCGCAATTCGCGCACCTCACGCGGCAGCTCCAGCACATCCCCCTCCTTCACCCCCGCACGCCGGGCTGCGCCCTGGTTCAATTCGATGGCATAGCGCACCAGCCGGCTGGTCTGGGCTTCGCCGGTATCTGGCTCCATCTGCTGGATGGAGACGACCTGTCCATCGGATCGGATAAACAGGATATCCAGTGGGATCTTGGTATTTTTCATCCAGAACCGCCGCCCCTGGTCATCGGGAAAGACAAAGATCATGCCGTGATCGTCGGGCATCGACTCGCGGTGCATCAGTCCCGTGGCGCGCTGATCGGGATCGGCGGCGATCTCGAGGGTGAACATCGCCTGCCCGATCTGCATGCGCGTGGTGGGCAGGTCGCTCGACGCTGCATCGCAGCCGCCGAGGCACAGGCCGATGAAAAGGCTCAGAAATAGTGGCTTCATCAATCTGAATCCTTATGTCGCCGGCGCAGCCGCGCGGTCAGGCGCAGGTCCAGCAGCGCCAGCACGAGGACAACGAACATCGCCAGCACCACGCCCGCCCAGACGATGACGAAGGCGCTCGGCGACTGGCCGGGGTCGATCGTCTCCAGCCCGGCGAAAATCAGCACCGCCAGCAGGAACATCATCCCGCCCCCCATGCGCCGAAGGCGGACACGGCGGCGATTGACCGACTGCTCCTCGAACGGCGCCAGCCGCTGGGCCGCCTGCGAGTAGAACATGTAAAACCACCCGGCGGCGGCGATCAGCAGGGCCAGGATGTGCGGCAGGTACGATTTCATCCAGTTAACCGCCGGCATTGTGCCCGATCGCCGTGCCCACGTCACGCCTGCGCCAGGCCGGCCCGCGCTTTTGCCGTCGGCCGGAAGTCGATCCGATCCGGGGGCCGCGGCTGGGATGGGCCCTCCATCCATAACCGCGCTGCCCCTCAACGCACACTGTCACATCGGGTAGAGTAAGGTGGTGCGACCCGATGCGATCTCCATGTTGGTGGGTGTGCTCTGGCTGGTGCTGGCCGCGCCGTCGGTACATGCCCAGGCGGGCTGGATTGATCACGCCTGGGCCTTTCGCCGCGCTGTGACGATCGACTGGGAGGCCGAGCGCGCCAGCGGCCGCGAGTTGGCCACCGCGACCGTCTATACCGCCGGGCATCACCTGCCCGATGGCGCGGATGTGCGCGTGATGACGCGCGATCGGCGCCCGGTGCCGTTCGAGCTGCTGCGGATCGGCCCCGGCGACCAGATCAGCCTCGTTTTCCAGTTGCGCAAGGAGACCCGGGAGTATTTCATCTACTGGGGCAACCCCTCGCCGGCCCCGCTGCCGGATCACCTGCCCAGGCTCGAGCCCACCGCCGGGCTGCTGCTGGAAACACGCCGATGGAACCGCCAGGGGGCCGACAATTTCCAGCAGATCGAGCAATCGTTCAACAGCAGCACTCCGGTGTTGGGCAAGGCGATGGTGGATCGCCCGTTCCTGGGCTACAACCCCGCCAGCGAAGAACCGCAGACCATCTCCCTGCTCACCGGCAGCCTCTACGCCCCGGTTGATGGCAATTACTTCTTCGCCATCGCCGGAGATGACCGCGCCGGGCTGTGGATCGATGGCAAGCCGGTGGCGTTTGCGCGCTTTGCCGCCGGTGATGCCCGTTTCAATGGCACGATCGATCTGAAGCGCGGACACCATGAGCTGCGCATCTATCACGTCGATCACGGCGGCGACTGGCGTCTGAGCGTGGGCTGGCGCCGGCCGGGTGAGGAGAAGCTGGAAGTGATCGATGCCGCCGCGTTCGGGCGGGTGTACGAGGGCCAGGTCGGCTGGCTCGAGCAGCTCAGCAAGCGCCTGGTGGCCGACTTCCAGACCGAGTACCTCGGCGAGTGCTTCTTCGACAACGATTACGCCCATCATTACCGCTTCCGCGCCCCGGACCTGCGCGCGGTGGAATATGAGTGGGACTTTGGCGATGGCCAGACCGCTTCCGGCGCCGAGGTGGAGCATGTCTACCTCGCCGGCGGGGTCTATCCGCTCAAGCTGACAGCGCGCACCCGGCAGGGCGGCGATACCCAGACCACCCGCCTGTACATCACGCGCGATCTCTCGCGGCTTGATAAGCCCCAGACCGTTGAGCTGAAGGCCATCTCGACGATCGTGCGCGACTATAAGCTGCCGCGGCTGACGAGCGGCCAGTTGGTGCGCATCGTTGAACTGCACCGCCGGGCCGGGGATCGCGATGCGATGCTCAAGGCGGGCACCGCACTGGCCAGGCTGAAGAAGCATGCCGAGCCGAACCAGGCGATGCAGACGCTTCGCGAGGCGGTGCAGGATGCCGTGCGCCATGGCCGGGCGGCCGAGGCGATTGCGCTGCTGGAGCAGGTGCCGCGCGAGTCCAATCTTCAGCCGCAGGCGGCCCGGACGCTGGGCGAATACCTGATCTGGTGGGTGGCCGATGCCCAGCGGGCGGCAGCCGCGCTGGAGCCGTTTGAGGACCGGGACCCGGCCATCAAGCAGCTCCGCGGCCAGGCGCTGGTGCTGGCGGGGCAGGGGAAAAAAGGGCGCGAACTGCTCGAATCCCTTCCGGTGGATGTTGAGCCGCAGCGGCGGGCGGCCCTCAGCGGGGCCATGGCGCGGACGGTCGAGTTTTTCATCGCGGAAAAGGATTGGGAGGCCGGTGAGGACCAGTGGCGCCAGTGGATGGGCCGTTTCCCGGCCGATTTCATCGACGGCTACAGTGTGATGCTGCGAGCGCGGCTGATGGCCCTGCGCGATGCGCGCACTGAGGCCGCCCGCGTGGCCGAGGCGTTCGCCGCCGCCGTCCCCGATTCACCTTACGCGCCGCGCCTGCTCCACTACGCCAGCGAGCTGCTCAAGGAGACGGACGCCGCCCACAGCCAGACGCTTCTCAAGCTGCTGAAGGAGCGCTATCCCGAGGATCCCCTCAGTCAGTAGCGGCCACACAGCAGGAGACCAAAGCATGCGCCCGCGAGAACGGATTGCGCAATGGGTTGAGGCATTCAACCGGGCCGACGTGGATACACTGGCCGGCATGTATCATGAAGATGCCGTGAACTACCAGGTGGCCGAGGAGCCGGTGCGGGGGCGGCAGGCGATCCGCCGGATGTTCGAGCAGGGGTTTGCCACAGCCAGGATGGTCTGCATCGTGGAGAACATTTTTGAAGATGGAGAATGGGGCATCCTCGAATGGCGCGACCCGCAGGGCCTGCGCGGCTGCGGCTTCTTCCAGTTTCGGGATGGTCTGATCGCCTTCCAGCGCGGCTACTGGGATAAGCTGAGCTTTCTGCGCCTGCACAACCTGCCCATGCCCGATGCCAGGTGAGGTGCGCCCGCCGGGGCAATATTAGCGCCTGAGGTGGGCCTGCTGGCGTCACGCGCATGCACTCACGCCGTCTGGGCCAGGAAATCCACATCCACCGCACAGCGCACGCGCCGGTCCCGGCGATCAATCAGGATGACATGATCCTTCTCCCGCTCAATGCGCTGGATGTGCGTGAAGGTCGCGGGCACGGCGGCGACAGCCATGATGTAGTTGACCACCAGCGGCCGGCGCGGATCAAGGCGATGGACGGTGGGTACGCCCTGGCGGGAGAAGGCGTTGGGCCGGACCGATTCAGCCAGCCCGTAATGAAAATAGGAGCAGACCTCCTCCAGCCCCAGCACGTTGAGATGCCGGCCGTCCCACGGGGCATAGTGTCGCCCGCCGTTGGAATGCCACAGGATGGTGGCCGGAAGGATGCGGGGATCTTTGAGTGCGAACCAGACGTAGCGCTGGCAGGGAAAGACCACCGCCGTCCAGGCAAAGTCGGCCGGCTCGCTGGCGAGCATGACCAGGTCTTCGAATCCGCGCCGGGCGGGGTAGCGCGAGAGGTCGGCCATTTCGGCGGTGACGCAGGGCACCCGGTGCAGGGCATGGAACACCGTATCCGGCCGCAGCAGGCTGTAGCCGCGCTGTTCGGGGCGCTCGAACGGCACCGGCGGGGTGCGCCCGGCGCGAAAGGGATTGGTGGAGACCAGGCCCGCACCCGGCTGGTCCGGGAAGCGCAGCATCGCATGATGGCCCAGGCTCATGGGTCCCGACAGACCGCTCAGGATATGCCGCTGGTACAGGGCGGTCTGGCCGGCCTTGAGGTGGATCTGTTTTTCTACCCGCCCCCTGCGCACGGTGGTGCGCAAGGCAAGGCGCAGTCGGCCGGGCGCGGTGTCGATCAATGACCAGCGGTTGTTGGCGGTCTGGCCGTGGGGCGGATGCCGCTCGCCGCGCCAAGGGGTGTCATTGCCGCCGAAGGGCATGCAGAAAAAGTCGCCCCGGAGGACCTTGAGCATCGCCGGCACCCGGGCCGCCAGCGCCTGGCCGGCCCAGGGAGCAATATGCAGCGGCTGGATGGTGCGCTGGCCAAGACGAAAGCGCACCGGTGCAATCTGCCCGCCGGTGCGGGTGACAAACACCTCAACCCCCCGGGCGGCCACCCGCCAGCCAGGCTGACCCTCAACACAGCGCAGCGCAGATGCGGCCATGGCCGGATCGTAATGCAGAATCCTGCTGCATGCCATCGCCGTCCGCACAGGTGACAGCTCCCAGCGCATCGCACGGACAAAGGCAGGTGATATGTGATGAGAGCCAGGGCGCCGGGCAGCCCGGGGCGACCGGCAGCGTCTCCGCCCACGCGCTGCTGCGCTGACAGGCAACAGGCGCTTGAGGGTGATGGATCGCAACCGGACGGATCGGCCAGTTTTGCCAGGGCACCGATGCATCCCATCCCTTCTCGTCCATCACTCCCTGTCCCACCCCGCGCACTTCACCGGGAAATCGCTAAAATACCGCCGCATGACCTCGGTTCGGTTGGATCGCATCTCCAAGGCCTTCGGGCCGACCCTGGCGCTGGATGAGATCAGCGTGCAGATCCGCGCTGGCGAGCTTTTTTTTCTGCTTGGCCCCAGCGGCTGCGGCAAGAGCACCCTCCTGCGCCTGATCGCCGGGCTGCATGAGCCGTCGGCGGGACGGATCTACTTCAATGACCGTGATGTAACCGCCCTCGGCACCGAAAAGCGCAACGCGGTGATGTGCTTCCAGAGTTACGCCCTCTGGCCGCACATGACCGTACGCGAAAACATCCGCTTCGGCCTGAACGTGCGCGGGCTGGACCGCGAGCAGCAGAATCAGCGCATCGACGAGGTGCTGAAACTGGTGCAG
Organism: uncultured Tepidisphaeraceae bacterium; assembly: GCA_964398315.1. Classification (GTDB taxonomy): domain Bacteria; phylum Planctomycetota; class Phycisphaerae; order Tepidisphaerales; family Tepidisphaeraceae; genus JADLCB01. The sequence continues at coordinate 5,930 of CAYNMV010000097.1, read as the reverse complement.
ATGGAGCCCTATGCCGATCGCAAGCCCAATCAGCTCTCCGGCGGCCAGCAGCAGCGCATCGCCCTGGCGCGGGCGCTGGCGGTCAAGCCGGACTGCCTGCTGCTCGATGAGCCGCTGAGCAACCTTGATGCCAAGCTCCGCCACGAGATGCGCAGCGAGATTCGCCGTATCTGCAAGACCGCCGGCTTCACCACGATCTACGTTACCCATGACCAGAAAGAGGCCCTGAGCGTGGCCGACCGCATCGGCGTGATGAAGGATGGCAGGCTGATGCAGGTGGGCACCCCCGGCGAGTTGTATCACCACCCGGCCAACACCTTCGTCGCCGACTTCATCGGCCAGACCAACCTGCTGCCCGGGCGGATCGTGGCCCGCGACGGTGCCACGGTGCAGGTCGAGACCCCCGCCGGCCGGTTCACCGCCCGCGCTGGTGCGGGCGCCAACGGCCAGCCGCTGCCCGATCAGGTGATGGTGAGCATTCGCCCCGAGCAGATGCGGCTGATCCTCCCCGGCCCGGGCGATGATACCCGCGACAGGCGAGACGCAGCGCCGGTGAACCGGATCGTCGGCCGCCCGCTGGAAACCACCTTCCTCGGCGAAGCCAGCGAGCATGTCCTGGATGTCGCCGGCCAGCGGATCCGCGCCATCAGCGCACCACCCCTGTTCGACGTACCGGGGGAGGTGATGGTAGAATTCGATCCTGAAGCCGTTGTTGTACTGGCCGATTGACTCAACACCTTTCAAGGGAGGCCGTATGTCACAGCAGACGGGAAACGTTCTGTCCTATTCAACGCGCGGTGTGGCAAACTATGTTCCTTCAGACGGCCGGGCCAGAATCGCCCAAGCCGCGCTGATTGTTTCGACTGCGTTCTGCTTCGTCGGGATGGCGTATCACGCGTGGGACTACTCGCTGATCCGGCGGCTCGAGAGGGGGGCGGATCCCCGCGCGGTAGTCACGGACACCTATAACCTGATCACACTGCTGGTGGGGGTCGTGGAGATCGGCCTGGTCATCGTGGCTGGTGTCCTGCTGCTGATGTGGCTCCATCGCGCCTATACGAATCTGTTGGCGCTGGGGCACACGCCCCGGTTCACGCCGGGATGGGCGGTCGGCTACTGGTTCATCCCGATCGTCAACCTGTGGCGGCCGTACCAGGTCATGAAGGACTGGTGGTTGCGGAGCGAAGGGGACACCATGGTCCCGGGCTACGAGCGCGTAACCGCACCATCGGTGCTCAGCGCCTGGTGGGCCTGCTGGATCTGCAGCGGATTTGTGGCGCGCTTCGCAGGGAGCATGGCGACCGGCGCCCAGCCTGGCGAATTCCTTACCTTCTACACCGCGGCCCTCATGATGATCGCCGCCGAGGTGCTGGCAGTGATCGCTGGCGTGATGCTCCTCAAAGTTATCTCGAGCATTGTGAACGCGCAGCGCGTGGCGTACGCCAGCGTGAGCGCTGCCCCGGTGGCGCCGGTGTATGCCGAGCCGCTCCCACCCAGTGTGTAAGGCGATCACCGGTTGCGCTGCCCCTCAAGAGGCAGCGCAACCGATTTCGGACCGTGCGTTCTCTCTGGCTCATCCTCTTTGCCCTGGTGCTCGTGACACCGTTTGTCATGCGCCTGGCCCTCGTGCGCACAGCGGCCAGCGCGCTGCCGGCCGATGGCGGGGCGGGGCTGTCGCTGACGATCATCACCCCGCATACCCAGGACATCCGCCGCACCTTTGCCGCCGCGTTTGCCGAGTGGCACCGCGAGCGGTTTGGCCAGCCGGTCAGCCTCATCTACCTCACGCCGGGCGGCACCAACGACATCGTCAAGCTGATCGCCGACAAGTACGGCACCGATACGATGCGCAGCACTGATGGGCAGCTGCGGCCCGAGTCCGATATCGCCCGCTTCGCCGATATCCACCTGGTGTGGGGCGGCGGCGATGTTGTCTTCGAAAATGACCTCAAGCCCTATCTCAAGCCGGTGGCGATCGATCCGGCCGTGCTCAGTGCTGCCTTTCCCCGGCCCGATCTGAATGGCGTAGCGCTGCACGAGCGCATCAAGACAGGCCAGTCGCCGCGGTGGGTAGGGGTGGTGCTGAGCAGCTTCGGCATCATCTACAACCCCTCGCTCTACGACACACTGCAGTTGCCGCCGCCGCAGCAGTGGACCGACCTGGCCCGGCCGCAGCTCGCCGGCCTGGTGGCCCTGGCCGATCCCACCCGCAGCGGTTCGGCGGCGATGACCTACATGATGGCGATCCAGCGCGCCATGGCCGATGCCGAAGCCGAGATCTTCGCCCGCCGCCCCGAGCTGGCGGCCCTGCCCCCGGCCGACCGGGAGAGCGATGCCGAGTACCAGCAGGCGCTGGCCGCCGGCTGGAAGCAGGGCATGCGCACGCTGCTGCTGATGGCGGCCAATGCCCGTTATTTCACCGATTCGGCCTCGCAGGTGCCCAACGATGTGGGCAACGGCGATGCCGCCGCCGGTGTGGCGATCGACTTCTACGCCCGCGTCTACGAGCAGGAGATCGGCCGGCACCGCATCCGCTATCTCGCCCCGCGCGGCGCCACCGCCATCACGCCCGATCCGATCGGCATCCTCTATGGTGTGATCGGCGAGAAGGAAGTGCTGGCCAATCGCCTGATCGAGTTCCTGCTTTCGCCCGAAGGCCAGCGCCTGTGGAACCTGCAGGGGGGCCAGCGGCCATACCTGCAGCGCAGCCTGCGGCGCCTGCCGATCCGCCCCGATGTCTACGCTGACCGTACCGGCTGGGCCGATGACACCAATCCCTTCGAGGAAGCGGCCGGCTTCAACCTGCGCGGCGAATGGATGGGCCTGTTCCGCGATACGCGCCCCATCTGGGCCGCGGCCTGGATCGACAGCCGCAGCGCCCTGAAACATGCCTACGAGATCATCCTCCGCATCCCCGACGCGAAGCGTCGCGCTGCGCTGATCGAGCAGTTGGCCGACCTGCCCATCGAGATGCACGATGTGGCCGAGCAGCGCGCAACACGCACGCGCCTGCAGAAGGCCGGCCAGGATGACCGACTGTGGATGACCCGGCAGCGCATCGAATGGGCGCAAAAGTTCCGCGCCCACTACGATGCCACCGCCGAGCAGGCACGGCGGGAGCTGCGCTAGCCGCTGCCCGCAAAATCGTGGCACGGGTTTTCAACCCGTGCGGGTTGCGCCTGGAGTGCGAGCGCTTTGGATAGCGCATTGCCGCCCGCGCGTGCTTCTATCCCGCGCCACAGGATACCGCCGGCACGGATCGGCCTGCGGCGGAGGCCCCGAACGGACAACGAGATGATGGTGGTTGCAGATGAATCAATCGGAGCTGGCATGAGGCGCCCGCAGAAGGCAGCGCCGATGGGAGCGCGGGCAGCGCGACCGGCAGCACGGCCGGCGCACCTCTGGCTGGCGGCAGCGCTGCTGGCATTCTTCGCCGTCTTCCTCATCTGGCCGATCGTGAGCGTGGTGGCCACCGGCTTTCGGGCGCGCGAGGGCGGGTTCACGCTGGATTACCTGCGCCTGATCGCCGCCAACCCCGTGCTGCTGCGCGGGCTGCTGAATTCCACCCTCATCGCGCTGCTGACCACCGGCCTGACACTGCTGATCGCGCTGCCGCTGGCGGTGCTGAGCGTCAAGTACACCTTCCCGGGGCGCGGGATCATGTCCGGGCTGCTGCTGGTGCCGATGGTGCTGCCGCCGTTCGTGGGGGCGGTGGGGATGCGGCTGGTCCTCTCGCGCTTTGGCCCGCTGACCATGCTCACCGGCGCTGGCGGTGAGCTGGGGTTTGACTGGCTGGGGTCGATGCGCCTGGCGGGGGTGGTGGGGGTGATGGCGCTGTCGCTCTATCCGATCATGCTGCTGAACCTGCAGGCCGCCCTGGCCAATATCGATCCGGCGATGGAGCAGGCGGCGGCCAACCTGGGGGCGGGCCGCTGGCGGATCTTCCGCACGATTACGCTGCCGTTGATGCGCCCGGGCCTCTTCGCCGGCTGCACGCTGGTGCTGATCTGGAGCTTCACCGAGCTGGGTACGCCGCTGATGTTCCAGTTCTACGATGTCACCGCCGTGCAGGTCTTCAGCCAGATCACCGAGCCGGACAACCCGCTGCCCTATGCGCTGGTGGTCGTCATGCTGGCCGCCTCAACGCTGCTGTACCTCATCGGCAAGGTGGTGCTGGGGCGCGGCTTTGACAGCGCCACCACCAAGGCTTCGGTGCAGGCCACCCCCCGGCGGCTCACCGGCATCCGGGGCCTGCTGGCGCTGTTGCCGTTTGTCATCGTCTTCGCGCTGGCGGTGCTGCCGCATGTGTCGGTGGTGCTTACCAGCATCAGCGCAACCGGCGCGTGGTATCAGTCGATCCTGCCGCGCGGATTCACGGCGGATCATTACCTGGGCGCGCTGGTCGATGAGCTGGCGATGCCCAGCATCTGGAACTCGATCTGCTATGCCGGCCTGGCCACGCTGCTGGCGGTGATGCTGGGGCTGGGGGCGGCGATCGTGATCGTGCGCAGCAGCGTGCCGGGCAAGTCGGTCATCGATGCCCTGGCGATGCTGCCGCTGGCGGTGCCGGGGCTGGTGCTGGCTTTCGGCTACCTGTCGATCAGCGTCTGGTTCCGCCAGAAGCTGGGCGAGAACACCCCCGCGTTCCTGGATGTGCAGCGCTATCCGGTGGTGCTGCTGGTGCTGGCCTACGCCGCCCGCCGGCTGCCGTATGTGGTGCGCAGCGCGGTGGCGGGATTGCAGCAGACCCCGCGTGACCTGGAGCTGGCCGGGGCGAACCTGGGCGCGGGGCGGTGGACGGTGCTGGGACGCATCACCGTGCCGCTGATCGTAGCCAACCTGATCGCCGGCGCCCTGCTCGCCTTCGCCTTCGCCATGCTCGAGGTCAGCGACTCGCTCATCCTCGCCCAGACCAGCCGCTTTTACCCGATTACCAAGGCGATCTGGGAACTGAGCCAGCGCCTTGGCGATGGCCTGTACATTGCCAGCGCCCTGGGTGTCTGGGCCATGCTCCTGCTCACTCTGACCATCCTCTCAGCCAACGCACTGATCGGACGGAAGATGGGTGCGATCTTCCGGGTGTAGAAGGAGGGAAGGTGCAGGAGGGGAAGGGCGGTGGCGGAAGGAATGGGGGATGCCTCATCCCCCGGCACAATCGGCGGATTCGCCGGGTGGTGGACCCTCTCCCTCCGTTGCCCGCAGCCGGCGCAGCAGTGGGGGAGCCGCACTGGCGCCCCGCCGGCCGTTGCCGGCTCCTTCCCGCCCCTGATCACTCTCCTGCCCCCGTCCGCCTTTGCCTGTTCCGCGTGGCCAGCTATCATCAGCGGCCGATGTTGGACAAGAACTTCGCAAAATGGTGGCTTGGGCGGGTGACGGCGTTCCGGGAGGTGCATCCCGAGAAGCTGCAGGCCGAGCGCGAGGCGATGGAGCGGCAGAACGACTACAACCGCAACTACGCTGATTTCCTCAATCATGCCGTCCTGCCCGCGATCGATCAGCTTGTGAAACTGCTGGCCCAGAACCGCATCGTGCACCGCGTCAGCACCTGGGGCAATCAGTTGGCGCTGCGCATCCACTTCGCCTGGCGCTGGGGAGAGCTGGTCATCACCCAGAGCCACGAGGATGCCATCACCTTCGAGCACCACATCATCACCGAGGGCGAAAAACGCGGCGATGATTCGGCCGAGGACCACAACCACCAGTACGACCTGCGCGACACCCTGCCCGCCCAGGTCGCCACCCAGGAAATCCAGTTCTTCCTCAGCCGCCTCGCCCAGGACCTGGTCGAACCCGATGTCGAACCGGAACTCCCCCCGGATACCGACAAATAGCCCCGCGGACGGCACCCGGCGGGCAAGCACCCCGCCGGCGGCAAGCCGTGATTCGCTGGGAAGGGCCGCTCTGTTAGACTCATAAGCCCGCAGTCGGAG
>CAYNMV010000096.1:0-13142 GCA_964398315.1 uncultured Tepidisphaeraceae bacterium | reverse complement strand
TCGCTGACCAGCCGGCCCATGCTGATGCAGCAGAGGCAGTCATGGGCGAAGTGGTCCTCGGCCTTGAGGAAATGCACATCATTGGTGGCCACCAGCCCGACACCCAGGCGCCTGGCCAGGTCAGCCAGTTCGGGATTGACCTGGTCCTGCTCCTTGATGTGCTTTTGCACCTCGATGTAGAAGCGGTCGGGGCCGAAGATGTCGAGGTACATCTCGGCGATTTTCTTCGCCTTCTTTGCATCGTGTTTGAGGAAGGCGCTGGCGACTTCGCCGCCGAGACAGGCGCTGGTGCCGATCAGGCCAGCGCGAAACTCCCGCAGCACCTCCTTGTCGATGCGCGGCTTGTAGTAGAAGCCCTCGCGGTAGGCGATGCTGGCAAGCTTCATCAGGTTCTTGTACCCCTCGAGGTTCTCGGCCAGCAGCAGGAGGTGAAAAGCGGCATCGCCGGGGTTGCCGGTGGGGCTGGAACGCTCCCGGCGGTCGCCGGGGGCGATATAGGCTTCCATCCCCAGGATGGGCTTGATGCCGCCGGCCCTGCATTCGTTGTAAAACTCGATGGCCCCGAACATGCACCCATGGTCCGAGATGGCGATCGAGTCCATGCCCAGCTCTTTCGTCCGCGCGACCAGATCTTTGATCCGGCAGGCGCCATCCAGCATGGAGTAGTGCGTGTGAACGTGCAGGTGGACAAAACGGGGGGCAGTCGGGTCGGCCATGATCCCAAATTAATACCGAACGGCCGGAAAGCAACCTCCCCCCGGCCGGGCGAGAAGCTTTCCACGGTTTATCCACGAACAAGCGAGCTGAGGCGGACGTAAATAATGAGTCCACCCCCGCCCGTTCGGGCGATCGGTGATGGTTGGATGACCGGTCGGTGCGGCTGGTCCGTCTCAGCCCTTTTTCAGCTCGCCAATGAATGCATCGGCCTCGACGATGGCTGCTTCCATATCACGGATGAGATTCCGCACATCGCCATCAATCTCGGCGGCGGTGCCCTGCAGGGAGGTAATGGCCGCGGCGTTCAGGTTGTGCTTGAGGAACAGAACCTGGTTCTTGAACGCGCTCAGCACCGGCTGCATCGAGGCCTCACTCTTGCGCATGGCGGCAAGCAATTCCTCGTAACGGGCTTGCGATTCCTTGAGCTGCTTGGCGCTGATTCGCCGCAGCTCGGCATCATCGTATTCGGCCAGCTCGCTTTCCCATTCACTGAACAGGTCGCGGGCAACCTTGTCCACCGCCTTGATCCGGTCGCTGACGGCCTCGGCCCGATCCTGGCATTTCTCATACTCGCTGCTGAGCCGGCGATAGCGCGATTCCAGCTCGCCGCCCTCAAACCGTGTCAACTCCTGGAAGCGCTCGAGCGTGGTTTTGAACTGCTCCTTGGCGGCATGCTGCTCATCGCGGGCCTCCTGGACCCGATCCACAAGGATATCGCGCTTCTCCCATCCCAGCTTTTGCCAGATCTTGTAGTAAGTGCTGGTGCAGCCATTTGTTATGAGAATAAAGCATACCAGGCTCGACAGGATCGCGCGCTGCCGCATGCGGGGCCTCCTTGGGTTCGTTCCGCCATTCTATGCCCGCCATCGTCTTTTTGAGAATCCTTGTAAGGTTCAGCCGGCGGCGGTGTCTCTCAGGATAGCAGGCAGGCGCGACCCGCCTCATCCGCAATCGGAGTGGTTTGCGGATAAGCTCTGGTGTTTGCTGGCGTTACAGCGAATTGGATCGCGATAACCCGCCGGCTCAGCAAACATCTGTCGCTGGTGCGGCAGCCTGATGCGTGGGCGGAGGTCCCGAGATCGCATGTTCCCTGGCGCGATACCGGCCTCCGCCTATTTTTTAATTGGCTTTGTTCCGCCTGATCGACATGCTGCGGCGGCGAGAGGGGCAGGAAAGCAGCTTTCTGCTGTTTCGCGCGGGCCGCACATTCGTGAGGTATACTATCGCACCACCCCACCCGCCAGGCCGTGCCCGGGAACCGTGAGGAGCAGCCGTCTTGTCCACCGCCACGCTGAAGGAGGCGAAAAAAACGATCAAGGACGTGGCCCCGCTGCGCCCGCTCCCAGCCCATGAGCTGCCCTTCGACCAGATCATGCGCCGGTATGGCGGCATGGTTTACAACACCTGCCTGGGCATCACCCGCAATGCCCACGATGCCGAAGATGCCACCCAGGCCACGTTCCTCACCCTGGCGATGCACCTGCAATCGGCCCGCACCATCCAATACCTTGGCCCCTGGCTGGAGCAGGTTGCCACGCGCGCGGCGCTGAACCTGATCCGCTCGCGCAAGCGGCGGGATCGGCGCGAGAATATCGTCGCCGCGATGCGGCCGCCGGAGACGGTCGATGCTGATCGGATCGACGCCGATGAAATCCGCGCGGCCGTGCGCGAGGAGTTGAACGCGATCCCCGCCCGCTACCGCATGCCGCTCATCCTGCACTACTTCGGCCAGAACTCGACCGAGGAAGTGGCGCGGGAACTGGGGATCACCGCCAACGCCCTGGGCGTGCGCCTGCATCGCGGGCGGCAGATGCTGCGTCAGCGCCTGCGCCGGCGCGGGATCAGCATCTCGGCTGTCGGGCTGGGGATCGTGCTGGCGCAGATGGTGCGGGTGACGATCTACGAGCAGATGGTCCAGCCGGTCGCCCAGACCGCCGCCGCCCTGGCCGCCGGGCAGGCCACGGTTCCGCCGGCGGTGGGCACCCATGTCATCGCGATGGCCCAGGGGGCGATGAAGCCAATGCTGGGCGGGCGGATCAAGGTGGCTGCGCTGCTGGTGGTGCTCGCTGCCGGCTCGCTCACCGCCGCCACCCGGCTGACAGCCCTGGGCAACACGCTCAAGGAAAACCTGCTGCACAATCCGATTGAGTCGATCAAGAGCGCGCTGCCCAATCCGCTGGATTTGCGGGTGGAAGCGGATACTCGCCGCCGTGTGCCCGAGGCCGCCCCGCGCCCGGTTCTTCCGCCGGCCGATGTTCCGCGCACGGAGTTCGCGCTGCGCCCCCAGCCCAATCCGCACCTGCCGATGTCCGCCCCGGGCCCGCGCCTTCTGCCGCCCGTGCGCATGCCCGATGCGCCCGCCGCGCACCGGTCAGCGCCGTTGCCGCGCCCGAGGTATTACGAATTTGCGCCGCTGGCGAGCCGTCCATCGGGCAGCGCTGCGCAGGATCCAACCTTTGTCATTCCGCAGACCGGCGCCACCCGGCCCGCTCCCATCACGCGCGATGACCGCTTCCGCGCAGCCCAGACAGACCTGGAGCGCTATCCGCTGGCGCTGGGCCCGATGGTGGATGCGCAGCCGATCACCGCAGGCCCCGACTGGGCCACCAACAGCCCTCCCGGCAGCAATGGCAAGATCACGTCGCCCGAGCCCATCGCCGCCGGCATCCCGCTGCGCGCCGATCGCATGGATTACGTCTGGCCGCGGGACCATGTCCCGCTGCTGACCTCAAGCCAGTCGATTGAGTTCCGCTTCCATGGCCTCACCCAGCCCGGCCTGCTGGCGGTCCGTGAGGTGGACCGGACGCTGCACGATGAGCTGTTCCTGCCCGAAGGCCACACCTTCGCCACCATCTGGTCCATGGCCAGCGCGAGTGCGTACACCTCGCTGGACCTGCTGGTTCACTATGATGAGATGTTGCTGCGGGAGCTGGGCCTGGATGAAGCCAATCTGAAGCTCTGGATCTACGATGATGGCCTCTGGCAGCGGATCGACGCCGGCCGTAACACCGACCAGAACACGATCTGGGGCACCACCACCGACGGCCAGTACATCGCCATTTCCACCCCTGAGCCCACCGCCATGGCGCTTGGCGCGTTTGCCGCCGGCTACACCCTGCTCCGCCGTCGCCGGCGGGACCGATAGAGCAGCCCGTGTGGGTGATCTGCCCATCGCACCCATCGCTCCCGAACGCGGCCGCTATATGATATCCGCCATGAATCAACCTATGCCTCTGTGGCCGGCAGGAAAGGTGCCGGGCGCGATTGGAATGGACGATGCCGATGTGCCAACGCTCACCCGGTATGATCCCGCGCCGGATCAGCGTACCGGGGCGGCGATGGTCGTGTGTCCCGGCGGTGGATACCAGCACCTGGCCGAGCATGAAGGGGCGGTGGTGGGACAGTGGCTGGCGCAGCACGGCGTGACGGCATTCGTGCTGAAATATCGACTGGCCCCGCGCTACCGGCATCCGGCGATGCTGCTGGATGTCAGCCGGGCGATTCGCCTCGTGCGCCACAACGCCGGTGAGTGGGGGCTGGATGTGGGGCGCGTGGGCGTGCTGGGGTTCAGCGCGGGCGGGCACCTGGCGGCAAGCGTCTCCACGCTGGGAGAAGAAGGCGATCCCAACGCGACCGACCCGATCGAGCGGCAGTCGGCCCGGCCGGATGTGTCGGCCCCGATCTATGCCGTCCTTACCTTCGCCGAGTCCTACGGCCACAGCGGTTCGCGGCGGAACCTGATCGGCGAGGATGCCGCGCCCGAGCTGGTGCAGCAACTCAGCCCGGATCGGCAGGTCACCGCACGCACGCCGCCCACGTTCCTGTTCCACACCATGGATGACCCGGTGGTGCCGGTTGAGAACTCACTGGCCTACGCCGCCGCGTTGCGCCGGCACGGTGTGCCCTTTGAACTGCACATCCACGAACGCGGCCGCCATGGTGTTGGCCTGGCACAGGATGATCGTGCGCTGCGTACCTGGCCGATGTTGTGCATCAACTGGCTGGCGCTGCGCGGGTTTGCAAGGGCGTGAGAGCAGCGCTGGTTGATGCGCGATTGACGATCGGCAGACCGCATCCCTGTTGGATTTTTCTCATACTGATAAACGCCATCGCGTAAATGCCATCGCGGTCCCTGCCGGGTAGCAGGGACCGCGATGGTTTTGATGCGCTTTCCTGTTTTGGCGCTGGTCGTCGGCGGGCCTGTGGTCAGCGTTACCTGGCCACCGATGATCCGCAGCGCCGGATCCGTTGCACGGGTCTGGACTCAGTGCGCCATGGCGACTTCGCCCTCGATGGCGACGGAGGCCTGAGCCGGAGCGACCACGGTGCCGCCGAAGGCCTCGGCCAGGTTGTAGCCGGACTCGCCGTGCTGGGTGAGATCCAGGCCTTCGTGCTCTTCCTGCTCGGTGACGCGCAGGCCGATGACCAGGTCCACCAGTTTCAGCAGCACAAAGGTGCCCGCGCCGGAGATGGCCCAGGTGAGAGCGGTGGCGATGACCTGGTTGGTCAACTGCGTGCCGTTGCCCTCCAGCAGGCCGGGCATGCCGTTGACAGCCGCGGCGGCGAAGACGCCGGTCAGGACCGCGCCCACTGTTCCGCCGATGCCGTGAACGCCGAAGGCATCCAGCGAATCATCGTAGCCCAGGGCATGCTTGAGGCGGGTGGCGCCAAAGTAGCAGATGACGCCGCCGATCACGCCCATCAGCAGGGCATGCATGGGTGTGACGAAGCCGGCGGCGGGGGTGATGACCACCAGCCCGGCCACGGCGCCGGAAATCGCGCCCAGGACAGTGGGCTTGCCGGTGCGGATCCACTCAACCAGCAGCCAGCCCAGGGTGGCGGCGGCGGCGGCCAGGTGGGTGTTGATGAACGCGTGGGCAGCCAGGCCGCCGGCTTCCAGGGCACTGCCGCCGTTGAAGCCGAACCAGCCCACCCACAGCAGGGCAGCACCGACCACGCTGAGCACCACGCTGTGCGGCGGCATGGGCGAGCGGCCGTAACCATGGCGCTTGCCCAGCACCAGGGCACATACCAGCGCCGAGACACCGGAGCTGATGTGAACAACCGTGCCGCCGGCGAAGTCCAGCGCCGGGATGTTCCACCCGTTCGGATCGGCGTTGAAGGCGTTAAACAGCCCTCCCTTGCCCCAGACCATGTGCGCCAGCGGGCAGTAGATCACCAGCAGCCACAGGGTGCTGAACAGCAGCATGGCGCTGAACTTCATCCGTTCGGCGTAGGCGCCGCAGATCAGGGCCGGGGTAATGATGGCGAACATGAGCTGGAAGACCATCCAGTTGGTGTGGGGGATGCTTCCGGCGTACTCGGCCGGCTCCATGCCCACGCCATTGAGGAAGGCGAAGTTCAGCCCGCCGATGAAAATGTTGCCGGTGTCAAACGCCAGGCTGTAGCCGATGACCGCCCAGACGACTGTCGAAACCGCCATGAGCACGAAACACTGCATCATGGTTGACAGGACGTTTTTGCGGCGGACCAGGCCGCAGTAAAACAGGGCCAGGCCCGGCCCGGTCATCATGAGGACCAGCGCTGCGCTGGTGAGCATCCATGCGGTATCGCCCTTGTCGATGTCCTGAATCTCGCCGATGGCCACCGGCTCGACCGCACTGGCGACAGGGGCCATTAACAGAAGAAGCGCCAGCAGCGCTGTCACGGTTGGAAACCTCCAGATCATCCTTTACTCCCGCGGTGTGCCCGCAAAAAAGGTTTCCCGGGCGAATCGAGCCGCGGCCCACCCGCGGTCGGATCGACTGCCCAGGATTTGAGCAGAGGGGGCGTCCTTTTCGCCCCTGGCTCGGGGGTCGCCTGTTCAGCAGGCAGGCTCGCCGGTCCCCGATGCTGCTCAGGAGGGGTCTGAGCAAGCATGATGCCAGCTTCATCCTGACCGGTTGCCGCGCGTGTATTGGCCCTCGATCACGGCCGATCGGCTTTCTTTTGGGAGTGCGCTTCCTTACGCTCGTGGCATGATGCGGATGCGGGCGATGACAGGGACCCGGAGAGTGATCCTCCAGGTGGTGCTGGCCGGGGTGCTGCTGGCGACGATGGGGCTGGCCGCACTGACCATGCGCAGCGTGGAGGCGGCGATGGAGGTGGAGCTGTCAGCACCACAGGAGGTGGTGACGCTGCGCCTGCGTCTGCCGGAGGGGTGGGAATACGATGCCGATGTGCATGAGCAGGTGGCGGCGATCTTCGGCTCAACCCCGCGCGACCAGGTTCCGCGGCGGTGGCTGGAGGTGCATCATTATGCCAACCCCGAGGGGCTCGACCCGGAGGATTATCTGAACGTGCGTGGGGTGGTGCCGCCGGTTTACCCGCGCGACCTGACCGCCCGCTCGCCGGTGGCCCGGCTCCGCTGGGCCGGATCAGCCACGGTTGCCGGCGTGCGCGGCATCATGCTGGAGGGGTACCGTGTCGCCCCCGACCGCGATGCGCAATACCACGACCTGTTCATCTGCGGACGGGCCGGGCGCGAGATCATCCTGGTCAAGCTCCAGTCCATGCGCAGTGACCCGGGCTTTGGCGATCGCGTACTGGCGCGGCAGATCGCCAAGTCTATCGAAATCGTGCACCCACTTTCCCAGTGAAAGGCGATGCGGCCCTGAGGTAACGCCTGACCCCTCAGGCGCCGGGCGCCTTCCATTGCACATGATGCGTTGCATCCGCCGGGTTTTCTCAGACCTGGCACAACGGAGGCGCGTTTCTGGCGGGGATATGGTCCGCAGGCCCGAAGCTGCGTACACTTGGCATCATGATGCAGCCCAAGGTGTTGATTCTTCGGACGGCGGGGACCAATTGCGATCGCGAGACGGCATACGCTTTCGAGCGGGCCGGGGCGCGGGCCGAGTTTTTGCATATCAACCGGCTGCTGGAAAACAAATCCTTGCTGCGGGACTATCAGTTGCTGGCCGTGCCCGGGGGGTTCAGCTATGGCGATGACATCAGCTCCGGCCGCATCTTCGCCAACCAGATCCTGCATCATCTGTCGGATGCGATGCGCGAGTTTATCGATGCGGGCAAGCCGATCCTCGGGATCTGCAATGGCTTCCAGGTACTGGTGAAGACCGGGCTGCTGCCCGGCCCCATCGCCGGGCGCAGCGGCCAGACCTGCACGCTGGCCCATAATACAAGTGGCCGTTTCATTGATCGGTGGATTCGCTTGGCCAGCCGCAGCAACAAGTGCATCTGGACGCGCAACCTGCCGGAGATCGAGCTGCCCATCGCCCACGGTGAAGGGCGGTTCGTGCCGGCCGATGACACCGTGCGCCGGGCGCTGTGGCAGCAGGACCAGGTGGCGATGGTGTATGTGCGCAGCGATGGCTCGGGCCCGCAGGGCGAATCGCCCTGGAATCCCAGCGGCAGCGTGGATGACATCGCCGGGATCTGCGATGAGAGTGGTCTGGTGTTCGGACTGATGCCGCACCCGGAGCGTTATGTCGATCCCTTCCAGCACCCGGCCTGGACCAGCCAGCGGCCGCTGCCGGCGGAAGGGGCGGGGCTGGCCGTTTTCCGCAACGCGGTGGAGTATGTCGGCGGCAAGGTCGGCACACCTGCCAGCGCGGCGGTGTAGGCCCCCGGCGGGCGGGGGCCAGCCAGACCAAAGTCACAAAAAGGTGAAAAGGTGAGCAGGCGGACCGGCAGGCATCCGACTCCTGGCCACGCATATATAAGAGGCAGAGAGGCCTTTCCGGGCCCGATGCCAGCAAGGATTTGCTGCCCACTGTGCTGGCCCAACACCGGCCAAACTGTTGAATTCTGGCTGGAGGCCAAACAAAACATACCGGACCCATGCGGTTGAAGGGTCCGATAAAACAGGTAAGATCAGATGCTGTAATATCTTGCATCTGGAGCCGGTATAAAAATGACTGGCGTTTTAACCGTCATGGATCCGATAGACAGTATGGATTGACCATTGTGATTGATGGCTAGAATCGTTATCACAATGGCTTCCTCAATCGTGCCGGTTGGTTAACCGGACAGGGTTGAGGGCGGGTGACGCCGGTCGGTCCGGCGGACATCCCCAACTGCGAGAAGGCGACTGGTTCGACCTGACTCGCACGGGTCCACCGCACAGGCCCGGGGCATTCGCCCGACCGACCGGTTTCTCCACCGGCGGGTTCCGGAACTGGTTGAAGGAGGTTCTTATGTTGCGGAAGCTTCTGTTCGTCGGTGTTGTTGCTCTGCTCCCCTCGCTTGCGATGGCCGTTCCCCAGGCCGGTGACTGGGAACTGACCCTCAGCGGTACGGGCGCCAGCGACAACGACTTCGACAACAATTCGTTCGGCGTTGATGTTCAGGTCGGTTACTACTTCATCGACCCCGCTCAGGTCTACGTTCGCCAGAGCCTGAGCTGGGTGGATCCCGAAGGCAGCGACAGCGTGGTGCAGGGTTCGACCCGCTTGGGTCTGGACTGGCACTTCCAGCTCGGTGACAACTGGCGTCCGTTCGTCGGTGCCAACATCGGCTATGCCTACGGCGACTTCGTCGATGACAGCTGGATCGCCAGCCTCGAAGGCGGCGTGAAGTACTACGTCAATGCCTCGACCTTCATCTACGGCATCGTCGAGTACCAGTTCCTGCTGGAAGAGAGCTTCGGCGACGGTGGCTTCGTCTACGGCCTGGGTATCGGTTTCAACTTCTAAGAGTTGACCGCGACCGACAAGGTCATAGCTGCGAAAACAAGGAAGGGTCGTCCACGCCGGTGGACGACCCTTCTTCTTTTGCGCCGCTCTCGGACTTATTGGTCCTGCGGGAGCTGTCGTGCCGCATCGAGATAGGCCTGGTAGTTCTGGCGCATCTCTGCCAGCGAATCACCACCGAATTTCTCGACCAGGGCGCGGGCGATCTCGAACGCTACCACATTCTCCATCACCACGCCGGCCGCGCTGATGGCGGAGATGTCACTGCGCTCCCAGCCGGCCGCGCTGGGCTGGCGGGTGTTCAGGTCGATGCTGCCCAGGGGCTTGCCGAGGGTGCTGATCGGCTTCATCGCGCCGCGGACGACCACCGGCTGGCCATTGGTCATGCCCCCTTCGAGGCCACCGGCGTTGTTGGTGGGGCGGACAAAACCCAGGCTGGGTGTATTGCGCTTGGACGGATCGAACCCAATTTCATCATGAACTTGCGATCCCGGCCGGCGGGCGGTTTCAAATCCCAAGCCGATCTCAACCCCCTTGAATGCCTGAATCCCCATCACCGCCGCGGCGATGCGCGAATCGAGCCGGCCATCCCAGGTCATGCAGCTTCCCAGGCCAATCGGGCAGTTGAAGACATGGCACTCGACAATCCCGCCGGCGGTGTCCTTGGCCATCTTCTGCTGATTGATGAAGTCGCGCATCGCGCTGTCTGACACCTCATCCAGGGCATAAACCTCAGAGTGATCGCGCTTTTTCGCAAGATCCCGCCAATTCTCCGGCGTGACTGTCACGTCTGACACCACCGGGCCCACCCCGCGCACGAAGCCGAATACCTCGATATCAAACGCCTTCAGCAGGCAGCGCGACAGCGCCCCGGCCGCTACGCGGGCGGCGGTTTCGCGCGCACTGGCACGCTCCAAGATCTCGCGGCAATCGGTTGTCAGCCATTTAACCGAGCCTGCCAGATCGGCATGCCCGGGCCGTGGCCGGTGCAGCGGGGGGGTGCGGGCCAGATCATCCAGGCGCGAATCCTTGTTGGGGATGAGCATCGTCACCGGTGCGGCGATCGTCCTGCCGAGGCGCACCCCTGAGAGAAGCTGCACATGATCGGTCTCGATCTTCTGCCGTCCGCCGCGGCCATAGCCACCCTGGCGGCGGCGCAGCTCGCCGTCTATGAACGCCACATCCACCGGCACGCCCGCTGGCAGCCCCTCCACCAGCGCAATCAACCCTGGCCCATGCGATTCTCCCGCCGTTCGATAGCTCAACGTCGCCATAGCCCGGCGATTCTAGCGAAAGCGCGCCCCATTTGCGCGGGGGCAGGGGCCGCAGCGCGCAAGTTCAGCGATCACCTGACCCACCCAGCAAAAACACCGCCGTATGGATGTACCGCACGGATTTGCCGACCCCTCGGTCGCCAAGGGGCGACTGGCCATTCATCCGAGCCGTTTCGCAATCATCTGCAATAAGGGTTTGAGCGATGATGGTCCCCTCGCGCGGCCCCAGCCCCAAAGCGGCCCCAGCCGCGAAGCCGCCACGGCAGGCATTCTGCGCACCGTGTCTTTCGTAGCCAGCGATCGCGTCCCGAATACCATCTACCGCCGCAGACACCCCCTGCCAAGGACTATTCGGACTAAACCATCCGATTACAACCCACCTTTTCAGAAATCGCACTCGTGAAGGCAAAATATTGTGGATAAAAAGGTTGCGATCAATCAGGCATCGGTCCCGTCCGCTAGGATCACGCAATCGGATTGAAATATCCGATTTCTTACGTAGCATTGTGAAAGAATTCACGAGTGGCCGCGGGCTTTGAGCGTTTACAGGGCCCGATGCGATGGGCAAGATGGCCCGCTGCGTCGATGGAAGATTTGGATTCGCCGCCATTTCGTGGATCGAACCCGACGCCACCGGTTGCGTCGATTAGCGAAAGGATGTTGCCCCATGACCGTCGCCACCGCCTCCCGCAAGGTTTCTGGCGAAGCGCGTGCCCAGGCCAACCCATACGTTAAGCAGTGGCTTGAGGAATGCATTGCCCTCTGTCAGCCCGACAAGGTTGTCTACTGTGACGGTTCGCTCGAAGAACGCCAGCGTTTCTACCAGGAAGGCTGCAAGACCGGCGTCTTTATCGAACTGAATCAGAAGAAGTGGCCCGGGTGCTATTATCACCGCTCCAATTCCAACGACGTGGCCCGCACCGAGCACCTCACGTTCATCTGCACCCCCTCGGAGGACATGGTTGGCCCCACCAACAACTGGATGAACGACAAGGAGGCCTACGCCAAGCTCAAGCCCCTTTACCAGGGATGCATGAAGGGGCGGACCATGTACGTGGTGCCCTTCGTCATGGGGCCGGCCGAGAGCCCGCTGGCCAAGGTCGGCATCGAACTGACCGACTCGCTCTACGTCGCGGCCAACATGTCCATCATGACCCGCATGGGCGATGTCGCCTGGGACGTGCTGGAAAAAAACGGCAACGCCAACGAGTTCACCCGCTGCCTGCACTCAATCGGCGATGTCAACCCCGACCGCCGCTATATCTGCCACTTCCCGCTGGACAACACCATCTGGAGCTTTGGCTCCGGTTACGGCGGCAACGCCCTGCTGGGCAAGAAGTGCCTGGCGCTGCGCATTGCCAGCTATCTCGGCAAGCAGCAGGACTGGATGGCTGAGCACATGCTCCTGCTGGGCGCCCAGGCGCCCAATGGCGAGAAGAGCTACATCGCCGCCGCCTTCCCCTCGGCCTGCGGCAAGACCAACTTCGCCATGCTCATCCCGCCGCCTCGGTACAAGGACTGGAAGATCACCACGGTCGGCGATGACATCGCCTGGATGTGGGTCGACGAGGAAGGCAAGCTGCGCGCCATCAACCCCGAAACCGGCTACTTCGGCGTTGTACCCGGCACCAACTCCCGCTCCAACCCCAACGCGGTGGCCACCATCAGCAAGGACACCATCTTTACCAACGTTGCCCTTGTGCCGCTGGAAGATGGTACCTACGACATCTGGTGGGAAGACTCGGATATGCCCGTTCCCCAGAAGGCGATCGACTGGCAGGGCAAGGAATGGACACCCGCCAGTGGCACCAAGGCGGCCCATCCCAACAGCCGCTTCACGGCCCCGGCCATCAACAACCCGGTGCTGGATGAGAACTGGGATGACCCGGCCGGCGTGCCCGTGACCGCCATCATGTTCGGCGGCCGGCGCTCCAAAACCATCCCGCTGGTGTTCCAGGCGTTCAACTGGATCCACGGCGTGTACGTCGGGGCGACGATCGGCTCGGAAACCACCGCCGCCGCCACCGGCGCCACCGGTGTGGTCCGCCGCGACCCGATGGCCATGCTCCCGTTCATCGGCTACCACATCCGCGACTACCTGGTGCACTGGTTCCGCATGCGCAAGAAGATGAGCGACTGCCCGCGCATCTTTCTGGTCAACTGGTTCCGCAAGGACGAGAACGGCAAGTTCGTCTGGCCGGGCTTCGGCGAGAACATGCGCGTCCTCAAGTGGATCATTGACCGCGCCCACGGCCGGGCCTACGCCAAGGAAACCCCGCTGGGCTGGATGCCCCGCCCGCAGGACATCGACCTGGAAGGCCTCGACATCGACAAGGGCGATTTCGAGAAGATCCAGTCGATCAGCGCCGAGGAAGTGAAGCAGGAGATCATCAGCCAGGAGGAACTGTTCCTCAAGCTGGCCGGCGACCTGCCCAAGGAGATGATCTTCCAGCGCGAGCTGCTGATCAGCCGCCTGTAACGATCGGCGACTGTCGCGCCT
>CAYNMV010000095.1:0-13569 GCA_964398315.1 uncultured Tepidisphaeraceae bacterium | reverse complement strand
CGGCGCGCACCGGTAGCGGTCCCGTTGCCGGGCCGCTTTTTGAAACCTCCTCGAATGTCGATCGATCAGCCTTCGCGGGCCGGTCGATCGGATCCCGACGAGTCGGGAGTGTGCCGTCTGCGAGCATCCCGCCAGGCGGCACGCAGCAGGCCGAGCACGCCCCGGCCGTCTACCTCAATCCCCGCCTCCCTGGCCTTGGCCTGGAACCACGTGACGATCTCGGCACGGTGGGTGATGGCACATCCCCACCAGCCCCATGCGTTCATCCGCCGCCGCATGGCCTCGCAGCCGCAGCCCGCCGTGGCGGTGTAGCCCAGCCGGGACAGCACCTGACTGATCGCATCGCCAGGCCGGAAGACGCGGGGCTGGGGCGCTGGCTGACGCTGCAGGACCGCAAGACGCTGGGCAATGGCGCGTTCCCCATCCGTGAGGATGTCGCACACCAGTGCACAATAGGTGAAGGATGGCTTCCCGCCCCCGCGGCCCAGGGCACAGCAGCCGCCGCCGGTCAGACCACAGTCCGTCCAGTTGGCACAGAACTTGCGCCTCATATCACCGACCCATCGCTATAGGTCCCATAGGGCGTCAGGAACGTTTCGGAGGTATTCGTGTGTCCGAACCCGCCGCTGCATGGCGTCTGTAATCGCCAATGGCATTGCGTTGATCCGTCCAGCAAACCACGCTGGGAGAGGGTCACTGTGCGCGATACGTTGTCGCTGTCAGTCAGTGATCCCTGCCACGTGCATCCGGTCGTACGTGTCAGCACGACCAGTTGCTGCGACCATGACACAGGGCCGAACACCTCACACGAATTGGCCGCCAGGTCCACCACCAGCACGTCAGGCAGATGCCCGCAATCGTCTGTCTCCTCGCCACCGCACCAACTCCCCATGGGGTCAGAATCGCCATATTCCGGTTCTTTGGGAACACATCCGCCCGCTCCGCACTTGCAGCAACGGTTGTTGCGCACCTCGAACTCGGCATAGTGACTGCGGACGTGGTGAACTAGATTCGGAAGCGGCGGGTCGCGTCGCTCATTAACCACTTCCCCCCGTGTGCCGCTGCAGGCGTGCGGGTCGGTCCATTCATCATCTGTCATAGTGCCCGGATCGATTAAACCGGATTTGCCGACGACGAATTGCACGGTGCCACCGGGGCCGCCGGGATCTTCTTCCCCCAGATAGTCCACGTTGCTCAGAGAGACTTGCCAGCGGTACGCTCCGTCAATAGGCGTCACAAGCCGGATTTCCACGTCCATCGGCGTGGTAACTGTTACCCGGTCCCATTCGTAGGTGACGCTTGGAATTGTCCCCCTCCAGATGCCGCATGAGCTATATTGCAGTGTAAACGGTCCAGTTATCTCGATGTCCTGTTGATTACCCGAACCACTGGTGTAGGGAGTCGTGCCGTCGTCTTCGAATGAGTCATGGAAGAAATAGATGCGATCGGCCACAATGTAGCTGTCATCGCTGATGCAGCACCCGTTACTGTGGCAGCAGGTTGGCGGGGGAAGCGGCTCGCCGCACGCCTCACAGCTCTCCGCGGTGTCGAGAGCCGACACATCGACGATCGTGCCGGGGCACAGACTCACCGGGTCATCGGCATCGAAATAGAACGGTGGATCCGCGCAGTACGCCACACCCGTCTGCACGTCCGAGTCCAAGGCCCACGTGTCGATGAGCTGGCCGGTATCACAGTCGCGGGCCTGACGGTAGCAGCAGGCCGGCCCGGTCAACAGCCGGCCAGCCCGTGTGAGCAGTTTGCCGGCGCGCGTGAGAAGGCTGATCATGGCGTCTCCTCCTCCGGGCAGGCTTCCTCGTTGGCAAAGGTCTCGAACGCCTCGATCAGCTGGAATGTGCCGGTGTGGTCGTAATAGGCCAGCCCCTTGGTCGCAGCGGCAGACACATCCACCGGCAGACGCGGCTTGAGCGGCGAGAGGCCGGTGCCCAGGGGGGTGGCGGTCATCTGGTCAGCGCCCTCGCTCCAGGCGGAGTAGACATAGGGATCGGCAACGGTGCCCGTGCCGCTGGTGCTGGCCAGGTCCACGACTAGCAGCCCGGCCTCGCCACCCCGGTCGATTGGCCGACCGGGGAACACCGGCACCATCGGCTGGATCTGGTCCGCGGTGTTAGCCGCTCGCCGCCTGGCCTGCGTCTCACTCTGGCGGTATGGCGTATGCACCTCGCGCAGTCGCAGCGACATGCCGCGGTAGCGTCCATCGTTGGGCCGCAGCACATCCATGTGATGCGGCATCCACCAGGTGAACTCATCGATCGTCGTGGTCATGTTGCGCTGGCTGTAGTGCACGCGCGACACCCTGCCGTCCAGGTCGATCGGCACGAACCCACGCGCCAGATGCCGGCGGGCAGGCGCGTCGCTCTTGGCCAGGTAGCGATGCGCGTGATAGCGTGCCACCTCCTTCATCTTCTCCAGCATGGGCTCATGGATCGTCATTTGCCCATCAGCCTGGACGACCTCGCGCACCAGGATCCACCTCGGCTCGTTGATGATGAGTGTGTTGGGGTCGATCCGCAATGAGTCCGGCGGCGGGTACAGCTCGACCAGCTGGCCGGTCGCATCGAGCGTGTAGCCGATCTCCCAGTACTTGGGCTCGTGCGTCTCGGCATCCACCAGCTCCCAGCTGATGGCCACCTCCAGCTCTCCTGGCGCCAGCTCCGCCGCATCGGCGTCGGGTGAATAGCTGATGGCGCTGCCGGGGGCGAGCTTGAGCAGGCGTTGAGAGACGACCAGGACCTGGCCGTCGATGATGCCCTCGATCGTGCAGTCCACCAGGTCGCTGGCGTTGGTCCAGCCGCCGCCGGGCGCACGTATCGCGATCTTGGCGCGCACCTGTGGATCCCGGTGCGCCTTACCGGCCAGGTTGAGCTTGCGCAGGATCGACTCACCCGGATGGTCCGGCGGCAGTGCCACGCGGATGCAACGGTACGCCTGCAGACGCAGCTGATCGCGCAGGTCCACGTGCTTGGAGCCGCCGCCCGGCGGGAACAGCACATAGGGCTCAAGGTTCGCGAAGCCCTGCTTGTAGTGATCGAAGAAGGTCTGCCCGCGCCCGATCAGCACGGTGGCCTCCTCCAATGTCACCCAGCCATGGCGCGGCAGGTACACGACGAACATCAGGTGCGGCGGCCCGCTGCCCTGGCCGGGTACCGGCCCGGGTCCCACCAGCTGCTGAGTGACGATCAAGCCGTTGGGCGCGCTGGTGAACAGGACGTTTTTCCCCCGTCGATCGACGCCGGGCAGCTCGAAGCTGGCCATGCGATTGAAGTCGGGGATGGACACCTCCGGGCCGCTGCCGATGCGGCTGATGGCGAACGTGCCATCCAGCTTAACGTGGAAGATGTAGCCGAGCTGATCGAGGATGCGGGCCAGCTCGGTTGGCGCGTGGCTGGCCCGCCAGTTCAGATCCTCCAGGACCGGTCCATCCTCGAACTCCTCGGGCAGCGTGGCGGTCAGCCCCATCGCCGCCAGGCACTTGTCCACGAGTTGGCGGGCGGTCTGCACCGGACGGCCGTTGGCATCGTTGCCCTCATCATCGATCGGACTCTTGTTGATCTCCCCGCCATTGACCACGCCGCCGCGCGGCAGCATCAGCCGCTGGCGGGCATCGGCCAGGCACAGACGGTAGGTGAGCACGCGCCACGTCAGGGCAGGCCCCTGACGGCCCCAGGACTCCTCCTGCACGTTCACGACCGTGATCTGCTTGATGGCCACGTTGGGCGTGGTGGTGCCAGCGCTGTACTGCAGATGCACCTCACCAGTCCAGGGCTGGGGCAGGCTCGCCAGGCGATCGTAATCGCTCCAGGAGACCACCGCGGTATTGATGTTGGGCGCGATGCCGGGCGTCAGCTCGAAGCCGTTGTCCAACTGCAGGGGCAGGCGCACATCGCCGATCACGAATGTCGCGAGGTTATAGTGCGTGGTGTCAGCCATCAGGTGCCTCCCTGGTAAGGTGAGGCGGTCGGCACGTTCAGCGCCTGCACATCCACCGCGCGAGGAGAAGTCAGCAGGAACTCATACTCCCAGGTGATCTCCCACTCGAAGGGGTTCAGCGCGCGCACCTGCAGGCGGGGTTGCCGGCCAACCGCGTCGAACCCCAGCACCGGCGGGGCCGGCGAGGGGATCTGCTTGAGGCCCACTGCGCGGCCGCGTTGCACGTAGCGGTACACCGGGGCCGGCCCGTAGTGGATCAGCGGCGATCCGCCGCCGTCGAACTCCCGACCAATGCGTGGCACGACCTCACGCGGGATGTCCATCGTCTGAGACCAGTCCAGCAGCCAACCGGTGGAGTGCGTGCTGGTGAGGATCGTGTAAGTGGCGCGCAGCCGGCGCTCGCGCAGGCCCTGCACCTCGATCGACTCACGCAGAAAGACCTGGTTGGGCGCCAGCTGCGGGCGCAGGTCGCGCTCCAGCGCCATCGGATCGCCGCTGACCAGCAGATCCCAGCTGTAGGTCTGAATCAGCCGCCAGTTGACCTCACTGTCTCGCCGCTCCGTACGCGTGCCATCATGGACCGCGTAGCCAACCCCCTGCGGCAACGGATCCGCCAACTGGATGGCGCTCAGCTCGTAGCGCAGCCGGCCCCCGGTGGCATCCACCTCCTTGCGCAGTTCCACCACCCAATGCGGCGGCGGGTAGGCAGCGCGGAACAGGGCCACGGTGGCCGCATCGAAGTGGCCCGAGAGGTTGACACCGCGCATCTCACCGCCGCGGGTGACCGTGAGCAGCCCATCGGCCCGTTCGGCGGTGCTGATGCGCCAGGCCTCGGAGACAGGCTCGCTGCCGCCACCGCTCCCATCCTCGCCACCGATGGTGTCGGCCTGGATGGTGAGTCGCACCTCGCGGCGCAGGGCCGAATTGCCGCTGCCGCTCTGGCGGCCCAGCTCGACTGTGACGTGTGGCCCGCCATCCACCACCCACGCCGCCAACAGTTCGAACTCCTTGTGGCCGGCCAGACCGTAGACGATGAAGTCGCGGCCGCTGGTGCGCATCGCCTGCTGCGCGGCCATCAGGTGCTCAGCGTACTCCGCCGCGTCCGTGCCGGCGATGTAGCCCTCGGCATTGATGGTGTAGCGCCGTCCCCGCCGCGTCAGTCCGGTGCCGGCGCCGGGGCCGGTGGTGATCTCCTCAGCAATCGGCTCAATGCGCACGGCGTAGTCAGTCAGCGTGAAGCTGGCGTGGCCGATCGAGCAGCGCAGCAGTCCGTCAGTCTGACCCATCAGAGCGCCCCTCCCACGGTGTCGGCGAGCGCTGCCGCCTCCAACTGCGACTCGCGCTGGCGGATCTCGGCCAGCAGCGGATCGCGCAGGCGAACAGCGATCTGTCCGGTGATTTCGCCGGCATCGATCTCCGGCACATGCACACTTACCTGGTCGATATGCACCGAGCGGTCGATGGACGCCGCGGCCGGCACGGCGGCCGCGGCGGTGGGATGGCCCACGCGATCGATCAGGGCGCCCATGGTGCGATCGACTCGCTCCAGATTGGGGATGGAAGCCGCCGCCTGGCGATCGATCTGCTCGAAGATCGAGGGCAGACGGCCCAGCGCCGGCTCCGCCTCCCGGCTGGTGCGTGTGAGGTCTTCGAGCGAACTGTCGAACCCGCCTACACCCCGCGTCTGCGCGGCTCTACGATCGGCGCTCGCGCCGTAGAGCAGCCCGGCGCCGCCACCCAGCAGGGCGCCGATCACCGCGCCCAGCGGGCCGAAGATGCTGCCGATCGTCAACCCCACGCCCACCCCCGCGCCGCCCCAGCTGGAGGTCTGGCTGCCGGCACCCAGGGCGTCGGCGGCGGCGGCGGTGCCGAAGCCGGCCAGCGCCCCCAGGGCCGCGCCACGCCCCAGCCGTCCGCCAAACCCACCGGCAGCCCCGCCGGCCGCATTGGCGGCGGTGCCAATCTCGCCGGCTGCACTGCTGGCGGCCGCCCCGGCATCGAGCCAGCCGGTGCGCAGCCAGCGCAGGGCATGGACCAGGTCCCAGACCAGCACCAATGCACTGGCGATGGAGCCGCCCAGGGCGCCCGCCCCCAGCAGCGCTGCCAGCGACCCCAGATGAGGCGCCAGATCCTTGACCGCCTCAGCTGCGGTCTTCAGCCCCTCGGCGATACCAATCGCCAGTTCGCCCAGTTCCTGGCGGATTTCCTCCGGGTGGGTGCGGATCCACTCCAGTAGTTCCATCAGGTACGGCAGCAGGGCGTCGCGCAGTGGCTCGGCCAACTGGTTCTGCAGCCCGCGCCAGGCAATGCGCATCTCTCCCATCGCATCGATCCAGCGATCGGCACTGGTCACCGCATCGGCGGTGATGACCGCGCCGTAGCGCTCGAACAGGGCGATCTGCCGGCGGATCTCGGCCGAGCCCTGGCTGAGGGTGGGGATCAACTCCGTGCCCGATCGCCCCAGCAGTTCCATCGCCGCCTGCGTGCGCCGGCCTCCCTCGGGCAGGGCCGCCAGGGCGTCGGCCACCTCCAGCATCAACTCCGCCAGCGGCCGCAGCCCCCCGGCGGCATCCACCGGCCGGACCGCCAGGCGATCGAACGCCTCGCGGGCGGAAGCCTCGCCCGCAACATACTCCACCTGCGCCCGGCCGAGGAACTTGTAGGCATCGGTCACGGCGAACAGGCCGCTGCCCGCCTGCTCGGCCACCAGGGCCAGCCCGCTGAGCTGCTCGACCGCCACGCCCACCTGCGCCGCCATGTCGCCCACGCTGTCGGCATTGTTGGTGGCATCGGTGAACAGCGACAGCAGCGCGTTGCCCGCCCGCTTGGCGATGTCGATCACGCCCAGTAGCGGATTGGCCAGGAAGTTGGTGACCACGCTGGGGAACAGCTGGGCAATGCCCTCGGCCTGGAGCATGCCCTGGGTGAAGGGGCTGATGTCCAGGCCCAGCGTGGAAGTAATTGCGCCCGCGTCAAACGCCATTTGAACTACCTTCGAGGCAGATACGACGCCAGGGTTTCCAGCGACGTGATCCGCACCCGCATCGTCTTGCCATCCGGCGACCAGGTCACCGCGCCATCCTCTGCAGCCGGCGACCGCCCAGCAGTTGCCTCCGCTGCCCGCTGCCATCGCCGCGCCCGATTCATCAGCCTGACGCGGGCGGCGATCAGATCGATCACCCGGCCCAGGGGCATGTCCAGCACTTCCTGCTCAGTGCGGGCCGGGCAGATCTCCAGCACGAGCACTACTGTGGCCCAGAGGTCGAAGCCGCGGCCGACTTCAGAGTCTGCGCTGTCATCGCCGTCATCACCGCCGCCCGGATGGCATTCCGTTTTTTTTCGAGCCACGCCCAGAAGTAGGTGCTGATGACGGTACTCATCTCGTCGATCGCATCATCATCGAGACTGGCCAGGTCGGGCTCGCCATCGATGAGTTCCAGCAGCAGCTTGCGCTCGTTCTGCCCCTGGCGAGCCCGGGCCTGAATGTCGTTGAACTGCTTGAGTGAGGGCTGCCTGACCGCGTAATCGCGGCCATCGATCTGCAGCGTCAAGTCCCATGACGGCTCCACTGCCGCCGCCGATCCAATCTTGTGTTTCATGTCCTTCGGACGGCCGAGAGCCGTCCCTCCTGTGTTTGCCTTCTCCGGAATCGCAGCCAGTCCAACCCCTGACACCTCCGTCAGGGGTGACGCCCACGTCACGGGTGACACCACTGCCCGCTCCCCGCTGACGGCGCGCTACTCCGCCGGCACAGGTCCGACGTAGCCGTATGCCAGCGTCGTACCGAGCTGAGTGCGGTCGGGGTAGAACAGGAAGCGGACGATCAGCTTGTTTTCGCTGTTCCCATCGGCCTCCATGGGACGCCAGAGGGGCACCGCCTTGATCAGGTTGATGTCCTGCTTGAGATCGGCCCCCGCATCCTTGGGATGGAGGGTCAGCAACTGCGCGTAGTCGTACAGGTCTGCATGAAAGCCGCCGGGCAGCAGGCTGATTGAGTCACCGGAATTGTGCCAGGGGAGCATCTCCTCCAGCAGCGTGCGATCGATCTCGCGTGCCTCGATCGTCACCGTCCCCTCCAGGCCGATGATGCGATGGCCGAGCACCGCGCCGCCCACCGTGCCGACCTGGATGGGTGCGAGCACCAGGTTCAGGTCCGGCGTCACCTTGTCGACGCCGCCGAAGTCGTACTGACTGCCGCTGGCGCCCCAGGCGACGTCCCAGGCGGTGCGGCGGGTTCGTGTTACATTGACAGTCATTGCGATTCTCCTTGCTAAGCGGTTTTGACGAAGGAACAGTTGCGGATGTTGAACACGACCTCGTGGCGCTGCTTGTCATCCACGCCGATCGCGGCCGGGGCGCTGAGTTCCATGCCGTTGATGCGAAACCCGCCGCCGATGTCAGCCATCTGCAGGGGATGCCCCTGGTCATCGATCAGCGTGCGGTAGAGGTCCCCGGCGCGGGTGAGGGTGGCCTTCAGCTGGGCGCCGACGGTCGTTACCTGGATCGAGCACCAGGGCACCGGCACGGCCTGCGGCAGCCCGCCGTCGTATCTCAGCAGGACGCTGTACACCTCGGCCGACTGCTGCACGCCGCCGATGACACCCTCGTATGCCTGGTGCGTCCAAATATCTCGCGGCGCGGTGCTGCGCGAGAGCGACAGCGGCGGCGTGAACGCACCGGCCCGCTCGATCATGAAATCGGCCAGGCGCTCGACGAAGTTGTCCAGGTCGTAACTCACCATCATCAGAGCGCCCGCCTCACATGAGTGGCCACGAACTCTGGCAGCCTGGGCGCGCTGCGCCGCACCGCCGTTTCCAGGAACTTGTTCTGTCCGACGCCGCGCCGCGCGGCGATCTTGGTCACCAGTTCATCGCGCGAGTTGCGGCCCCCGATGCCGAGCCTGCGGGCGGTTTTGCGCAGCGCCTTGGTTGACTGACTCGCCAGTCGCTTTGTGTCATCCGCCCTGCGCTGGCCGCGCGGGCGCTCGTGCACAGCTGCGGCATAGCTGGTATTGAAGCCAATCACCTTGGTGATCTTGCCATCGGCCACCTCGGCCGGAAGCGTCGTGCCGCTGGCCTGCAGAGCGCCGGTGTCCACCGGGCACAATTGCTGCGCATCGCCGATGATGTGCTCCCCGGCCAGGTCCACCGCCTCGGTCGCCGCCTCAATGGCGCGCTCGCGAGCCTGGGCAAGGCCGGCCAGGAACTTGGAGATGTCAGCCGATGCGCTCATCGTTCAAATCGCTTTCAACGCCGCTTCGTAGTGGGTCAGGGCGTCCTTGACCCGGTGGCTCAGCTGCTGCAGTTCGTACAGCGTTTGCGCTTCCTCATCGTTCATCTGGATCAACACGCGATCGCCGCTGGCGAAGGTGTTGGTGCCCAGCTGATCGCTCATCACGTAGAGAATGCCGGCGACGTCCTTGATGGCAGCGCCCAACTTCTGCATGTGGTGGAAGCGCGGGTCATCCACGATGCACTTGACCGCGATCGGCGCCCCTGTGGCGAACGTGGGCGTGCCGTTGCCATCGACGCCGCTCAGGCGGTCGATGCGGATGATCTTGGCGTTGCTCAGGTCCATTTCAGTCTCCCAACAGCGGCCCGCCGCCGTGCCATCGGTCTCAGCGCAGCGGGCCGCTGGTGAGGCGGTAGCGGGCCAGCAGATCACGCGCCTCACTGCACAGTCGATCCCACCCGGATGCCTGCCCGGCCGGCGTAGGCCGTGCATAGCTCTCGCTGATGCTGCCGACGCTCTGGCTCGCCAGTCCATCCTCGATCTGGGCCAGCTTCGCCCGCCGCACGGTGTCGAGCAGGAAATCCGCCTGCCGCAGCACGGCGATGCGCACCAGATCAGGCACCACCGCGTACCCATCCACCCAGTCCCATACCGTGCCCTCGTACGGCACGCGCGGGAACTCCCGTGCTTGATCCGGGTCGTACTTGCGGCCCTGCCAGCGCGATGCGGCATCGATCTCGATCGACGCAGTCAACAGCGCCGCCGAGCGCGTGGCATCATCCGCCGCCTGGTAGTGCGTCAGCCCCAGCAGTGTGGCAGCCAGGGCATCGGCATCGGTGAGTGTGAGGTACGCTTCCATGAGGATCAGCCAGGAGTCAGAAGCCAGTCGTCAGTACAACGCGTGATCAGGTGCCATCGCGCGGGGCAAATACGGCCTGCCAGTTGGTCATATCCGTCTCCCCGGTGCGCTGGATCTGAACGATCAGACCACCTGGATACATCGCGGTCTGGAAGGAAAACGCACCGGCATCCACCTCGATCTCGCCGCCATTGATCCGCAGCGTGCCAGCCCCGCTGGCCTCGTCGAATGTCCAGACCGAGAGAACGCCATTCATCGGGCGCTTGACCTCCAGGAGGGTCTTCGGCCACCGCGGCGATCGCCTCATCCCGATCGGCCGGGCGCAGCGCCTGGCTCCAGACCGGATCGGCCAGCTGCCGGATGTGTGGGAGCACCCGCGCGACGCAAAGCTCATCCATCCGTGTCAGAAGCCGGTGGCGCTCCTTCGCCAGGCGATCTGCCTGGTCCTGCCACCGGAGCATCGCACGGACTCACCTCTGGTGTGCGACCCCTTCGCCGGCGTCGGCTCGACGGCCGTTGCCGCTGCGCAAGAGGGATGCCGGTTCATCGGATTCGAGCGAGATGCGAGGTACGTTCGATTGGCCCGCAAACGTCTTTCGACGGCCGATTGACCGATTGTTGCGCGGCCCGCGATCCGCGCTAGTCGCATTTCCGCGCCATACACCGCCGCTGGAATGCGCGCGCCTCGCGCGCAGCGCGCGCCTCTCTGGGGCCAGGTCAAGATGCCGGGAATCGCGGAAAATCCTTGGTTCGAACGGGATCTGATGCTGGGACCTCGAGGCGCGCGCAATCTAAACTAGGAGCCGGAAGCGGCCTCTGTCGTAGCTTTGGTCTAAAGAATCTGCAGCCGATGCGAATCTTCATTTCCGCCCGCGTTTTCCGGGCTAAACGCGTCCGCCCATATCCGCCTGCGTCCGTCTAAGTCCGCCTGTCTGGTTACACTCTATTCCGCGTCGTGCCTGATAATCGCCTGCTTTTTTCCTGGTCTTGACGGCTTGCGGTGTCCGCTCCGCCCAGCGCGCGGGCCGACCGCTGCCAGGCAACAGAGGGTGGCCGCCCGTTCGGCTGGACAGGTCGAGCCGCCGCGGCCCGGTTACTCCTCCGGCAGCGTGAAACCGGACCGCACTTGGCCCGCGCTTCCCCCTACCCATGGATCAGCTCCAGCGGCACATCTGCGATCGGGCCAGGCACTTCTGTACCGATGACCCGCTCAGCCAGTGCGGCAAACCCCGCCCCATGCAGGAAGCACACGGAGTTGGGCAGCCCGCGCTCGGCTCGCGTCGCCCATTTCCGCCAGTGGACTGCAGCCGATTTGAGCGCCTCCACGAACTGCGGCATGACGCCCTCAAGCGGCGTATCGCCGAGAACGCCCATGCCGCCACGCCAACCGTGCTCTACTACTCAGCCGGCTGGCAAGTCGTCGAGGAGCGCGAAGACGGCATCCCCACCGCCCAGTACGTCTGGTCCCCGGTCTATGTCGACGCCATGATCCTCCGCGACCGCGACGCCAACGCCAACCCAGCCGACGGCTTGGAGCAGCGTCACTACGTCCAGCACGATGCCAACTTCAACGTCACCGCCATCACCGACCCCACCGGCACGGTCGTCGAACGCTACCTCTACGACCCCTACGGCCAAGCCACCGTCCTGGCTGCCAACTGGCAACCCACAACCGCCAACCACGCCTGGCAATACCTCCACCAGGGCGGCCGCTACGACCCCGCCACCAACCTCCACCACTTCCGCAGCCGCGACTACTCAGCCGAACTGGGCCGCTTCTCATCGGGGCATTTGTCACGATTCTCGGCCACAGTGACCGAGATGCTCGTCTTGCGATCATCCTTGGAGTTGCTGTTTCGATTTGTTGGACTGGATACACAATAATACGATATCGTGAGTGGCGCCGTCAGGAGTGGGAATTCCACGCCATTGAAGGTCAAGAACGGACCGGAAAAACTAAGACGGAGAAAAGGTGACATCCAGGACCGAGAAAAGGTGACATCCACCTTTTTCGGGAGCGGTAAAGGTCGAGAAAGACGGCAGAAACAAGAGGCGTGAGATAATCAGAAAAGGTGGATGTCACCTTTGTCACCATGCTGACTGGCGGGACCCAGCGGAATTACACAGATCTTGCGGCGCCGGCGATGCGCCACAGCCTGGCCGATCGCCTGCGGGCGCTGATGCACCTGCACCGGCCGCAGATGCAGACCCCCTCGCCGGTATGGATCACGCGGCGATGTCCCAACAAACTTTGCGGCCACAGCGCCCCGCCGCACGCCCGCTTCTGCCCCCGCTGCGGAGCACCCATGGACACGCAAACCATGGGTGGGCGCGATTGAAGACCCTGAGGGGACACAGTCACGGCGGCACAGCAGCCTCTTCACATCCGATATGTCGGAAAGCCCATGATGTGATTGGCAGCCGGGGCGCATCCGGGTAGCATAAGCGAACCGCAGCATTTCGATATCGCACGTCTACCAAGGGAGGCCTCGCAATGAACCGGTACACCCTGATCCTCGTTGCGCTTGTCTGTTCGCTGATCTGCAGTCAGCGATTGCTTGCACAGGGCGACCCGTTGGACAGCGTCAAGGCCGCAGTTCGCAAGCGGGACTATCCCGCTGCGATTAACATGCTGGTTACCTACCTGAATGCCAATATCGCAAGCGTGGGGCATCCGAAAGTAGAGGAAGCGAAACGAACCTTACTCCAGATCACCCGTACACACGCGACCGCGCTGCAACGGGCCGGCAAACTCGCTGAGGCGGCGCAGACACTCCTGGATACCGCAGCCGTCCCAGCCGTGTCGGATGAGAGCGATGACTTGCGGCAGGAGGCAAAGACACTTCTTCAAAACGCCTATGAGACGGCGGTCAAGGGCAAATCGGCTGCCTCCGCGCTGGCCATTGCCGATACATTTGCGGTGTACTTCCCGGATGATCCGCCGCTGATCGATCCGGCGGATCGCCTGAAGCTGGAACTGGAGAAAGTGGCCACCGATAAGAAGGCTCGCGCTGCCTATCTGCTGCGCGAGACACGGCGGTTGAAACAGTCCGGCGTGACCGACGAGCAGCTTCAGGCGGCGGGAATCGTCGAGTCGGAACTGGTTGCGCGCTATGCCGAGGAACTGATGGCTCGCGGATGGGTCCTGCAGGCCGCGTCATTTGCCCAGGCTGAGCTGGTGACTGGGGATCCGTCATCGCCGGTCAATAACCGCCTGGCCAAGGTGGCTGAGCAGGCGTTGGCCAGCCATGTTGACGCCTGTATTCAGTTGGGCAATGCCCGCATGATCGCCGATGCGGTGGCACTCTACCTCGACCCAGCCAACACCGCCGCTGATCCCGTCCGGCGAACCCGATACGAGGCTGCGGCGCAGCGCGCCGCCGAGAAGCTCGAACCGAAGAAACTGGAGTTTCCCGGAAAATTCGTCGAAGGCACCGGCACATGGCGAGACGATGGAGCAGGGTTTACCCTGTCCATGAAGCTGGTGCAAATCGGGAACTGGAGTCTGAACTGGGGGGGTGAGTCGA
>CAYNMV010000094.1:7673-13639 GCA_964398315.1 uncultured Tepidisphaeraceae bacterium | reverse complement strand
GGCCAGGACTACCGGGGTATCTAATCCCGTTCGCTCCCCTGGCTTTCGTGTCTCAGCGTCAGCACACTCCCAGCAACCTGTCTTCACCATTGGCGTTCCAGATGATATCTACGCATTTCACCGCTCCACCATCTGTTCCGGTTGCCCCTAAGTGGCTCAAGATACCCAGTATACCAAGCAGTTCTGCGGTTAAGCCGCAGGATTTCACAAGGTACTTAGGCATCCGCCTACACACGCTTTAAGCCCAGTGATTCCGCCTAACGCTCGGCACCTCTGTCTTACCGCGGCTGCTGGCACAGAGTTAGCCGTGCCTTCCTCTGGGGTTGATCAGAACTTTCTAACCCCTGACAGTAGTTTACATCCCGAAGGACTTCATCCTACACGCGGCGTCGCTCCGTCACACTTTCGTGCATTGCGGAAGATTCGTTACTGCAGCCCCCCGTAGGAGTCCGGGCAGTGTCTCAGTCCCGATGTGGCCGGCCAACCTCTCAGTCCGGCTACGCGTCGTTGCCTTGGTGAGCCATTACCTCACCAACAAGCTGATACGAAATCGCCCGATCCCAGGCCGCCGGAGCTTTGAGCACAATATCATGCGATATCGTGGTCTCATCTGGTATTACCCAGCCTTTCGGCTGGCTATCCCAGAGCCCAGGGTACGTTAGCGATTCATTACTCACCCGTTCGCCACTAACTTGAAGCCGAAGCCCCAAGTCCGTGCGACTTGCATGTCTTAGCCACGCCGCCAGCGTTCAGGCTGAGCCAGGATCAAACTCTTCAATTGAATTTCGTGGCACCCGTCGATCCTCCAACCTGGCGTTACACCAGGATTTACGGTTTCACGACGAGCGTTTATCCTCGAAACGAGTTTGTCCCATCCCCACTCCGGCCAAGACAAGCCGGAGCAGGTGGTTACTGCCTCTCCACCGGCTAAGATGGAGAAGGTCAGTCGGACAGACAAACCCTGCGGCAATGCCGCCGGATTCCCCTGCCCGATGCAAGGCTCAATCATCTTCTGGCTGTCCGATACCCGATTGCTCAGGCCCGGACATCACTTCGAATTGATCAAGGAAGATCACTTCATTACACGAGGGCAAGCCCTCGTGTTGCGTGCACCACGAAGATGCTGAGTCAACCCGCCGAACCCGAAGGTCCGGCAGGAGGATTCTTTATTGTCCGAACCGCACTGTACACAGCGCCCTCGGACTCACATCCTCGCGGCTTCCGACTATTCACTTGCCAAAGAGCGATCAGAGTTAGCTTACATTAACTTCTGGCGAAGTCTCTGTCAACCAACTTTTTTCTAAGTCCCGGCAGCAACTTTCGTTACAGCCGTTTTGACCCGCACCGAGAACAACCCGTTCCCGACTTGGGAGGCGAATCTTATCGCCGCTTTCGCGGCTGTCAACTGGCCCGGCGAATTTTTTACAACCCGCCAACCCGGCCGCCTCATCTCTCCCTGGAGACCAGCCTCGGCCGCCGGGTCGGACAACTATCGTCATCCATCACCGGCAAACTTGAGCGCCCCAGGAGGCACCCCGGCCGCCGCCCACATCCGTGGCCGGACAAGCCGCACCTGATCATACGCCAACCGCCCACGGGCGGTTCGCCAGGAAGAGGTATTCGCTTTGAAAAAAGAGCTTCAAACGGACTCGACCTTCGTCAGCCGCCGCAGTTTCCAGCACCGCAGCCGAAGGCGATCCGGTGGAGTGAACCAGCGAGGAGGGCATTATGCGTAAGCCATGCCCCTGTGTCAAGCCGTCCCGCCCTTTTCCTCAACCGGCCGACTTACTTGATACGCTATCCACCGCCTGGGGTTCGCCTGCCGGCCCATTTTCAGGCACTAGTGCTGCCGTCCTGGCTGTTGCCGCTCCAGCGGGCTGTCGCACCGCAAGGCGAATGCCCGACAGGTGCATCCAGTCCACCGCCGCCCACAGCATCAGCGTCCCCGCACACATCTCGCCAAACTCTTCGAAGATGACGCAGATGTTGACGGCCATCGACTGATCCTCGAAGAAATTGGCGATCAGCTCGATCCCTACCGCGCTGACCAGCAGCAGGATGATCCCCGCCGCCAGCCGCTTCATCACCGCAGGATACGGCCGCAGGATCGGCCAGATCGCCCGCCCTACCAGCACGACCACCATCACGAACACCGGCGTAAGGATCGGTACCCACATTCCGGTCCGCAGCGCCCGCGGCCCCCATGCGTGCCCAATCCGCTCATGGATCACGGCCAACTCATCCATGGACAGGAACGCAAACACCGCCACCGCCAGCCACAGCCCCCATGTCCGCCAGTTGCGCCGATCCACCAGGTAATACGCCATCACCCCCAGCACCTGCGCAATCATCAGCAGTTGCATGGAAGACCACCAGGTCGGGATGTTCGCCTCATCACTCAGGCGGAACAGCGAAATCGGCTCCAGATGGAAGAGTCGACTGAGCAGGAAGGTCACCACATTGCCGACCACCATCAGCGCATTCACCCCAAGGAAGATCCAGACCCATCGGGGTGGCATGTTTGCCATGTAATTGGACATTGTACCTCACCCCACCCTTACGTCGTGCACAAACACAAACGGGGCAGTACCTGTCTAAAACAGCGCCCACCCCGCAACGCAACCACTACGCTAAACCTGATCTTCGTCAAATACCAGCGCCAGCATACCCTAAAAATTGCGCAAAAGACTTGCCTGCACAGGGTTTGCCGCTCAGCGGAGATCCAATACCCATTCAATCGGGCGGCCTTGTTTCCACGCATGGTAGCGATCCGCATTGGTCACGGCTTCGGGCGGGCAATCGCTGGCATACGCGGTGAGCGGAACAATCAGATCACGATCGCGCAATCGCCGCAGGATCTCTGCAACAACCCCCGGCGGCTCATGAGCCGCCACCGCCTGCAGGCAATGGGCCAGTCCCGGATCCTGGCTCGGGGTCAGCAGGTGGTGCCCATCGCCCAGCGCACAGAAGGTGCCGTTGCCACTTCCCTGGATGAAATGCCAGTCATGGATCGTGCCGGTCACCAGCCCTGCCTGCGCCATCGCCTGGGAGAGAGGGGTCGGCGTGGTCCGTTCACTGCGCCAGTAAGTCAGTTCTGTCCATGGTACCTGCCATTGGGTGGTGTGTTGGATCTGCAGGCAATGAAAACAGATGGAACGGGATTGAAATCGGCCAAACCAGATGCTGAATGCGATCAGCCCTCCCATGCCCCCCAGCAGCAGCCCGCGCACCATCCGCCGCGGGATGTGCCACGACCGCCGGGCCCGGCCATACTCCAGGGTCATCCGATGCTCCTGTCTTGCATCAAGCTGCAATCGGCTCCATCGCCCAGTATACCCACTTCCATCACTTGCCCCACTTCTTTTTCCACTGCCGCAGCAGATCGAAGGCGGCGATGGGGGTCAGGGTGTCAAGATCGATGGCGGC
Organism: uncultured Tepidisphaeraceae bacterium; assembly: GCA_964398315.1. Lineage (GTDB taxonomy): Bacteria > Planctomycetota > Phycisphaerae > Tepidisphaerales > Tepidisphaeraceae > JADLCB01. Next base: position 10,213 of record CAYNMV010000094.1, on the reverse strand, counting down.
CAGTTGCTGGCGCAACTCCTGGGCGGGATCGGCAAAAAGCTGGAGCTGGGCTTCATCCTCCGCCCGGCGGGCACGAGAGAGCTTGGGGGCATGGCCAACGTGATGCACCGCCAGTTCGCTCAGTAGCTGGCGGGCGCGGTCCAGCACCGGCTTGGGCACACCGGCCAGGCGGGCGACGTGGATGCCGTAGGAACGGTCTGTGCCGCCCTCCACGATGCGGTGCAGGAAGATCACCTGGTCTTCCCACTCGCGCACCGCAACATTGAGATTTTTCACCCCGGTGAACCGCTGGGCCAGGTCGGTCAGCTCGTGGTAGTGGGTGGCGAAAAGCGTGCGGCAGTGGATGTTGTCAGCAACATGCTCAGCGATGGCCCAGGCCAGGCTCAGGCCATCCAGCGTGCTGGTGCCGCGGCCGATTTCATCCAGGATCACCACGCTGCGCTCGGTGGCGTTATTGAGGATGTTGGCCGTCTCGGTCATCTCGACCATGAAGGTGGACTGGCCGGAGTGGATCTCATCCGAAGCGCCGATACGGGTGAAGAGCCGATCCGCCAGGCCGATGGTGGCGCTCTTGGCCGGGACGTAGGCGCCGATCTGCGCCAGCAGCACGATCAGCGCCACCTGGCGGATGTAGGTGCTCTTGCCGGCCATGTTCGGGCCGGTGATGAGCATGAGCGAATCGTCTTCGCCAAAGCGCACATCGTTGGCGACGAACTCACTGCCGAGTTGCTGCTCGAGCACCGGGTGCTTGCCATCGACGATCTCAAGCACGCGCTGATCGACAATCGCCGGGCGGCAGTAGCGCCGCTCCTGCGCAAGTATTGCCAGCGCGCTCAGCACATCCACCCGCGCCACCTCATCGGCCAGTTCCTGGAACGTGGCGGTATGCGGCAGCAGCGCCTGGCGCACCTGCTCGAACAGCGCCTGCTCCAGTGCAATCGCCCGATCCTTGGCGCCAAGCGCTTCGCTCTCGAACTCCTTGAGCTCCGGTGTGATGTAACGCTCGGCACCTTTCAGGGTCTGCTTGCGCGTCCACGCGGCCGGCACTTTGTCGCGATGGGTGTCGGTGACTTCGATGTAATAGCCGAAGACCTTGTTGTACCCCACCTTCACGCTGGGAATGCCGCTGCCCGAGGCCAGCTTCGCCTGGTACTGCGCCAGCCAGGTGCGGCTGTCGTTGCCGATACCGCGCAGGCGATCGAGTTCGACATCGAACCCATCGGCGATCACGCCCCCCTCGCGCAGGTGCGGAGCCGGATCGGGCAGGATGGCCCCGGCCAGGTATTCACCCTGCTCCTGGCAGAAGGGCCGCAGCGCTTCCAGCTCCGGTGCGACCTCCCCCGCCCGCGGCAGGTCCTTCAGGATATCGAGCAGGCCCGGCAGCGCCTTAAGACACCTGCCCAGCGCGGACAAATCGCGCGGCCCGCACCGCCCGACCGCCACCCGGCCGATGATGCGCTCGATATCGCACACCTCATCCAGCGCCTCGCGCAGCTTCGCCAGCGTCGGCGGCGATTCCAGCAGAGCGGCGATCGCGTTCTGCCGGGCCTCAATATGCTCGCGATCGCACAGCGGAAAGCGCAGCCAGCGCCGCAGCAGCCGTCCGCCCATGGCTGTGCGGCTGCGGTCGATCGCGCTCAGCAGCGAGCCTTCGGTGGCGCCTGATCGCACCGTGCGGTCAATCTCCAGGCTGCGCCAGCTTGCCGGGTCGATGGCAAGATGCTGCTCGGCCAGGTGCCGCCGCAGCGGGCGCAGGTGCGCCAGTTGGGTCTTCTGGGTCTCCTGCAGATAAGACAGGATCGCGGCGGTGGCGAAGACGGCCGGATCGTCATCCGTAAATCCGAAGCCGGCGACGGTTGAGACCCCCCACTGCCGGCGGATTTCCTCGGCCGCGTGATGGGCCTCAAACTGCCATCCCGGCCGCAGGGTGGTTGCGCCGCTCTTCAGAGCATCAATCGCGGAATGGATGGGGTGGGCCTGTCCGGTGGCGTGCTCGGGGATGAGGATCTCGGCCGGGCGCAGGCGGGCAATCTCATCGAGCACCTGCCCCTCATTGCCGCTGAAGGCGATGCACGATCCGGTGCTCAGCTCCACCCACGCCAGCCCCGCGCGGTAGCCATCCGCCTTGGTGACATTGAACGCCACCGCCGCCAGGTAGTTGTCGGCCCGTCCATCCAGCAGCGGATCATCGGTCAGCGTCCCGGGCGTCATCAGGCGCACCACCTCGCGCCGAACCACACCCTTGGCGGTGGCCGGGTCTTCCATCTGCTCGCACAGCGCCACCTTGTATCCCGCCGCGATCATACGCCGCAGATAGCCATCGACGCTGTGGAACGGCACACCCGCCATCGGGATGGCATCTTCCGCCCCCAGCCCCCCGCGCGAACGACTGGTAAGCGTGACCCCCAGCACGCGATGAGCCGTCTTGGCATCCTCCCAGAACATTTCGTAGAAATCGCCCATCCGGAAAAACAGCACGTAATCCGGATACTGCCGCTTGAATTCCACATACTGCCGCATCGCCGGCGACAGACCTGCGG
>CAYNMV010000094.1:0-7573 GCA_964398315.1 uncultured Tepidisphaeraceae bacterium | reverse complement strand
CAGACCTGCGGCCGGCAGACCTGCGGGTTCTGCGGACGGCGCCGCTGGCGCGGACTTGGCAGAGGCTTGCTGATCGGATTCCTTCATCGCGGCATGTGAAGGTATGAGAGCCGCGCAGGCAGGGCAAGGCACCGCGGCACTTTCTCCTCACCGCCTGGCTGGCGCCCGGGCCGGCGCCAGGTCGCAAGCTGTCACAGGCGCTGCGCGGGCCGTTGGCACCCCGTATCCAAAGGCGGCCGATGTGCATCTGCTGCTGAATCCACACAGGCCGGGCGGCTCGGACGATTCAGCCCCCCATCCGGCAGCGCGGATTCATGACAATGGCGGGAGCTTGCTGAGTTTGCGCTGCAGGCTGCGGCGGTGGATGCCGAGCTTGCGGGCAGCGGCGGAGATGTTCCCCTGGCAGTCGTTCAGAATGCGCTGGATGTGCTCATACTCCACCCGCGCCAGCGAGGGCACCGGGTCGGCATCGGCTGTCGCGGGCGCTGGTGCGGCCGCTTCACCCCCGTCGTAGCGCGCGAACGAGGCGAGAATCTGCTCGGTATCCACCGGCTTGGTCAGGTAGTCGATCGCCCCGCGATGCACCGCATCCACCGCCGTGGCGATGCTGCCGTAGCCGGTCAGCACCAGGATCTTCATCTCCTTATCCATGGCGTGCAGTTGCGAGACCAGGTCCAGCCCGCCCATGCCGGGCATGCGCAAGTCCACCACCGCCCGCTGCGGCTTGACCTGCCGGGCAATCTCGATCCCCTCTTCGCCGCTGGCCGCCACGTGGGTCTCGAACCCGCGGGCCGACAGCGCCTTGGTCAATCGCGTGCGGAAAATCACATCATCATCAACGACCAGTATTCGCATAGCTTCGCCTCGCTGCCGGAAGGCGCGGACGCGGTCCGCGGCTTCCCGATTTCATGTCGCTGCGTTGGGCAGGGCCAGTTCGGCCACCGTGCCCTGGCCGGGCTGCGAGTCCAGGGTGAAGCGGCCATTGTATTTTTCCGCCACCAGCCGCACCAGGAACAGCCCCAACCCCATGCCCGCGCCCGGCGGCTTGGTGGTGAAAAACGGCTCGCCGGCCCGTCGCAACACATCTCCACTCATCCCGCTGCCGCGATCACGGATACGGAAGATGATATGCCCGCGATCCTGCTCGATCCTAAGGCCAACCCGCCCGTTTGTGTCGCTGGCATCAAAGGCATTGCGCAAAAGCACACCCACCGACTGCTGGATCGCCCGCACGGGCGCGCGCACCTCGCGCACCTCACTTGCCACATCCAGGTCCAGCCGTGCCAGCAGCTCTGGCTTCAGATCCTTGCTGATGCGCTCGATCACCTCCTCAACCGGAACCGCCGCCGCCTGCGGGCGGTCTTCCAGGATGTCCACCCGCATGCGCTCCAGGATCGCCCGGCAGCGGTCCACCTCCCGGCGGATGAGCTGCATGTCCTCGATCATCGACTCACTGGCCCCGCTGCGCGCAGCATCCAGTTCCAGCTCCTTGGCAACGATGGCGATGGTGCCCAGTGGCGTGCCCAGTTCGTGCGCAGCCCCGGCGGCCAGTGTTGTCAGCGCGGCCAGCTGCTCATTGCGGCGGGCGCTGTCACGGATGGCGGCCAGTTCCGCCTCACGCTGGCGCAGCGCGCGGGCGATGCGCCCGATGAAGTAGGCCGTCAACACCGCCACCACGAATACCGCCGCCCAGTGCCCGGCCTTCAGCACCCATGGTGTGATCGTGTTCTGGCTGATCAGCGGATGATGCCAGCGCACCAGCAAACCATAGGAGAGCGTGGCCACCGCGACGATCACCCAGGTGTAGCCCGGCTCCAGCACCGCCACCGCCAGCGCAACGTGCACCAGATAGAGAATGCTGAACGGGTTGTCCGCTCCGCCGGTGTAATAAAGCAGCGCGCTGAGCAGGCAGACATCCAGCAGCAGCACCGCCGGCACCAGCCCCGGCCGAACGCGCCGGCCATGGATCAGCGCACGCACTGCCAGGTTGGTCAGCACGGTGATGGAGATGATGATCCCCACCGGCACCAGCGGCGGGCGCAGCCCCAGCGGCCAGATGGTCGCCACCACCGCCAGCACCTGCCCCACCACCGCCAGCCAGCGCAGCCGCGCCAGCCAGGTCAGGACGATCTGCGGCTCCTGCACCGGCAACGGCAACCGGTGCGGCCGGCGCGGCGGGACAGCCTCCGGCGCGGATGCGGGCTGAGCAGGTTGACTCGGAACAGCGCGGGTGTGCATCGACTCCCCATTGTAGCCATTGTCGCCGCGCCTGCGCCCCAGCACGCTTGGGGACAATCGGCCACGGTCATGCCTGAGCTGCCTGGTCCGAGAAGATCCGGCACAGGGCAAGGAAGCGCTACGGCCTGCGAAATGCAAGGCAGGGCGAAGGCCGATAACCGCACCGGCGGCGGGAGCGGGTGATTTCGTGCGTTGAAAGGACGATGAGAAGGCCGATATCTTCAACGTACGTCCCGGCGTCTGGCCGGGATGTGGAGTGGTCATGAGTGGCGATCGATCCGATTCCCCCATCGCCCGGCCGCAGCGCCTCACATTGAAGATGGTGCGCAGTGCCGCCCTGGCCGGTGGGGTGATGGGACAGTTGATCGATCGCGCCCTCGGGCCGGGACACGCTCAGCAGATGATCGGCTTCCTCCAACGCATGCTCCGCCGCACGCCGCGGCCGCGCCCCGTGCGCCGTGACCTGGGGCGCTCGACCAATGAGTCGGCGCTGGACCGGCTGCTGGTGGGCCGCAGCAAGCAGGAAGTCCACCGCAAGCTCGGCCCGCCGCGCAATGCCACCCTCGCAGGCGTGGCACCCGCTGCGCCACCGGGGATGCCGCTGTTCTGGCTGGCCACGACCTGGTATTACCCCTTCGATTCGGCCCGCCGCACCGCCATGGCGATCCACTTTGCCGGCGACATCGTGCGCCGGATCGAGCTGATCCGCACCGCGGGGGATACCACGGGATGATCCATCCCGCGGGATGATCCACCCCGCATCGTCCCCAACCGTGTCACCTGCCTCCCACGCGCAAGTTGCAGCAAGCGCCCACGGCCAACATCAGGCGGGATGTGTCATTGCGGTTGATTGATTTACAATTTTAGTGCGCCTTACACCGCTGGGACTGGCAGGGCTTGAAGCTGCAATGGCTTCAGACGCTGCGTGAGGCAGCCCTCACTTGGCCAGCGAATCACCCGGTGGAGGCGCTGCGGGCGCATCGGTGGGCGCGGGGGCTTCATCGGTTTGTGCGGGCGGCTTTCGGCGCGGGGTGAGATCACCCAGGAGCAGAAGCCAGCCGGCGACGGCCATCAGCACCAGGTTGCGCGCCATCGCGCCATGGAGGGAAGCGCGGACATCATCGGGGGTAACAGGCTGCACGGTGCCGCCACCGAGGCAGCCGCAGGGACGCGGATCATACTGGCGGCTTTCGCGCCACAGGGCCACGGTGAACACACCCAGGACCAGCGCCGCCGCCGTGGCCGACAGGCGCGGCCGCGAGCCGGAAAGAAGCCACATTGCCAGCAGGAACTCGAAGGCAATGAAGGCATAGTGCGCAACCGACCCGGGCGCCAGCCAGGCATCGTACAGCGTCTGCGGGGCGTCCGGCTCGCTCCGCGCCTTCATCACCGCAGCCAGGATGAAGACGAACGCCAGCAGCGCGCGGAGGATGAATATCAGGATCTTCATATCGACCAGGCACGATCTGGCGCACCTGTTTCAGCACAGATGCGGCTCGCACAGGCTGTGGCCCCATGCCACAGCATCGTCTCGCCGGTGAGCCGGGCATCATCGCCAGACAGCCGGGTTCGCCGTCGCGGGCAGCACATGGCGACCGGATGATCGTCGCCCGGCGGCGTTGCAGCAATTCTTACCTGGCGGCACGCCTCACCACGCGCTGATTCTATGCCCCACCAGCAGGGGATTCACGATGTACATCCGGGAGCACGATCCCCTTCTCATTGATCCAGCGCTGCATCGGCCAGCAGGGATTGGACATCCTCGCGGGCAAACAACTCTTCGATGCGTCGCTCGGTCTTGCGCTGGGTGCGGACATGCTTGAGCCGGCGCTCCTCCGGCCGGACGGCGGCGGTGGCGTGGGCGATGTGGTCGATGTAGCTCATCATTTCCTGCACCGGGATCATCGCCGCGCTGTAGCCGCGCTCAACCAGGTTAAGGTACATCGAATCCCCCGCGCTCAGCACGCCGCGCTGGATGAAGCTGAGATTGTGCTGCTTGAGCACATCGCGGCGATACAGGGCGCAGAAATCGCGCGGGGCGTTGGGGCGCTCAATGAAGACCGCCTGCCTGTCGCGCAAGAATGTGCGTCGCAGCCACAGTTTGAGCCGCTTGGTGTCGAAGGCGCGTTGCAGGAAGCGTTTGAGGGGGGACTTGGTCTCCAGCTTGCCGGTGCCCGCCGCAGCGCAGCGTTCGCCGCCGGACTCCAGTGCATCGACCAGCCGTCTCAGCCATCCCTCGCGCTTGATGATGACATCGCTGTGCATGATGAGCAGGTACTTGCCTCGCCCTTGGTGGATGCCGATGTCCAGGGCGGTGGCCATGGCGACGATCCATTCCTGCGGCGTCTGCTCGCCGCGCTCGACCAGGCGGATCCACCCCAGCGAGCGCAGCCAGTCGAGCGAATCATCTTTCGAGCCGTTATCCACCACGATCACCTCGTAAGGCAGATCGCGCGTATGGCGGCGAATGGAGCGCAGGCAAAGCGTCATCAACTGCTTGACCTGCCAGTGCGGAATGACGATAGAAACCAGCGGCGTCGAGTCGTTCATGATGAGACGGCTACAATAATCGATTATCGGTCGGGGGAGAATCCGGTACGATGACTGGCCGGTTCCACGTGATCCGATTACAACCGGGGATTCTACCGGCCCGGACGATGCGGACGCGGTTCAACAGAACGAGACATCCTCATGATCCATCCCTGGCATGACGTCACGCCCGGCGAGAGCCTCCCGCAGGAGTTCTCCGCCATCATCGAAATTCCCTTCGGATCCAGCGTGAAGTACGAGCTGGACAAGCAGTCGGGCCTGATCAAGCTCGACCGCATCCTCTACTCGGCGGTTTACTACCCGGCCAATTACGGCTTCATCCCGCAGACACTGGCCGAGGATGATGACCCGCTGGACGTGCTGGTGCTCTGCCAGGAGGAGGTGGTGCCGCTGACACTGATCCACGCCCGCACGATCGGCCTGATGACGATGATCGACGGCGGCAAGAAAGACCACAAGATCATCGCTGTCTGCACGGACGACCCGGAATTCAACAGCTATCGCGAGGCCCAGGAGATGCCGCCCCACCGCCTGACCATGCTGCGGCGGTTCTTCCAGGACTACAAGCAGCTCGAGGGCAAGGCGGTCGAGGTGGATGATATCCAGCCGGCCATGGCGGCCTACCCGATCATCGAAGATGCGCTGCACCGCTACAGCCGCCAGCGCCGCCGCGGCTTCCGATAAACCGCCTTTCGCAACTTCACGACAAACAGCCTCTTGCCGGCTGCGGGCTTCTTGCCTGGGGTGAGCCTAGCGCGCCTCGGGCGCAGCGGGGCTGGCGGGGAACAATTCCGTCGAGACGATCTTCCAGTCGCCATCGGGGGCTCGCTCATAGCGAATGACCAGCGGCTGGCCGTCGAGCTTTTCAAAATCGAACATCAGTCGACCCACCGCGCGCTGGCCACCGGCGAAATCCTCAATCGCCGCCCGCGGCCCGGGACGGATGGCCCGCAGCTTGCCCAGTGTCTCACTGACCAGCACCCGTTCGAGGTGCCCGCGGAACTGCTCCAGGCTCCAGACCTGCTGAAACTCGGGTGTGAACAGATCGCGCGCGGCGGCGTAATCGCCGGCCATCACCGCCTGCCCGAAGCGCTCGGCCAGCGTGGCCACCGCCTGCTGCTGGCGATCCGCCTCGATGCGGCGCTGAATGTGATGGGCGGTAACGGTGCCGGCAAAGACCAGCGACAGCAACACGCCCCCCACCGCCCACCAGATGCCCGCCTGCGTGCCGTTGGAATTGCGAATCTGGCTGATGGCCATGAGCGCGAAGATCAGCCCGGCCAGCGGAATCACCAGCAGCACGTAGAACAGCGTCGGGTAGTTCCAGCCCATCAGCAGCAATGCGCTGGCCAGCCCCAGCACCACCGCGATGACGGCAAAGGGGTTGATCGCAACGTATTCCTGTGTACCCACACCCGCTGTCGCGGACATGTGGTACAGCTTGGCCAGCGGCTCATCGGCGGCATCGGAGGGAGCAGTCCGGTTTGCGTCGGTGGTTTCGGCCATGGGGAGAATCGCTTTTACAGGTGATGGCTCAAGTTGGCGGCGCGGCTTTTCCGATCAGAACTGACGAGGCTCGCGTTATGGGACACTCGACGCCCGCTCCGGCTGCCGGACAGGGCGACTTCGCCGCACCAGACGAAAGTAAACCTGCCATGGATAAACGTCAACTGATTGAGGACATCCGCAAGATCAACATCTCGGCGGATGAGAAGTTTCTGTCGCAGTTCGATGCCAAGGCGCTGCAGCAATACCTGGATCATCTGCAGGGCGCCCAGCAGAACCGCATCCACATCGCCGGCTGGGTGCGCCAGCGCCGCAAGGTGCGCATCGCTTCGTAAAACAAAGCCAGCAAGCCATAGGAAAACCGCCCCCGGCACTGGGCCCCGTGCCCCGCGCCGGGGGCGGCGTGCAATTGTTCCACGTGGAACATGCACTGCCCGCGCTACATGTTCCACGTGGAACAATTGCACGCAGTCCGGGGGCCAGGCCATCAAATACGCCGGGCGGTGCCGGTCAGGCCTCCGCCAGGCTGTCGGCAAACGCCTTGAGCTCGGCAAACAGCCCTCCCAGCCGCGCAAGCGTGTAATGGGCATTGAGGCCCGATGGGTTGGGCAGGATCCAGATACGCGTCTGGCCGATGGTGGCCTCCTCCAAGCCGATATGTGCCGTCTGGCGCCCGAACCCGGCCCGGTAGGCGCCGATCCCCAGCACCGCCAGCACCCGCGGCCTGTATTTCAAAACCCTGCGTCTCAGCCGGCGGGCGCCATTGACATATTCTTGCGGTTCAATTTCTGCTGCCGTCGCGGTGGCCCGCTGCACGACATTGGTGATGCCATAGCCCCATTTCAGCAGCTCCCCCTCTTCAAACGCAGATAACACCCGCGGGGTGAATCCGCCCTGATGCAGCGCTGGCCAAAAGCGGTTGCCCGGCCTGGCAAAATGATGCCCCGTCGCCCCCGAGTACAGTCCCGGGTTGATCCCGCAGAACAGCACCTTCAGCCCCGGCTTGATCAGGTCCGGCACGACCTTGTCGCGCGCCTCGATCAACTGCTGCTTTGTCGGCCGAAATGACTGGGATGAACGCATCTTTGCATCATATGGGCGGATTCCGCCGCCGCCTGCCCTCCAGGCCCGATTTGAACTCCGCGGCGAGGAACGCTAACATGCGGTAAACGCATGATCCGTCACCCCACTTGAACGGATCATCCCGCCGGAGTAGCTCAATGGCAGAGCACCGCTTTCGTAAAGCGGGGGTTGTGGGTTCAAATCCCACCTTCGGCTT
>CAYNMV010000093.1:6750-13769 GCA_964398315.1 uncultured Tepidisphaeraceae bacterium | reverse complement strand
TCGGGGTGACAGGATTCGAACCTGCGACTTCCTGCTCCCAAAGCAGGCGCTCTACCAAGCTGAGCTACACCCCGGTTGCCCCTATCTTAGCAGGGTGACCGGTCAATGGCGAATGGGTTGGCGCGCTGGGCGGTCCCATGGCGCCAGCCCGGGCACAGGGGGGCCAACGCCTGCCGCCGGGGGGCATTGCGCGGGCCGCTGGTTTTCATGCCAGCCGCTCGCGCACGCGTTCCACGGCCTGCTCGAGGGGGATCATCTGTGATTCGGTTTCCCTGCGCAGCTTGATCTCGACCTGGCCGTCCTTCAGGCCGCGATCACCGATGGTGATGCGGACCGGGAAGCCGACCAGGTCGGCATCGGCGAACTTGAAGCCGGGGCGGGCATCGCGGTCATCGAGAAGGCAGTCGATGCCGGCGGCGTTCAACTGCTCATACAGCCTGTCGGCGGCGGCCTTCACCTCCCCATCATACTTGATGGGGGTGATGACCACCTGGTAAGGCGCGATGGCGGCCGGCCAGATGATCCCCTTGTCATCGTGGCCCGATTCAACCGCGGCAATGAGGATCCGGCCGACACCGATCCCATAGGTGCCCATGATGATCGGCTGCTCCTTGCCGGTTTCATCGTTGAACATCGCCCCCAGCGGCACGGTGTACCGGGTGCCGAGCTTGAAGACGTGGCCGATCTCAATGCCGCGGCTGCTCTTGAGCACCCCGCCATCGTTCCTGGGCGATGGATCGCCGGCCAGGGCGTTGCGGATGTCAGCCACCTGCAGCTTCTTGCCATCGTTGAGCGCCTCGCCCAGCTCGCGCTGCCAGTTGAAGTGCTTGACGTGATAGTCGATTTCATCCGCGCCGGTGGCCCAGAAGCCGCCCTGGGCGGCATCGGGATCCACCAGGATCACCGCATCGGCCCGGGCCGCAGCGCCCCTGGGTGAGACGAATCCGATCGGCCACACCGCGCGCACATCCGCCGAATCGACCAGCTCAACGTCTTCAACGCCGAACTTCTCCCGGGCGGCCTTCTTCAGCTTGGCCTCGTTCACATCATGATCACCGCGGACCACGCCGACCACCCACCTGGGGCCATCCGCGCGGGCCGGCGTGCCTGGCTCGTGTTTCACCTGGAACACGAGCGTCTTGAGCATGTTCTTCGGCTTGACCTTCATGAACGCGCCGACCTCCTCGATGCTGGGGAGATTGGGCGTGTGCACCCGGGTCAATTCCCCGGTGGGTTCGCCGGAGAAATCGTGCGGGCGGGGTCCGGTTTCGGCCTTTTCGATGTTGGCGGCGTAGTTGTTTTTGTCGCTGAACAGCAGGATATCTTCGCCGGCATCGCAGGGGGTCATGAACTCATGGCTGGCCGAACCGCCGATCGGGCCCGCCTCGGCCTCGACCACGACATACGGCACGCCACAGCGCTGGAAGATCCGCTCGTAGGCGGCGTACATGTCGTTGTACGCCTTGTCGAGCTGCTCCAGGTTGCTGTGGAAGCTGTAGGCATCTTTCATGAGGAACTCGCGCACGCGCAGCAGGCCGAAACGCGGGCGGTACTCATCGCGGAACTTGGTGCCGATCTGGTACAGGGTGATCGGCAGTTGCTTGTAGCTGTTGATGGTGGCGGCCACCAGCTCGGTGACTACCTCCTCGGCGGTCGGGGCGATGGTGGCCTGGCGGCCGTGGCGGTCCCTGATCTTGAACAGGTTCTCGCCGTAAGCCACATCGCGGCCGGTCTTCTGCCACAGTTCCAGCGGCTGGAGGATGGGCAGCAGCAGTTCAGCGCAGCCGATGCGGTCCATCTCCTCGCGCACGATCTGGGCGGCTTTCTGCAGCGATCGCCACCCCAGGGGCAGGAAGTCGTAGGCGCCTGCGGTCACCTGCCGGATCAGGCCGGCGCGGAGCATGAGTTGATGGCTGATGATCTGGGCATCGGCCGGGGTTTCCTTCTGCGTCGGGATGAGGGTCTGTGACCACTTCATGGTTCTTGCTACCGATCTGCTGAAACAGGCGGCACGCCCACGCGCCGCGGGAGCGAAAGAAGATATGCGTCCGCGCGGGTGGATGCAAAGTAAAGAGGCTCGGCAGGAGGGTTCAGCGCAGGGCGTTCAGGCTTCAGCGCCGGGGGCTCGGGGTCCAGGCCATGGGTTACGGGTTCAGAAAAGGATGGGGGAGGGCTGTTTTAGGGGCCAGCCAGGCGCGTTGGCCGGTTTCAAACATCCCAGATGCATCGGCGCGGCTGGAATAACGCTGGTCTGCCATCTCTTGTGAACCCTGCCCCCAATACCAGAGGTCGTTCTGGTTCGCGGTTTGCTTGATGCGGGTGGGCAGTGCCCGGTGACAGCCGAGCCTGCTCTTTTGTCGCAACCATACAGGAGACTCATATGCAACACGAACAGAATGTCGGTGCACGGGAACGGACCCTGTCACTGATGGGTGCGGGCGCGCTGATGTTGTCGGGACTGCGGCGGTGCTCGCTGATGCGCATGGCCCTGGGCGGCTACCTGGCCTACCGGGGCACAACGGGCCACTGCCTGGTCCGCGCCATCCTGGAGAAATACGGTTATCTCCAGGGCGGGCCGCAGGATTCCACCGAGGCCGGCAATCCCACCTTCGGCGGCCCGCGCGAGGAACTCTGGAAGCACCAGGATGCCGGGGATGCCGTGGATGAAGCCTCGATGGAATCGTTTCCCGCCAGCGATGCCCCGGGCTATACCCACAGCGGCGCTTAACCGGTCCGGCGGCCCTCCACCCAGACGAGCGCGCTGCGGGCTGAGCGTTCACCAGTGCCGGCCAAACGGCCCGGACACCGGTATACGCCTGGCCCGCAGCGTTTTTTTGTCCGGGGATCCCCACAGCCCCGTAACGCGCAACGGCACGATGCCCGCAATGGCACCTGCAACATTCATTGAAAAGGAGCAACGGCGGATCAGGCGGTGGAGGAGGTCAGCCCATCCTGGGGGGAGGTGTCACGGGTGACTTCATCAATGACTTCGCGCAGGGTCTGGAAGTTGACCGGCTTGACCAGGTGGCGGGTGAAGCCGGCCTCTGCGCTGCGCCGCAGGTCTTCCTCCATGCCGTACCCGCTGACGGCGATACCGCGCAAGGCCGGGTGTCTCTTGCGCAGCTCGGCCATAAGCTGCAGGCCGCTGCCATCGGGCAGGCCCAGGTCGCTGACCAGCAGGTCGAAGTTCTCGCGCTGGGCCAGCGCCAGGGCCGAGCGGATGTTGGAGGCGGTCAGGATGGTGTAGCGCTCGTTGGCCAGCAGCCGCTTGAGGACGCGCGCGGTGGATTCGTGATCCTCCACCAGCAACACGCGCAGGCGCCGGCGGCGCCCCTCGGGCGGCTCGGGCCGATCGGATGACTCGGGCGGATGCACATCCGGTTTCTCCACCAGGGCAGGCAGCTCCACGCGGAAGGTTGCACCGGTGCCCGGACCACGGCTGTGGGCGGTGATCACCCCGCCGTGCATCTGCACCAGCGCCTTGCAGATGGCCAGCCCCAGCCCCAGGCCACCGAAGCGGCGGGTGACATTCACCCCGCCCTGCTCGAAAGCGCGGAAGATATCGGAGAGGGAATCGGTGGGGATGCCCACGCCCGAATCGATCACCTCCACCCGCAGGACCTGCGGGGCGGGGTTGGCGGATCGGATGGTGATAAACCCGCCGGGGCCGGTGAACTTGATGGCGTTCTTGATGATGTTCCAGAAGACCTGCTGCATGCGGGCCGGATCGGCCCAGGCCTGGCGCTGGGCGGCTTGCAGCTCGGTGCAGATGTGCAGTTGCTTCTGGCGCACGGTGTCATCCATGCACGTGCGCAACGCGTGCTCCATCAGGCCGTGCATGTCGCACACCTCGCGGTGCAGTTCGATCTTGCCGCGGGCGATGCGGGTCAGGTCCAGCAGATCGTCGATGAGGCGCGCCTCCAGCTCGACGTTGCGCTTGATCATCTCCACATCCGGGCGCAGCTCCGGCGGCAGGGCCGCATCTTCTTCCAGTGCCTGGGCGGTCATCAGCACCGGGGTCAGCGGGGTGCGCAGCTCGTGGGAGAGCTGGGCCAGGAAGTGATCCTTGGCCTGCGAGGCCGATTCGGCCTGCCGGCGGGCCTGCTCGGCCTCTTCCTTGGCCGCGCGCAACTGCTCTTCGCCCTGCTTGCGCTCGGTCATGTCGATGCAGATGCCGCTCATGCGCACGGGCTGATCATCCTGCATGATCACCCGTCCCATCGACACGATCCAGCGCAGTCCCAGCCGCGGATGCTGGATGCGGAATTCCAGGCGGATATCACGGCTGCGCTGATGGATCGTCTGGGCCAGTTCGCTCTCGATGCGCTGGCGGTCCTCGGGCAGGATGGTCTGGAGGAACAGCTCATGCGAGGGATGGTCGACCTGCGGGTCCAACCCCATGAGCCTGAAATACTCCTCGGTCCAGGTGACCTGGCCGGTGGCGATATCCCATTCCCAGGTGCCGGCCCGGGCGGCGCGCTGGGCCATGACCAGGCGCTCGGCGGTGTCGCGCAGTGTCTGCTCGGCCCGGCGCTGCTCGGTGATGTCCTGGATCACGCCGCGCATGCCGGTGCAGCGGCCCGACTCATCATATTGCGCCCGCCCGCGGTCGGCGATCCAGCGCACGCCGCCATCGGGCAGGAGGACGCGGTACTCGCTGGCGTAATCCTCCTCGTGTTCCATCGCACGCCGTATCGCCTCATGCACCCGCGCCGCATCGTCGGGATGCACGCGCTGGAACAGTTGTGCCGAGGAAATGACCGCGCCGGGCGGCAGCCCGTGCATCGCGCAGCCGCGCTCTGAGAGCGTGATCGCATCATCAGACAGGCGCCAGCTCCAGTCACCCAGTCCTGCCGCCTCCAGCGCCAGCTTGAGTTGCTCTGCGCTGTCGCGGGCGGCCAGCTCCGCCTCCTTGCGCACCGTCACATCCATGTTGACGCCGGTCATCGTGACGGCCTGGCCCAGGCCATCCCGCTGCACCAGCGCATAGGACGCCAGCCACCGCACCTGCCCATCGGCGGAGACGATGCGGAACTCATCCTGATAATGCTCGCCCGATGCCTGCACCTGCTGCAGGCGCTGCATCACGCGCGGGGCATCATGCGGATGGACAAATCGCTTCAGGGCCTCATCGGTGGAGATCGACTCGCTTGGCTCCACACCAAACAGCGTGAGCATCTCCGGTGACCAGTCGATCACGCCGGAGCGCAGATCCCATTCCCACGGGCACAGTTCCGCCGCCCGCTGCGCCACGCGCAGGCGCTGCTCGCTCTGGCGCAGGGCTTCCTCGGCGATCTTGCGGGCCGTGATATCCTGCACGACCGCAACACTGCCCTGCGGCACGCCGAGCACGTTGCGCACCAGCCGCGAGTTGGCATGGACCCAGATGATCGTGCCATCCTTGCGGACGTAGCGCATCTGCGACTCGCAGGAATCGCGCCGGCCGCAGATCACCTCGCTGTACCGTTCCCATTCGCGCTCGCGGTCATCGGGGTGGGTCAGGTCGCGGAAGGTCATCTGGGCCAGCTCTTCGGCGGTGTAGCCGGTCATCTCGCAGAAGCGCGGATTGACCCGCACCAGCCGGCCGGTGCCGAACTCGGCCAGCGCCTTGGGCACGCCCGAATGCTCGAAGATGGCGCGGAACTCCGCCTCGCCGCGCCGCAGGGCCTGCTCCTGGCGACGATAGGTGGTGACATCCAGCACACTGGCCGCCACCCACTGGACCGCGCCGTTCTCATCGCGCACCGGATAGAGGCTGACCAGCACGTTCAGCGGCTGGTTGTGCTCATCCAGCAGGTCCAGCATTTCGACATTGAACATCGGCTGGCCGGTGCGGAAGACCTGCTCCACCCAGCGCTCGGCCAGGTCGGCGGCGTGGGGGATTATCTGGCGGATGGTGCGGCCGATGTGGGCCTCAAGGGGTTGGCGGTTGATGGCGGCCAGGGCCCGGTTGATCCGGACATAGCGGAACTGGCGATCCACGCAGCACCATCCCAGCGGCAGGTGCTCAATCAGGTCGTTGAACATCCGATCCATCGGGATGGGGCACGGAGGCGCAGTGCCCGCCCCCAGCGACGGATGGGGCGCATAGGCCCTGGCGCGCAGGTGCTCCACCTCACGTTGCAGCCTTTCGACTTCGCGCTGCAACTCGGTTCGGGATAAGGCTTCTGCCTGGCTCATGAGACGACAGCGAATCCGTGCCGGGGTCAGGCGAGGCCCCACACCCAATCCGCCGGACATTTGAACGATTCTAGGCAGACAGGGGATTTAGCCCAATGGACAATCCCAGGGCAATTTCCTGCAATTGCGACCCAGTTCGGACATCCGGGCGCTGTGATGCCGGCCAGTTGCGGGCGCGATCGCACGCCTACACCGCAGCGGGTTCGCGGCCATCACAGAGCAGATCCAGGCGGCCGGTCTCGGAACAGATCAGCAACCCATGCACCGGCACATCGGGCGGCAGCAGGGGATGCTCGCGGATCAGCTTGACGCTCTGGCGCACGCTGTCCTCCACCCGCTCGAATCCGCGCAGCCAGCCGGGCAGATCAATCCCTGCATGGGTCAGGGTGTCGAGCACTTCCTGCGAGATGCCGCGGGCACGGGCCTTGTCCAGGATCCGCTGGCAGCTCATGCTGGTCATCCCGCAGCCATGGTGCCCCACCACCGCCACCTCCGCCGCACCCAGTTCGTAAATCGCCACCAGGATCGAGCGCATCACCGATCCAAACGGGTGCGACACCAGCGCGCCGGCGTTCTTGATGATCTTGGCATCCCCCTGGCGCAGGTTCATCGCCTGCGGCAGCAGCTCGACCAGGCGGGTGTCCATGCAGGTCAGCACGACCATCTTCTTGTTGGGAAACCGGTCCGTCCGCAGCGGCTCATAGGCCGCGCTCTGCACAAACCGTTCGTTGTGCGCCAGGATGCTCTGCAACAGGCTCTCGTGCATAGTGCCCGTGCAGTATATACCGACCCGCCTGCCCAGGGCAGGTATGGGGTGCGTTATAATCCGAAATGATGGC
>CAYNMV010000093.1:0-6650 GCA_964398315.1 uncultured Tepidisphaeraceae bacterium | reverse complement strand
CATGCCGATCCTTCCTCTCCCCGCCAGTTGAGCGCACGGCCAGAGGGAAGGTACGATAGGCGGCAAGGAAATAACCATGGCCAAAGCGAAGAAGACCGAGGCGACGAAGTCCGAGGTGACCAAGTCCGGGACGAAGGACGCAGCAGGCACCACCCGCGCGCCGCGCAAGACGACGGCGAAGAAGACGACCAGGTCAACCAGCAAGAAGACAGCCGCACAACCGGCGGCCACTCCGCCGGCGGGCGTGCCGATGATCGACACCAATCTCGCCGCGGCCTCGGCTGCCCAGATGCTGCTGGCCCGCAAGGCCGCCGCAGCGGCGGCCGGCGGCGGGAGCATCGTCGAGCAGCTCAAGCAGGAAGCGGCCAAGCCACACAAGGCCCTGGACAGCCTCTTCCACTCCACCGCCCCCAAGACCTCCGGCCACTCGCACCTGCCCCATATTCAGTCCAGCCAGCCGATACGCGGCCAGACCAAGGGCACGGGTGTCGCCCGGACCAATGTTCCACGTCGAACGGCCGGATAAGAGGCAAGTAAGTCAGTGAGCCAGCGCCTGAAACGAAGGCCAGCATCTCCCATGCGCAGCGCCACGCACTCAGGGCAGCGCCAAGCACTTGTGTGCGGGCTGACAGGCGGTTCGATGAGCGCGGGGCGCACGGGAAAGCTCATGCGCACATGGCATGCGCTGCCCTCCCCCGCAACCACGTGCTTCGCCTGGCGCTGATCTCAGGCCACCTGTCCATGGGGGATGGACTTGCGTGCCGAATCGCTGTGCCCGCGCCCCTGTGACATCTCGATGTTGGTGATCTTCTGCACGCGCCGCAGGTGACGGCCGGCACCAAAGCCGGTGGCCAGGAAGATGCTGACGATCTTGCGGATCTGATCCTCGCTGAGCAGATCGGTCCCCAGGCACAGCACGTTGCAGTGATTGTGCTCGCGCGAGCGGCGGGCGGTGACCTCATCGTGCGCCAGCGCTGCCCGCACGCCGTGCACCTTGTTGGCAGCCACCGTCATGCCGATGCCCGAGCCATCCAGCAGGATGCCGACATCGGCCTCGCCCTGCGCGACTGCACGGGCGACCAGCAAGGCGTAGTCGGGATAGTCGCAGGCGGTTGTGCCTTCGCATCCGAAATCCAGCACCTGGTACTGGCCGTCGGCGAACAGCGGCAGCAGTCGGCGCTTGGCGTCGTAACCTCGATGGTCACATGCGATCGCAATCTTCATGGTGCCTCGCTCAATAGCTCTGCACAGAACCGAAAGGGGTGGGCCCATGCCCTTTGCCGATCACCCAGGGGGCCATCCGCCCTGCCAGCCGCTTGCGGGTTCATGTGGATCGATTCAGAGCAGCGCATGCTCCTTGAGCCGCCGCTCAATCAGGCCGGTCATCTGCCCGGCAAGGGCCTTGTACACCTCCACATCACTGCCGATCGGGTCCTCGATGTCGCCGTCGGGCGAGAGGAGCACAGTCTTGCTGGAGGCCGAGGGCACCATCGCCTGCACCGCGCGGGCGTGGGCCGCGCTCATGGCCAGGATCAGGTCGGCCTGGTGAATCAGTTCAACCGTCAGGGGGCGCGAGCGATGTCGCGACAGATCCGCGCCCAGTTCACCGACGGCCTGCACCGCCTGCGGCGCAGCGCGCGAGCCGGGCATCGCCACCGCCCCGGCCGACAGCACGCTGTAGCCCTTGTGTTCCAGTTCTGCTTCGGCCACCCCCAGGCGCTCGCTGAGCAGCTTGCGGGCCAGCGCCTCGGCCATGGGTGAACGGCAGGTGTTACCGCTGCAGATGAACAGGAGGGTTGTCTGCAACAGCCGCTCGATGATGCGCTGATCGTAAACACCTTCGCGGACAATCCGATAGGTGTCGCCTTCCACCCGGACAATGGTGGAGGGCTTGGCGAATGGTGTCGGCCCGGCATCGAGCACCAGTTCAACCCGGCCGGCCAGTTCCTCGGCCAGTTCATCCGGCCGCAGCGGACCCATTCCCATCTGTGCGGCCGCCTGAGTCAGCACCACGGGCCCATCCACTGCGCCCAGGACATCGCGCGCCACCGGGTGATCGGGGCAGCGCAGCAGGATCGCATCATTGTCGTACAGATCCGATTCCTGGAGCCCGAGCTGGGCGGCAACCGCAGCCCGCCGGGCGGGCTCAACCGGGAAAATGAGGGCCACCGGCCCCGGCCAGAGCTTGCGCATCATCCGCCGGCCCAGGTCACTGACCGGCCCCAGGTAGGCCAGGGCGGCCTCGGCGTTGGGCACATGAATGGCCAGTGGCTTGGCGGCGGTTTCCCCCCCCTGCCCGCGCAAAGCGCGCAGTGCGGCATACGCCTGAGGCCGGTCCAGCCGGCCGGCGACGCCGTATACCGTTTCGGTCGGCAGAACGATAAGTCCGCCACCGTTCAATGCTTGCGTCGCCCGAGCGATCTGTTCGGCGTAGTCGGGGACACTGAAAATGCGGACGAGTTCTGCTGCCATTACAACCCGGGCGATTATCGGTCGGAGTTCGGAACAGTTCAAGCGAGGGCAACCGCAGGGGACAAGCCGACTGCCTAACCCCCGGCCGCACAGGCCTTTACAGCGATGCGTGGGCCTTCACCTGCTTTTCAGCATGGTAGGAGCTGCGCACCAGCGGGCCGGACTCAACATGGCGGATACCGCGGGCCTCGCCGCGCTCTTTCCACATGGCAAACTCATCGGGATGGACCCACCGATCCACCGGAAGGTGCTTCGGTGTCGGCTGTAAGTACTGGCCCAGCGTGAGGATATCGCAACTGATGGCCACCAGGTCATCCAGGCAGGCATCAACCTCGTGCTCCAGTTCGCCGATGCCGAGCATCATGCCCGTTTTGGTTGTAAACCCTTGTTCTTTGGCAATTTGCAGAAGCTTGAGGCTGCGATGGTACTTGGCCTGGGGGCGGACGGTTTTGTACATCCGCGGTACGGTCTCGAGGTTGTGGTTGAGGATGTCCGGCTTCTGGTCGAGCACCTTCTGAAGCGCGTTCCAGTCGCCGCAAAAATCGGGAATCAGCACCTCGACACTTGTGCCGGGCGATTTTGCCCGAATTTGCGCGATGGTCTCGGCCCAGATCCCCGCCCCGCCATCGGGCAGCTCATCACGGTTGACGCTGGTGATGACAACATGCTTGAGCTGCATGATCGCCACCGCCTCGCCCACCCGGCGCGGCTCATCCAGATCCAGTTCCGGCGGCCGGCCGGTGGCGATGTGGCAGAACCCGCACGAGCGCGTGCAGACATCGCCCAGGATCATGAGCGTGGCCGTGCCGGCATTCCAGCACTCACCCAGGTTCGGGCACTTGGCGCTCTGGCAGACGGTATGCAGGCGTTTTTCGTTGACCAGCTTGAGCAGCTTGGCGTAATCCTCGCCGCCTGGCATCTTCATCTTGAGCCACGACGGCTTACGGCGCAGGTGCCCCATGCCGCCCCCCGCTCCTGAACCGCACCCGCCCCCCGTCGCCGGGGCCTCTGCCAACACCATGTGATCAAGCGAAATATTCATTGTGCACCAGACAGGGCATCATAGGACGCCAGACCCGGCCTGTACATCCAACCCGCCCCGCACCTGGCACCTGCGGCTTCATCTGGCACGGAACAGGTGCACCGATCCACCAATAGCCCCCCGCAGGGTGCCATGGGCCTTCCCGCTGCAGATCGGCCAGTCGGCGCTGGCTACCCTCGCGCTGGCTGGCCGATTACACTGGCAGGCTCATCCGAGAAAGTGCTCACCCATGAATAATCGACCTGTTGTCGCCCTGCTGCTGCCGCCCGATGTCAGTACCCAGATGTTCCGCCCGGCGGATTTGCAGCGGCTGGAGCAGGCAGCGCAGGTCATCGGGCCGGTCAACTGTCGCGAGCGGGCGGCCATGCTCGAGCTGCTGCGGGAAGCACGGGTCGCCATCACCGGCTGGGGCACCCCGTTACTGGATGCCGAGCTGCTGGCGGCCGCACCGAAGCTGGGGCTGATCGCGCACAGCGCGGGTAGCGTCAAGGCGGTGATCAATGAAGCGGTGTACGACCGCGGCATCCGCGTCACCACCGCCGCCGGGGCCAACGCCGTGCCGGTGGCGCAGTTCACGGTGGCGATGATGATCATGCTGCTCAAGCAGGTGCCGTGGCTGATGCAGGATTACCGCCAGGGTAGCGGCAAGGGCGCCAACCCGCGGATGGCGGCCGTACGCGAGTTGCAGGACATCTCCGTGGGCATCGTCGCCGCCAGCCGGATCGGCCGGCGCGTGATTGAGCTGCTCAAGGGGTATTCCGGCATCGATATCCGCCTGTATGACCCGTTCATCACCCCCGAAGCCGCCCGGGCAATGGGGGTAACCCTTTCGACCCTGGATGATGTGTTCCGCTGCGAGGTGGTGTCGATCCATGCTCCCAACATCCCTGAAACGCGCAAGATGATCAGCGCCCGCCTGCTGGGCCTGTTGCCGGATCATGCGGTGCTGATCAACACCTCGCGCGGGGCGCTGATCGATGAGCAAGCCCTGGTGGCCGAGGTGCGCAAGCGCCCGCTGTATGTTGCGCTGGATGTAACCGATCCCGAGCCACCAGCCCCCGATTCGCCGCTGCGCACCGAGCCGAATATCCTGCTCACACCCCATATCGCCGGCGCCATGAAGCAGGCCCGCCGCGACATGGGCGCCCTGGCGATTGATGAAACCCTGCGTTTTCTTGCGGACCAGCCCCTCCAGGCTGAAGTCACCCGCGCCATGCTGCCAACACAGGCTTAGGGATTGCCGATTGGCGGCTGCGCAATCACCCCGGCACCAAAATGACAAAAAGGGGAGAAATCCCGAACGGAACCGGGTTTTCCGCCTGCCCGGCATATCCAAAGATTGCGAAATGAGCGGTGCGGCTTGCGCCCCACACTGGCCAATCGGCAATCGACATTCGGCCCTCCCCCGACTTGTCCCCGATGCCTCATCTGCTATACTTCCCGCCCTTCGGCCTGCGGGCCGAAGCCCCGTTCGCGTGCCTCAAAACCACGCGGGCGGTCCAACGCACATAAGCCGCCCGCGCTGATCGGAAGGGTCCGGTCAGGTCTGAGGTTCGGGCGCTGTGCCCTGTTTTGAGCGGGCTGTATCGTGCGCGGCCAGTGCCCCCGGCTGGTGCGCATCGCCCGTAGAAAGTGAAGCCCCATGGGCCGTTACACCGGACCGAAGGTCCGCCTCTCCCGTCGTGTCGGCGTGCCGATCGCCGATATCCCCAAGCACACCGCCAAGGAGTTGAACCTCCCCGGCATGCACGGCTATCGCGGCCGCCGCAACACCGAGTACGGCGTGCGCCTGATCGAGAAGCAGAAGCTGCGCTACCACTACGGCGTGCAGGAAAAGCAGTTCCGCAAGTACCTGGACATGGCCAAGCGCGGCAAGGGCAACACCGCCAGCCTGATGATGTCCATCCTGGAAAGCCGCCTGGATAACGTGCTGCGCCGCCTGGGTGTGGCCCGCACCATCTGGGCCGCCCGCCAGATCGTGGCCCACGGGCATGTGCTGGTGGATGGCCGCAAGACCGACATCCCCAGCTACCTGGTCAAGCCTGGCCAAGTCATCACCTTCAAGGAGCGCATCCACCAGCTGCTGCGCGACAACATGGAATCCGCCGCCGGCCACAACGTGCCCGGCTGGCTGGAATGGAACCCTGCCCAGCTCACCGGCCGGGTCCTCACCGTCGCCGCCCCCGAAGAGGTGCCGTTCGAGGTGAACATGAACCTGATCATCGAGTTCTACCGGTAAGCAGGGCCTGGCAGGCAGCCCCGGCACCGTCCAGGGCCCGCTCCACGCCCCTTGCCTGGCTTTGGCTCAATCCGGCCTCGCGCTTCACAGCGCGGGGCCGGTTCTTTTTTTGACCCGGCCAACACTGTGGCTTTGCACCATGGCCGGCGTGGCACAGCCTGCTCTTATTGCTGGCCCCCGCCCGCGCGCCGGCATACACTGAACCGGCGTGACATCCGTTATCGAATACCTCCCGCCGCGTATCTGCCTGTCGGCCTTGCCGGCCGTGGTGATCTCCATCGCCCCGCCGCCCGAGGGGATGGAGATGGTCGATTCGGCCGACTTCGACCGCGATGGCATCGATGACCTACTTCTCCGCAACACCTCCACCGGCCAGTACCAGGTCTGGCTGATGGAGCGCCTCGACCCGACCAATCACGTGCCGCGCAAGCAGGCGATCAACCTGCCGGCGGTGGCCGCGGGATGGGAGATCATCGCCGCGGGGGATCTGGATGGGGATGACAAGCCCGACCTGCTGTGGCATCACGCCGGCCTGCGGGCTACCAATGTCTGGACACTCGATGGCACCACCCTGACCAGCGCCCGCCGTATCGCCACCGGCGGGGCCTCCGCCACGCCCTGGCGGCCGATGGATGTGGCGGACCTCAACAACGATGGGCGCGATGACATCCTCTGGCAGCGCATCAACCCCGCCCCCACCCGCTACAGTGCCTGGTACAAGGTGGATGACAACTCGCTGCTCACCTACACCTTCGGCGGCCTCCCCTACCCGGCCAATCCCGCCTGGCGGATCCACTCGTTCGCCGACTTCGACCTCGACGCCCGCACCGACGCCCTGCTCATCCACACGGACGGCCGGCGGATGATCTGGCGCCTGGACAACAAGCTCCTGCTCAA
>CAYNMV010000092.1:0-13804 GCA_964398315.1 uncultured Tepidisphaeraceae bacterium | reverse complement strand
GGCGGCGTACCCAAGTGGATTAAGGGGACGGATTGCAAATCCGTTATTCGCCGGTTCGAATCCGGCCGCCGCCTGTTTTCCCGTGGGACAATCCAGCAGGGCGCAATCGTCCGTTTTCCAGCGGGCGTGGCGCACTGCGCGGACAGCGTGCCGCGCGGACGGGATGTATGGATCGCTTTGAGCGTGCCATCGCGTTGATCGATGAAGCCAATGCGGCGGACCCGCAGGGTAAGGAATTGCTTCGCGCGCGGCGGATGAGCGACTGGCTCAACCGCCTTGAGCCCGCCGCCAGCGAAGCGCTGAAACTGGCCGTGCGGGCCCAGCACATCCGGCGATGGGACATCCCCCGCGAATCCTTCCCGCTGGATAAAAACGGCTATCACGCCTGGCGCCGGCGGCTGTATGAACACCATGCTGCCGTGGCCGCGGCGATCTTGCGGCAGGCCGGGTACGACACCCCCACCATCGAGCGCGTGGGATCGCTGCTGCGGAAAGAGCGGCTCAAGGCCGATCCCGAAACCCAGACGCTCGAGGATGTCATCTGCCTGGTCTTTCTCGAAACCGAATTCGCCGAGTTTCGCGCCCGCAAGGATTACGATGAGGCCAAGTGGCTGAACATCCTCCGCCGCACCTGGGCCAAGATGTCTCCCCGTGGCCACGCCCTGGCGCTGGCCCTGCCACTGGATGATGAGACGCGCCAACTGGTCTCCAAGGCCATTGGGAACCAGGCCGACACCTGAACCCAACTCTCACCCGCGCGCAACACTCACATACTCGCAACGCTTATCTGCCGGTGATGGGCCGCCTCTCCGCACGCGCTATGCAACTGAAGACCCGATCGCGCGCCCTGCTTCTGCTCTTTTCTAATGGATGAGGACGGAGGCCGTGCCGGTGGGATGCAGCATCTGGCGAAGCAGCCCGGCGGCGAGGGCTGCTGTTCATTTCATTCACATGAGCCTCTGCATGGCTACCGCATCTCCATTTCCCACGGCGGTCTGCCGCCGGTACGAATCAGCGTCGGGATCGTGCGCTGGCGCCAGCGCTCGTAGATGATCGGATCGCGCTGCTGGCGGAGACTGTGCATCATCGCGGGGTTGGCCAGGTCCGGCGGCTGGCTGGCGATGTAGCGCATGTCCTGGAGGTCGCGGGTGGCGGCATCGGCCTGGGCCTGGAGTGTGCGCAGACGCTGCTCGATGGCCTGCCGCTCATCCGCAGTCGCGCGGGCCATCGATTGGCGCAGGGCATGCATCTGGCTCACCGCCTGCTGGCGCGTGGTGAGCAGTTCGGTGATGCGCTGCCACCAGAGGCGGTCGGCGGCGGTGTCGATGAGGGAATCAAGCGCAGGCTGATACGAGGCATCATGACGGGTGCGGAACGCTTCGATCTGCACGATGGCCTGGGCGGGATCGCCGTTTTGCGCGGCCTGGGCGATGCGCTGATACGCCGGGGAGGTCAGATCCGGCCCGGTCACCATGTCCAGATCGAACAGCCGCGGGCGCGGGGGCGTCTCGGTGATGCGGGGGCCCGCATCATCGGGCTGGGCAGGGGGTAATGCGGGCTGCGCGGAAACGGCGGCAGGCGGTGTGCGCGGAGCAGCAGGCTGCACGGAGGCCGGGCCGGGCGCAGCGGTCGGTGGAACGGCTGGCGCTGGCCGGGCCGCGGCAGCCGGGGCGGGCGCCGCCAGTGCCGAGCTTGGCGCAGCCGGTGCGGCTGTGGGCGCCGGGGCCGGGAAATCAATCAGCATCGCCAGCGCATCAGGGGCGGCCGGCCGATCAGGCGCGGGCGAGAGGAAGCTGATCGCCAGGGCCAGCCCCCCCACCGCCAGACCGATCCCCGCGCCGGCCAGCACCAGCGGCGGGTGGATCTGGGCACGGCGAAGTCGCCGGGTGCGAAGGCAAGGGCGCTGTCCCATGGTGCGTCAATTTTATGCAGCGGAATAGCCGCAGGGGAACAAAGCAGGCTTGTGCAACAGGAACGACAATGCAGGCTGAGCAAGAATGCAAAAAGCCCGTCGCCAATCGACGGGCCTGTGATGTATCACCGGGTTGCCTCGTAACTAAGCCGTAATGTCATACATGCTCACGTGCAGCGAGCGCACCCGATCAGCATAGGCGATGCGGTCGTACTCGCTTCGGTGGTCGGTGGGATAGTGGCCGACACCCTCTTCATCGAGGGCGCGGTCAATGATCTTGTCGAGGTTGCCGCATTCCAGCCAGACTCCATGGCATTTCGGGCAGTAGTCGATGCTCACCCCTGCACGCTGAGAGGCAACCAGTGATACTTGGCAGGTAGGGCACAACATACGACATCTCCCGGCGGATCATCCGCCTGTTAAAGTACTACTCCTTTAGTTACCCGCTATTACGTTCAGAAGCGCGGCGATGTTTGATACCACTGACGGCCCCCGGAAACCCCTGCCGCAGTGGAGCGAAATGGCGAAGCTGCTCGCCAGCACAGCAAGTATAGCAGGATCGGTATATCCGTTAAAGCCCGAATTTGTCGATTCACTGCGACAAACAGACCCGTTCGGTCCGATTGGCCGCAAGTTTCAGGAAAATCCTCCGCCTCCAACGCACAACTCGCAACTCATCGGGCGCGAAGATACGCTTAGAAGCGCTATGACAAAGCTTTGCGTGGCCATCTATGCAGATGAGGTGGAGCAGGTTCGGCGGGAGGTGGCGGCAGCCGCCGAAGCGGGCGCCGACCTGGTCGAGTTGCGCGTGGATCACCTGACCGACGCCGAGCAGGTGCGCCAGCTCATCCGCGCTGCCACCCTGCCGGTGATCGTCACCTGCCGGCCAACCTGGGAAGGCGGCAACTGCACCCTGCCCGAGACCGATCGCCTGGCGCTGCTGGCATCGGCAGCACACGATGCGGCGTATGTCGATGTCGAGCTGAAAGCGCTGCCCGGCATCGCCGCCTTCTCACGCGAGCCGCGCGAGCAGCGCGGGGGGATCATCTGCTCCAGCCATGATTTTGCCGGCCGGCCGGATCGACTCTACAAGATCGTCTCCGAGCTGAACGCCGCTCCGATTGATGTCGCCAAGATCGTCTGGACCGCCCGCACCCTGCGCGACAACCTCGAAGCTTTCGAGATCTTGCTCACCCGACAAAAGCCCACCATCGCCCTGTGCATGGGCGAAGCGGGCCTCATCTCGCGCATTCTGGCGAAGAAGTTCGGCGCGTTTCTCACCTTCGCTTCGCTGAAAAAAGACGGCGGCACCGCCCCGGGACAGGTGCCGGTTGAGGAGATGAAACGCCTGTATCGCTGGGATGCGATCGGGCGCGATACCAGGGTGTACGGCGTCGTCGCCCAGCCGGTGATGCACTCGATGTCCCCGGCCATCCACAACGCGGCGTTTGATGCGATCCATTACGATGGCGTCTACCTGCCGCTGCTGGTGGAGGGCAGCTATGAAAGCTTCAAGGCGTTCATGGAGACGTTCATCGGGTTTGAAGCACTGAATCTGTCGGGGCTGAGCATCACCCTGCCGCACAAGGAAAACGCCCTGCGTTATCTCACGGAAAAAGGCGCCCGGGTGGAGGAACTGGCCCGGTCAATCGGGGCGGTGAACACCATCGCAATCCAGCGCCCGGCCGGGGGCGGGGCATGCGAATTGTACGGCTTTAACACCGATTACGCCGCCATTCTCGACTCCATCACGGCCCGGCTGTCGATCAGGCGCGAAGACCTGGCCGATTACCGCGTGGCGGTGATCGGCGCCGGCGGCACCGGGCGCACGGCGGTGGCGGCCCTGGCGCACTATGGGGCCACCGTGGTGGTCTACAACCGCACGCTCGAGCGGGCCGAAGCCCTGGCGGCCGAGTTCAACGGCCAGCGCGGCAAGGTGGTGGCGGCTCCGATGGAAAAACTGGGGGATTCCTGCTGCCAGATCTACCTGAACACCACCAGCGTCGGCATGTATCCCAATGTCGATGACACCCCCTTCGGCGGGGCAGCGCCGAAACTGGGGGCCGACTCGCTGGTATTCGATACCATCTATAACCCCATCCAAACCAAACTCTTGCGCGAAGCCGAGGCCCGCGGTGCCAAGACCATCAGCGGCGTCGAGATGTTCGTCCGCCAGGCGGTCGGCCAGTTCGAGGCCTGGACCCGCCAGCCTGCGCCGATGGATGTGATGCGCAAGGTGCTGGAATCGCGCCTGCGCCGGTCCTGAGGCCCATTTCCAGCATCGCGTGTTTCGTCATCTGCCAATCAGTTGCGGCCCGCGCTGCGCCCTTTTCCGAGGGCGATTGGCCGCCCTGCCGGCCTGACATATCCCATCTGCACAGGGTTGTTCCGATCAACCGAGCCATTTTTTGATCGCAACGATTGAGGGGTGTCATAAAATAGGACAATAGCGTCCGATTGGTTTGTCTCGCAGGGTTGGATACTCTACAATGTCTAGAGAAATGCTTACCCAAACTGGCGAATATGCGTTGCGGGCCCTGGTTTACATGGCTCGCAAGGGCAACGATGCCTATTGCGGCGTAAAGGAGATCGCCCAGGAGACCGGCGTCCCGGCCAACTATCTGGCCAAGATTCTCCAGCAGTTGGCGCGCGCCAAGGTGCTGGAGAGTCAGAAAGGGTTTGGCGGCGGCTTCAAGGTCGCCCGTCGCCTGGACAAGGTTACGCTCTTCGACGTGATCGATCCGCTGGAGCGGATCGAGAAATTCAAGCAGTGCGTGCTGGGCCAGCGCCTGTGCAACGATGAAGTGGCCTGCCCGCTGCACCACACGTGGAAGGCAATTTCCGGGCAGTATCTCGGCAGCTTGCGCAGTACCACGCTGCAGGATATTGCTGACTTCCGCAGCCACGCCGACAGGATCGAGCACCCCGAGATCGAACATCCCGAGCAACCGCCCACCAACGGCCAGTCGCCCTCCCGCTGATCGCCCCATCGCCAGATGAGCGCGATCCCCACCGTGGCCGCAGGTGAAGCGCACGCCGGTAATACCGCCTTGGGGCCCTGCCCGCCTCTCTTCCAGCCTGCACCCAGCCCCCTCTCCGCGCCCCGCTCCGTGCGGCCTGGCGCCGGCAGGTGCTGTGGCGCTGGATCGGTGGGAATGCGCGCGGGGCGTATGATGGCCGCGCGGATCATTTGAACAGGGGATTGCTCGAACCGGGATTACTCGAACCGGATGTCATCGAGATAGAAGCGGATCGGCTTGCCCTGGCCGGCCACCACCCAGCCAAAACCGGTCTTGATACAGCTCAAATCCCTGCCGGCCAGGTCGATGGTGTACTGCTTCCACTCCCGGGTCAGGACCGTGCCTTTCAGTTCCACCTTGTCGGAATCGGGGAACTTCTTGTCGCCGCCGAGGATGCCGATGAGGAAATCGACTTTCTCCCCGCCGGCCTCGCCGCGCGCCCAGAAGGTCAGCTTCCTGGCGCCGGTGAGGTCATAGCCGCCGGGGACATCGCCCCAGTCGTTGGCCGGGCTTTGCCAGACGACACCGGCCCAGTTGTCAGC
Source organism: uncultured Tepidisphaeraceae bacterium (assembly GCA_964398315.1). GTDB lineage: Bacteria > Planctomycetota > Phycisphaerae > Tepidisphaerales > Tepidisphaeraceae > JADLCB01. The sequence goes on along the minus strand of CAYNMV010000092.1, from coordinate 8,330 downwards.
AGCGCGGTAAACGATCATGAGGCAGGTCGAGCCGGTGCGGGGGTTGCCGGCGTGATTTTCATCCATGGCGATGGCCGCGGTGTTGCCCATCCACCCGGAGGGGATGTAGCTCGCCGCAGCGCCCTCGCCGTAGACCACCAGCGGCAGCCTGGCCTTGGCGGCGGCGGGCTTGAGGTCGCTGCCGCCGATGACGAACAACGGCACGTTGGCCACCGCCGCGCCGTTGTGGTTGTCATAGACGAAGCAGTAGAGGAAGTAGCCGCCGCCGTGCTCGGGCATCTTCACCGCCACCGTGTTTTCCCCCTGCTTCACGATCGCCTCGGGATAGCTGGGGGGTGCGGCAACCGCATCGCCGCCGGTGTGGTACTGGGCGAAGTCCTTGGTCAGCCGCCATTCGATCTTGAGCGGATCCCCCTCGGGATCGCGGATATCGGCCGAGATGCGCACCGTTTCCCCCGGCTTGACGCGGGGGAAACCCTCCACCTTGAGCGGCTGGATCGTCGGGCAGCGGTTGGCCGGCTTCTGGCCGGTCCAGAGCTCCGCGAGGGTGTCGGTGGCTTCGAGGCGCTGGCCGCCGGGCAGCAGCAGGCCGTACCAGGTGGCGGTTGCCTCCTGCTTGTAGCCCCAGGTGAAGGCGTAGCCGCCGAGACAGAGCTTGCCCTTCTCGGCCAGGATCGTCTTCTCATAGGTGGCGCGGTAGGCATCGGCCTTGGCGGTGCTGGTCTGCTCGATCGGCACGCCCCAGCCATTGGTCTGCACCTCCCACGTGCCGGCCGGGCCATACTCGGTGACGATGAACGGCTTGACGCCGCCGACCTGGCGGTAGCGCGCTGCCAGTGAGGGGCCGCCGCCGTAACTGTTGATGCCGATGATGTCGATGTCCGGGCACCACCTGTTGATGCTCTGGACCTTTTCGCCGCCGATCTCGGCGATCACGGTCATGGTCGGGTGGTTGGGATCGAGCTCCTTGCACATGGCGGCTATTTCCTGCACCGCCGCCCAGATGCGCGGGTTATTGCCGGCTTCGTATCCTTCCATCTCGTTGCCGATGGACCACATCAGCACGGCCGGATGGTCCTTGTACTTCAGGACCGCCTCCCTGCACTGCTCAAACTGGCGCGCGACCGCCTGCTGATCGGTGTAGTCAAAGCCGTGGCGTTCGTGGCCGAGCCAGAACCCCACCGCCACGCTCAGCCCCAGGCGATGGGCCTCATCCAGCAGCGCCTGGGTATCCTTGCCCACGCCCCACGTGCGGAAGGAATTGCCGCCGATTTGCTTGAGCATCTCCTTGGATGCCCCACCGCCCGCCCCCTGGATGAAGTAAGGCTGGCCATCCCGCAGCAGTTCCCAGCCGCCGTCCGCGGTCTGTTTCAGTTCGACTTTGATCGCCTGTCCCGCTACGGGCGCGGCCAGGCAGAGTACGAGCAGCATGGGGGCGAATCGGAGCAGCATCATTGGCATATCCATGTTGGGCAGGCGAGCGCTACGAGCAACTGGGGCGGCTACCGTGATGCACATCAGTGCGGGCGCCATCCATTGAACCGAGGATCAGCAGCGCGTGCCGCAGACAACACCATCAATCCTGATCACTCCGCATTGCGAACCAGGTTCCGGTACTTGAGTTCATCCTTGGGAAAGCTGGCGGCATGGCCATCCACAAACAGGGCGTTGATGAGTTTGTAGCCGCCATGGCGCCAGCGGCCGTGATAGTTGGCGCCGGTGCGATCGGTGTCTTCCCAGCCGGGCAGCACGTTCAACGACCGGTCCATCATGCTGGTTGTCACGGGGGCGTTGTTGGGATCGGCATAGCTGTTGGGGGCCTCAAGGAACGGTGCCCCCGGGTAGCCGGTGTTGTCCAGCCAGCCCGCCGAGGTGTACACCCCGCTTACTTGCGAAGCATCGAGGAAGGCGATCACCTCGGCAGAGCGGCGGATGCGGACCACCTTCGCCAGCGGCGCCAGCCTGGGCAGGATCGTGTTGGCATACACGTGAACACCCTGGTTGGCGCCGTAGGTCATGGGAAATTCCTCATTCACACCCGGCAGGGCGCTGGGACAGGTCCAGACGGTCCGCCCGGCGGTGTTGGGCAGGTAGCGGCTGAGGAACTGATGAATCCGGTCCCCCTCCGGTGTGGCCGGATGGACGTAGCTGGGCACCAGATAACCGCCGTGGTCACTGGCGTAGAGCGCGCTGGCATGGCCAATCTGGCGGAGCTGGGCCAGGCAGGCGGCCGACCGGGCCGACTCCCTGGCCTTGTTCAGCGCTGGCAGCAGGATGGAGATAAGCAGCGCGATAATGCCGATGACGACCAGCAGCTCGACCAGTGTAAAAGCGAGTCTGTTTCGCATGGCAGTCCTTCGCAGGGTGAACTGGCCCGGCAGCGCAGGCGCTGCCGGGCAGAGCCGATCGCAGCCGCAGGTTCAGCGCCGGCGCCGCAGCGCCAGCAGCGCCCCTGCCCCCAGCAGCCCGATCATCCCCGGCTCGGGGACCACGGACACATCATCGATCTGCGCGATGGCGTATGAGCCGTCAAAGGCGCCGGCGTTGGTGGTGAACTCGACGAACAAAGCCACCGCACTGGCCGGGGCGGGATCGCCGGTAAACTCAACAAGCTGATAGTCGGTGGACTGGGGCAGGGCCTGCAGGTTTGAATCATAGACAATGCCACCATTGCCATCGAGATAGCGCATCGCAAAGAAGCCCACGCCGCCAGGGCCGAAATCCGTCTTGGAGTAGAAGCTGAGGGTGTAGGCGGTGCCGGGGGTCAGCGGGGGCATGCCGCCATCGGCCACGCTGTTCTGAAGCAGTACGGCCGCGCCGCCCATGATGGCATTTCCGAAGGCAGCCAGGCGGTGATGGGCATCGCCGCTGTGGGCATCGCCGATGATGCGGATGGATTCATTGCCCGCGGCCCCGCCGCCGCCCTCCACCCAGTTGGCCGAATCCCCCGCCCCGCCCACACCGGCGGCCTCGAAGCCTCCGTTGGCAAGCACCGCCCCATGGGCGAGGTTCACCGAAGCCAGCAGGGCGCCACACGACACGAGCATACGCATCGAATTCCGCATACCGAGCCTCCTCAGATTGGCACGCAGGGTGCCGGGTAAAAGAGATGGTTTGGGCCTTCTACGTGATGAATCAGGCGGTTGCCTCCGCCGCCGCGGCGGTCGAGCTATGGACTTCCAGCCAGGTGCGCAGCGCCTTCTTGACCACCGGCGCACCATCGGGCTGATCGAGCATGCCGTGCAGGGCAACGAACGCTTCGCGGCCCATGGCCACGGCATCCTGGCAGATGGCGGTCAGCGTGGGATAAACCGCGTAACGCGTATCGGAGTCATCAAACCCCAGGATCGACAGGTCGCGCGGCACCTCAAGGCCGATCTTGCGCGCCTCGGACAGCGCCCCCACCACCGTGATCGGATCGGTCAGGAAGACGGCGGTCGGGCGGTCGGGCATGGTCACCAGCCGGCGGATCAACTGCTCGCCCCCCTCGCGATTAGCCGGGACGCGCAGAATCAGCTTCTCATCTACCGTCAGCCCATGATCGGCATGGGCCTGGCGATAGCCGGCCACACGGTCGGCGTGATCCGAGTCATCAACAATATTGATGCAGACGGCGATGCGGCGGTGCCCCAGGCCGATCAGGTGCTCTACCCCATCGCGGCTGGTGTCGCGCGAGTCGCTGTAGATAAAGCTGACGTTGGGCTTCTCAAAGCGGTCGCCCACCACGACCACGGGGAATCCCTCATCGGCGATGGCCTCGCAGACGCTGCGCGTCTGCGCGGTGGTGCGCAGGACCGCGCCGCGCACCCCCTTGCGCACGAACATCTGGGTAAAACTCTCCCCGGGCAGGCGCGAGCGACGGGCATCGAGGATCATCAGGTCGTAGGCGAACTCCTCCATGCCCCGGCTCATGCCGTACATCAACGCAGCGTCAAAGGGCGAGCCGAGGGAGGATTCGCCGGTGTAGACCAAGGCGATGTTGGTGGTGCTTTTCCGCCCGATGGTGGGGATGTAGCCGCTTTCGTTGGTGGCGGCGACCACGCGCTGGCGGATTTCCTCAGAGACGCTGGGATGGTTGTTCAGGACGCGCGACACAGTCGTGGCCGATACCCCCGCCCGCTTGGCTATGGTTCGCACGTTGGCCACGCCCCGTCTCCCGCAAAGATTTGAAAACCCGATTTGAGCAACAGTAAATGAAACTGTTTCTGATTTGTAACATACCCCGGCTTTTGGGGCTGTCAAATAAATTTTTGCGGCAGCGGTTGTGAAGCGGGATGACCAGCCGAGCTCGAATGACGTGAATGAGCCACGCCAGCGGGCACACCGGGCGGGCAGCCAGCGCAGTAGTGCACTGTTCCACGTGGAACAATGCACAAGTGTGCCACGGCGGCCCGGGGCCCTGGACAGTACGCCCAGAGAGAGGGGCTATCTATTGAAAAATTGCCCTAGGCCGCACCGGCCTGGGCACTGATCCCGGCGAGGAACTCAATGCCGGCAGTAAGCGTGGGCACCGGGCCGGAGGGACGATGAACCCAGACCACCCGTGCCGGGATCATGCTGCGACGATTGGCCAGCGGGGTACCCCCCTGGTCGAGGCCCACATGAACACTCAGCAGCTTGCCCGCCTGCACGGGGGCGCTGACCGGCAGCTCCAGTTGCAGCCCGGTGGCGCTGATGTCGCGCGTCTGCCCGCCGATGTAGCGGGCGGCGGAGGGAACATAAACCTTGATCGGACGATGCTGGCGGATCCGCAGCCCACGGCGGCGCTCTGCCGGCGCCTCAGACTGGGGATGCTTCAGAACCGCACTGCTGGTCGTGCTTAACATGCGCATACGCCATCGGCCTCCATGCCTGACCTTCCCCACCCTCTTTTGTTATCGGAACCGATCAGCCCGTTCCTGTAATACAAACGTGAGCCGCCGGGGCCATTGGCATGCGGGGGAACCCCGGATTTTCCGACCGGATTGAAACCGCCCCACCACGGCGGAGGGAGGTGCGGCTGAATGCCGCACTGAATTCCCCTTTGACGGATGGCCTGATTTCAGCATGATACGCATGCTTTATGGCGGAGACACCCCCATCGGCCACGGCTACTCTCGGCGCCCGACCGACTCGTTTCGTCTTCCCGCGCTGGGGCAACTATCTGCTGCCACTCATCATCGTGATGGTGGTGGGTGGTGGATTGTATGCGCCCCTGGTGGTGGGACTGGGCTTGTCGCCCAAGACACTTGCTGTCGGTTACATGCCCAATCAGCCCGTGCCTTACAGTCATGAACTGCACGTGGGCAAGCTCGGCATCGACTGCCGCTATTGCCACAACACCGTTGAGGATGCGGCCTTCGCCGCCATTCCCCCAACGCAGACGTGCATGAACTGCCACACCAACATCCGCACCGACAGCCGCAATCTGGAAGTGGTGCGCGAGAGCTGGCAGACGGGCATGCCCATTGAATGGGTGAAGGTGCATGACCTGCCCGACTACGCCTATTTCGACCACTCGGCCCACGTCAACAAGGGCGTCGGCTGCGTCACCTGCCACGGGCGGGTGGACCAGATGGAAGTGGTCTATCTGCACGAAGAGCTGAGCATGGCATGGTGTTTGTCGTGCCATCGCGAGCCGGAAAAGTTCCTCCGTCCGCGCGATCAGGTCACCAGCATGACGTGGAACCCCAAGGACCATCCCATGTTCGCGGACCGGCCCGACATCAGCGTGCAGGAAGCCCAGCTTGAGCTGGGCCGGAAACTGAAGGTCGAGTACCGCGTGCGGGATACGCAGTACATGCAGAGCTGTTCCACGTGTCACAGGTAAGAAGTGGTCCGTTGTCTGTTGCCAGTCGCCGACTGGCGCTTATCGGCGGCAGGCAACCGGCCACTGGCAACTGAAAAGCAAATGGCTTCCTCTAATTCCGAATCCGGCCCCACCTACTGGCGCAGCCTTGAGCAGCTCGCGGAGACACCCGAGGTGCAGGCGCAGATCGAGCAGGAGTTCCCGGGCTATGACCCCAAGACCATCCTGTCTTTCTCGCGCCGGCGGTTCGTGAAGCTGATGGCGGCAGCGCTGGGGCTGGCGGGGTTGGGCCTGTCGGGCTGTCGGCGCTGGCCCAGGGAAGTGCTGGCCCCCTACGTCTCGCGTCCCGAGGGGCGCACCCCGGGGGTTTCGGAATATTACGCCTCAATTTTTGAACTGAACGGCGTTGCCCAGGGCGTGCTGGTCGAGACCCTGGACGGCCGGCCGATCAAGATCGAGGGCAACCCCTCGCATCCGTGGGCCGCCACGTTCAACGGCAAGCTGGGCGCCAGCAATGCCTACCAGCAGGCCAGCGTGCTGGAACTGTACGATCCCAGCCGCAGCCGCCAGGTGCTGCGCCTGGACCTGCCCGCCGATGCCCCCGCCCAGCAGCGGATGCCCGGCTGGGAAGGGTTCGAGGCCGATGCGCTGGCGTCGATTCGCCAGGCGCTTCAGACCAATCCCGCAAGCGTTGCGTTTCTGTGCGAGCCGAGCGATTCGCCCAGCCTCGCCGCGATGCGCGACCGGTTGCTGCAGACGCACGCCGGCGTCAAGTGGTACGAATATTCGGCAATCAACCGCGACAACGAGATTGAGGGCACGCGCCAGGTGTTCGGCCAGGCGCTGCGCCCCCGCCTGCACCTGGACAAGGCGGATGTAATCGTGGCGCTGGATGCCGACTTCCTGTCCCCCGCTTATCCCGGCCAACTGCGCTACGCCAACGACTGGGCCCAGCGCCGTAAGAGCGCCGACCAGGGCCAGATGAACCGCGTCTATGCCGCCGACACGACCATGAGCGTCACCGGCTCGGTGTCGGATGAGCGCCTGCCGATCCGTCCGTCACGCGTGGCGGCGGTGGCCGCAGCGCTGGCAGCCGCCCTGGGCGTCGCCGGGGCGCAGGCGCCGGAGTTGGAAGAGGCCGAGCAGGCGTGGGTCGATTTGGCGGTAGCCGACCTGAAGGCCGCGGGCCGCAGCGCGGTGATCCTCGCCGGCTTGGGCCAGCCCGCCGCCGTCCATGCGATGGTGCATGCCATCAACGCCCGACTGGGCGCGATCGGCAACACGATTGTCTATCTGCCCGATCCGCACGGCGATCGCCCTCTCCAGCGCGATCAGATCCGCGAACTGGCAGATGGCATCAACGCCGGCACCATCCAGACGCTGCTGATTCTCGGCGGCAACCCGGTCTTTGATGCACCGGCGGATGTGAACTTCGCCGAGGCACTGGACAAGGTCGCGCTGAGCGTGCGCCTGGGGCTGTATGAAGATGACACCTCGGCCCGGTGCAAGTGGCACCTGCCGCGCGCCCACTACCTCGAGAGCTGGGGTGATGGCCGCGCCTGGGACGGGCTGGTGAGCATCCAGCAGCCGATGATTCTGCCGCTGTTCGGCGGGCGCAGCCCGATCGAGCTGCTGGCGCTGATCCTCAACGATGAAGCCCGCACCGGCATGGAGATCGTTCAGCGCACGATGCGCACGATCATCGGCGAAGCGGACTTCAACAATCGCTTCCGCCAGGCGCTGCACGATGGATTCGTGGCCGATTCGGCCGCCGCCCCGGTAGATGCGCGGGCGCAGCAGGTGCAGATGCCCGCGCTGGCCACGGACGAAGGATGGGAGATCAGCTTCGTCCCCTCATACAGCCTGTTTGACGGGCGCTTCACCCCCAACGGCTGGCTGCTGGAAGCGCCCGATCCGATCACCAAGATCACCTGGGACAACGCGGCCTACATCAACAAGACCGATGCCGGTGAGCAGGGCCTGAAGGACGGCACCAGGATCAACATCACCATCGAGGGACGCTCGGTGGAGGTGCCGGTGTTCGTGCTGCCCGGCCAGCCCCGCCGCACCCTCACGCTGCCGCTGGGCTGGGGCCGCGACTACGCCGGCGCCATCGGCTCGCAGGTGGGCTTCAATGTCTACCCGATCCGCACCGCCGGCTCGGCTGGCTTCGCCACCGGCGCTGCCGTGCTGAAACTGGCGGCCTCGTACAAGCTGGTGACGACCCAGCATCACCACCTGCTGGATGATGCGGCCGAGTACGCCATCAAGAAGCGCATCGGGACCAAGGGCCACGCCGGCAAGATCGTCCGCGAGGCAACCCTGGCCCACTTCGTCCGCTCGGGATTGAAGCCCCAGGCGTTTAATCCGCCCGGCCATCACCCGACGGTCGAATTGCAGTTGTATAACCCCCCGCACGAGTTCACCGAGCCGCACGCCTGGGGCATGACGGTGGACATGACCGCGTGCATCGGGTGCAACGCCTGCGTGCTGGCCTGCCAGGCGGAAAACAACGTCCCGATCGTCGGCAAGGAAAACGTCG
>CAYNMV010000091.1:0-13860 GCA_964398315.1 uncultured Tepidisphaeraceae bacterium | reverse complement strand
CGGCCTGGGCTGGTGCGGCCTGGGCTGGTGCGGCCTGGGCTGGTGCGGCCTGGGCCGGCGTATCGGCATCCTGCGACGCCGGATCGTTGATCTCGTAAACGATGCGCTGCTCGTCCTGGTCGTCCCGGCGGCTGCGCGCCGGTTCGCCGGGCGGCGGCCCGGCGGGCGCGTGGCCCGACAGGGGGATGATGATCTCCTTCTCCTCTTCTCCCCGGCGGATCACCTCGAACGCGCCCTTCACCCCGCCCAGCAGCTCGCGCGGCGTCACCCCGCCGGCACTGAAGAACAGCGTCAGGATCGCCCCCACCTGGAGCAGCGCGATCATCCCGTAGCACAGCGCGCGCATAGCGTCGCTGGCCGCCGCCACGTAAGCCACCGCATCCAGCAGGATGATCAGCACCACCAGCACCAGCCCTGCATGGAACTGCGGCCGATGGCGCACCAGTTGCGGCCACACCACGCACGCGAAGATGAACGCCACGATCGCCGTTGTCACACCTTGCATGCCCGCAGTTTACCATGACCCGCCCGCCGCGCAATCGCCCGAACATGCGGGCGGGATGCCGTGGCCCATGTCCTGGCGCTTCTTCCATTGCCCTTACCCGCGCGCCGCCACCTTCCAGCGCTGTCGCCAGCACCTGCCCTGGATCGTGTTGGTGAGCGCGCTGCTTCATGTGGTGGAAGCGAACTGGCTGCGCTGGGACATGACTTTCGGCCACGTCCAGTGCAGCGGATTGACCTCTGATCACAACGCCTTCTCGATCAGCGCCAGCAAGTCATTGTCCGGCCAGAATGGACGTCTCCGGTGTGGCGAGCACCCCCGCATCGCCCGTCCCATCCCCGCCGGCTGATCCTGGCGACCGATTGGGTTCGTTCCGCGCATTGCACTGTTTCCGCGCAGCGCACTGCTCCAACCCCGCCGCGCCATTGGCTTGGTTGTCCCCATCCGCCCTCACCGCCTCACCGCCGGCGAAATTGGCTTCGTTCCGCTCGATTACCGGCTCACACTGCGCTCCGTCCGCTTCGTGTTCCGTGCCGGAATTGGCTTCGTTCCGTCCATCGCCCAACAAGTGTTGATCATCTTCCGCCCGCGGCTCCGCCTTCGTATCGATTTCCTGCGGCGATGTTTCCGCTGCTTCCTCCAGCAGACTTTCCTCCGATCCCGGCAGGTTCGGCATCACATCATCATCGTGCGGAGGCAGCGGCCCCTTCGCCCGGGCATCGCGCAGCTCCCGCCGCAGCCGCAGCACCCGGTTGATCAGGCGCTGTTCGCGCTTCTCCATGGCTTCCTCCCACCCCAGCGAGCGCAGGGCGTGTGCGGCGCCGGCCTCCCGCGCTGCCCGGGCCAACTCCGCCACGCGCACCCCCAGTTTTTCCATCGGCCCCATCACCGCGGACCAGCTCGCCGGCACTTCCTTTTCCTCCGGCGGCTGGGCGCCCTGCAACAGTCGCAGCTTCCACAGCGCCAGCACGATCTGATCCACCAGCCAGATCTCGATGCTGCTGCGCGGATCGTGCGACTGCAACATCGCCTCCCGCAACTGCGCGAAATCCGCCTTCTGCTGCTCATCGGTGAAGCGCACGGTCTGGCAGAAGAAACCGTGTCGCCAGGCGTTGCCGCGTGAAACCGCCTTGCCCGCCGCCGTGCGCGGGCCGGTGCTTTTCTGCGCATTGCGTCGATTCGCTTCGATTTGTGCCTGAGTGGCCATGATGCTGCTCCTTTCGAGCAAGTGAGAGGTGAACAAGCCGGAATCGGCCAGAAGATGAACGCGGGAGATGAACGGGCGCGTGCCAGACCGGCACGCGCAGGAGGACCATACGCCGCCCCCCCGGGCGCAACGCTTCCCCCCTTCATACCTACGACCAACCCGCCTCAGCGGTTCGCAAAAAATCTTTCAATTTTTTGCAGGGCAGGCGATCGGCTGCCCGCACCGACAGCCGCCCACTTCGGCTGCACTGTCAACCCGCCTGCCCGGCACGGCGGTGTGTGGATCGCGGTATCAATTGCCCTTGTGCGTGTCCTTCGCCGCCGCCGGCTTGTCATTGGCTTGCTTTCTCATCTATCCTCTGGCCCCATGAGCACATCCACGATGCCCGTCCCTGATCTGGTTCCCCGTCCCGCCCGCGTGCAGCGCCGGCCGGGCGAATGCCTGCTTGATCGCCGCACCGGGCTGAATCTCGATGCGGTGCCATCGGCGCTGCGTCAGACGCTGCGGCGGCAGTTGATCGAGGCAACCCGGCTGCCGCTGGAACAGGCCGCTGCGCCGGGGGGATCCACCCTCACCGTGCGCATTGACCCGGCCCTGGCCGAGCCGCTTGGCGCTGAGGGGTATCGGCTGGACGTGACGGCCGATGGCATCAGGATCGAGGCCAGTGCGGCGGCGGGGGCGCAGCATGCCATCCAGACCCTGCGGCAACTGCTCCCGGCCGAGGCGTTCGCCGGCCAGCCGCCCACGGCCGAGGCGCGCTGGATATTGCCGTGCGTGGAGATCGAGGATCGCCCGCGCTTCGTCTGGCGCGGGCTGATGCTGGACAGCTCACGCCATTTCTGGCCGGTGCCGTTCGTCAAGCGCTTCATCGACCTGCTGGCCCTGCACAAGTTCAATACCTTTCACTGGCACCTGACCGATGACCAGGGCTGGCGGCTGGAGATCCGCAAGTACCCGCGCCTGACCGAGGTGGGGGCATGGCGGAAGCAGACGCTGGTGGGCCACCTGAAAGATGAGCCGCGCCGCTACGATGGCACGCCGCACGGCGGGTTCTACACGCAGGACGATGTGCGCCAGATCGTCGCCTACGCCGCCGAGCGCTCGATCAATGTCGTGCCCGAGATTGAGATGCCCGGACACTCGTGCGCGGCGATTGCCGCCTATCCGCAACTCAGCAGCATCGACCGGCCGCTGGAAGTCGCCACCGACTGGGGCATCAAGATCGATGGCACCGTCAACGCCGATGACAGCACGATTCGTTTCTTCCAGGATGTGCTGGATGAAGTGCTGGAGCTGTTCCCCTCGCCCTTCATCCACATCGGCGGCGATGAGGCGAAGAAAGACCACTGGATCGCCAGCCCGAAGATCCAGGCCCGCATTAGGGAACTGGGGCTGAAAGATGAGCATGAACTGCAGTCGTGGTTCATCCGGCAGATGGATGATCATCTGACCCAGCGCGGCCGGCGGCTGGTGGGCTGGGATGAGATTCTCGAAGGCGGCCTGGCGCCCGGCGCCACGGTGATGAGCTGGCGCGGGATCGAGGGGGGCATCGCCGCCGCCCGGGCGGGGCACGATGTGGTGATGGCGCCCGGCAAGTTTACGTATCTGGATCACTACCAGGCCCATCCTGAGACCGAGCCGCTGGCGATCCACGGCCTGACGACGCTGGAGCAGGCTTATTCCTTCGAGCCTGTGCCGCCGGAGTTGACCACCGAGCAGGCCAGGCACATCCTGGGCGGGCAGGGGCAGGTCTGGACCGAGTACATCGCAACCCAGTCCCATGCCGATTACATGATCTTCCCGCGGGCGTGTGCGCTGGCCGAGGTGCTGTGGAGTGATCCGGCCGGCCGCGATTTCGCTGAGTTCCGCGGGCGGCTGGAAGGGCACTTGCGGCGGCTCGATGCCCTGGGCGTCGGCTATCGGCCGCTCGATCCAGTCGATTGAGCTGGCCGGCGATGGAGCATCCCGGCCGGCGTCTTGCGGCAAGGCCAGCGGAGAGTTCAGGAAAGGGCGTTTCCTGAGCCCTGCATCCCGCAGCGCGCCCGGCGGCCTTGGGACGACCAGGACGAGGAGCACGCATGCGCATCCTGTACATTGACATCGACTCCCAGCGCCCCGATCACCTGGGGTGCTACGGCTATCCTCGCAACACCAGCCCGCACATCGATGCCATCGCCGCCGAGGGTGTGGTCTGCCGCCAGTGTTACACGCCCGATGCGCCCTGCCTGCCCAGCCGCACCGCCTTCTACTCCGGCCGCTTTGGCATTCACACGGGGGTCGTCGGCCACGGCGGCAGCGCGGCCCAGCCCAAGGTGCAGGGCAAGGGACGGGGCTTTCGTGACTGGTTCGATGAGCAGGGCCTGGCCCGCCAGCTCCAGAAGCTGGGCTTTCACACCGCCATGATCTCGCCCTTCGGCCAGCGCCACGCCGCCCACTGGTTCTACGCCGGCTTCAACGAGATTCACAACACCGGCCTGGGGGGCATGGAAAGCGCTGAGCATGTCCAGCCGGTGGTGAATAAGTGGCTGGCCGCGCATGCCGGACAGGACAACTGGTACCTGCACATCAACTACTGGGACCCGCATACCCCGTATCGCGTGCCCGCCGACTATGGTGAGCCGTTCGCCGATGTGCCGCTGCCCGATCACCTGGATGATGAAGCGCTCATCGCCCGGCATCAGATGAAGGCCGGCCCGCACTCTGCCCAGGACCTGGGTATGTTCCAGCCGGGCAACCCCGAGCGCTGGCCGCGCGAGGTGAAGGCGATCACCGATCGGGCATCGATGAAGAAGTGGATCGATGGCTACGACACCGCCGTGCGCTATGTGGATGACATGATCGGCCGGATCGTCGCCGCGCTGAAGGCGGCGGGAGTGTATGAGCAGACCGCGATCATCATCAGCGCTGACCACGGCGAGAACCAGGGCGAACTGGGCATCTACGGCGAGCACGGCACCGCCGATGCCGCCACCTGCCGTATTCCGATGATCATCAAGTGGCCCGGCGGGCAGCGCGGGGTGGCCTATGATGGCCTGCAATACAACCTGGACCTGGCCCCCACGCTGATGGACCTGCTGGGCGGCCAGCACCAGCCGGTCTGGGACGGCCGCAGCTTCGCCCCCGCGATCCGCGGCCAAACCGCCAGCAGCGGCCAGACCGCCAGCCGGGGCGAAACGCCGGCGGGGCGCGGGCAACTGGTGTTAAGCCAGTGCGCCCATGTCTGCCAGCGCAGTGTGCGCTGGGATGAGGCAGCGCATCGCTGGCTCTACATGCGCACGTATCACGATGGCTTCCACCTGTTCCCCCAGGAGATGCTGTTCGACCTGGCGGCCGACCCGCACGAGCAGCAGGACATCGCCGATCAGCACCCGTCGATCTGCCGCGAGGGGGCCTGGCGGCTGGCCAACTGGCACGATGAGCAGATGCAGAAGATGGCGCGCCTCAGCCCGCACGATGTGACCGATCCGCTCTGGACGGTGATCGCCGAGGGCGGCCCGTATCATGCCCTGCACGAGCCGGGCCGCTCACGCCTGCCGGCGTACCTCCAGCGCCTTGAGCAGACCGGCCGCGCTGAGGGGGCCAACGCGCTGCGCAAGCGCTATCAGGCTTACCTGCCCTGACCGCAGGCCCATCAAAACCGCCCTCCGCCTCGCGCTGCTTCATCCGCACCGCGCTGCTTCATTCGGCTTCACGTGCCTTCGTTGAAGAACACATGCAGGCCATCCTTGCCCGGGGCGATGACATCGAGGCGGCCGGTGTTGCGCAGATCGGCCAGGGCGAACTGGATGCCGCAGCCCGCGCCGATACCGGGGGAGCCGCAGGCGATCACCTGTCTGGCGAACCCCTCGCCGGTCCACTTGAAGTAGGACAGGCCGATGTCATCGAACGCGCCGGGATCGTGGCCGCAGTGGGCGAGGTAGCGCTTGCCCGTGATCAGCTCGGGTTGGCCATCACCGTCGATGTCGGCCCAGTGCAGGTCGTGATACTGACTGTTCTCGGGATCGATGGGGTGGCGTATCCAGGCGCCATCGGCCTGCGACCACCAGTCCAGGCCGTAGCCGTGCGCGTTGCCGACTATCAGCTCGCTGACGCCGTCGCCGTTGAGATCGACGATGAGGATGGGAATCGAGGCCATGTTGCCGATCGGGGGGCCGGGCAGGAGCTGCCACGGTTCGAAGGCGCTGCCGGTGCGCTTCAGGATGCCCTTGGGCGTGATGAACTCGCCCAGCCCGTCGCCGTCGATGTCACCGAAGCCCAGGCCGTGGCCCAGGCCGGTGGGGTAGAGCGGGTGGCGGGCAAAGCGGCCGGGGGCGATCAGCTTGTAGGCGCACAGGGCGTGGCCGGGTGTGTTGGGGATGATCTCAAGCTGTCCATCACCGTCGATGTCCCAGGCGCGGGTGGTTTCGATGTTGCCGATCCCCTCGGCGATGGTGTGCGTCTCCCAGGGCTTCATCTCCCAGCCGAACGGGTGGACCCCTGGGTTGCGCCGCCAGCGCAGCGTCTGGCCCCACCACCCGCCGGTGACAAAATCGAGCCGGCCATCTCCATCCACATCCAGGGGAATGACCGAGAACTCATCGTAGTAATCGCGGTATCGGCGCAGGTCATCGGCGATCAGGTAGCGCTCGCGGAAGCCCGGCCCGCGGTACCAGTAACCGCCGGTGACCAGGTCGAGCACGCCATCGCCATCCACATCAAAGGCGGCGACGGCTTCGAAGGTCTCACAGGAGACGAGTTGGCGGGTCCATTTCAGTGCCATGTCCACTCCCTTCCGCCGGGCGAGCCTGTTGCCGGAACATCCGGCCGCCATGCAGCCCTATCCAGCGCGCCCCTGTCAGGCGCGCCTGCATCAGGCGCGGTGCCATCAGGCCTGGCCCTCCTGCTGGCGGATAAACTGGCGATACACCTCCTCGAACAGGCGAACATCATGCAGCGTATCCTCGGCCGAGGAGGCGAAGGGCGCGCCGCTGCGGAGGCAGTCGAGGAAGGCTTTGGCCTCTTCGCGATAGGACCAGTTCGGGTCGGCATATTCGCGCACCAGGCGGGGCGGCTGGCCGTTGGCGGCAGCGCGGTAGATCTCGACCGTGGCGGGAGTGCCCTTGCACATCAGCGGCGGCGCTTCGGTGCGCAGCCAGCCGTTCCTGAAGTAGATCTGCGTGTGCTCTTCCCAGCCGTGGAAGCTGGTGCAGGCGCTCTCGACAATGCAGCGCGTGCCGTTGATCTCCAGCACCACCACGCCGGTCATGCCATCTGCATCCAACTGAACGCTGCGCACCGCAACCGGTGGCGAAGGGTGATCGGCATCGGCCAGGAAGAACCGCAGCAGGTTCACGTTGTGCGTCCACTGCTGGAGATAGCCCAGGTAGCTGTTGCGCCAGCGCGGCGGGAGCCACTCGGGCGCATCATCGGGCGCTGGCGGCGCGGGCGCTTCGCTGCGCTCATACGGGACCGTAGGATCCTGGGCATAGACCCAGTTGCCGCCGAAGCCGTGATTGCGCGCCAGAATCGGGGCGCTGTTTTCCGCCTCGGCCCGCCACGCATCCAGCCGCCGCTTGAGCAGCAGATTGCCCGGATCGTAGCGCTTCATGTAGGCAATGAAGACCCGCCCTCCCTGGCGCTGGGCCTCGACGATCGCCTCAGCGCGCTGCACGGTCACGGCCATCGGCTTTTCCATGAACACGTGCTTGCCCGCCCGCGCCAGGTCCTCGGCGATGCGGCCCTGCAGCGCGTACGGCGCTGATACGCCCACCGCATCGATCTGCGGATCGGCCGCGATCTCCAGGTGTGAGCGATAGACCCTGGGGATGCCGTAGCGCTGCGCCACCGACTGGCCCAGCTCGGGCCTCGCCTCGGCCAGGGCGACGAAGTCGCAGCCGGGCAGCGAGCGGAAATTGGGGATGTGGATGGTCTGGGCGACGAACCCGCAGCCGACGTAGGCGAAGCGAATGGGTTTCTGACTCATGCTGATGATCCGCTCAGGTCACAGGCATCCAGCGCGCGATGATCAAAGCGGGCGAGCGGCCCGGACCGCGCCGGCCAGCGTCACAAGCGGGCGCTGTTGCGCCCGGGGGCGTCTATGGCCGTTGTGATTGTCGGTTGCCCGGCGGCCAGTACAATGGGACAGGTTGCCCCACATTTATCACTGGTTGCTCTCGTGACAGGCCTTACCGCCCACTACCTCGGCATCAATCATCACCAGCAGCGCCGGCCGTGGGCGATGTCCGCGCATTACCACGATTTCCATGAGATGATCATTATCCTGGCCGGCCACCAGGCCGCCGAGGTGGAGGGGCGGGTCTATCACGCCCAGGCGGGCGATGCGCTGCTGTACCGCGCGGGGGTCGTGCATGCCGAGTGGTCGGACGGGCCGCTGCACACGGCTTTCCTCAATTTCCGGTGCGATTCGCTGCCCGGCGACAGCCCGGTGCATGTGGTCGATCGCAGCGGGCGGCTGCGCTGGTGCGCGCAGTGGCTGCTGGAGCTGCGCAGCGAGCCGGGATCCGAAGCGGCCGCCCGGCCGGTCTTCCAGAGCCTGCTGGGACAGTGGCAAGCCAGTTGGACCGACCCCGGCCCGCCGCTGGTGCGCACGCTGCGGCAGTTCATGCAGGATCACCTGGCCGAGGCGCTGACCCTGGCCGATTTGGCGGAGATTGCGGCGATGAGCCGTTTTCACCTGGTGCGGGTGTATCGCCGCTGCACCGGCCTGACGCCGATGGCGGACCTGCGGCGGCTGCGCCTCGAGGCGGCCGAGCGCCTGATCCTCTCCACCGATCTGCCCCTCAAGGCGATCGCCCCGCGCGTCGGCCTGCGCGATGTCTACCACTTCGCCCGCACCTTCAGCCGTGCGCGCGGCTTTCCCCCCAGCCAACTGCGCCGACGGGCCACATGAAGCGGGGCGAGGTCAGCGGCGGGGATGGATCAGGCGCTGCTCGGGGATGTCCTGGGCGGTGATGTCAATCGGCACCCAGTCCAGGGCGGCCGCGGCAAGCACGGCCGCGCCCAGCAGGGCGGGTTCTGCGCACGCAGGGGCAAGCATGGGGATGCCAAGGGTGTCGGCCTTGATCTGAAGCCACGTGCGGCTGCGGGCTGCGCCGCCGGCCGAGCGGATCAGGTCCGGGCGATGGTGCCGCGCCAGTTGATGCACCTGCTCGGCCAGGGCCTCTGCCACCGCGCGGTAAATCGCCCGCACCACAGCGCCCCGCGGCTGGGATGCCGCCCACTCGGCCAGCCTGGCGCGCAGTGCATCGGGCGGCAGCGTTCCATCCAGTTGCAGCCGGTCATCGGCATCCTGGGCGGCCAGTTGGTCGAGCGCTTCGAAAGCGGGGCGATCCGGCAACTGGTTGCGGTAGAACTCCAGCAGGTTCGCCGAGATATCGCCGGCCAGCAGGTGATAGAAACGGCCGGGCGCGGCGGCCGGGCCGCGCAGAAGAATGTACCGGCTGTCACCGGCGCCGCGATCCCCACCCTCGGCGGCGGCCACCGCGAATGTCTCAGAGCAGCGCACCGTCGCCAGCACGGTGCCGGTGGTCTCGGAGAGGCCGCCTGGGGTGGCGTTGCCCACGCCCAGGGCGCCGGCATGCTGATCGAGACAGCCGATCACCACCGGGCAGTTCGCCGGCAGGCCCAGTTCCTGCGCGGCCGCCGTGCGCAGCGGGCCCGCGATCGTGCCGCCGCGCACCACCCGCGGCAGCCAGGCGGGATCAATTCCAGCGCGCTGGGCCATCACGCCGGACCACTGCCAGCGCTGCACGTCGAACAGGCCGCTCATGGCGGCGATGCTCCCATCGGTCAGGTGGGCGCCGGTGAGCCAGTGCGTGAAGTAATCACCCAGGAAACAGAGGCGATGCACCGATGACCACCACGGCGGGCGCTGGTCGGCCAGCCAGCGGAGCTTGGCCACGCTGAACTGATGGCTGAGGCGCGCAATGCCTGTGCGCGCAGCGAAATCGCCATCGGCCATCCAGCTATCCAGCAGCGGCTGAAGCGCCAGGGCGCGCGCATCTTCCCACACGATCAGGGGCGTCAGCGGCTGGTCGGCGGCATCGAGCAGCGCGAAGGTATTGGCCTGGGTGGAGAAGCCCACCGCGCGCACCCCGCCCAGCCCCTGTGGCGCTCCGCCCGCCAGCAAACGGATAAGCTGGCACACCGCATCCCGGAACCCCGCCGGATCCATCTCGCTGCGGCCGCCATCCCGCTGGATCGGTGCGGCGATGCGCTGTAGCGCCCGCATTTGCCCGCGCTGGTCGAACAGGGCGGCCTTGAAGTTGGTGGTGCCGAAGTCGAGCACCAGCAGCGTGTCAGTCATGGCCGTGAGCTTTCAAGCTGGCCAGCAGTTCCAGCGTGGCGGCCACCACCTGCTGGCCGGCTTCGGGGCTTTTCAGCAGGGCGTTGCCCGCTTCGTACCACTGGCGATCGACCGCCTCCTGCGTCACGACATATCCCTGCAATTCACCGTTGGCCAGCGTCAGGATGGCGGCCTCGGGGTATTGTGCGCGCACATCAAGGGCAAACTGCACGAAAAACTCGCCCGGCCAGGCGATGAACCGGTGCGGGCCGATGGCGATCACCTGGATCTCGGCCGGCAGGGACTGGGCAAGGGCCGCCTCCAGCCGCCCTTCGGCCGCCGCCCGGGCGATGGCGAGCGTTTCCTCCGCGCCGAACCAGTCGCACTCAGCCGTGCGCACCTCCTGGCGCGGAGCGCCGGCCTGGCGCAGCGCCTCCAGCCGCGCGCGGGCCGCATCCACCCCGCGCTGCGCGGTCTGCACATCCGGCGGCACACGGGCCGGCAGGTCGAGACAGCGCCCGGCAACACGGATCGGCGCATCGCTCGTGAACTGCATCGGTTCCAGCACCCGTTCCACCGCCGCCCCCAGCAGGTGGCCCAGCCGGCGGGCTTCATCAAAGGTGTTGGCGCGGGTGACATGGCGCGGGCTTTGGTCGCCGGCCGCCCCGGTGTGATAGATGATCGGGCAAGCCTCACCCAGCCACCGCTGCTGAAGGTACTGGCGGGTGAACGCGGGAAAATCGCCGCTGATGAGGGTGGAATCCTCATGCAGCACGGTGGGATGCATCGCGCACACAAGCATGAGGCCGATGGGCGCACCGTTGCCCGCCTCGCGCGCCAGCAGCACCGGCACGCTCAGGTCGGACGGGCCGGCCGGATCGTGACGACAGGTGCCGATGCCGGTGGCATCCGCCCGGGCCAGGCCGATTTCCGCGGGTCGGCGCTGCTGCCAGGCGCGGATCACCGCCTCGGCGATGCGCTGCTCCATCCACTCCAAATAGGCCTGGTCGGCGCGCGGGACCACCGGATCGGCCTCATTGCTGAGGTGATCGAGTGTGACCGGGCCCGAGTGGGTGTGGGTGGCGCTGATGCAGATCGCCTCGGGGCGCAGATCAGTCCCGGCGGCAATCTGCCGGCGAATGCGCTGCGTCGAGGGCCGCGAGATGAAGATCACATCCGCCGCGACAAAGGCGCACGCCTGATCGCCCGATTCCAGCACAAGCGCTGAGGCGAGCAGGGGATCGTGTACACCGGTGCTGGTGCGCGGCACGTGGGGGTAGCCGTAAAGGAAACAGGGCGTGGTCGGGGTCAGATCCGCGACCGCCGCGCCCGCCTGAAAGGTAGATTGCATGAGAAGCCTCTTGCTTTATGGTTGGATGTTCAGTATAAACAAAAACGAACACAATTCAACAAAAACTGAACAGATGGCCCATCATCGCCGCAGCACGATCGAACGTCTCTTGCGCCAGCATGGTGAATGCTCGGTGGACTTTCTCGCCGGCACGCTGGGCGTGAGCGACATGACTGTCCGCCGGGATTTGCAGCGCCTGGCCGAAGAGGGGCGGATCGTCCGCACCCACGGCGGGGCCGCGCCGGCGGAGCAGGTGCTGTTCGAGTTCCAGTTCCTGCGCCGCAGTGAGCATAACCGCATCCAGAAGGATCGCATCGGTAAGCGGGCGGCCGCGCTGGTGGAGGAGGGGCAGTCGGTGCTGCTCGATTCCGGCACGACAACGCTCGCGCTGGCCCGCCACCTGACCCAGCGGCGGCGGCAGGTGGTCATCACCACATCGCTGCCCATCGCCGCAGTGCTTCAGCCGGCGGTGGGGGTGGACGTGATCCTGCTGGGTGGGATCGTCCGCCGCGATGCCCCGGACCTGGAAGGGCCGCTCACCGAGGCGAACCTTGAGGCCTTCCACGCCGACCTGGCCTTCATCGGTGCCGATGGCGTGGGGCTGGATGGAGAGGTCTACAACCTCTCGCTGACCGTGGGGCGGATGCTCTCGAAGATGGCGGAGCGCGCTGGCAGCGTCTACGTGGTGGCCGACAGTTCGAAGATCGGCCGCACCGCCCTGTGCCGCTTCGGCAACCTGCGCCACTGGTGTGGGCTGATCACCGATGATGGCCTGTCAGATAGCGATCGCCAGGCCCTCGAGGCGGCGGGCGTGCAGGTGATCCTCGCACCGATGAACGGCAATCAGGCCAAAGGCGGCGGGGCCGCGGCGGAAGAGGGCGCTATCGGCAACCCCGACTGAACTCGTCGGCGCGGTTGGGCGCGATGCGCGTGGTGGCCATCCCGGTTGATGCGCTGGCCCGTGGCGTATCAGCAGCGCATCCCGCAGGCGATGAACACCCGCCGGGGATGAACACCCGCTGGCTGAGGCAGCAGGCAAGTGGGGCGTACGGATTTCGGATGGGAAAGGAAGGATCGTATGAGCCAGTTCACGTTTCGGCCGTCCAAGTGGGTGCCGTTTGCCGATGAGGCGGCGATTGCGCGTTGCCGGGCGATCCGGCGGGATCAGATCGAGTCGCATCCCAACCCGGATTTCAAGATCCGCGTTGTGCCCGATGCCGATCTCGAGCCGATCGTGGTGGCGGACATGTTCCAGCGCATTGTCGAATCCGCGCAGGCGGGCCGGCGGCTGGTCATGATCCTGCCCAATCCCTGCCCGCTGTACCGGCACGTGGCGCGGCTGATCAATGCCCTGCGGATCGACTGCCGGCACCTGTATATGTTCGCGATGGATGAATACGCCGACCAGGATGGCCGCATCGCTCCCGAGACCTGGCGCTTCGGCTTCACCTACGCGATGAAGGATTATTTCTGGAACCGGATCGACCCGGACCTGCGCCCGCCGGAGAAGCAGGTGATCGGTTTCACCGATCAGAACGTGGATCACTACAGCGACCTGATCGCCGAGGCCGGCGGGGCGGACATCTGCTACAGCGGGCCGGGATGGACCGGGCACCTGGCGTTTATCGAACCCGATGCGCCGGAGTTTGATGCGCCGCTGGAAGAGTGGCGGAAAATGGGTGCGCGCCGGGTGACGCTCAGCCCCTTCACGCTGGCCCAGAACTCGCTGCACGGTTGTTTTGGAATGAGCGGTGACCTGTCGGCGGTGCCGCCGCGGGCCGCCACCATCGGCCCGGCGGATGTGATCGCCGCGCGCAACCGGCTGGAGATGAGCGGGATCACGGTGCATGGCACGCAGACCGCCTGGCAGCGGCTGATTGCCCGCCTCTGCTACCACGGCCCGGTCACGCCGCGCCTGCCCACCTCGATCCACCAGGAACTGAGGACCGACTGCTACATCACCGAGTCGATCGCGCGCGACATCGAGCCGGACTTTAACAAAGGATACTGACCCGCGCGGCGGAACTGCGCTGAACAACCTCCTCCCATGCCCCCCCCGCGCCGGCTGCGCCTTCGCGCGGCCCAGCATCCAGCATGGCCACGCGGGAGGATGCGGGAGTCAGACAGCGGAAAGCAGGCAATGACATGACCATGATGCAGGATCAACAGTATTGGGCTCACGTGGATCTCAACCAAGTGCCGGACATGCGCACGCCCGCGCCCGGCCCCAGGTCGAAGGAGATGCACGCCCGCTGTACCCGGTATTTCAAGGGATTGAGCGGCCAGGTGAAGCTGTTTCCGGTGGCGTTCGAATCGGGCAAGGGGTGCGTGCTGACGGATGTGGATGGCAACCGCTACCTCGACTTCTCCAGCGGCATTTACGTCACCACGCTGGGGCACTGCCATCCCAAGGTGAGCGAGGCGGTGGCAAAGTACGCCGGGCAGCTCATGAATGCCCACGACTTCACCACGCCGATCAAGACCGCGCTGTGCGAGAAGCTGGCCGAGGTGCTGCC
>CAYNMV010000090.1:0-14053 GCA_964398315.1 uncultured Tepidisphaeraceae bacterium | reverse complement strand
CCACTTGGGTACGCCGCCGTGAGCCGAAGCATAATAGCCGGTTCGGGTATGCGGCTCAAGCGAGCAGGCTGGCGCGGTGGCACGGGGTTGGAACGTCTGGGATGGGGATCAGCAAGAGCGCTGCGTATGGTTTGCAGTTTCTTTGCGCAACCCGTGCAGGCGGCCATCGGGCCAGGCGCGCCCAGACCGGGATGAAAAATCGAAAAAATTACTCGCTGCAACGAACCGCCGATTGAGGGGCATCGTATGAATTGATGTAACGATCCTCCTTCCCTGGGTGGCGTGAGGTACCGAGAGACTCACGCCACCTTTTTTGTGCAGACAGAGCGACCTCAACCGTTATCAGGCTCGGCCGCCGGCTCGGGGATCAGGCGCGCAGCGGGGGTGAGTTGCAGGCGGAACACAGCCCGCGACGGCAACAGCACCAGGCGATGCTGCGCGGCGGGGGTATCCCAATTGGGTTCGATCCGATATGTGCCCGCCTCGATCCGTACTACTTGGCCCCGGTTGCCGCTGACAGGGCCTTCATAGGTCAGATAATGCCGGCGATGGTCGGACAGGGGAATCAGATCGATGGGCTGGGTGATCGGCCAGTCCGAGGCGCGAAAGGTCCGCAGCGGCTGGCCGGGGGCCGGCTCAAACATCACATCAAAATGCGGCTCGGCGATGCCGGTGTGGTGGAGGATGACGTATTGAAGCGACATCGAGGAGCGGTAACAAAGCCCTGAACCATCGCGTGCATTGCCAGGGCCGTGTGCAACGCCTTTCTTCACAAAGGTTTCGGTCAATCCGGCTGGGCTTGCTTCAGATGCCCGCGCTGGATCTCCCGTGGCGGGGATTTTAACCGGCGACCCCGCTTCTGGCGCGGGTGCGCTCCCTGCCATCGCAAGCGATGGGGGCGATAGAAGAGATTTTCCTTGCCGATCTTCACATTGTATTGGACGTGAAAAGGCATGCGATGGATTCGCCGACAACCGGATTTCTGGGTCGTCCGCGGCACGCTGGGCGGCGAGGATGTGACACTCGTGGTAGAGGCCCCGACACGGGCCGAGGCCGAGTATTTCGGCCTGAAGAGGGGGGTTGATGTGGTCATTGTCGATATCGCCGAGCCGGCCGATGTCGCCGAGGCACGCCGCCAGAAGATGCTGTGGCGCTATACCCCCGAGCGGCGGATGACCTGCTTCGGCCGGCCCATCACCCAGCGCCAGTGCGAGTGCCTGGTGCTGCTTGGATGGGCGGTGGTGGTGCTGAACCTTCGCCTGGCGGATGTGCCGCTCTACCTGATCCCGCCGGGCTAGGTGGCGGGGCGGATCCTCTGGATTGCACCGCGCCGGGTCCGGCGGCGTTCTCTCATTTCAATACTGGCCGACAATTCCATGCCGGCGGGGGGCGGGGTTTTGCGTTTTTGGTCTTAGTGGCCTATCTTTCCGGTTTGTTTCATGGGAGATGTCTCTTGAGCAGCGGAAAGACCATGCAATTTGAAACCCTCGCCATCCATGCCGGCCAGGGGCCCGACCCGGCCTACGGCGCGGTGATGACGCCGATCTACCAGTCCAGCACCTTTGCCTTCAAAGGTGTCAACCAGCCGGGCAAGTTCGATTACTCACGCTCGGGCAACCCCACCCGCGCGGCCCTGGAAAGCTGCCTGGCCGCGCTGGAAGGCGGAACCCGCGGGTTCGCCTTTGCCACCGGCATGGCGGCCGAGGCGACCGTGCTGGCAGCGCTCAAGAGCGGCGAGCACATCATCGTGCACGATGATCTGTATGGCGGCTCCTACCGCCTGCTCAGCAGCGTGGTGGCATCGCATGGGGTGGAACTCGATTTCATCAACCTGCGCGACCTCAAGGCCCTGGAAGCCGCCATCCGCCCCAACACGCGGATGATCTGGACGGAAACGCCCACCAATCCGCTGATGAACCTGCTGGACCTGAAGGCCATCGCCGATCTGGCCCGCGCCCGCAAGGTGACGACCGTCTGCGACAACACCTTCCTGTCTCCCTATTTCCAGCGGCCCCTCGACCTGGGCATTGATATCGTGCTGCACTCGACCACCAAGTACATCAACGGCCACAGTGATGTAGTCGGCGGGGCGGTCATCGTGCGCGATGAGAAGCTGGCCGAGGTGATCGGCTTCCACCAGAACGCGATGGGCACGTGTGCCGGGCCGCAGGACTGCTTCCTGGTGCTGCGCGGCGTCAAGACGCTGGCTGTGCGCATGGAGGCCCACAACCGCAATGCCCTGGCCCTGGCCAAGTGGCTCGAAGCACACCCGAAGGTCAAGCAGGTGCTGCACCCCGGCCTCGAGTCGCATCCGCAGTATCAGCTTGCCCGCAAGCAGATGACCGGCTTCGGCGGTACCTTCAGCTTCAAGGTCAAGGGTGGCCGCGAGGAGTGTTTCCGCCTGCTGAGCAACTGCAAGCTCTTCACCCTGGCCGAGAGCCTGGGCGGGGTTGAGTCGCTCATCGAGCATCCCTGCACGATGACCCACCTGTCCATGCCGGCGGAAGTGCGCGAGCAGGTTGGCATCACCGAGGACCTGATCCGCGTCAGCGTCGGCATCGAACACCTCGACGACCTGATCGCCGACCTGGATCAGGCGTTCAAGGCGGTGTAGGACGCTTCAAGTTGATGCGGCGTAAGCAAAAAAGGATCGGCGGGCGAAAGACCACTCGCCCGCCGATCCTTTTTCATGCCTTTGGCTTCACCTGAAACGCATCGCAGTTGCTGCGCTTTGAGAGCCGACCGTTGGTGATGGACCAGCGAGGGGACGGATTTGCAATCCGCTGGATAGCGCTGCCAGCATGCGCCCGAAACCGGTCATGAAACCGCCTGTGCAGTCAAATGGCCTGCGCAGTCAAATCGTCTGTCCACACCACGAGGGCAGCTATCACGGTGACAGCCCATCGGCTGAGTCGTGCGATGGTGGGTCGAAGGCCAGGGCAATGCCGGCTCCATCTCAGCCCACCGGATGGCCCTCCAGTGCGATGGCCAACTGTTGCAGGACGAGGCTCACGTTGACGTTGGATTCGAGGTAGTTTTCCGCCCGGACGACGGCGTCAATGGCGGCGCAAACGCGCTCCAGAGCATCGGCATCATCCAGCTCGCGCAGGCGGCCGCGGAGAATCTGGGCGGCAAGCTTGAGGTAGATCAGCAGCCCCTCGCGCGTTGCCTGCGGCTTGCTGGCCAGCTTGTCGCGGGCCAACTGTTTCTCGGCATACTCCGCCGCGGCCGACTGCACCAGCTCCTGCAATTCCGAGGCATCGGGCTGGCTGCTGTCGAGGATGCGCTTCAGCAGCACTTCCAGCCGCCGGGCGTGGGGGATCACCTCATCCTCGATCCACTTGAGCGCCAGCCCCAGCGAGCCTTCGGCGAAATCGGCCGCATCCTCCGCCAGCGCTGAGTCGATCCCACGTCCTCTCAGCTCCGCCACCACGCGCTGGCGCGACAGCGCGGCAAACCGCACCATCTGGCAGCGGCTGCGGATGGTCTGGAGCAGCAGGTTGGGCTGGTCGGTCAGGAAGATGACCAGGGTTTTGCCATACGGCTCTTCCAGTGTCTTGAGCAGCCCATTCTGGGCCTGGGTGTTCATCAGCTCGGCCTCTTCCACGACAAACACCTTGCCGTTGTTCAGCACCGCCTTGCGGTTGGCCGGCTCGACCAGGTGCTGGCGGATCACCGCGATCGGCAGGTCGATCGCCTTGCTCTCATCCTTCTCGAGGCGAATGAGCTGGCGGTAAACCCGGTGGAAATCGGGGTGATTGCCCGAGGCCATTCCCTGGCACGATTCACACCGCCCGCACCCGGCCGGCAGGGCATCATCCGTGCCAAGGTCCGGCTGCGGGCAGAGAAACACCGTGGCCAGTGCCTCGGCGGTTGTTCCCTTTCCCACGCCCACCGGGCCGGCAAAGATCAGCCCATGCGGCAGGCGACCGGCGCGCAGCGCCCGGGTCAGGAAGTCCAGGGCCTCGGGCTGGTCAAAAATGTCACGAAAACAAGGCATGGCAACCGCGCATCAGTAGAAAGATCACCGCCACCACCAAGCCCCCAGCAAGCAGGTAAAGCGACCAGGCAATGACAAACCACGTTGCCTGCATCGAGCGGCCCATCGGCAACCAGGGCCCGAAATCGGATTCAGGCGGGTCGGCCGGCTGATAGTCCAGGACCGGCTGCGGGCGATGGACCGAGTTGTAGTCCAGCCGGGGCGCATCGGGCTGGGGCATCGGATCAGGCACGCAGGCATGTTATCAGCAGAAGCGTGCTGAAGGAAAACAGCCCGGCCATCAGGCAGCCGAAAATCACCAGCAGGAAGGCGTTGTGCCAGCAGAACTCCGCCGGCGGGTGGCTCGGGCGCACCGCCGGCCGGAAATAGGCCAATGGCCGATTTGAGGCAGGTCGCTCCATCACCGGCATCTTACCCGCCTCCCCCGGATGCACGCCATGATGATCTATTGATCGAATGTGATGTCGAAGGCATGCCCTGAATGGTTCGCCCGGCACTTGAGCCGGAAGCTCGCTCGGCTCCCCCAGAAAAGGGAACCGAGTGACTCCCTGGCCCAAGTGCCGGGCGGGGCAGATTGCGTGATGATGCCCATTCCATTTCGTGGCACGCATTGGCGGGGGCGTGCTGGCTGCTCCCCGCGCGGGCTAAAAATCCGTGTCACGAGCGCATGGACCTGCAATCCACACGAATCGAGGGCAGCCATGCATCAATATCGTCACAGGGCGCCATCCGCGCGGTGGTGTTCGCGCCGCCACGATCAGTCATCCGCTTCCAGGAAATAGAGTGTAAACCCGTGGCCAGCTCCCAGACGCGGCAGATCGACCGATCGGCCATCGAGCGTGGCAATGCCGCGCGCCGGGGAGAAGACGAAATCTTCACCATCGCGGATGCGGGCGTTCCAGATCACCTTGCGATCAGTCGAATCGTACAGATAGAGCCGGCCATCATCGCGCGCTTCGTAGACGATGTTGCCGCGCTGCATGTCGCCGACGATCTGAGCGCCGGCGGGGATGCGGGTGTCGGTGTCCGGCCAGTGGGCCAGCCGGCCATCATCGTAGCGGTCGTTGGCAACGCGATCACGACTGATGATGCGGTCATCGCCCGATGATCGACTGTAGCGGTCATCATCATCATCGCTCGTGCAGGCCAGCGGCGCGGCGGCCAGCAGGGCGGCCAGGGTCAGGTGTGCAAGCTGTTTCATCATGTCTCCGGGTTGGTGCCACATATCGGGCGGACATCCATCAGCCCGCCCAGTATCGGACCGCGGAGGTGCAACTGCTGTGCCTTGCCGTAAACTACCCGGTCATGTGGTTCAATCCGCCGCCCAACGCCCCGGACTGGCAACCCGCGCTTCGGCATCTCCGCAAGGTTGAGCCTGCTCTGCGCCCGATCATCCGCAAGGTCGGCCCCTGCACCCTTCACCCGCGGCGGGACTACTTCATCGTCCTCTGCCAGTCGATTTTTACCCAGCAGATCTCAACCAGGGTGGCGGCGGTGCTCTTTAACCGCTTCCGCGACCTGTTCCCCCAGCGCCGACCCACGCCGACCGCCGTGCTCAAGCTGCTGCACACCGCGCCCGAGGAGACGATTCGCTCGGTCGGCCTCAGCCGTCAGAAGCGGGCGTATATCGAGAACCTCGCCCGTCATTTTGTCGAGGGGAAAGTGCCGGTGCGGCGATTTGCGCGCATGAGCGATGAGGAAATCATCGATTGCCTGACCGATGTCAAAGGGATCGGCCGCTGGACGGTTGAGATGTTCCTGATCTTCGTGCTCAATCGCCCGGATGTGCTGCCGGTGGATGACCTGGGCCTGCGCGAGGGTGTGCGCAAGCTCTTCGACCTGTCTGAACGTCCCAGGCCGGGTGAAGTCACCGAGCGGGCCGAGCGCTGGCGGCCATGGCGCACCGTGGCGACATGGTACATCTGGCGCGGGACCTGACCGGCTGCCCGGCCCATTGGCCATGGCACTGAATGGGGCGGATTTCGCTCCAGCCCGCAGGCGTGAGCCCTCCGCATGCTTCGCAACCGGCAGCGCTTGCGGTAAAGTCGCGGGCATGGAAGGCAACATTCAGCTTCGTCAACTGGGCGGCTCGCCGCTGAAGATCAGCCCCATCATCTTCGGCGCCTGGGCCATCGGTGGGTGGATGTGGGGCGGCAACGAGGAACGCGACTCCATCGCCGCCATTCACGCTGCCCTGGACAATGGCATCAACACCATCGACACCGCTGCCATCTACGGCATGGGCCACAGCGAGGAACTCGTTGCCAAGGCGCTGGAAGGCCGGCGCGATGGTGTCATCATCGCCACCAAGTGCGGCATGCGCTGGGATGATCCCAAGGAGGAAGGGAGCAACCCCTGGCCGCAGAAGATGAACGATGGCACCGAAGTGACCGTCCGCCGCAACTCCCGGCCATACTCGATCCAGTACGAATGTGAGCAGAGCCTGCGGCGGCTCAGGACGGATGTGATTGACCTGTACCAGATTCACTGGCCCGACCTGACCACGCCGCCGGAAGAGTCGCTGCGCGCGATGGAGGACCTCGTGAAGCAGGGCAAGGTGCGGGCGATCGGCGTGAGCAACTATGACCTGGAGTGGCTGCGGCGGGCCAAGGCGGCCGCGCCCGGCCTGGCGAGTCTCCAGCCGCCCTACAGCCTGATCCAGCGCGGGATCGAGCAGGAGATCATTCCCTTCTGCCAGGAGAACAATATCGGCATCATCGTCTACTCGCCGATGGAGCGCGGGCTGCTGACCGGCAAGGTCGGTCCCGAGCGCACGTTTGGCCCTGGCGATCACCGCGCCGAACACCGCTACTTCACGCGCGAAAACCGCCAGCGCGTGCTAAGCGCCCTGGAGCAGATCAAGCCGATCTGCGAGCGTCACAATGCCAGCTATGCCCAGGTGGTCATCAACTGGACGTTCAACCAGCCCGGCATCACCGCCGCCATCGTGGGGGCGCGCAATGCCGAGCAGGTGATCCACAATGCCGCTGCCATGCGGCTTTCGCTCAGCGAGGAGGAACGTTCAGCCATCCGCCAGGCCTTCGATGAGCCCGCGCGGGTGATGAACGCCTAGGTGGGGTGGGAGCGCATCGCGGCCGCCGTGATGCAGCATGGCAGGGCATCAGCGCGGGTCGGCGGGGGCGTCCTCGCGGGCGGGTGCATCGTTTTGATCCGCCGCGGGTCCTTCTCTGCCGCCCCGGCGGCCGCGCCCATCCCGCGGACCGCGCTCATCCCGTGGAGTGCGCTCATCCCGTGGGCCGCGTTCTTCGCGCAGACCGCGCCCATCCCTTGGGCCACGGCCTTCGCGCGGGGGCGGGGGGGTATCCAAACCGGCTTCGGGCGCGGGCTCATCGGCTTCGCCGCGGGAGCGCTCACCGCGCTCGCCGGGGGGACGCAGCAGGTGCTGCTCATCCTCGATGATCTGGAGCATCTGCTGCTCGACCAGTTCATCGCGGCGGCTGGTATCCCGCGCCAGCCGCCGTTCCTCGACTGCCAGCGCCCGCTTCAGGTGGTCAATGCGGGTCTGGCGCTCTTCCAGGTGGCTGTCCACCATCTGTCGCACGACCTGCTCGAGCTGATTGCGCAGTTCCTGCTTCCGCGCTTCATCATCCGTGCTGCGCAGGTCGCGCCCCAGTGCCCAGGCTTCATCCTCAGCCCGCATGCGCTGAGCGGCCAGTTCGTAGGCCGGCTCGCCGGGGCTGGCGGCCCGGCCAAGCATCTGGTAGCGGTGGATCAGTGCAGCGCGGATGCGCTCCTTGGCCGGGGCGCTGTCGGGCAGTTGCTCGTAGAGCATCCAGCGATTGGGCGAATACTGGCGCGCAAATTCCGAGGCTTCCTGCCAGAGCTGCTCCTGCTGCTGCCGCCAGTGGAAATAGCGCTCGCGCCACTGGGCACGACGCTGTTGATCATCGGACGCGCGGTCACGCGCGCCCATCTGCGCCGAGGCGGCCGCCGGCATCAGCAGCAACAGCACAATCAGATAGCGCCAGGTCCTCATAAGCTCTCATCTCCCATCTCGGCCGGCTCCAGGGTCATAGACTGCAGCATCAGCAGTTCCTGCTCGGTCTGGCGCAGCGTGGCCAGTTGTTCGCTGATGACCCCCTCTTCAAGCAGTTCTGCCGCGGTCAGGACATCGGGGTCTTCCTCGATCATGTCGTAGCCGGGGAGGTGCGCCAGGCTGTTGTCGGGCGGGCCATACACCCCATCCTCAGGCAGCGCGCCCCACCAGATCAGCAGGACCAACCCGACCGCCGCCGCCGCCGACAGGGGGTAACCCCACCAGGGGAACCGCCGCTGCGGCTCGATGGCCCCCATCTCGCGCTCGCGCAGGGCAATCCGACGGGCCATCTCCTGCCGCACCCGCCGCAGCGGCACCTGTTCGGATGGCAGACGCTCGGCGTGATCCAGCTTCGCCATCTCTGCCCGCACATACTCATGCACCGCCTGCAGCCGCTCCAGTTCCGCCGCCAGGTTGGTATCGGTCTGGAGCATGGCCTCCACCTCCAGCCGATCCTCTTCCGGCAGTTCATCGGCCAGATACATCAGCAGAATGGCTTCGTTGTTCTCGAGTTGTTGGAGTAGGCTGGACATGGCTGTTCTTTGCAAAAGATTGCCTGGCTTGCGCGGGCCTCCTTATTCCATCATCTCCCTCAGCTTGATCGTCGCCTTGTGCATGCGGCCCAGGGCGGTGTTGAGCGGGCAGCCCAGGAGGCGGGCGATCTCAACAAACTTCAGGCCGCTGTAGTATCGCAGCAGCACGACCTGCCTTTGTGCCTCGGGCAGCTCTTCGATCGCTTTTTTCAGCCGCGCCTGTTGTTCGGTTATCTCCAGCCGCTCGCTGGCATCGGGGGTCGGATCGTCGCTCACCAGTCGCAGGCCGGTCCTCGCTGCCCGCTCGCGGCCGGCCGAGCGCCAGTGATCGGTCGCCTTGTTGGTGGCGATGCGAAAGATCCACGCCTTGAATCCGCCGGGCCGCCCGGGTTCAAACTTGTCCAGATGATCCAGCGCGCTCAGCCAGGTCTGCTGATGCAGCTCTTCGGCCAGCGTCTCCTGCCCGGTGAGACGCTGTAAATAGCGCATCAGCGGCTGGTAATAGCGCCGGGCCAATTCCTCCCCCGCGTTCAGCTCGCCCTCCTGAAAACGGGCGACAAGCGCCTCATCGCTCGGGGGCGCGGCCTCGGGCGCGGGCTGTCTCAGGGGAATGGCCGTCATTCTGTCCACTTATAACAACGCGGTAGCGCCTGAATTATTGCCTTCGGCAACAGGAGAAAGGGGAAGCCGCAGAGAGGCAGGCCAGTTGAGCAGGCCACAGGGGAATATCGCATCTGCATGATGGCCATACTGCCGGTGCCCATGGGCCGTGCTATGTGCTGTCTCCATGCCTGCGCGCTTTTTCCGTGATTTCCATGATCCTCTCACAGCCAGCGCGGGCCAGTTCGACCATCCGGGTCATCTGGGCCCAGTCGAATCCCTCGCATGCCTCGGCCGAACCCTGGATTTCCACAAACTTGCCCGCGCCGGTCAGGGCGATGTTCATGTCCACCTCGGCCCGGGCATCATCGGCGTAGTCCAGATCAAGACGGATTTCTCCGTCGATCACGCCCACGCTGACCGCCGCCAGGCGATCGCGCAGCGCGCCCTGTGGGTCATAGTAGGCCGGGTCATACCGCGCTGGCGGCGGCCCCGCGGGAAGGACCACGCTGCCCGGTATCTGCAACTCGGCCGGCATCTTGGCCAGGGCATCGGCCAGCGCCACATAGGCCCCGCAGATTGCCGCCGTGCGCGTGCCGCCATCAGCCTGAAGCACCTGGCAGTCGAGGGTGATGGTATTCGGCCCGATTTTCGACAGGTCAACCACCGCGCGCAGCGCTCGTCCGATCAGCCGCTGGATTTCGGTGCCGCGCGAATCGGTATGCCCGGTCCGGGGCCAGGGCTTGCGCTGGGGGGTGGAGCCGGGAAGCATGACATACTCCGCCGTGACCCACCCGCCGGGCTTGTCCGGCTTCATCCACGGTGGCACATCGGCTACCACCGAAGCCGTGCAGAGCACGATCGTCTTGCCCTGTTCCCACAGCACCGAACCCGCCGGTGCTGCGGTGAAGTTCCGCGTGATCTTGATCGGCCGCAGTTCATCCGCCGCTCGTCCATCTGCTCGCATGCCGGCAGTCTAAAGCGATCGGTGTGAAACCGAAAGCGGCAGCTTGATTATGCCCCATGGCCAGCTTGTGCCGTCCGCACGTCTGGCCGGCCCGATCTCACGGCCCTGGATCGGCTGGTCGCGGGTATGTTGGGCGGGGGTCGGGTCGATGGGCCGATCACCAATCGCCAGGCGGCAATCGGATCGGGTACATTGGACAGGGCCGTTTCGCTGTCGGTTCAGCAGGGTACGCATGATGTCTATCGAGCACGGGAGAATCGCGATGAAGCGCTGTGTGATGATGCTGCTGGTGCTGTGCGTGGCCGGATTGGATGGTGGGGTGGTCCAGGCGCAGGAAACGCTGGACGATTTCCTGAAAAGCCCCCAGCGGGTTGAGAGCGTCCGGCTGCTCATGCTCGCACTGGCTTCCCAGACCGATCCCGATGTGGCCGGCCGGAACGCGGCCGAGTTGCGCAAGGCGTTCTGGGCCGTCCAGCCCGAGGCGGCGCTCCCCACCGGGGCACGCGATGAGGCGATGCGGCAGTTCGATACCGATTTCCAGGCTGTCGCCGACCTGATCCGGGCACGCGGCATGAATCGCATCAGCTTTCTCGGCATCGATTCGGTGTTGCTGAAGCGGTCGATGGACTGGTATTTCGGCGATGCCACCCCGCGCGGCCCGGTCCTGATCCGGGTCTCCGTCCAGGATAACCGCGATCGCCCCATGACCCTGCACGGCATCAAGGTCTGGACCAATTGGGATGAGATCAAGGCCATCACCCGCGAGATCCACTATCCCGCCGGCGGACAGGTCCTGACGTTGACCTACGAAAAAGACGCCGAAACACCGGCGGTGACCAACACCACAGCCGAATGAGGCGGTTTGGCCGTGCCCCACGGACCGAGGCGGCCACCCCCTTCAGCCGGATTCATCCCGGCACGATTTCTCCGCTGCGCCGATCGGGTAGAATCGGACACATGGACTTCAATTTCCGCGATACGCTGCTGAAAATCTGTGCCCGCGAGGATTTGTCGCGCGATGAGGCGCGGGCCGCGTTCAATTACATCATGGAAGGGCACGCCTCCGAGGCACAGGTTGGCGGACTGCTGGTGGGGCTGGTGGCCAAGGGGACGACCGTCGACGAGCTGGTCGGGGCCGCCAGTGTGATGCGTGAGAAGGCGGTTACGGTCGGTTGCGACCCAACCAGCCTGATCCTCGATACCTGCGGCACCGGCGGCGATGTGCGCGGCACGTTCAACATCTCCACCGCCGCAGCGCTGATCATTGCCGCCTGCGGGGTGCCGGTGGTCAAACATGGCAACCGCTCGGCCTCGAGCAAATCCGGCAGCGCTGATGTGCTGGAGAAGCTGGGGGTGGGGCTGAACCTCACACAGCAACGACTGCGCGAATGTCTTGAGAAAGCGGGGATCTGCTTCGCCTTTGCCCGCTCGCATCACCCGGCGATGAAGCACGTGGCCGCCGCCCGTACATCGCTGGGCATCGTGACGATTTTCAACCTGCTTGGCCCGCTGACCAATCCGGCCCGCGCCCGCTATCAGCTCCTGGGGGTGTTTGCCCCCGAACTGACCGACAAGCTGGCGGCGGTGCTGCGCAATCTCGGCAGCGTGCGGGCCTGGGTGGTCCATGCCGATGATGGCCTGGATGAGATTTCCACCCTTGGCCCGACCCGCATCAGCGAATTGAAGGACGGTGAAATCAGCTCCCGCCGATTCGATCCCAAGTCGCTGGGGATTCCCTATGCCCGGCTGTCGGATTTGCAGGTGGAAAGCGCGGAGGAGTCGGCCGCAGCCCTGCGGGAGATTTTTGATGGTGCGAAAGGGCCGAAACGCGACATCGCGCTGCTGAACGCCGCCGCCGGGCTGGTCATCGCCGGGAAGGTCGATGAACTGCCGGCGGGGCTGGCGATGGCGGCCGAGGCGGTCGACAGCGGGCGGGTGCGGCAAACTCTCGACATGCTGGTGCGCTGCTCGCGGGATTGACCCCCCCTGGCGCTGCCGGTGCCACAGGCGCTGCGGACGCCACAAGCGGCCTGCCCCGCATAATCCGCAGCACCTGATCGCCACCAGATCACCCCCGTGGGAGGATTTTGTTTGACCCGTGGCCAAACGGGAGACAGAATTGTCGCACTGTTGCGACAGTGGGGGAGACACATTTATTGCAGGGTGAAGGTCCCGGCCTTCTTGGAAAAAATGAGTGTCAGGTCTTCCATCAGCGGATTGCTGTCTATGGCTGTGGTTCTGCTGTCCACCACGGCACAAGGGATTGTGGTCCATGATAATCCCGGGGAGTCGAGCAACCCGGCCAGTTATATGGCCGATCCTGCCACTGGTGTGCCCTGGTCTAACGTGGGCTGGCTGAGCTTCGGCACGGATGGCTCGGCCCCGGGCACGGGCGTTTATGTGGGCGATGGGTGGTTCCTGACCGCCAATCACAACCCCAATGTCACCGGCATCACGCTGTTCACCGACGACCCCAGCGGCGGGACGACCTACGCCCTCCACCCGACCATCGCGAGTGTGCGGCTGAGCAATCCCGCCCCCGGGACGGGGATGGCGGATCTGCGGCTCTACAAACTGGCCACCACGCCAAACCTGCCGGCCCTGACCATCAGCAGCGCTTCTCCATCGGATGAGCAGGGGGTGATCCTGATCGGCACCGGCCGCGAACGCGGCAGCGCGCTGAAGAACATTACGGTCCAGGGCGGCACCGTCCAGGGCTATGACTGGGCCGCAACCCGCAACAAGACATGGGCGGCCAACACGGTTCACGGCGTCACCAACTTTGATACTGACGTCAATACCTTCGTCTATCACACCGATTTCAGCGCGCTTGGCAGCGGTCAGGCGACCGACAAGGACTCGGGTGGCGGGGTGTTTATCTACGATGCGGTTCAGCAGCGCTGGGAATTGAGCGGCATCATCCTTGGCATTGCGACGTACGAGGGGCAGCCCGCGGGTACCTCGGCGGGCGGTAACCTGACCTATATCGCCGATTTGTCCTACTATGCCGATCAAATCAGCACCGTGGTTCCCGAGCCGTCGGCCCTGGCGCTTGTAGCCGTGGCTGGTGCGCTTATGATCCGGCGGCGCCATGCAGCCTGACTCCACCCCGCCCAGCGGTCCGCGTGTTGCCCTGTTCATCACCTGCCTGACAGACCAGTTCTATCCCCATGTCGGCATTGCCGTGACCAAGGTGCTGGAGCGGCTGGGATGCACGGTGGAGTTCCCGCGCGCCCAGACCTGCTGCGGCCAGCCGTTCTACAATAACGGCTTCCATGCCGAGACAGCCGAGCTGGCCAAGAAGTTCATCGAGGACTTCGAAGCGTTCGACTACATCGTCACGCCTTCCGGCTCCTGCGCCACCATGATGCGGCACCACTATGATGAAGTGCTCGGCGATGATCCGGCCTGGGCCAGCGGCCTGGCGCGCGTGCGGCAACGCACGTTCGAGTTTGTCGAGTTCCTGACCAGGGTGCTCAAGGTCGATTTGTCGAAACTTGCCCTGCCGGTGCAGCGCCAGATCACGTTTCACTACACCTGCCACTCGCGCGGGCTGGGGCTGACCGATGAAGCGGTGACGATGCTCAAGTCGATGGGCAATGTTGTTTTCCACCCCCTTGAAAAGACCGACCAATGCTGCGGCTTCGGTGGGACGTTCGCCGTCAAGTATCCGGCTATCAGCGGGGCGATCGTGGAAGACAAGGCCGCCTGCATCCGTGCCACCGGCGCTGAGGTGACGGTCTGTAACGAAGCCGGCTGCACCATGAACATCGCGGGCATGCTTCACCGCCAGGGTGTGCCCTCGCAGGTCCGGCATATCGCCGAACTGATCGCGGAAGCCATGGGGCTCGACTATCAACAGTGGTGAACCGGCCATTTCCGCCCAGGCTGCGCAC
>CAYNMV010000089.1:0-14361 GCA_964398315.1 uncultured Tepidisphaeraceae bacterium | reverse complement strand
GCGGTCTGCGGGTGGATCAAGGCCATGCTGGACGACACGGCTGAAATCCCGCTTCATGCGTGTCTGCCGGCCTGCAATCCGCCCTGCGAGGGGGTGACAATTGATGTGTTGCGCGTACTATTGCGAGCATGAAACTCGCCATCTCCACCCTCGTCTGCCCGGAATGGACGCTCGACCAGATTATCAACGCCTGCAAGGCTGCCGGGATCGAAGGCATCGATTTTCGCGGCCTGGGACGCGAGCTGGACATCACCAAGCTCCCGGAATTCACCACTGACCTCGATACGACGCTGCGGCGGATCCGCGAAGCGGGACTGAAACTGCCCTGCTTCAACACGTCGCTGCGCCTGATCGTGCGCGATCCGGTGGAGTGGAACGGCTTCCTGGAGGAGGCCCAGCGCTATGCCCAGCTCGCCACCCGCACCGGCACGGAAACCATCCGCGTTTTCGGCGGCGCGGTGCCTGAGGGCATGAGCCGGGATGAAGCGCGCATCATTGCCGAGCGCCACCTGCGGCAACTGAGCAAGATCTGCCTGGCCCACAACTGCCTGCCGGTGCTGGAGACGCATGACCAGTGGAAGACCAGCACCCAGGTGCTGGAGCTGCTGCGCGATTTCACCCCCGACGAGGTGGGTGTGCTGTGGGACCTGGAGCATCCTTACCGCATGGGTGAGCCATTTGAGGAGACGGCCCAGCGACTGGCCCCCTTCCTGCGCCATACGCACATCAAAGACTCACGGCGTGATGATGGCAAGTTCAAGGCCACCCTGCTGGGCGAAGGCAACCTGCCGCTGCCGCAGGCGATCGAAGCGCTCAAGTCGATTGGGTATGACGGCTGGATCAGCCTGGAAACCGAGAAGCGCTGGCACCCCACCGCCCCCGATCCCGAGCAGAGCATTCCGCAGTTCGCCGAGTATGTGCGGCCGCTGATTGGACGCTAGTGTCCGCAGCAGCTTGCGTGTTGCCATGCTCATGGCCGTGTTCACCGGGTACGTGGCGGATCGCCGCAGCAGCCACCGCCGGGGCTTGGTGCCGTTGCGCGGCGGGGGTAGCATGGAAGGTGCATGGCTCGCACGCGCGTGAAAATTTGCGGCATCACCCGGCCTGAGGATGCTGCCCTGGCCGCCCAGCTGGGGGCTGATGCAGTGGGGATGGTGTTTTATCCCCAGGCACGGCGGCACATCAGCCCGGAGCAGGCGCGGGCGGTGCTGCATGCCCTGCCGCCGTTTGTGACGCCGGTGGCGCTGTTCGTGGATCAGCCACTGTCCATGGTGCGCTCGATCATCACCACGCTGGGGATTCATCATGTCCAGTTGCACGGCCGCGAATCGGCGGAGACCGTCGGCGCGCTGCGCGACCGCTTCGTGCTCAAGGCGCTCCAGGTGGATCCGGCGACGTTCGAGCAGACGCTGGATCACTGGCGCGAAAGGATCGCCAGCCAGGGGCTGACCAACCTCAAGGGGCTGGTGCTGGAAACCGCCAGCGCGGCCCCGGGCGGGACAGGCATCGCCAATGACTGGGCGTTCATCGCCGACTGCGCACAGCGGGGGCTGTTTGCGGGCCTGCCGCCGATCATCGCCGCCGGTGGATTGACGCCGCAGACGGTGGGCGATGTGGTGCGCACGATCCGCCCGGCGGCGGTCGATGTCAGTTCGGGGGTTGAGTCCACCTTTGGCCAGAAAGACCCGCAGAAAGTCGCCGCGTTTATTCACGCGGTGCGGACGGCGGATAGCGAGTAAGCCCAGGCCGATCGGCGCCGTGTCGATCAGAACGGCAGCGCCTGGTCCATCCACTCATCGCTCTTGAGCACCTGCTTGCGGTTGAAGCGGGCGAAGCGCTCGGCCTTGGCCTGGGCGTGCCTGCGCAAGCGCTCAAAGCCGATGGCCCGCCAGGCGCGGCGGAGCCGGGGGGCATAGCGCACGAACAGGTCATCTTCCGCACTGGCGAACATCTGGGCGCAGCCGGGATCGCCCTGGCGGGCAGCGCGGCCGAAAAGCTGGCGGTCCACGCGATGGCTGGCGTGCGGCTCGGTGGCGATCACGTGCAGCCCGCCGAGCTCCACCACACCCTGGCCCAGCTTGATGTCGGTGCCGCGGCCGGCCATGTTGGTGGCAACGGTGATTTTCCCCTTCAGCCCCGCCTCGGCGACGATGGTGGCCTCCTCGGCATTCTGTGCGGCGTTGAGCACGCGGTGCGCCCGGCCGGCCAGCATCAGCCGCCGGCTCACCTCCTCCGATGCACCCACGCTGCGCGTGCCCACCAGCACCGGAATGCCCTTGTCGTTCAACTCGATGACCCGCTTCACCACCGCATCCCATTTTTCCCCGGCGGTATCGAACATGCGCGCGGGGAGCTGGCGGCGGATGCACGGCTTGTTGGTGGGAATGCGGATCACCGGACGCTGATAGATCTGCCACAGCTCGGCGGCGGCCTCCCAGGCGGTGCCGGTCATGCCGGCCATCACCGGATACTGGCGGAAGAAGCGCTGGAAGCTCAGGCGGGCCAGGTTCTCCTTGTCGGCGGTGACAGGCACACCCTCCTTCACCTCGATCGCCTGGTGCAGGCCGTGCCGCCAGGTGCGGTCGGCCATCACGCGGCCAGTCGATTCATCGATGATCTGCACCTTCCCCTCGTGATCGATCAGGTAGTGCTCATCGCGGTGGAAGCAGTAGCGCGCGACCAGCGCCTGCTGCACCAGTTCCTCGCGGCGGCGGCGGCCGATAAAGAAACTGCTCTTGCCTTCGCCAAGCTGCTCGTGCAACTGCTCGGCCAGGTCATCGAGATGGCGCTGGCCGCGGCCGGTCAGGTCCACCGTGCGCACGGTGCGATCGACGGTAAAATCGCGCCCTTCCTCCAGCATGTCGGCAAGCTGCGCTGCCAGGCGATACAGATCGGCGTTGGGGTTGTCATCCGGCGAGTTACTGATGATCAGCGGTGTGACCGCCTCATCGATCAGCAGTGAATCCGCCTCGTCCACAATCACGCGCCACAGGCCCGGCACCAGCACCCCGCCGCGCACCGGCCCGCGCTCCAGCGACTGGATCATCTGCTCGGTGGCGCTGCGCACATGGCCCAGGCGGATCTGGTCGCGCAGGAAGTCGGCCACCAGTTCCTTGCTGGTGACATAGACCACATTCTTGCGATACTCGTGAAAGCGCATGTCCGGCGGGCAATCGTGGATCACGTGGCCGCAGGTGTGGCCCAGCATCCGGTACAGCGGCGACATCTCCTCGGCATCGCGCGCCACCAGGTAATCGTTGACGGTGATGACATGCACCGGCCGCCCGGAAAACGCGTGCAGCGCTGCGCCCATGGCGGCGGTGATGGTCTTGCCCTCGCCGGTGGCCATCTCGGCGATCGCCCCCTCGAACATGGCCAGCGCCCCCATGACCTGCACGGGGTAAGGCCGCTTGTCCAGGCTGCGCCAGCACGCCTCGCGCGCCAGCGCCACGCCGCGCTCCAGCACCGGCCCGCGCATCCGCCCCAGCCGCGCTTCCTCCCGCACGGCGGTCACTTCTTCCTGGAAGCGGGTGGAGCCGAGGTTGCGGATCTCCGGCTCCAGCTTTTCGATGCGCTCGGCCATCTTCTTCAGCCGCGGCAGCACCGGCAGGCGGTTCTTCACCCACCCCACCATCCCGTTGACCAGCAAATCCAGCCCGCGCAGCTCCGGCGCCTTGACGCGCCGGGCATCAAAGACTTCGAACCATTCAGTTGTGGCGAGGTTGGACATAAGCAGTTGCCGGTCGCCAGTTACCGGTTGCCCGCACAGGCCAGTGAACCCACTGGCAACCGGCCCCTGGCCACGCTCCTACAACGGTTTGTGCTGCTTCTGCTGATTGATGAGCTGCCAGAAGCGGATGCTCCATTGCCAGATCAGCGGCTTCTTGTCTTCCAGGCGGAAGCGCACGTGGGCGCGCTGGCCGATGCGGTAATCAACACCGTTCTCACCGGCGCTGCGGCCCAGACGAATGCGGGCCTCGTGCAGCGGCACCAGCGACCGGGTTGGCTCGCGCGGGTCGGTGGGGAACGGCCCGCCGGCGTTCATCGTCAGTGGCTCGGGCACCTCATACTGAGCGGCGTTGATCACCTGCGGGTCACGCCCCTTGACCGTGTGCAACAGGTCGCCGGCCAGGCGGATTTCCGGCTCGGGGTTGTTTTCCATGAGCAGGCGCTCGCCGTTGGCCTGGTCCACCATCGCCCGCACCAGCAGTTGATCCAGCGTGGCGACGGTGCAGATCTCATCGCCGGCCCGCAGGTAGCGGCCGGGC
Organism: uncultured Tepidisphaeraceae bacterium; assembly: GCA_964398315.1. Taxonomy (GTDB): domain Bacteria; phylum Planctomycetota; class Phycisphaerae; order Tepidisphaerales; family Tepidisphaeraceae; genus JADLCB01. Next base: position 10,093 of record CAYNMV010000089.1, on the reverse strand, counting down.
AGGTCATCCAGCCGGGTGGCGATGATTTCGCCGGCGAACGGGGCGCGAATGGTCAGCCGGGCCTTGTCCTGCAGCGCCTTGTCCAGCTTCTTCTGCAGCGTCTGGAGATACTGTTTGTCAGTATCCATCTGCGCCAGGTTCTCCACCCGGTTCTTGTTGATGCTCATTTCCTGGATGCGGATCTGCATGCGCAGCTCGGCGATTTCCTGGTCGAGCTTGGGATTGTGCGCCACCAGGATAACCTGGCCGGCCTCCACCCGGTCGCCGGGCTGCAACGGCACGCCGTTGGTGTTGCGGCCGATCTCGGCGACGAATCCCTCGGTTTCAGCCCGCAGCACCTCGCGCTGCTCGGCCTCCACCACGCCCAGGGCCTCGTAATGGACCCAGAAGGGAACCAGCCCCACCAGCACGATGATGCTGGTGATCACGCCCAGCGTGAAGCCCGCCGCCCGCCCGCGCTTACGCTGCAGCTCGGGATCGAGCAGGACATATTTGGTGATCTTGAAGATCGGCATGCCGATCCACGTCACGATGCCGCCGATGGCCATCAGCACGCCCAGCACCGGCACCTTAAAGGCCACCATCAGGATGATCATGATCCCGATGAAGATGCGGTAGATGGATGAGCAGATGGCGTAGATCAGCAGCCAGAAGCGCTGGCCCCAGGGCGGCAGCGGGCGATGCTGCTTGACGCGGAAAATATGCCGCTTGATCAGCCCCAGGGCATACTCGCTGCTCTTGTGCTGAAGGTTGGGGATTTCCAGCCAGTCCGACAGCATGTAGTAGCCGTCGTAGCGCAGCAGCGGGTTGGCGTTAAACAGGACGGTCGAGACGCTGGCGACCATCATCGAGTTGAACGCGAGCTGCGCGACGGTGGAGTTGCTGTCCTTGGTCACCAGCCAGATGAAGGCCATGAGGCTGGCGAAGAAGATCTCGAAGATCATGCCCGCCGCCCCCACGAACAGCCGTTGCCACTTGTTGCGGAAGCTCCAGGCGGAGGAGGCATCCACGTAGGGCGTGGGGATCAGCACCAGCAGCATGATGCCCATCTCATGACACTCGCCGCCAAAGCGGCGGGTGGCGAAGGCGTGGCCCAGTTCGTGGATGAACTTGGTCAGCACGAACATGCCCCACAGCGGCACCCAGTTGCGCACCGCGAAGGTGTCTGACCCGTAGGCCAGGATCTGCGAGCCGTGCGGCGCGATGGCGACCAGGGCCGCCAGCACCACCGCGATCCAGAGCAGGGCGCCGAACTTGCTCAGCAGCGGCCGCACCGCCGGCATCCAGCGCTGGAGGAACTGGTCCGGGTCCCACAGCGGGAAGCGCGGGAACAGAGCGCTCATCATCCGCTGCTGCCACTGCCGCTTGACCAGTTGCTTGTGCCGCTTGAGCAGCACCTGGGCATCCGGGGTGACATTGGCCTCGATCAGATTGGCGGCCCAGAGCTGGCTGAGAAGCTGGATCACCTCCGGCTGAGTGGGGGCGGCATCGGCGTACTGCCCGCCGACCTGCTCCCATGCCTCGGCCACCGTGCGGCTGCCATCCAGCAGCGCAACAAAGTGATAGGCCGAATCGCTGAGCCGGTGGTACTGGTTGCCCGCCGGATCGCGCACGACATACCAGCGCTCGCCGCGGTAGAACTGCCGCGTGATCTGGGCGGCAGGGCGCAGGCGGACTTTCAGGTCCGCGATGCGGTACCACGACTCGGAGAATGTGGGACGGATGGCGAGGGTCATAGTTGCCGATTGCCGGTTGCCGGCCGCCGGCCGCCCTTTTCACGGGCAACGCACAGCCGGCGCCTGGCAACTCTCATTACAGCCAGAGCTTCAACTGAATCCATTCCACCAGGCGGTGGGTCCAGTGGTAGACCAGGGGGCGTTTCTCGATCTTGATGCGGGCCTCGCCGGCCTGGCCGGGCACCCAGGTGGGCATCTGCTCATCGAGCTGGGCATACACCTTGAAGACATTGTCGCCACCCTTGCCGCTGGGCTGGCCAATCGGCACGATGCGCGCGATTCGGAAGGGGTAGGTCTGGTTCGGCAGCGCGGTGGTGGCCAGGTAGCCTTCCTGGTTGAGCTGGATCTCCTGGATATCCCGCTCATGCACTTCCAGCTCGGCCTCCAGCGGCGTGCGCTGGCCGATCTCGAACAGCACATCCCCCAGGCGCACCGGCGAGCCGACCTTGTCCTTCAGGTCGCCGCGCAGCACTTCGCCGTCGATCGGGGCGCGGATGGTGTGCTTGTCAATCTCACTTTGCAGGTGCCGGGCCTTGATCAGCGCCAGCTCGCGCTTCCCCATCGCCAGGGCAGCCTCGGCCTGCTTGCCGCGGGCGCGGGCGTCGTTGGCTTCGATCAGGTAGTTGTTGGCTTCGGTTTGCGCGGCGTACAGCTCCTGCTCCAGGTCATCCACCTTCAGCCGCGCCAGCTCCTGCCCGGCCGTCACCTGGTCGCCGGGGCGGACCATGTATTCGGCGATGTATCCCTCAACCGGGGCGGCCACGTCGCGCTTCACCACCGGCACGAAGCTGAAGGTGGCACTGACCTTGTACATCGGCGAGTAGATGCAGATGAACGCGATCAGCGCCAGCACCAGCGTGATCACCACCTTGGTGATCATGTACTTGGGGCCAATGGTGGCGTGGCCGAGGTTTTTCAGGCTGATGCCGGCCTTGGTGATGAGCCAGCGGTCGTTCTGGTAGCGATCCCACAGGCTGGGAGCCACCAGGTCGGCGGCCACCACCAGCGCCGTCGCGGCCTCCTCATCGAGGTTGACCGAGGGATCGAACTCCAGGGTCATCACGCCGATGACCTCGCTCTTGCGCCGCAGCGGCAGCGAGATCACCGCCTGCCCGCCATTGGCCCGCGACAGGGCCTGGGCTTCGCGGGTGACGGTCTGGCTGCTGGGGCCGTTCGGGTGGTACTGGACGGGCTGCTCCTCGTCGTAGCACTCCTCCATCACGCGCTCAAGCTGGACGACCAGTTCTTGCTTCTTGTCGAACTTCTCGGTGTGGCTGATCGCCTTGAGCCTGATGTTCTCACCCTTGACCCAGCCGATCGACACCCGGCTGGCGCCGGTGCGCTGGGCCATTTCGTTGCACAGCCCCACCGCCGCCGCCTGGAATCCATCGCTGGTGGCAACACTGTTGACCAGTTGCAGGGCGCGGGTCTGGCGCTGGATCGTGTGCTTGGTGGCTTCGGTCTGACGGCGCAGGCCGTACAGCTCGAAATAGCCGGCCACCAGTTGCATGCTCATCAGGCGCTGCCGGGCGCGCTCGTTATCGGCGCAGCGGGTGATGACCGCGGACACGGCCACCGCGTTGCCTTCGCTCTTGAGCAGCGTGATCAGGCAGAACTGGCGCTCGGGGCCGCCATCATCGACGCCGATCTCCACCGCGCCATCCTTTTCCTGCTGCACGCAGGGGATGATCAGCTCCTTGAAGGCCTCCAGCGCCTGCTGGCGGATTTCATCGGGACTGTCATCGGGGCGCATGTGGGCGATGGGGCGCAGGCTGAAGGGAACCTCCTGGCCATCGGGTGTGACCGATTTCTGGTTCCGCTCGATGACAAAGGCGGCGGCCTCGGTGCCGACGACACTCACCGCCTGGGTGGTCAGCAAGTCGTTGATAAAGACCGGCAGGCTGTCCTGGGCGGCCATCAGCCGCGCCACCAGTTGCGAGCGCGAGGCCTTGGTCGGCGCGGTGCGGATCACGCCCCCGCCGCTGCGCTGGCCAGACTGGGATTCGACGGCTTGAGAACTCATAGATAGCTACTCCGTTGCAGTTTCCTGTTTTCGGGTGTCTGTTGCCCGTGTGGCGGCTTTTCCAGCCGGCAACGTAAAACGGGAAACGCGCCTCTCCGCTGCTGCCCTACTGCCGCACGTTGGCCACCGCGGTGGGCAGCTCGACGATCATCTGCAGGCCGGAGGGACGGCCCTCGGGGTTGGGCAGTTCCAGGCGGACCAGGCGCTTGTCGCTGGCGGCATCAACCACCGGCGCAAGGAAAATCACCTTGGCATCGCGGGCCTGTTCCGGCGATTCATCGTGGTAGCGCACGCGCAGGCTCTTGACGTTCTCCAGCGCCTGCGCCCGGACACTGGGAACGCTGACCTCAACCCACAGCGGGTCATTGTTGACCACCACCGCCGCCGGCTCGCGCGGATCAACGATCTCGCCGGGGGTTACATCGATCTGCGCAACCACGCCATCCAGCGGGGAATCCACCCGCATCAGTTCGACCTGGCGGGCCTGCTTGTCGCGCTCCACCTTCTTCTTTTCCAGCTCTTCCCGGGCCTGCCGCACCTTCACATCAGCGATGTCGGCCTCCACCTTGGCCCGCAGGTACTCGGTTTCGCTGGCGACGCGCTTCTGGAACAGTTCCGTCACCCGCCGCAGCTCAACCTGGGCATGCTCCAGTTGCTTCTCGGCGGCCTCGATCAGCAGCTCGCTGCTGGCTTCGATGTTGAGGATTTCGAGGGTCTTGCGCTCGACAGAATCATCGAGCTGGATGAGGGTGTCGCCTTTCTTGACCCGCTGGCCCTCCTTGACGGGGATCTCGGCGACCATGCCGGTGATGACAAAGGAGCGCTTGGACTCCGCAGAAGGACGGGTGATGCCGATCTCTTCATCGATACCCACCTGGGCGACGGCCTGGCCGCACACCAGCGCAACCCCGGTAAGCAGAATCGTGTAAAACCTTGCCACGCGCATTACGACTGTCGCTCCTGTTTGATTTCGCCCTGGAAGGCAGGGGAGGGGTATACCCGTCCCCCCCAAGCCGAGCAAGCGGGCGCAACGGCCCATTTTCTCGGACCTGCCGATCCGGTCGGCCCCCGATCGGCGCGCAACCGGGCAGCGCACGCCGATGCACGGTTGAATATTGTTATCGACACCCTACCACCATTCAACGAAAATTACGTGCCCGCCGGCTCGGCGGTTTCGTGGGAATGTGAATTAATTCCTCCACCTGCTTGCACACCCGGCTGGCGGACAGAGCCGTCAGCGGGCTGGCGCTTCCCGCATGAATCGGCAATCCGCCACCGGCAATGCGGCAATGCGTTGTGGCGATATTTAGACACCCGCCCAGCCGCAAGGTTAGGCACATTTTCAGATCTTTTTCGCCGCCAGCCCGTCAGTTTGACACCCCCTCGCGCCGGGTGGCGGAGTGCGGGGATAGTCTGGACCGGGCACCCTGCGCTTGACACCCCCTCGCGCCGGGTGGCGGAGCGACCATGCCCAAGGCCAGTATCATCGAATATATTTCCTGTCGGAAATAAATAGTTTGCGCTGAATGAGAAATGCAGCCCTCGCACGGCATTCACGCGCGAAGTCGCGCTGGCCGCCAGACCGTATGCACCGCCCACTCAGCCCAGGGGCATTTAACCCGGGGGGCATTTAATTAGTAAACTTCCTTAATTAAATCCCTCAGCTCTCGACCATGTCCCCCCCGTTGGGGTGCAGCACCTGTCCGGTCATGTAGGAAGAATCAGCGCTGGCCAGGAAGACAAAGCACGGCGCCACTTCTTCCGGCTGGCCCGGCCGGCCCAGGGCGGTGTCGGCACCGAATTTTTCCACCTTCTCCTTGGGGAAAGTCGAGGGGATCAGCGGCGTCCAGATCGGCCCCGGCGCTACCGCGTTCACGCGGATCTTCCGCCTGGCAAGATTTTGTGACAGGCTGCGCGTGAATGAGACAATCGCCCCCTTGGTGGATGAGTAATCCAGCAGCCCCGCGCTGCCGCGGTAGGCGGTCACGCTGGTGGTGTTGATGATCGCCGCCCCCTCCTTCAGGTGCGGCAGCGCGGCCTTGGTCATGAAGAACATGGCAAAGACATTCGTGCGGAACGTGCGCTCGAGCTGCTCGCGATCGATCTCCTCCAGGCTCTGGCGCGGGTGCTGCTCGGCGGCGTTGTTGATCAGCACATCCAGCCTGCCCAGCTCATCGACCGTGCGCTGCACCGCCTCCCGGCAGAAGCTCTCATAGCCGATGTCGCCGGCGATCAGCAGGCAGCGCCCGCCCTCGGCCTCCACCAGGCGCTTGGTTTCGTTGGCATCCTCCCACTCGTTGAGGAAGACGATGCTGACATCCGCCCCCTCGCGCGCGAAAAAGATCGCCACCGCCCGCCCGATGCCGCTGTCGCCGCCGGTAATCAGCGCCACCTGGCCATCGAGCTTGCCACTGCCCTTGTGCTGGCGGCCTTCAGCCCTGGGTTTGGGGCGCATACGCGATTCGAGGCCGGGCTGATGCGCCTGATGTTGAGCGGGCAGGGTCTTCTTTTTCTTCTTGGCCATTGGATCGATTCCGGGTTAGAGGGGTGTCTGTCGTTGCCACTGCGTCGTTCTGCCGTGGCGCGGCCGCTGCGAAATCAACCCAATCCCAGCCACGCGACCACAGACCATGCAGCGTGTTCATGCCCCTCCCCGCAAACAAGCCGCGTACCGATCCCGGCAGGTTGTCATGAAAACGCTGGCCGGGCACGGCATCAGCCGCTAGGCTGACCGGTGGAGAACCATCGATGAAACGCCATCATCTGCTCACGCTGTTGCTGCTTGCGCTGTTCAGCCTCGGCGGTTCGTTCACCTGCTCATCGAATGATGATGATGACGATGATGACTGGCCCAAGCCGCCGCCGAAGGTCGAAGTGCGTTGACGATCGGCCGCCCAAGCAGGGCGCTGAATTGATCGGAGTGGGTCGATCGGAGTGCGGATGGCCCCCAGCCAGTGTGCGCGGGTTGCGCAAGTTCGCCTCGCGCCAGGCCGCAGGGCACCAGGCAGATTCATCCTCAGCCGATCGGCCCTCGCCCGCCCCGCCGCCTGCATGATCCGGCAACGGGCAGGCACCCCGCGCTGATGGTGCGGTGGATCAGCCGCACAGTGGCCCCTCGGATGCGCCTGTCCTACAGATCGCCCCAGCCCGGCCGGCGGTCGGGGAAATCATCCTCGCGCTTGGCCTCGACAGCCTTCTCGGAGAAGGGGCGGGCGTAGTACCCCTCGCGGGTGGCGCTGCTGGCCCCCAGGCGGTTGGGCTTGTAGCCGGTTTCCAGCTTGCTGACCGTGCAGCCGGCCAGTCCCACGGCCAGAACCGCGGCGAACAATCCCCGGGCGATGATCACTCCGTTGCTCATGACCGGCCAAGATTACCCGCCCCCGCCCCCAGCGTCGAGCGCTGCCGCCCTCGATCTGGAAACAGGACAGAAGCATGCGCACGCCATCAAACCCATCTGCCCGCCCATCTGGCCCCACCAGCCCCATATCGGAAACTTGCCGGCATGCTCAGATCACTTTTTGCACCGGGGTTCATGGTGGTTTTTGTCTGATGTGGTCTGGTCGCTGCCCATGATGCAGCGCCATGCTGGTGATCCATCCCGATCCGGTCGCAGGTAAACCGGCGGCCGGCGCAGTGTTGAGCGTGCCCCCGCCCTACCGCATGCCGAGGCCATCGCCGGCCCTGGACATCGCAACCCAGAAGCCGAACGGCACATCATACTCCGCCGCCGCCTCGCGCAGCGCCTGGAAGGCATGCTCGAACATGCCTTCGCTCAGATAGGCCTCGAACAGGTCCAGGTCCGCCTCGTCCGGCAGCAGCGCTGCGGCCGCGCGGAGATGGGTGGCGATCATCGGTTCATCGGCAGAGGGGCTCATGGTCCTCCTGGTGCAGTTGGGCAGGCGGCCACCCGGCCGCTGGTCCGCCCATGCCGCGCAAACTCATGGCAAAGCGAAACGAGCGCGTGCAGGGCCGCATCATCGGCGGTCAGGATGGCGGTGTCGCGCCGCCCGCATCCTTCCTGGGGTTTGCCGCGGCGGATGTCGACCAGAGCCGCGAGTCGGGCACCTCGATCCAGCGCCCACCCTCGGCGATCGACTGCTGCGAGATCAGGCCGGGCAACGTCATGTCCAGCGCTTCATGCAGCCCGAACGGCAGCGGGCTGCCGGTTTCGAGTGACCGCACGAAATCGCGCAGCATGAGATAATCAGCCCCGCCGTGACCGCCGACCGGCGGCTGGTCGATGCCATCGGGCAGCTCGACATGGGCAACCGCCGGGTGGCGGCGGGCCTCATCCAGCGGAATCCAGCGCGGCGGCTCGCTGCCGGTCAGCGCCCGCATCCAGACCCGGTCCACATCGCCGGCAGCGCGGGCGCTTTCAAACACACCATCCGTTCCCTGCAACTGGTAGTACGCTGGCGAATGCGGTCGATCGCTGGTCATGTCCACGCGGATCTTGATCAGATTCCCGCCGGTGGTTTTGGCGAGCATGACCGGGCAATCCTGGTGATAGGGCTTGCCGCGCGGGTCCACGTAGTGTGCGCCGGCCCCTTCGCAGCAGACCCGGACGATGCGCTGCCCCATCCAGCGGAGGATCGGGCCCAGGCTGTGCGTGCCATAGGTGATCCCATCGATGCCGGTCTGCCACTGCCGCCGCCAGGGCGTGACCTCGTTGTATGCCTTCAGCTCATGCAGGTACTCCCCTTCGGCGTAATAGCACTCGCCGAAGAGCCCCGCCCGGACCCACGCGTTGACGATCTGAACCAACCGCACGTACAGGTAGTTCTCGGCCATGGCACAGGTGGCCGTTGAGCGGTCGGCGGCCTCGACCAGCCGCCGGCACTCATCCACCGACACCGCCAGCGGCACCTCGCACAGCACGTGAATCCCGCGCTCCAGCGCGGCGATCGCCTGGGGCACATGCAGCGGCATCGGCGTGCCGACGATCACGGCATCGAGCTCCGCGCCATCCAGCATCGCCTCGTAATCGGTAAACGCCTGCGCTGCGCCCAGCTTCACCCGGGCGGCCTCGGCCCGCTCGCTGTCGATATCGCAGACCGCCTGCACCACCGCCCCCAGCAGCGCCAGGTTCGCCCCGAGGTAGCCTCCTCGGCCGCTCGCACCCACCACCCCAAACTTCAATTGCCCCACGATGATGCCTCCGCTTTATGCAGGCTGACTGAGGATCATGCCCCCGCCCGTATTCGCTCATGCGGCCAGCGCACAGGATGATTAGTCCTTCTGTTTGGCCACGCCCAGTTCCCTGGCGATTTCGCTTTCCAGCTCATCCAGCTTGCCCAGTTCCTGCTTCTCGGCCGCCAGGACATCGGCCTCGATCATGCGGTCGATTTCCTCGTCGCTGACCAGTTCCTCGCGGGTGGTGGCGGGCGAGCCGCTGATGGCGCTCTGCTCCATGCTGTCGAGGAAGATCTCCATCCGCTCCTCGATGCTGCCGGCCTGGGTGACCGCCTTTTCCCACTGCGCCTGGGTGCGCGTCAGGTCCAGTTCGCCGAACGTGCGGCCGATCTCCTGGGCCATGATGCTCATGCTCTGGGCGAACTGGGCGGAGGCGGCCGCCTGCTGCTGGATCAGCATGGCGTTCTTGATCGCCAGCAGTTGACGTTCGAGCATCTTCTTGACCGCCGCCGTCTTTTTCAGGGCGCTGCGGATGAACAGGTACTGCTGCTGGTCGCCGATCTTGCGCGCCTGCTGGGCGTTTTTGATGAAATCCTCGGCAAACTTCTCCTGCTGGCGGATCGATTTCTCGATCGCCCGCACCCCCTGCCGGATCTTCATCTCCCGCTCGATACGCCGCTCATCTTTGCTCTTGAACAGGCCCATGCCGTGATTTTATGGCGCCCGGCCCGGATTTGCGATGGAAAGTGCGATTGGGTGGGAAAGGAATGACAAGGTGACAAGGTGACAAGGCGAAAGGCGCCCAATGGCATCTTTCACCCCCTCACCCCCTCATGTCCTCCCCCCTCATCCCCTACACCATTCGGCTGCCGACCTGGTAGACGATCAGGGCGGCCACGTAGGCCAGGCCGTTCATGTAGAGGATCATGAAGATCGGCCACTTCCAGCCGCCGGTTTCGCGGCGGACGATGGCGACGGTGCTCATGCACTGCATCGCCAGGACGAACCAGACCAGCAGGCTCAGGGCCACCGGCGCCGTCCAGACGGGGGTGCCATCGGCGTAGGTGTCGGCCCGCATGGCCGCCTGGAGGTTGGTCGTGTCATCCTCGGCCTCGCCGACGCTGTAGACGATGCCCATCTGGCTGACGAAGACCTCGCGCGCTGCGAACGCCGCCACCAGCCCGACGCCCATCTTCCAGTC
>CAYNMV010000088.1:0-14723 GCA_964398315.1 uncultured Tepidisphaeraceae bacterium | reverse complement strand
TGATCACCTGCGTGCTGGCGATCCGCGATCAGATCCTGCCGCCCACCATGAACTACGAAACGCCCGACCCCGAGTGCGACCTGGATTATGTCCCCAATCAGGCCCGCCCCGCCCGGGTGGAAACAGCGCTGTCCAACAGCTTTGGGTTCGGTGGCCAGAACGACACCCTCATCATCAAGCGCTTCCGCGATTGAGCGGGCTCAGGAAGGGATGCTTCCGTGACACTGCCGCCCGGCCGCGCGGCTGCCCTGCCCGTACCCCATCCGCCTGATCGCACCGCGCCAACGGCCGGACCGGTACGGATGTGGCTTGTCGTGCAGTGGCCATCGGGCGGGCAGCTTGGGGCGGCTAGTGCGCCTCAGCGTCATCCTGATCGCCCGGCCTCCGGAGATCATCCGGCGGCATCTCATCGGCATCGTCGGCCGGGGGGATGGCGGGCGCTGCATCGACATCGCGCGCGGTGCCGCATTTCCAGCACTCGGTGAACTGACCCTCGATCGCTTCACCACAGCCCGGACAGGTCCAGGGCTTGCCAGCGCTTGGGATCTCACCGCGCTGATAGCGTGCGATCACCTGCTCGGCGCAGGCTGTATCCTCTTGGCGCACACACACCACCGGCAACGTGCTGCCGCCCAGCAGGGGAGAGAGGGCAATCTCCAGCGCGGCCCCCTGCACCACCGCCGGTATGCCTTCGGCATCCAGCAGTCCGCGTACGAACTCCGCTTCCATGGTATCCCGCGCCTGGTAGATGCGCTTGAGGCGGGTATCGCGCTCACAGAAGTAATCGAGCTTGTGGTCCGATCCATCAGGCATGCTGCCTCCTCATGCACGCCGCACGCCAAACGCCGGCGCTACGAGAATACTTCCACCACCCCGTTATGCTGTTTCGAGTTGATCTGCTTTGCGATTTCTTCGGCCTGCTGGCGCTTGCGGACGACGATGCGGAACTCGTCCCTGCCGGTCTTGCCGTTCCACACCGCAAACGCCCCGCCCTGCGCCACGCAGACGCGCACGTGCTTCACATGCTCGGGGATCGTATACCGCGCCATCGTCTCACCTTACCTGGTCACGCGCCAGAACCACTCGTACGCAAAAAGCCCGCCGAGGAAAAACGCCCCGATGCACATCACCAGCGTGATGATCAGGTTCTCCGACCCCCGCATCGCCAGGGCGCACAGCATCGCACAGACGATGCCGCCACCCAGCCCCACCACTACCGACCCCAGCGCCCGCCCCAGCACCCAGTACCACTGATCGCGTGGTCCCGGCGGCGGTGGCGAAGCATAGTCAATCGGTTTTGGCAACATCCCGCCATTGTACCCGATTCGCCTGCCCGAGGGTGCTCTTTTGTCTTTCAGCCTCATCTACCCCCGTGCAACCCTTGGCCTTTTGCCGGCTTGCCCTGATACTGCCCGTCATGTCGTCATACGTCCTCGAAACGCACGGCCAGCTCGAACCGCACCTTCAGCAGGAATGGCTGCTGACCAACGGCCTGGGCGGCTACTCGATGTCCACCGTGGTCGGCTGCAACACGCGCAAGTATCACGGGCTGCTGGTTGCCGCCACCCTGCCGCCGGTGGGACGGATCATGTGCCTGTCGCGCATCGGGGAGGTGCTGCTGATTGATGGCCACCAGCCGCAGCATGAATTTTCCGTCTGCCAGTTCCCCACGCGCTTCCAGCCGCACGGCTGGCAGTATCTGCGCAAGTTTGAACTGGACGACACCGCCCGCTGGGAATACGACGTCGCCGGCGTGCACATCACCAAGGAGGTGCTGCACTGCTGGCAACACAACGCGGTTGGCATGCGCTATCACATCATCCCCCCGGCCGGCCGCCATATCACCCTGCGCCTGCTGCCGTTCATGGCCTTGCGCGATTTTCACGGCACGCGCCGAGCCGCTGGATCCCAGTTCGAGGGGCGCTTGGATGGCCGCACATTGACGGTGCGCTGCGGCGATCTGGCCACCTCCATCGCCTCCGATACCGGTCAGGCAGTCCCCGCCGCCGACTGGTGGTACGATCATCATTACGCCATCGAGGCCGAACGCGGCCAGGATCATCTCGAGGACTTGTACAATCCCGGCGCATTCGTGCTGGAAGCTGACTCTCCCGCCACCATCACGCTCTGGGCCGGGCTGGAGCAGGATCCCATCCGCGACTGGGAAGCGGAGCTGGATCGCCGCCGGCGATCACGCTGGCAGACAGCGCCCGGCGCTTCGACAACCATCACCCGCCTGACCCGCGCAGCGCAGGATTTTGTTGTCCGCCGGCATTCACCTGACAAGCAGACGCTGGGCACGACCATCATCGCCGGCTACCCGTGGTTCGCCGACTGGGGGCGCGACACGATGATCTCGCTGCCCGGCCTGCTGCTGGCGACGAAGCGCTTCGAAGAGGCCAGGCAGGTGCTGGCGGTCTTCGCCCGATATGTCAGCCAGGGGATGATCCCCAACAAGTTCGACGACTACACCGATGAGCCGAGCTACAACACGGTCGATGCCAGCCTCTGGTTCATCAACGCCTGCTTCCAGTACCGCGATGCCAGCGGGGATCAGCAAACATTCGAAGAGTCCCTGAAACCTGCCTGCGCTGCCATTCTCGAGGGCTACCGCCGCGGCACGCGCTACGGGATTCGCATGGATGAAGCCGATGGCCTGATTACCCAGGGCGATGCCAATACACAGCTCACCTGGATGGATGCCAAGACCGGCGGCATCGCCTTCACCCCCCGCCAGGGCAAGCCGGTGGAAATCAACGCCCTGTGGTACAACGCGCTGGTGCTGATGGGGCAGGCGGAACTGGCCAATCGGGTGGCTGAGAGCTTCCGCAAGACATTCTGGATATCGCTGTTCCGGGGCTGCTATGACGTGGTTGAAGGCACCCGGAAGGATGGAGCGATCCGGCCCAACCAGATTTTTGCCGTCAGTCTGCCGCACTCGCCCCTGCTGCCGGAGCAGCAGTCGGCGGTGGTGGAAGTGGTCCGGCGCGAGTTGCTGACGCCGGTCGGCCTGCGCACGCTTTCGCCTGCCGATCCCGGCTTCTGCGGCGTCTACAGCGGCGAGCAGATGGCGCGCGACCGCGCTTACCATAACGGCACCGTCTGGTCATGGCTGCTTGGCCCGTTCCTCGAAGCCTACCTGAAAGTCAACGACTTCAGTCCCGCGGCCCAAAAGCAAGCCAGGCAATGGCTTGCGCCACTGATTGAACACATGGACACCGCCGCCTGCATCGGGCAGATCAGCGAATGCTTTGAAGGCAACCCGCCCCACCGGCCGGTGGCCGCTCCTGCGCAGGCGTGGAGCGTGGCCGAAACGCTCAGGATAGCGCTGCTGCTGGAGGTGTAATGGCCCCTCGGCGTGCCCCAGGTTGGATGAACCGTGCCTGCCCGCTGCCCAGCGGGCGGCGAGGCATATCGCGCGCAGCGGCGACGTTCCGATCCACCGCCCCGACCATGACCCAGCCGCATACGCCACCGGCACGGTGTGGCCCGATGCGCACCCTTTTGCTGATGGTGGGTCTTGCGATGGGGCTGGCCGGCCCGATCGCGGCCGCGCCGACCCTTGCCCTGCCAGAGGGAGGGCTGTACCAGCCCGGCCAGTATCTGTCGGTGGCAGTCCGTGGCGCCGGCGGAGCGGAGGTGCTGCGGATCGAAGCGGAGGGCGCGCTGCCAACAGTTGTGCGCAAGCCGGCGGATGAAGTCGTCGCTCCATTGCTGGTGACTTCCCCCACGCTGGCTAACCTGCGCGCCATCGTGAATGGCACAACCGTCCACTACGACGGCGCGCTGGTTCGCACGGCTCCCGCTGAGCCGCTGGCCGGGCCGGGCGGCTCGATGCTCAGTGAGGATGCCTATCGCCCCACCTTCGGCTGGAGTCCCGGGTGGACGTGGCGCATTCGCCGCAATGCGCTGGGGCTTGGGCTGATCATCATGGCGCTGTCAGCGGCGGCCGCGCTGCTGCGACGGCAGCGGGTGGCGGTGGGGATACTCATCCTCATCGCCGGGGCCGGCGTGGCGGCTGCATTTGCACTGCGCATCGCGTATCCACCCGTTCACAGCGGCCAGGGGCGGGTGACGGTGTGGGCAGATGGCCACCTGCAGGTGGATGACTGGTCGTTTCAGACCACCCGCCAGGCGCGCGAAGCAGCCCTGCTCTGGCGGCCGACGACCTGGCCAATCTTCTTCAGCCGACAGCATCGCGAGCAACTGGAGATGTCGCTCATCACCGCACCCGACGGCCAGCCGCTGGCGTTCAGCTATCGACTGCCGGCCGGTGGCACAGTGGCTTTCCTGACCCGCTCAACCCAGGCTTCGTTTACCACGCCGCCTGCCTCAGATGGTCCGTCCCGGCCATCACGCATGGCCGATCTGGCAACCCGCATCTATCGCCGGCCCATCGCCGGCTCGTTGGCGGAGGTGGAAGGTGTGGATGAGTGGATGGGGGGAGTGCTCATTATCCTGCCGTAATCCTCCAAGGGCGGAAGCCGCCAGCCGCACCATCGAGCGGAACACAGTTCCACATCGCGCATGGCATTGGCGATGGAGTGGGTGTGGCCCCGCGCTGCCGCTTCGGTGCCGCACAGGCGAAGCGCGCAAAAAGGCCGCGCGCCAACAGCCCGCAGGGCCGCCGTTCACTGCGGCAAGGCCCGATGAGCCCCTGGCGCACGGCCGGGAAAGAAAGACGATCAGATCAGCCCCAGAGACACCATCGCCTCGGCCACCTTGATGAAGCCGGCGATGTTGGCGCCGTTCACGTAGTTGCCGGGCGTGCCGAACTCCTCGGCAGTCTCATAGCAGCGCTTATGGATGCCGACCATGATCTGCCGCAGCTTGTTTTCGGTGAACTCGAAGCTCCAGGCATCGCGGCTGGCGTTCTGCTGCATTTCCAGGGCGCTGGTGGCCACGCCGCCGGCGTTGGCGGCCTTGCCGGGGCCGAAGGCGACATTATTCGCCAGGAAGACCTCGACACCTTCGGGGGTGGTGGGCATGTTAGCGCCCTCGGCGACGGCTATCACGCCATTCTTGACCAGGCGCGTCGCATCGTTGCCATTGAGCTCGTTCTGGGTTGCGCACGGCAGCGCCACGTGGCAGGGAATTTCCCAGATGTTGCCACCATCCACATAGTCCGCCTTGGGCTTCTGCTCGACATACTTGCGGATGCGCTTGCGCTGTTGCAGCTTGATCTGCTTGAGCACATCCACGTCGATGCCCTTCTTATCCAGCACATAGCCATCGGAGTCCGAGCAGGCAATCACCTTGCCGCCCATCTGGTGGATCTTCTCAATGGCGAAGATCGCCACATTGCCGGAGCCGGAGACAATGCAGGTCTTGCCCTTGATCGACTCGCCGCGGACACGCAGCATCTCTTCGGTGAAGAAGACCGTGCCGTAGCCGGTTGCCTCGGTGCGCACCAGGGATCCGCCATAGCTGAGGCCCTTGCCCGTGAGCACGCCTGACTCATAGCGATTGGTGATGCGCTTGTACTGGCCGAACAGGAAGCCGATTTCGCGGCCACCCACGCCGATGTCGCCGGCCGGCACGTCGGTGTACTCGCCGAGGTGGCGATACAGCTCGGTCATGAAGCTCTGGCAGAAGCGCATGATCTCGCCATCCGAGCGGCCCTTGGGGTCAAAATCGGACCCGCCCTTGGCGCCGCCGATCGGCATGCCGGTCAGGGCATTTTTGAAGATCTGCTCGAACCCCAGGAATTTGATAATGCCCAGGTAGACCGAGGGATGGAAGCGCAGGCCTCCCTTGTAAGGCCCCAGTGCGCTGTTGAACTCGACCCGGAAGCCACGGTTGATGCGCACCTCGCCTTTGTCATCCTGCCAGGGGACGCGGAAGATGATCTGCCGTTCGGGCTCGCAGATGCGTTCGATGATGCGATGCTCAGCAAAATGGGGATACTTGGCCAGCACTGGCCCCAGGGACTCCAGGACCTCGTGGACCGCCTGGTGGAATTCCTTCTCACCGGGGTTGCGCTGGATCACCTCCTGATAGACTGCTTCCAGTCGGGGATCCTGTGCCAGGGTGGTTGCCTTATATGCGGTGGGCGTCGCGGTTGTCTTGCGTACCATACGGTTGGGGTTCCTCTCACGAAAAAACGGAGAGGCATGATCTGTAACAAATGGGGGTGCGTCAATCAGTGCCGGCCAAAGATTCTGTGGTATCTTGAAAAAAACACTTCACCGCCCGTTTTCCGTCAGGCGGCGCGTGGTGGCGTCCGGGCGGGCGGGGCCAAAATCGCACCCAGTGCGGATAGGTATCGGTTAGGCTCCCCATTCCTGGCTTGCCGAGGCTCCCTGCCCGCCCTAGGCTCTGGAGCAAGACCCGGAAAGGACGTATATGGCTACCCAATCTCCCCGCATGACTGACAAAGCCCACGATGTGCTCCGACAGGAACACCAGCCGCTGGATGCGATCTTCTCTCCCAAGACCGTTGCCGTTATCGGGGCGACCGAGACGCCCGGCGCGGTGGGCCGGACGATCCTGTGGAACCTGGTGACCAATCCGTTCAACGGAACGGTCTTCCCGGTCAATCTTAAGCGCAACAGCGTCCTGGGCATCAAGGCCTACAAGACCATCCATGATGTGCCGGCCAAGGTGGATTTGGCGGTCATCGTCACGCCCGCGCCCGCGGTGCCGGACCTCATCAGCCAGTGCGTCGATGCGGGAGTGAAGGCGGCGATCATTATCTCGGCCGGCTTCAAGGAAATCGGGCCGGCCGGCGTTGAACTGGAACGACAGGTAATGGAGCACGCCCAGCGCGGGCGGATGCGCATCATCGGTCCCAACTGCCTGGGGGTGATGAACCCGATCAGCGGCCTGAACGCCAGCTTCGCCAAGGGCATGGCCCGACCGGGCAATGTCGGCTTCATCAGCCAGTCAGGCGCGCTGATGACAGCCGTGCTGGACTGGTCATTCAAGGAACAGGTCGGCTTCAGCGCGTTCGTTTCGATCGGTTCGATGCTGGATGTGGGCTGGGGCGACCTGATCGACTATCTGGGCAATGATCCCAAGACCAACAGCATCGTCATCTACATGGAGTCGATCGGCGATGCCCGCTCATTCCTGTCGGCCGCCCGCGAGGTGGCCCTCAACAAGCCGATCATCGTCATCAAGGCCGGGCGTACCGAGGCGGCAGCCAAGGCGGCGGCCTCACATACCGGTTCGCTGACCGGATCGGATGAGGTGCTCGATGCCGCCTTCCGCCGATCGGGCGTACTGCGCGTCAGCTCGATCTCCGACATGTTTTCCATGGCCGAGGTGCTCGGTAAACAGCCCCGCCCCAAGGGCCCGCGGCTGACCATCATCACCAACGCCGGCGGCCCCGGGGTGCTGGCCACCGATGCTCTCATCCAGAATGGCGGCGAGCTGACGCCCATCTCACAGGAAACGATCGAGGAGTTGAACCAGCACCTCCCCAGTGCCTGGAGTCGCGGCAATCCGATTGACGTGCTCGGCGACGCCCCGCCCGAGCGCTATGAGAAGGCCCTGGAACTGGCCGCCAAGGATCCCAATGCGGATGGCCTGCTGGTCATTCTCACCCCACAGGACATGACCGATCCGACCCTCATCGCTCAGGCACTGAGCCACCATGCCCAAATCGAAGGCAAGCCCGTGCTTGCCAGCTGGATGGGCGGCCCGGTTGTTGAGGCCGGGGAGGCGATCCTGAACCGGGCCGGCATCCCCACTTTCAGCTATCCAGATACCGCCGCCCGTGCCTTCACATACATGTGGCGGAACACCTATGCCCTGAATGCCCTGTACGAAACCCCCACTCTGGGCGACGATGCCGATTTTGACGCCAACCAGGCGCGCCAGACCGCTTCCCGCCTGATCGACTCCGCCCGTAGCGAAGGCCGCACCATCCTCGACGAATACGAGTCGAAACAGCTGCTCAAGGCCTACGGCATCCCGACCGTGACGACCATCGTTGCCACCACGGTGGATGAAGCCGAGAAGGCGTCCAAGGAAACCGGCTATCCCTGCGTGCTCAAACTCTACTCCAAGACGATCA
The DNA here is from genome assembly GCA_964398315.1 of uncultured Tepidisphaeraceae bacterium. Classification (GTDB taxonomy): domain Bacteria; phylum Planctomycetota; class Phycisphaerae; order Tepidisphaerales; family Tepidisphaeraceae; genus JADLCB01. The sequence goes on along the minus strand of CAYNMV010000088.1, from coordinate 6,703 downwards.
CGCACAAGACCGATGTCGGCGGCGTCAAGCTGAACCTGGAAGATGCCAGCGCAGTGCGCGAGGCATTCGAGGCGATCCGCACGAGCGTGGCCGAGAAGGCCGGCGCTGAGCATTTCCAGGGCGTGACCGTCCAGCCGATGATCAAGCTGTCTGAAGGGTATGAAATCATCCTGGGCAGTTCGCTTGATCCGCAGTTTGGCCCGGTGCTGCTGTTCGGTACCGGTGGACAGCTCGTAGAGGTCTTCAAGGACCGCGCCCTGGGCCTGCCGCCACTGAATGCCACGCTTGCGCGGCGAATGATGGAGCAGACCAAGATCTACAAGGCGCTTCAGGGCGTGCGCGGCCGCAAGGCGGTTGACCTGCCGGCCCTGGAGCAGATCCTGGTTCGATTCAGCCAGCTCGTCGCCGAAAATCGCTGGATCAAGGAGATCGACATCAACCCCCTGCTCGCCAGCGCCGAGCAGCTCATCGCGCTGGATGCCCGCGTAGTGGTGCATGACAAGTCGGTGACGGAAGATCAGTTGCCCAAGCTGGCGATCCGGCCATACCCCTCGCAGTATGTCACCCCCACCAAGCTGGCAGATGGCACCGATGTCACCATCCGGCCCATCCGCCCGGAAGATGAGCCGCTGCTGGTCAAGTTCCACCAGGGATTGTCAGAGCGCTCGGTGCGACTGCGCTATTTTGCCCCGCTCAAGCTCGATCAGCGCACAACACACGAGCGGCTGGTGCGGCGATGCTTCAACGACTATGACCGCGAGATCGCCCTGGTCATTGAGCACAATGATTCCAAGGGTGGCCAGCCGGAGCTGCTTGGCATTGGCCGCCTGAGCCGCGTGCCCCACACCGACACCGCAGAATTTGCGATACTCGTCAGCGACCAATGGCAGAACCGCGGCCTGGGGACAAAGCTGCTGGAACTGCTGGTCGGCATTGCCAAGGATGAGAAGCTCAGCATGCTCACGGCCGATATGATGCCGGAAAACCTGGAGATGCAGGCCGTGTGCAAGAAGCTCGGCTTCAAGTTGGAGCGCGACACCGAGGAAAACATGGTGCACGCTTCGATGAACCTCAAGTAGTGCCCGCGGCCGGGAAGGCGGTGGCGACACGCAGGCGAGGCGCGGGCGGCGATGTATCGGCTGCGCGCATGTGCCATGGCCGCCGGTGCGTCTCTTTCGTGCGGGATTGCTCGCCTGTGCTGTGACAGCGCCAGATTGCCCTACGCCAGCGCCCTCCCTTTCGCGACAGTAGCGGCTCGGGGGTAGCGTGGGTCGGTCTTACCGGTCTTCTTAATTTCGACGATGACCAAATGGTCGGTGCCCGGCAGTTGCACCGGATGGATGGCCGGCTCGCTACCGCCCAGGAGGCGTATCGCCTTGCGGGCGGCGGGGAGTTCCTCGGCGATCTTCTGCCCCTTCATCGCCAGCACTTTTCCCCCCTTTTTCACCAGGGGCAGGCACCATTCAGCCAGCCAGACCAGTTCCCCCACTGCCCGGGCGGTGGCGATGTCGAACGTTTGGCGGAGCGCAGACTGGCCGACCGTCTCGGCGCGTTCGGCCACGACCGTCACGTTGGCCAGGCCCAGTGCGGCGGCGGATTCTTCGAGGAAGCGTGCTTTTTTCCGGGTGGATTCCACCAGCGTGACATGCAGATCCGCCCGGGCAATGGCCAGCACCAGGCCGGGCACGCCGCCGCCGCTGCCAATATCCACCAGGGTTGTCGCGGCAGCCGGGATGAACGGCAGCAGTGTCAGGGCATCCCCAACGTGCGCTACCTCGGCCTCCTGTCGACTGACGATACGCGTCAGGTTCATGCGCTGGTTAGCGGCCAGCAATAAATCGAGAAATTGCGTGAGCCGCGCGTGCTGCCCGGCAGACAGTGTCATGCCCGCCCGCCCGGCCAAGTCGTTCCAAAGTGCGTTCATCCCGCGCGATTGTAACGCGGGTTTACGTCTGGCGAAGGCGCTGGTATGACCAACAGCCCGATCCGGGCCCGCAGGCGGTTCGGCCACAGGACTGGCCGGGCAAGCCGGGCGATGATCAGGATGAACCCTTTCCCCCTGGAGCAGCCTGCATGGATGCGATTCTTGGCGCGTTGCTGATTTTTGTCCTCCGCGTCTGCGATGTGTCCCTGGGCACGATGCGTACGGTCTTCACGGTGCGCGGCATGCGCCATTACTCATCGGCCCTCGGCTTCATCGAGGCGGCCATCTGGGTGCTGGCGATTCGCCATGTCTTCAATAATCTTGACAGCTGGCTGAATGTGATCGGCTATGCCGGCGGCTACGCCGCGGGCAACTTTTCCGGCATCACCCTCGAACGCTGGATCGGCAGCGGCTGGGTGCTGCTGCGGGTGATCAGCATGGAAAAGGCCGGCCCACTGCGCCAGGCGCTGGGCGAGCGGGGATTCGGAGTTACGTGCGTCGAAGGACAGGGCGTCAGCCGGGAGGTGGATGTGCTGTTCATCGTCGCCCCCCGCAAGCGTGGCAAGGAGGCACTGAACCTGGTGCAGGAGATCGATGAGAAGGCGTTTATCACCATTGATCCGGTCACGCCGGCGCGCGGCGGCTACCTGCCGTATGTCGCCCCGTCCGGCGTGCGCAAGTAATGATCAAACAGCCGTTTGACGCGGCACCTGGTGGATATGTACGGCGATCGGGCTCCAAACGGTCTCAAACCCCGCAGCGCGACGGCTTTACAGGCACCGCCTCATCTGATAGGCTTCCCGATCCCCTGATTTTCGGGGGGATTTCTGTTTACGAGGACACCATGGCCTACAAGTTCAAGCCGTCCAAATCGGTTGCCAAGCGGTTTGGCGTGACCAAGACCGGCAAGCTCAAGCGGCATCACTCGCTGACATCGCACCTGCGCTCAGGTCGTTCGGCCAAGAAAAAGCGCCACCTGCGCCGCCCGGAGATTCTGTTTGAGGGGCACGCCCGCAACATGCGGCAGCTCATGGGCATCTCCAAGCTCAAGCCGGCACGGGTTGCCCACGAGCGCGCCCAGGCCGCCAGTCAGGCCGCGGCTGCCGAAGCGACGGAATAGTTCGTTTCCGCTCTCCCGGCTCGGGAGGGCTCTTTATCAAGTGCCCGGATGTTCCGGTCACAGCCATGCCCGCCCTGATGTACAGGGTTCGAGTGCCTCTGGCTCGGTCATTTTTCAAAGGGTTTTACCATGCCTCGCACCACGGGTGGCGTTACCCACGCCCGCAAACGCAAACGGATCCTGAAGCGCGCCAGCGGTTTTGTTGCCTCACCGGGCAAGCAGTACCGCTCGGCCATTGAGTTTACCCTCCGTGCCGACCGCTACGCCTACCGCGACCGCCGCCAGAAGAAGCGGCACTTCCGCACGCTCTGGATCACGCGCCTCAGCGCTGCCTGCCGCCAGCGCGGCATCAGCTACAGCCGCTTTATCCCGGCCCTGACCGCCGCGGGCATCGAGCTGAACCGCAAGATGCTCAGTGAGCTGGCGATCTCGGATCCGGCGGCCTTCGATGCCATCGTCGAACTGGCCCGGCCGCACATTCACACGCCTGCGGCCCCCGCAGCGGCGTGAGGCAATCCAGGCAAGCTTCGATTGAAGTGTGAAAACACCGCAGGACGGCCAGGAGGCCGTCCTGCTTCTTTTTGCGCGACCTATCGGCACAGGCAATCCGCCACGAACCATATGCTCGGCGCGCAATCAGGCCTGCATCTGATGCTCTCGCGCCCTGTCCGGCACATTCAGTGCCACCATCCACCCATCCATCAACAGAAACGGGCGGCACATCGCAGATACGATGCGCCGCCCGTTGTGAGCGATCGATTCTGAATTACACATCTTCCGTGATCGTCTCACGGACGACTTCTTCGATCGTCGTAACGCCGTCGAAGATGGCGGCGAGGCCTGCCTGGCGAAGCGTGCGCATGCCGCGTTTACGGGCCTCGGCACGCAGCACCTGGGTGCTGGCGTGCTTGATGATCATGTCGCGCATGTCATCATCCAGCGTCATGATCTCATAGAGACCCATACGGCCCTTGTAGCCGGTGTTGTTGCACAGATCGCACCCTTTGCCGTGGTAGAACTTCTTGCCCGCAACATCGTCGGGCCGCAGTTCCAGCTCCATCAACTGCTCTTCCCTGGGCACGTATTCGACCTTGCAGTTGCTGCAGATCTTGCGCACCAGGCGCTGCGCCACGATGCCCTCGAGCGTGGCGGTCACGAGGAACGGCTCCAGGCCCAGGTCCAGCAGACGGGCGATGGAGGAGGGCGCATCGTTGGTGTGCAGCGTACTGAACACCAGGTGGCCGGTCAGAGAGGCCTGCACGGCGATCTCAGCCGTCTCCTTATCGCGGATTTCGCCGACCAGGATGATGTCAGGGTCCTGACGCAGCATCGCGCGAAGGATACGGGCGAAGGTGAGCTCGATTTCCGGCCTGATCTGGCACTGGATGATGCCGTCGATGTCATACTCGACCGGGTCCTCGGCCGTGATCAGCTTGGAACTGGGGTCATTCAGTTCGCGCAGTGCCGAGTAGAGCGTTGTCGTCTTACCGGAACCAGTCGGGCCGGTCACGATCACGATGCCGTTGGGTTTGCTGATGAGCTGGCGGATCTGTGTCAGATCCTCATCACGCATGCCCAGCTTGTCGAGGTCGAGCGCGACGTTGGAACGGTCCAGCACACGCATGACGACCGATTCACCGAACATCGTCGGCAGGACGCTGACGCGGAGGTCAATCGGCTGGTTGTTGACGCTCAGTTCGATGCGGCCGTCTTGGGGCAGGCGGCGCTCGGCGATGTCCAGGTTCGCCATGACCTTGATGCGCGAACTGATGGCCGGTGCGATGTGTGCCGGCGGAGGCATCATCTCGTACAGCACGCCGTCGATGCGATAGCGCATCTTGAACTCATCTTCGAACGGCTCGAAGTGGATGTCCGATGCTTTGTCCTTAATGGCCTGCAGCAGCACCAGGTTGATGAGCTTGCGCACCGGATTGGAGTCGGCCGCTTCCTTCAGGCTGTTCAGGTCGATTGACTCGCCGCGATTCTTCAGGTCGGCCAGCGCATCGTCGGTGGTCAGCTCGCCAAGGACCTGGCCGAGGCTCTCGGTATCATTCTGGTAGTACTTGTTGATGAGCCGCTCAACCTGCTCGGGATCGGCGATCACCGCCTTCACGTTGTAGCCCATCAGCGAGCGCAGATCGTCCAGCGCCCGGAAGTTCTCGTGATTGGCCATCGCCACCAGCAGCTTGCGGCTGGCCTTGTCGTACTCCAACGGCAGGACCTTGTTGGTGGTGGCAATCTGCACGGGTACCGCGTCGATCACCTCCTTGGGGATCTCGCGGCCGGCCAGATCGACCAGTTCGTATCCCTTCTGTGCGGCCAGAGCGATGTTGAGATCGCCGGGCTTGATCGCACCCATGTCGATCAGGATCTGGCCCAGGGGCGAACCGCCGCCCTTCTGCTTCTGGAAGTTCAGCGCATCGACTACCTGCTCGCGCGTGACCTTGCCCATCTTGGTCAGCACGCGGCCGATGGGCCGGCCCTGGAGCTGGTCGATGGGCGGAATGCCGCCCGGGCGCGGGGCGCCATCGCCCCCTGCCGCACCACCGCCGGCCGTTGGATGGGCGCTGCCTGCGCCGTTCCCGGCGGCTGGAGCGGCCGGGGCACGCACGCCGGCCTGACGCGGGGCATGCCCGGTCTGGCTGCCGCGGCTGGGCGATGCGCTGGGCCCGGTGGCGGGTGTCCGGGGAGGGGTCGCACCCGGCTTCTGTGCCGGCCTGCCGGTTGTCGCGGCATTGCTCGTGGCCGGACGCTTCGGCTGATCGGATCCGCTTGCGGGATGGGCGGGATGGGCTCGGGACATTCTCTTCCTCAGTTGCGAGTTATGAGTTCGGTTGCGGGATGATTTCCCGCAACGCGCAGCTCAACACTCCAATCATTTCTTCTGCTGCAACCGCAGCATGCGTTCACGATTCTGCTGAATCTGCTTCTGCCGCTCGGCATCGTTCTGAGCGGATTGAGCAGCGGCGGGCGCGGGCGGCTGGCCGGGAGCACCCTGTTGCAACTCCTGCGCCTCGGCCGCCAGGGCATCATCCTGCGGCACGCCCATATAGCCGGCCTTGGTCATGCGATCGACCATGTAGCCAGGCACCTTGGCCTTGTCGATCGCTTCCTCCGCGCTGATCTTGCCCTGTTGGAACAACTGCCAGAGGAAGTCGTCCAGCAGCACCATGCCGTAGCGACGGCCGGTCTGGATTTCAGAGTCGATGCGGAAGCTCTTGTTCTCGCGGATCAGGTTCTGGATGCCGGGCGTGACGTACATGAACTCGTACGCCGCGATCATGCCATCGGTGTCGGCCCGCGGGCACAACGCCTGGCTGAGCACCGCGATCAGGTTGTTGGCCAGCTGCACGCGCACCTGTTCCTGCTGGTCGGTGGGGAAGGCATCGATGATGCGATTGATCGTCGAGGCCGCACCCGAGGTGTGCAGCGTGCCGAACACCAGGTGGCCGGTTTCGGCCGCGGTGATGGCCGCGCTGATCGTCGCCAGGTCGCGCATCTCGCCGACCAGCATCACGTCCGGGTCCTGGCGCAGCGCACGCCGCAGCGATTCGGCGAAGTTGGGCGTGTCCACCCCGATCTCACGCTGCACCACGATCGACTTCTTGTGCGGGTGGTAATACTCGATCGGGTCTTCCATCGTGATGATGTGCCGATCG
>CAYNMV010000087.1:0-14913 GCA_964398315.1 uncultured Tepidisphaeraceae bacterium | reverse complement strand
CCGGTGTATCTGCGACCCACGATCGCATCACTCGTGATAGACGCCGCCGCGAACGAGAATGAGCCTCCCAGCGAGAAATCAACAAATTTGGTCCGGCGGCTCGTGGGCTTACGCGACAGGGAGCGTGGTGCGTCTGATTTGCTTCATGCTCGCGAGCTCGTTGCGGCGTTCGAGAACGGTCTGGTTGAGAGCGGGGGGGCAACTCCCAGAGCCGTCTTGGACGAAGTGCGAAAGCGCTATTCTGGTCGGATCTTGCCAAATGAGAAAGCCGAGTACGAACGCTCGTACCAGTATATGCATGAGTTGCTAAGCGAGTGGCAGCCCTACGGTCGTCCGATCGGGGAGTTGGAAGAAATAGTGGGCGTGAATGCAACAGTGGTTCAGGAGCAAGAGAAGAAGTGGTATCAGTACTCTTTCGACTCAGGATTCGGGGGAATCCGCTTTGACTTTGAGGTTTCTGGGAATGTGATCAGTCGTGTGAGAGTCGTACTCATTAACTAGAGCATGAAAAGAGGTAAAGTCAGGATAAGGGGTCGCTACTGAATCCGCCGGCAGCGGTGGGCGAATTACATCTTCAAGCGCAACACGGGGTCAGCGAATGCCGCCACCGCCGGGGCGGACTGGATCAAGTGGGGCGAGAGCGGCGGCAGGCGCAGAAAAGGTGACGCAGATCGATTTCCCTGGCGGGCTGAGCCGGCGGCTGCCGGGCTGATGGCATGCCCCGCGGCCTGCGTAATGCTCCCGGCTGCGGGGCCTACCATGTCCTGAACCGGGGGGCGGGCCGGCAGACCCACTTTTCAGAGCAAAATAAAGGGGCATCCAGAACCAAGCATCTGTCACATTCCAAGTGCTTCCCAAGCACGCTTATAGCACTCCACGTTGCTCCTCCGCCGCTGGCGTGATGCCAATGCCCGCCCAACGATCTTGGCGGACGCATGCCCGCCCTCCGTCCCATCCCACCGCCCTGAACGAAAATTCCCGATTCCCCGCCAAAGCCGCCCCCGTTTGTGACGAAGATAATGCCTGTAGAGGCCACCGGGCGTATCCGGCGGTCGGCTCCGCACTGTCAAATGAATGGGAGGCACATCATGCCCAAGGATTTTTTGCCCACGTCCGAGGCCGAGTTCATCACCTGGTCCACCAACTTCGACTCGAAAAAATAAACACCGCAGCCCGTGGCTATGGTCTCACACCTACCCAGGCAAGCCAGTATGGCGGTGGACATGTGGCGTTCCTGATTGCCTATAACAAGGCCAACGCGCCCGATACCCGCTCGCCCACCAACATCATGGCCAAGACCGCCGCGATAAAAACGCTGAAAAATCACGCCCGCCAGCTTGCCCGCATCATTCAGGCCAATCCAGATGTGAGCGATGAGCGCAAGGTGGATTTGAAGCTCACGGTGCGCAAGGGCGAGCCAACCCACATCCCCGGCGGCATGGCGCTGGCGGCGTAGGGGAAAATGTTGAATGCTGAATGATAAATACAGAATGCTGAAAGGCGCAATCAACGCGGCCTTTCAGCATTCTGCATGCACCACAGAACCAATCACGCAATCTCCCGCTCACTCAATCACTCAATTTCTTTCTCCGTGTCTCCGTGCCTCGGTGGTTCATGACCCTCCGTCCGGTCCGGCAGGCGGATGGCCTGGCGGAGTCGCTGCCAGGTGCGGGGGAGCAGGCCGCCTTCACGCGGGCCGATGGGACGGTGCATGTAGTAGGACACGGCCCGCTGACCGACGGCGTGCACCTCCAGCCAGTTCCATCCGCTGCCGATCCCCGCGCCGATGATGGGCACGGCCTTGGTCATCAGGGCCTTTTCGACAAAGTGCTTGCCCAGTGAGCGGCCGCCGATTTTCAGCAGGCTGTCCATCAGCTTCTGCGCGCCCTGCGAGCGGATCAGGCGCTGGGTGATCTGCACACCGGCCCGCACCCCCGCGGCCCGCAGCGCCTGCGACGCCAGGCCGGGGAAGACGATGCTCAGCACATCTGCCCGGAAATCGGCCGGCCGGTCCAGCACCTCGGGATCGAGCACCGCGGCAATGGTGCCGGCCATCATTCCTTCGATTTTCAGCACCGCCGCGGCATCGGTGACGGCCGCAGGCACCCAGGTGAAGGGGCTGGCCATCAGACCCATCGCCGCCCCCGTCCCGGCCGCCAGCCGCTTGGCGCTGACCACGGCCCGGTGGGCCAGTTCCTCCGGCGTCAGGTGCGGGTTCTCCTCCCGCAGCTTCGCCGCCGCCGCCCGGCACTCGGCCACATCGGGAATCAGGAAATTGAGCAATTTTTCGAGCTTCATCACGCGCCTGCCACCCTTACCCCATCATGCATCCGCCGCATGCCATGCTATGCCTTCCTCTCCCGCATCTGCTGGTTCATGGGTCAAGCCAGAGCATGGCGCGGGAAGCGCCAAACCATGCGAGGATTGTACCGGCGCAGGAGACCCTGGGATGCGCTATTTTGCGGCGGCAGATCACTTTGCCTTCGCGGCAGCGCAGTTCACTGTGCGCTGCCCGGCCGCTATATCTGGTGGGCATGACCGTTCACTCACCCCCTGGTCCGCGGCCGCGTCTGCCGGGGGCCATGCTCCTGAAACGCCTGCGCCTGGGGATGCTGCCAATGCTCGAGCAGCTCCAGCGTGAGTATGGTGATTTCGTACGGTTTGCCGTTGGCCAGCGTCCGTTTTACCTGGTGAGTGATCCATCGGCCATCCGCGAGGTGCTGGTGACGCGGGCAGAGCACTTCACCAAAAGCCCGATCCTGCGCTCGGCCAACCTGGTGCTCGGTCAGGGGCTGCTGCTGAGTGAAGGCGACCTGCATCGCCGGCAGCGCAAGCTGATCCAGCCGGCATTCCATGCCCAGCGGGTGGCCTCCTATGCCCGGGAGATTGTGGACATCACCCTGCGCCGAACCGGCTGCTGGCGAGCAGGTCAGGCGATCGACACGGCCGCCGAGATGACCCAACTCACCTTGCAGATCATTGCCAGGATCCTGTTCGATGCGGAACTGGAAGAGGAGGTGGGTGAGCTGAGTGAGGCGATGGGGGTGACGGTGACGATGTTCGACCGCGCCCGCAGCCCCTGGCGCTGGCTGCTGGATCGCCTCCCGCTGGCGAGCAATCGCCGGTTCTTCGCCGCGGTTGAGCGCCTGCATATGACCATCGACCGTTTGATCTGCCAGCGCCTGGCCGGTGGCAGCGACCGCAACGACCTGCTGTCACTTCTGCTGAATGCCCGCGATGAGAGCGGCCAGGGGATGTCGCCGCAGCTCGTGCGTGATGAAGCGATTACCCTCTTCGCGGCCGGGCATGAAACAACCGCCAACGCGATGGTCTGGACGTGGTACCTGCTGGCCGGGCATCCTGAGATGGAGGCACAACTGCATGCCGAGCTGGATCGCGTGCTGCCCGATCGCCCACCCACCGCGGCCGATCTGCCGGAGCTGCGCTTCGCCCGGGCGGTGATGGCTGAATCCATGCGGCTCTATCCGCCGGCGTGGGTGGTAGCGCGGGAGTGCGTGTCGGAGGTAGAGATCGGCGGCTACCGCCTGCCGGCCGGGTCGATCGTGCTGATGAGCCAGTGGATCGTGCAGCGCCATCCCCGATGGTGGCCCGATCCGCTGCGCTTCCACCCGCAGCGCTGGCTGGAAACCAGTCGTGATGAGCGGCCCAGGTATGCTTACTTCCCCTTCGGCGGTGGCGCACGCCAGTGCATTGGCGAGCCATTGGCCTGGATGGAATCCACCCTGCTTTTATCCACCATCGCCCGCAACTGGCGATTGCATCGGGCGAACGATGCCCCGGTCGAACTCCATCCCACCATCACTCTCCGTCCCCGTGATCCGCTGCTGATGCGCCTGGAGCGAAGATAAAGATCCGGCGAATCACGATCTGCGCAGCATCGCCTATCTGAGTAACAGTTTATCTGCGCAGCAGAGCGATGCCCGCGGCGAGGGAGGCGAAGGCGGCGGCGGTGAGCCAGGCGGTCAGATCGAGCGAGCGGCGGGGGCGGGGCAGGTTGAGGGGAGCAGTGTGGTCCGGCGCGATTACCTGCCCGCCGGTGATGTCAGCCAGATGCTGCATTGCGGGCAGGTCGTTGCCGATGGCCTCAAACTCGGGAGCATAGCGGCCCGGGATGGCAAAGCGGCGGAGCAGGCGATCCTCGTGCCACACCGTTACAGTACCCGGCTCGCGCGGAGCGGGCAGGGTGAGTTCATAGCGACCTGGTGCGGTCTGGGGCAGGTCATGCGCCAGGCGGCCAGTGGGAAGCTGGAACACCGCGCGCAGAGACAGGTTGTTGAGACAGGCCTCCTGCTCCAGGGCATCGATATGGATGCGCAGCTCGCGCTCCGCTTCCCAGGTGATCGTGAAACGTGGATCACCGGGCAGGCTTTCCAGCTCTTGTGCCCACGCACTGACCAGCACGGGACCAGCCTGCCACGCGGCCGCCAGCACCCGGCCCTCACCCCGTCGCCAGTGGGCCAGCAGCGGCCAGGCGGCCTCTGCATCATCGGTGATCGCCTCGACCAGCAGCTGGGCATCCTGCTTCAGCCACGTGCGGTTCCACAGCCCGATTGGCACTTGCGGCAGGGGCAGCGCGGAGGCAACAGCACGCGGATCAGCCGGTGTGCGCATGAGATGATCGGGGGCGGCCTGGTGCACGAGCTGTTCGAGACGTTCGGCCCAGCGCCCGGTATCGCTTTCACTGAGCACGCCGCCGCCGCTATCGCGGGCGAGTTGGGTCAGGGCGTCAATCGCGTTGCCCTGGCCGATCGCCAGAAGCCACAGGCGCGTATCAGTGGCTCGGAAACGCTCGATCAGGCGCGGCAGGCCGGTCAACTCGGTCTGGCCATCGGTCAGAATCAGTACCTGCCGGGGCAAGTCGGCCGGGGCGGCGGCCAGCGCATCCAATGCTGGCTGGAGGTTCGTCGGCCCGTGCGGCTGGGCGTGCGGCGGCGGCAGCGCCAGCGATTGTGCTGATTCGACCGGCTGGCCCTCGATCCACCAGTCTACTTCCGCCGCGAATGCACCGATGCTCACCAGATCGGCTGCCGGCAAGCGGGCGACGGCCGCAGCCAGGGCATCGGTGGCGGCAATGAAGCGCATCCGCCCGCCGGCATCCTGAAGGGCGGCCATCGAGCCGCTGGCATCGGTCAGCAGCACCCAGTGCCGCATCGGGGCCGGCGGATGCGAAGCCAGCGGAGACAGCGCATCCAGCAGCGTGCCGGTATAGCCACCGGCGGCGAAAGCCCGTTCGCCGCCGAGCAGGATCAGCGTGCCGCCCAGGTCCTGCACGTACTGCGCCAGCCGCTGGCACTGTGGGCCCGACAGGTCATCGGCGGCGATGTTGTCCAGGACCACCACCGAGGCATTGAGCCAGGCGCTGGCATCGACCGGCACCTCCATCGGTGCCAGATGCAGCCACTGGTTGCCAGGTGGGGCGCTGTTGCCAATCCACCAGCGCACTGCCTGCTGCTGGGGCGCGGGTGCGAGCGCCAGGGTATCATTCTCCGGCCAGGGATCAGCACCCTCCAGTTGGGCGATGACAGCCGCGTCGTGTCCCGCGGGGGCGGCGGTGAGCACATGGCGGCCGGGCGGCAGCAAGCGGGGATCGCTGTCTGCCGCGCCGATCCAGGTGAAGGTGCGCTCGGCGGCCAGGTCGAGGGTGACAACGGCCCGGCGATCGATCCAGGTCAGCGTGCTGATCCGACCATCGATCGGCGCCCGCAGGGCCGGATCGACAATCACAAACGTTGGTGGAGCCACGACCGGCGGATCAAACCGGCCATCACTGAACAGCACCACGGCCGCGGCATCGGGTGGCGGGGCGAAGTGTGTACGCTGGGCCGGCAGATCGGGCAGGGGATTGGGCAGGGGATCGGGCAGGGGATCGAGCGCAAACAGCGGGTGCTCATCTGCGAAGTACATCCGCCGGTGCGGGCGGTCACCGAGCAACTGGGCAATGCGCTGATCGAGTGCCGAGGGGTCGCGATAGGCAGCGGTGCGCGTACTCGGGGACAGGTCGACCATCACAACAATCTCGCCGGACGTGGGGGCAGACCAGGTCATCCGGCCCGCCGCCAGGGGCAGCAGCATCAGCCCAAGGGCGATCGGTATCCCGCTTCGGCGCGGCAGCCGTATGCGCCGAAGCGCAGCAAGCGCCAGCGCCGCCAGCACCAGCGCCAGTGCCGTAAGCAGAAGGGGAATGGAGCCGAAGGTGACAGGCATCGGTTATTTCACGCGATGGATGATCCTGGTACCGCTGGGCGGATGCCCCATCCGGCCAATCCTGTGCCCGGGGCCGTGCACCCTCAAAACCTGGCATCCGCCCGTCCAGCGGACAGGGCAACGCCCGCGTCCGGCACCGTGGCGTGCTGTGGATCGTGCGCAGCAACAGCGCGGGTGTACGGCTGGCACGGCTGGCGGGCGCTGGATTCACGCCGGGCGGTTCCAATGCCGGGCCGAGGCGCTATGATGCACGACGGCTTTAACGGAGACTGTAACGCATGGCAACGCAACCGGCGAGATCGACGACGATTCTGAGTGTGCGGCGGGATGGCAAGGTGGCCCTCGGCGGCGATGGTCAGGTGACACTGGGCAACGTGGTTGCCAAGGCCGATGCCGTGAAGATTCGCCGTGTTGGCGGGGGCAAGGTTCTGGTGGGTTTTGCCGGGAGCGCGGCCGATGCCTTTTCACTGCTGGAGCGGTTTGAGAAAAAGCTCGGCGACTATCCCGACAACACCCGCCGGGCGGCCATCGAACTGGCCAAGGACTGGCGTATGGACCGCATGCTGCGGCGACTGGAGGCGATGCTGGCGGTGGTGGATCGTGAGGTCAGTCTCATGATCAGTGGCGCGGGGGATGTCATCGAGCCAACCGATGGCATCATCGGCATCGGCAGCGGCGGGGCTTTCGCCAGCAGTGCGGCCAAGGCCCTGCTCCAGCATTCCCAACTGGATGCCACGCGGATCGTCGAGGCATCACTGAAAATTGCCGGCGAGGTGTGCATCTATACGAACACGAACATCCGCGTGGAGACGCTGTGAGGCTGGCAAGGCCCGCGAACCGGCATATCACCACCACACCGGCCGCCGGTGCGGCTGCGCGTCAGCGCGACCCGGTGCAGGCCTGCCACGTGAGAAATCCGCGCTAATGCGCACAATATCCGGGTGCATGAAGATCGTCCGCATCCACAACTACTACCAGCAGGCCGGCGGCGAGGACTCGGTGCTGGCCTCGGAAATCAAGCTGCTGGAAAGCCGCGGGCACGCGGTCAGCACGTTCTTCATCCACAACGATGCCATCGAGGGGATGGGCCGGCTGGCACTGCTGGGCAAGACCCTGTGGAATGCCGGCATCTACGGAAAATTGCGGGCCTTCTTCCGCGAGCAGCAGGCCGATGTGGCCCATTTCGACAATACCTTTCCGCTGATTTCCCCGGCCGCCTATTACGCCGCCAGGGCCGAAGGGGTAGGGGTCGTACAGACATTGCACAACTATCGCCTGCTGTGCGTCAACGCGATGCTCTTTCGCGATGGCCATGTTTGTGAGGACTGCGTTGGCCGGGCGGTGCCGTGGCCGGGCGTGGTGCACAAGTGCTACCGCGATGATATCAAGGCCTCGGCCGTCGTGGCGGCAATGCTCACCGGCCACCGCGCCATCGGCACCTACGAGCGGCAGGTGGATACCTACATCGCCCTGACCGATTTCGCCCGCCGTAAGTACATCGAAGGGGGCCTGCCGGCCGGGAAGATCGTGGTCAAGCCGAACTTCCTCGAGGAAGATCCGGGGATCGGCACCGGCGGCGGCGGCTTTGCGCTGTTCGTCGGGCGGCTGACCGAGGAGAAGGGGATCGACACCGTTTTGCGCGCCTGGGAGCGGGTGGGAGCGAGCCTGCCGCTGAAGGCCATCGGCACCGGACCGCTCGAAGCGCGGGTGCGCGAGGCGGCGGAACGGCTGGATGCGGTTGAGTACCTGGGCCGTCAACCGCTGGAGCGCGTGATGCATCTGATGGGTGAGGCGGCCTGCCTGGTCTTTCCCTCCACCTGGTACGAAGGTCTGCCGCGGACGATTGTTGAGAGCTTCGCCAAGGGCACACCGGTCATCGGCTCGCGCCTGGGGGCGATGCAGGAACTGATCGACGAAGGCCGCAGTGGCGCTCTGTTCACACCCGGCGATCCTGCCGATCTGGCCGCAACAATCCGCCAGCTTTCCTCGACCCATGCTCTGGGCGCCATGCGCTGCCATGCCCGCGGCCAGTACGAGCAGAAATACACTGCCGATCGTGCCTATGAAGCGCTGATGCGGATTTACCGCAACGTGAGCCGGCGGGATTGAGTGACCGTGCCGGGCAAGCAGTGCGCTCTATCACTGGGCGGATGCTGCCTGGCAGGCGCTGTCTGGGCGCGCTGCGTATTGCGTGCCCCGTGCGTGTCTGTGGTGATCGGGATGCGGCTGTGCTTGGGCAGGTGCCCCTGTGGCACCGCATCATGATGCCAGCGCATCCGCGGCCAGCCGCAACCCTACCGCACATCACTCATGCGCGGATCATCCGCCTGGCGTGGCTCGCTGGCGGCGGGGGTGGATTCGGGCGGGGCAGCGCCAATCTGTGCAAGGGCGGGATCGGACTGGAGAGAACGCACATACGCCATCAGCGCCACCACATCGCTCTCGGCGATGCTGGAGCCGAAGGATGGCATGGAAGGGCGGAAGCCGGCCGCCACCTTGGCCAGCGGCTCGCGCAGCGATTCGCGGAAGTGGTGTTCATCGGCCAGCACGCGGCCGCCATCGGCCAGCGGCCGCTCGGTGCCCCAGAAGTCGCTCAATGTCGGGCCAATGCCGCGGCTGCCATCGACCGAGTGGCACTGAATGCAGCCACGCGCCCTGAAGACGGCCCGGCCGCGGGATTCCAGCGGTGGCAGCGGCGGTCCCTCATCCAGTGCCGCCGCTGCGGGAGGGGCCGCCAGTTGGAAGGCGTAGACAAACAGGAAAACGATACCCCCCGCCCCCAGCACCGCCAGGGCCGTCATCGACATCGCGAACCAGGGTAACCGTTTACGGGACATCGCTACGGCTTGTATGGCGATCGCCGCCTCAAAATCAAGGCTGTGACCAACTGTCGCGGGGCCGCTGATCCTGGAGCTGCGCGCACACCTCTGCATGGACGGCGCTCCGGTGCGGGGCACGAAGGCACGAAGCCGCAAGAAGCACGAAAGGAAGCTGAGTCCCCCCGACCGGGAGAGGCGGCTTGGCGGTCGGCACACGCCCGCACCGTTCGCCAGCAAAAATACATGGCTTCCGCTTCTTCGTGTTTTTCGTGCCTTTGCGATTTCGTGTACCGCCCTAACAGCGCCGGCGGATTAACGCCTCCTCCACATCCCTCAATCTCCGGCCAGCGCCATCTCCGCCGGCACTTCGCGCTGCACGGCCGGGGTCTCCCGCCGCCCGGCCAGCGCCCCCAGGGCCGTCAGCACGGCCAGCGTCTCGATCGCGTACAGGATGTTGGACGTGATGTGCAGCTTGCGGAACGTGGGCTGCTCCATCATGTTC
Organism: uncultured Tepidisphaeraceae bacterium; assembly: GCA_964398315.1. GTDB lineage: Bacteria > Planctomycetota > Phycisphaerae > Tepidisphaerales > Tepidisphaeraceae > JADLCB01. The sequence goes on along the minus strand of CAYNMV010000087.1, from coordinate 5,367 downwards.
GCGTGCGGATCATCCCGCCGCACCTGCTCCATCTTCCCCAGCACCAGTGTCCCGGCGATGGCGCAGGCGGTCGCCAGGCCGACACCCACCAGCGCCACCAACACCGCCCGCGACGGCCGCCGCATCCGCCAGATGAACAGGACCACCAGGGCCACCGCCGCCGCGATCAGGTGATACCACGCGAAGGTGCGGAACAGCACCGGCACCGCGGGCGATGCCACCGCCCGATCATGAGCAAACAGCGCGGTTGCAAAACTGAACAGCGCCCCCAGCCCCCCCAGCCAGAGCCCCAGCGCGATGATGGCGATCAGAGCAAGTATCCGATTCATGATCGAGATTGTGACGGCGGGCGCGAGGGATGACAAGGTGAGAGTCCTGCAGCGTCCAGCGGAGTCCAGCGGACCGCAAGAGGGGGCAGCGGCAAGGGCCGGCGGCATGACCCGTGGCCCGCGCTATACGCGGGTGGTAAATCCACTCACCTGCACACCTTGTCATCGCCCTTGCCCTTGTGCTGCCCACAGGACTCATCCGCTCATCTGCCTACTGCGGCGGCTCGATGCGGATGACGTGGGTATTGCCCTGGCGCCAGACGACCATCTTGATGGCCTCGCCGGGTTTATCCTGGCGGATCTGTTCGAAGAGCTTCTGGAACTGGTCGATGTCGGTGATGGCGGTGCCGTTGACTTCGGTGATGAGGTCGCCGGGTTTCAAATCGCCGCTGGCGGCAGCGCTCTGGGGCTTAATGTAGCTGGCGATGACGCCCGGGAAGTCGGGCTTGAGCTTGCGGGCATACAGGTCGGCGAAGACCAGTTCGCGCACGCTGAAGCCGATCTCCTCGGCGAAGTAGCGCCGGGCCAGGTTGGCGCGCTTGGGCTGAGCTTCCAGCACGAGCGGCACATCACGCATCGGCTGGCCGCGCTCGGAGAGGACGGTGAGCGTGATCGTCTCGCCGGGCTTCATGCGGCGGGTCTGCTTGGTGAGGATGCCGGGCAATTCCTCGGGGATGTCGCCGCGCTCGATCGGCTCGCCGTTGATCTTGACAATCTTGTCGCCACGCTTGAGGCCCGCCTGATCGGCCGGCCCGCCGGGGACGACTTCGCCGATCTCCACCGCCGGCTGGTTTTCCAGGCCGAAGAACTCGGCCACATCCTTCTCAAGCCCGCTGAGCTGCACCACGCCCATCCAGGGCAGTTCCAGCGGCTTGCCCTCGGTGGGCAGGTCATCAAAACTCCAGAGGAAATCGCTGGCCGGCACGAAGAAGTGGGGCGGGTTGGTGATGAGCTTCAGCGTGTTCTTGGCATCGTTGAGGAAGACCTCCTGCTCGGGCTGGGTGTTGACGAAGCCGATCGCCTCGCCGGCCGAGTTGAACACCGGCGATCCCATCGCCGCCAGTGATCCGCTCATGACCATCACCGTCGGCGTGGCGCCGCGCAGGTTGGCGGCGACGGTGCCCTCGGTCAGGTAGGGGGTGTAACCGGCGTTGCGTGTCAGCAGCCCGATCGAGCGCACGCGCTCGCCCACGGCTAGGGGTTTGTCCACGAACTTGACCGCCGGCCAGTTCTGCTTTTCGCGCGTACGCAGAAACGCGAGGGTGGTGCGCTCATCGCGGCCAAGGAAGATGGCATCGAGCTCCTCATCATCGGTCTCGGTCCTGGGCACGATGATCTTGAAATCCTTCATCTGTTCATCGGGGATGGCGGGGTTGAACAGTGCCAGGGAGGTCATGACCAGCCCTTCCTCGCCAATCACCACGCCCGCGCCGATCAGGTCGCGACGGCCGAGCTCACCATCGTAGGTGTACTGGACAGCGACCAGTGAGGGGGCGATGCGGTCATAGAGCTGCCTGGCCTCATCGGCCTGAGCGCTGGCGAGGGAGGCGAAGATCAGGATGCCGGCAATGCCGGCTAGAAATGAGCGAATCATGAAGACTCCGGGCTGTCTTGTGGCACAGGTTTGAAACCCGTGCTGATGGTTCTTGAATTGACTGTCGTCACGCCCACGGGTTGAAAACCCGTGCCACACCAAACGGTTCCATGAAATCCGTATCACGGGCATCTGGCCCGTGACTCCGGCAAGCGGGCCACGGGCAAGACGTCCGTGATCCACCAGGCCGCCACTGCATTCTGCATGCCCCGATCCGGCCTGCCCCGGGTGACATCGTTGATCGCAACGAACTTCAATGCCGCGGCGGGGGCGGATCGGCGGCCGGCTCAGTCGGCCGGCTGGGCGGTCTCCGGTTCGGCCGCATCCTCGCGCTTGATCTGGACCACCGGCGGCTCCTCAGGCTGTTCGGCAGCCTTGTGCTCAACTTTTAGCACCGCGCTGCGCCGGCCGCGGCCACGCTGGAGTTCGAGCAGCACGCGCTGCTCGCGCGCATCGATCGAGGCCTTGTACATCTTCTCAAACGCTTCGAGATCTTCCACCGGTTGCTGGTTGATCGAGCGGATGATGTCGCCCACGGCCAGATCGCCCTTGGCGGCCGGCAGTCCCGGCGAGAGGGTTGTCACCACCACGCCCAGGTCATCATCCAGCAGTTTTTCGTTGGCGTAGGCGCGGGTGATGTCGCGCACGCTCAGGCCCCAGGTGCGGAAGCCTTTCTCCTGGCCAACCGCGCCTTCCAGCTTCACCGTGCGGGCGGTCAGCGTGAGCCGTTCGCCGCCCCGTTTGACGGTGAGGGTCACTTCCTCGCCGATGGGCAGATCGGCGATGCGCTTGCGCGCTGCGGCAATCTCCTCGGGGAAGCGGACGTTGATCGGCTCACCGTTCAGTTCCAGCAGCACATCCTGCGGCAGCACACCCGCCTTCTGGGCCGGCGAATTGCGGTCCACGCTGTTGATCAGCACCCCCTCGTTGATGTCGGTGGCGTAGAAGACCTCAAGATCCTGCATGGGCTTGAGATCCAGCCCGAGATAGGAGCGGTTGACCTTTCCCGGGGTGTCAGCCGAGGCGGTGGCAAGAATCTGCTCGACCACATCCTTGGCCGTATTGATGGGGATGGCGAAATTGAGGTTCTGTCCCTGGATGCCGCGCGTGTTGATGCCGACGACCTTGCCGTTCATGTCCACCAGCGGCCCGCCGGAGTTGCCGGGGGCGATGGGGGTGTCCATCTGGATCCAGTTGGAGAACTCGCCGGTTTCGTACTCATCGATCTTCTGCTGGCGGGGGTAGAAGGTGCGCTCGGTGTTGGAGACGACCCCCAGCGTGAGCGTGCGCGACAGGCCGAAGGGGGTGCCGATCGCCATCACATCCTGCCCCGGCACGAGCGTGCTGGAATCGCCCAGCTCCGCGTGAGAAAAGGTGATACCGCGCTTGCGCACCGCTTCCATGTCCATCTGCACAATGGCCAGGTCGGTCCAGTGGTCATCGCCGATCAGCTTGGCCGGCACGCGCTCCTTGTTGGAGAGGGTGACAAAGATCTCCACCGCCCGGCCGGCCACGTGGTAATTGGTGAGAATCCGCCCCTCCTGGTCGATGATCACGCCCGATCCCAGCCCGCGGCGGACGCTGCGCTTACCCTGCTGGTAAACCTCCTGGGCCACATCCAGCCGCACGACGGCGGGGAAAATCGCCTGGGTAACGCGCACGACCGCTTCGGGGGTGGCCTCGGGGAAGGTGCCGCCGGGCACCTGGGCACCACCGGTGATCGACTTCTCATCCACAGCATCCACATCCAGCGTGACGGCTTCTTGTGCCGCCAGCGGCACGGACAGCAGCGGCAGCAAAGCCACCGCCGCGGCAAGGGCGCATCGTTTCGGCTTCATCATGTGGATAACATGCGCAGAGGGTGTCGATGTCGCAGCGGCCGGTTTGCCGCAGGGTGGTTGTGGCGTAAGGTGCCCCGGCTGACAGGGGGGAGCAGCCGGTAGTCAGGGCAGCCAGCAGGCAGCCGTTTGACTGACTGCTGGCTGTTGATTTACTGAGCGATTTCCCCACGGAGCACTCTACATGGGTTTTGATTCGGGCACGTTTTCGTTTCGACGTTTTGCGGTGATGGGCAACAATCTGCCCAGGCAGGTGGAGCAGGCCCACCTGGAGCGGCTGGCGGAGTTGTCGCTGCGGGACCGCGAGCTGGGGGTGCCCGAGGAAGAAGAGTATGGCTGGTGCGGCGGGCGGCATATTTTCGATACCGAGTTTGACTTCGCCCACAACGTCTTCAATGACTGCATCCACTTCGCCCTGCGGATCGACACCAACAAGGTCCCCGGCGATATCAAGACCGCCTACACCCTGATGGAAGAGGATGCGGTGGCCCGGACCAACCCCTCCGGCTTTCTCTCCAGGCAGCAGAAAAAAGAGGTCAAGGAAACCGTGGCCGGCCGGCTGGAAGAGGAGCTGCGCAGCGGCCGCTTCCGCCGCAGCCGGATGGTGCCGATCCTGTGGGACCTGACCACCCAGACCCTCTACTCTCCGGCGTCCGGCAAGAATCTGGAAAAGTTGTGCGAACTTTTCGAACGCACGTTTGATCTGCAACTGCTGCCCCTTTCCAGCGGCGCCCTGGCGCTGCGCCTGCTCGAACCCAAAGGCCGCCGGCGCGATTACGAGGATGCCAAGCCCACCCGCTTCGTCTACGGGCCGGATGGAGAGGGTGTGCACCCCGATTATCCCTGGGTGCTCAAGGGGCCGGAGCCGAAGGATTTCCTCGGCAATGAGTTCCTGCTGTGGCTGTGGCATCATGCCGATCTGCACGAGGGTGTGATCGACACCGAGTCGGCGGGCCGGATTGAGCTGCTGATCGACAAGAGCCTCGACCTTGATTGCGCCTACGGCCAGACCGGGCGCGATGCCCTGCGCGGCGATGATCCCATCCACATGCCCGAAGCCCGCGCTGCCCTGCGGGTGGGCAAGCTGCCGCGCAAGGGGCAGTTGTCGCTGGTGATCGGTCGCCAGCAGTTCGACCTGAAACTGAGCGCAGAGGATTTCACCTTCGGGGGCACCCGCCTGCCCGAGGTGGAAGATGCCGATACGCCGCGCGTGCTGTTCGAGGAACGCATCACCCTCCTGCGCGACCTGCTGACCGGCTGGGATGCGCTGTTTGAGACCTTCCTGAAAACCCGCTGCTCCAGTGCCTGGGAAGGCCAGGTCAACCAGATCCGCAAGTGGATCCTCGCCGCCGGCAAAGCCCCGGTGGCGGCGGTGGCGTAGGGAGGGCGCGGGCGGGTGGAAATGGTTAACCGCGAAGGGGCGAAGGGGAAAGGCATGAGGCGGTGGGGGGCCGCCTGCTGGTCTTTTTCGGGAGATGCCGGGCGCGCCGGGGAGATGCCCGGCGTGCGAGGCTGGATGGCTTTGTCTCCGCTTTGATTTCGTCGGAATGGAGCGCTCCCGCCCGGGAACAAGCGGCGTCTGCCAAGGCGCAAAGGTCTTGCGCCA
>CAYNMV010000086.1:0-15377 GCA_964398315.1 uncultured Tepidisphaeraceae bacterium | reverse complement strand
AGGGGATCAGTGCCGGCCGCGGGCAGAACACCTACCGCGGGCTGGTGAAGATCCTCAAGGGTGCGGACAATGCCCGTAACTACACGCAGTGTGACTCGATGCTGCTGGGCAACAACTGCGGCGCCCACACCGAGCCGTACATCGACGTGAAGAACACCACCGCCGTTGTCGAGCACGAGGCCAGCACCAGCAAGATCGGTGAAGATCAGCTCTTCTACTGCAAGACGCGCGGTATCGCGCTGGAAGATGCGGTCAACATGATCGTCAACGGCTTCTGCAAGGAAGTCTTCCGCGAGCTGCCCATGGAATTTGCCGTGGAAGCGCAGAAACTCCTGGGCGTGAGCCTGGAGGGATCGGTCGGGTAATCCGTTGTATTTCCTCGGGTACCGGGCCGTTTTCGGCCAAGGGGCGTTGATTCGCCGAATCACCCGCACAGCAGACAGCCAAGCAGCAACGCACCAGGACACAGGACCTCAAACATTAAGACACCATGCCTGAACCATTACTCGTTATCGAAAATCTCCACGCCAAGGTTGCCGGGAGCGACAAGGTGATTCTCAAGGGCGTCAACCTCACCCTCAACAAGGGAGAGGTTCACGCGATCATGGGCAAGAACGGTTCGGGCAAGAGCACGCTCGCCCAGGTGCTTGCCGGCCGCGAGACCTATGAAGTGACCGAGGGGTCGATCCATTATCAGGGCAAGGACCTGCTGGAGATGGATGCCGAGGAGCGGGCGCGCGAAGGTGTGTTCCTCGCCTTTCAGTACCCGGTGGAGATCCCCGGCGTCAGCACCAGCTACTTTCTGCGGGCCGCCGTCAATGCCGTGCGCGAACACCGCGGCCAGCCGGAAATCTCCGCCCCTGACTTCCTCAAGATGGTGCGCGAGAAGATGAAGCTGCTGCACATGGACAACAGCTTCATGAACCGTGCTGTCAATGAGGGCTTCTCCGGTGGTGAGAAGAAGCGCAACGAGATCTTCCAGATGGCGGTGATGGACCCGATCCTTGCCCTGATGGACGAGACCGATTCGGGCCTGGACATCGACGCCCTCAAGACCGTCAGCGAAGGCGCCAACAGCCTGCGCGGGCCGGATCGCGGCATCCTGCTGGTCACGCACTATCAGCGCATCCTCAACTACATCACGCCCGACTACGTCCACGTGATGATCGACGGCCGCATCGTCAAGACCGGCGGCAAGGACCTGGCGATGGAGCTGGAGGAGAAGGGCTACGACTGGGTTGAGAAGGAAGTGGCCGCTGCGGTCTGACCAGCCGCCTCCGCGGGATGATGCGGGCCATCGGCGCGCTTGGCCGAGATGCCCCGTTGCCCCTCCGATTGGGAACGATGCGGGTGGCACCTGCCGCCCCCACAGGTGATGTGAAATGACCACGCTTGCAGAGAAAAAAGGCACTCCAGTGAATGATTTTGCGGCGATGCGCGAAACGCTTGAAACCCCGCCGTCTCCCTGGCTGGAGTCGATTCGTCAGGCCGGCATGGCGCACTTTGATCGTGTCGGCTTCCCCGATCCCAAGGCCGAGGCCTGGCGTTTCACCAACCTGACGCCGATCAAGAACACGCGCTTCCGCCTGGGCCACGGCACGATTACCGATGAGGCCCGTCAGATTGCCGCCCAGGCGAGCTTTGGCCGGCAGGCAGCGGTTGAACTGGTGTTCGTCAACGGCCACTTCGCCCGTGAGTTGTCAAAGCTGGCCGACCTGCCGCGCGGTGCCTACGCCGGTTCGCTGGCCGATGCGGTGGATGCCAGGGATGAGCTGTTGCAGCAGCACCTGGCCAGGATCGTCAAAACCGATGCCACCCCCTTCACCGCGCTCAACGCCGGCTTCATCCTCGATGGCGCCTACATCCGCCTGCCGCGCAGCACGACGATCGAGGGGACGATCCACCTGCTGTTTGTCTCCACTGGCGGCGATCAGCCGACCGTCTCGCATCCGCGCGTGCTGATCGTAGCCGATGACAACGTTGAGGCGGCGATCGTCGAGAGCTATGTCGGTCCTGAGGGGGCGGTCTACTGGACCAACGCTGTCACCGAGGTCATCATCGGCCGGGACAGCCGCATCGATCACAACAAGCTGCAACAGGAGTCGCTGGCCGCGTATCACACTGCCGCCATGCATGTGGACCTGGGCCGCAGCTCTTACTTCATCAGCCACAACACCACCCTCGGCGGCAAGCTGACGCGCAATGACACCGGGGCGCGCATGGCGGAGGAGTACGCCTACGCCGTGCTGAACGGCCTGGTCATCATCGGCGGCGATCAGCACTGCGATAATCACACGCTGCTGCATCACGAAGCCCCCAACTGCCCCAGCCACGAGCTCTACAAGCACGTGCTCGACGGCCATGCCACCGCCGTCTTCAAGGGGCAGATCTACGTCGCCCAGCAGGCGCAGAAGACCGACAGCAAGCAGACCAGCAAGGCGCTGCTGCTGACCAATGATGCCAATATGAATTCCCAGCCCGCGCTGGAAATTTACGCCGATGATGTGAAGTGCACCCATGGCAGCACGATCGGCCCGGTCGATGAGGACATGCTCTTCTACCTGCGCACCCGTGGCGTCGGCCAGGACACCGCCCGCCACCTTCTCACCTATGCCTTTGCGGCGGATGTCACCCGCCGCATCGCGGTGGAGCCGGTGCGGGCCAGGATTGAAGACCTCATGGCCGCCCAGCATGGCCTGCCGCAGGACCTGCGCATCACCGACCTTGGCGCGTTCGACGCCGAGGTGCTCTAGCCTGCGAAAACCAGTGGAACGCAACGGAAGGGCGACAGCACACTGTCGCCCTCCTTTTTTCATGCCTGGCCGAGGCGGGCGGCGGCTGAGGACCGCTTTCGGTTTCAGCGCACCTGCCAGGTGTGCTGAGCCGGTTCGAATCGCCGCGGGGTTGGCCTTTCCCGCCGCCGCCCGGTACACCGGAACGGGTGAGGGGGCAGCCGTACCCGGGATGTGAAGATGATCGATATCAGCGTGTTGTATGGCGGGCTGGAAACCCCAAGCACCCCGCATCGCTATGGCCGCAGGATCACGCAGATCGATCCGCCCGAGCACCAGCGCATGGCGCTGGCCAGGACTGCCCGCGAACGCCGGCCGATCGTCGTCTGGAACCTCACCCGTACCTGCAATCTCAGGTGCGTTCACTGCTACACTGATTCTGAGGCGCGCAAGTATCCCGATGAACTGACCACGCAAGAGGCCCTGGCTGTGCTGGATGACCTGGCCGCCTTCAAGGTGCCGGCGGTGCTGTTCAGTGGCGGCGAGCCGCTGGTCCGCCCGGACATTTATGAACTGGCGGCCTATGCCCGGGGGCTGGGCCTGCACGTGGTCCTCTCCACCAACGGCACGCTCATCGATGAGGCCGCCGCGCGCCGGCTGGCTGAGCTCAGATTCGCCTATGTCGGCATCAGCCTCGACAGCGCCATCCCGGCGGTTCACGATGAATTCCGCGGCATGACAGGGGCATTCGAGCGGACAATGCGCGGCTTCCGCCATTGTGTTGCCGCCGGGCAGAAGGTGGGTCTGCGCCTCACCCTTACCCGCCACACGGCCCAGAATCTCGATGCTCTCTTTGACCTGATCGAGCGCGAAGGCATTAACCGCGCCTGCTTTTATCACCTGTGCCCCGCCGGACGCGGGCGCGAGCTCGATGCCCTCACCCCACAGCAGTCGCGCCAGGCGGTGGACACCATCATCACCCGTACCCAGGGCCTGCTGGACCGCGGCCGGCGGGTGGAGATCCTCACGGTCGATAACCATTGCGATGGGCCGTACCTCTACCTGCGCATGCAGCGCGAGAACCACCCCCGCGCCCAGCAGGTTCTCGATATGCTCACCTGGAACGGCGGGGGGCGTTACAGCTCCGGGGTAGGGATAGCCGACATCGACTTCCGCGGCGAGGTCCATGCCGACCAGTTTTCCATGGACCGCAGCTTCGGCAACGTCCGCCAGCGCAAGTTCAGCGAAATCTGGCAGGACATCACCGACCCGATCATGGCGGGCCTGAAAGATCGTCTGCCGCTGCTCAAGGGGCGTTGCGCCACCTGCCGCTTCAGGGAATGCTGCGGCGGCGGCCTGCGTGCCCGCGCTGAGGCCGTCACTGGTGATCCCTGGGCCGCGGACCCGGGGTGTTATCTTACCGATGAGGAGATCGCCTGACGCGGCCTTCCCATGATCGCATATCTTTGCGATACGATCTCGCCACCCGATCCTCCATGATTTTCGCATGCGGGCCCAGGGCCTGCTCCGGCAGGTAAACCGTGCTAGCGCTCGAAGATCGTGTGGATGGCATCCCTGGCGAGCCGGGTGGAACCATCACCGCGCGGATAGCCATTCTCATCAAGCACGGTCATCCTGATCATGGCATCGCCAGGCCAACCCAGCGAGACAGTCGCATCAATATCGGCCACGGTGAAGGGGAACTGGCCCAGGGAGGTGATGCGGCCGCCTTCGGCGGCGAAGCCGTAGGGACGATCATCGGTCATCGCCGTAACCAGCACCCGCTTCGAGCTGGCGATCGGCTGGTCGTCCAGGCTGGTGATCAGAATGACGGCGTAGTCGTTGCCGCAGTTAATTTTCACACCGTCGATCTCCAGCGGGCCGGCCTCCTTCAGGAAGCCGATCGCGCCTTTGCTGCGCGGCGAGTTGATGATCAGCGTACGGCCACGGCGCAGCAGTTGGTTTTGCATCTCGGGTCGTACGTGCGGCGCCGGTGGGGCGGTGCGGATCAGTCGCCTGCCAGCGCCGGCTGCCTCCTCGCCGGCTTCATGCCCGGTGCGGCGCAGCTCATCAATCGCCTGTGCCTCGGTCAGCATCGGCTCGGTGAGGGAGAACAAATCTGCCTCGCTGCGCTCGATGAATGTCGGCGTGGCTTCGGCGATATCGCCACGCCGATACAACAGGGCCGATGCCGGGAAGGTCATCGCCACCGCAGGCGTGGCGAGCTGGAACTTGCCCATGCCCGTATCGCGCACGTAGTTGCTCCCCATGGCGAACAGCGAGATGGTGTCGATGCCCTGCAGTGCAGCGCACGCGGCTACCAGCGGGGCGAACTCCGTACGATAGCGATTTGGCTGCGGCCAGCTGATCTCACTGATCATGCTGGGATATTCCGCCTCCTGGATCATGTGCACCGGCAGTGCGCCCGGCACATCCAGGCCGGAGCGATCCTGGTAGGTATGGCCGGTGCGCACCGAATACGCAGCGCCTTCGCCTTCATGCCGGCCGCCAAAGTAGCCGTGCTTGTCGATGATGTCGGTGGCGCGATACGTCCAGCGTTCGATGGGTGTGAGCAGGGCAGGATCGGCGGTGATCCAGTTGCTGGCCACCACCAGTCCGCCATAGCCGAGTTCCTCTTTCAGGTAGCGGGTTGAGCGATCATAAAAATCCCGCTGCACATCGGCCAGGAACCGCACCTGCTTCTGCATCTGCGACAGCTTCTTCGGCCCGCCCGCGCGGATGCCGTCGCGGGTCATGTCCCAGGCCGGCAGGATGGGGCCGCCAAAGCGCTCTTCCAGCTTCTTCCACTGCACGGGTGGTATGTTTTGCTGGGTGAAGGTCCAGAAGAAAAGACTGTCTTCGTTGACCAGTTCCACGATGGCCAGCGCGGGATCCTGCCCCAGTGGCGTGCCGCCGTGGGGGTTGGGCGCGGTGAGGATCTGCCGTATCCAGCCGCGGTGCAGCTCCTGGAGGCGCTCATTGAAGAAGATCAGTCCGAAGGGCTTGCGGTTCTGGATGGTGTCGAACCCCTCGATGCCGTACTCGGGTTTCACATCGAGCCACAGCGGGAAGTAGAAGCTCAGGTGCGTGTAGATGCCCTGGCGCTTCATCGCGGCCACAAGATACTGGAGGTTGTCCAGTGCGCGGGCATCGATCCGCTCGATCTGGGCTGCATCCCACAGCGCTGAGTGATGGCGCACCATGTTCACGCCGAGCTTGGCCAGTTTGCGCGCCAGGTAGTCGATCGATTGCCGGGACTGCGCAGCGGTCTCGGCACTGACATTCACCGCGAAGAAGCGCACCTCCGCGCCGGAGGCCAGCCGCAGCCGATCCCCATCCCGCCGCACATAGCCCGCCGCACCGGCCACCGGTTCGTTGAGTGATCGCAGATCCAGCAGGGCGGTGGGCGCAAAGGGATCGGGTGCTGGCTCGAAGCTGAACCGGCCCGGTTCGGCCAGGCCTGTCTTCTCTCCCGGCTTCAGCTTACCGGCCGGGAAAAATGCGGTGGGCGTGAGCAAAAACGCATCAAACGCCGCGACCTGATCCTCGCCGGCACCAGCCAGCAGGCGCAGTTCGAAAGTAGTCTGCCCCTGTTCCAGCTCGACCGAGCCAAGATAGACCCAGTTGGCCACCACGTGCGTGCGCAGCTCAACCGAATCAGCCAGCGCCACATCCCGCCCGCAGTTGCGCCAGTCGGCCTGATCAAACCGCCAGCGGAACGGGCCGTGCTTCCAGAATTTGCGAACCCAGAAATGGTAGGTGCCGGATGCGGGCACCTCGATGCGATAGCGCGCAAACGGCTCGGGCGATCCGGCCTGTCGCTTACCTTGGTGGCTCAGCCATGCCCCGCCCGACAGCCTGGACTGCTCAGCCTCATTCTGCGGTGTAAACCATGTCTGCGCGGGGAAGTTTGTCTCAGCCGGCGATTCCCCCTCCCACCAGACATAAGCCGCCGCATGTGCCCCAGCCGCATCAGCCGGAGCTGTATCAGCAGGGGCCGCATCAGCGCGGCCGGCCGCCAGCATTGCCACTGTCATCACCGCCAGCACGCGCATCAGCATGGGCAAGACCTCCGCGCCGGGTTATACGCAATCGCAAGGAGGCAGGCCACTTGATTTACCCGCGATCATATGATCGCGGCACGCTATCGGGCGCGCAGGGGGGTGTAACCGCAATGGGGCTCTTCAGCGAGGTAATCGCCGGTGAGGCCGAATGCGCGGGCCCGGCAGCCCATGCAGACCTTCCTGTATTCACACAGGCCGCACTTGCCAGTGAGCTTCGCATCATCGCGTAGGTCGGCGAAAAGGCGCGAGCTGCGCCAGATGGTTGCCAGTGGCGTGGTCTTCACATTGCCCGAGGTGATCGGCAGATAGCCGCAGGGGAAGACCTCACCACTGTGGCTGACGAAGCAGACTGACTGGCCGGCCAGGCATCCCTTGGTCATGGCAGACATGCCGGCCGATCCATGATGAGCGGGGGATGATGGGCCATCGTGGGGCCGGGCCATGCTTCGGTGGGGGTGGGCGTGGGGCGGCATGGGGCGGCCATCGGCCCTGGCGCGTTGGCGCATGATGCGGAAGTAGTGGGGGGCGCAGGTGGCCTTCAGGTGCAGCTTGCTCTCCAGGCTGCGGTCATATATCCAGTTCAGGGCCGATTCGTACTCAGTCGGATCAAGCATCGCCTCGGGGCTCAATTCCATGCCGCACCCGACCGGCACGAGCATGAACAGGTGCAGTGCATCCGCGCCCAGGTCCAGTGCCAGGCGATAGGTGTCTTCCAGCCGCAGGTGGTTGTGGCGGGTGATGGTCGTGTTGATCTGCATCGACAGCCCCGCAGCGCGCAGCGCCCGAAAACCAGCGACAGCGGCCTGGAAGCTTCCTTCGCCGCGAAATTGATCGTGGGTGGGGGCGTCCGGCCCGTCGAAGCTGACTGAGACGCGGCGAAATCCTGCCGCGCGGATGCGAGCGGCCGTCTCATTGCTGACCAGCGTGCCGTTGGTGGCCAGCGCAATCGGCAGGCCGGCCTCGGTGGCGCAAGCGGCCAGGTCATAAATATCCGGGCGCATGAGGGGCTCGCCCCCGGAGAAGACAAGGATGGGCCGGCCGGCCGCCGGGATCGAGCGGATAAAGGCTCGGGCCTGTTCGGTGGTCAGGTCATCGCGGCTGAGCTGGTGGGAAACCTCCAGTCTCCGGCAGTGAAGGCATGCAAGATTGCAGCCAGTGGTCGTCTCCCAGAACAGAAGCCGCAGCGCCGGTGGAGGTGGGGCGGCTTCATCCAGCTCCGTCGCAGCCAGAGGATGAGTACGGCTGGGCAGCAGGTTCATCACCTGGCCATCTTACGTCGGCCAGATCCCTTCCCGAGCGATGGATGCATGGTGCCGCACCTGGAGGGTGTGGTGAGGCCGCCCCGGATGCCCTGAAACGCAACAGCAGGGCATGCAGCGCTGCCCTGGCGGCCGCACCCGTGGACGAGCGCGCATAGAAACGCCGTCGGCCCCTCCGACCGGCGGCGTCCTGGGTTAGGGTTGTGGGCTAGGTCAGTCCGCGGCGGGCAACGCCGATATTACGGACCCGTTGAATCTTCATCCGGGGGTTCGGTCGGCACGTACCATGGATCGATCGCCCCTTCTTCGCGCGGGGGATCGAGGCTGACGTGCCAGTCCATGTACAGATAGTTGCTTCCCAGTTTCACACCGTGGCGCCGCTCCTCGACGGTGCGGAGATATTCGCTGTTCTCATCGCGGGTGACGGTCCCACCGGTGTCGGACTCCATGTAGTAGTCCTTTTCAAGGGTTACTTTCTCGCCGAGGACGACAATCTCCGAGGGCGCCTTGCCGGTGGACGACCTGCTGTGGATGCGCAGGGTTTCCTGGCTGTTCTTGGTCAGGTGCTTGTTGACGACATACGAGTGGCCTGTCGGCGGCTCGAAATCGGCCGGACAGAGCATCAGCGGCGGCGCCCACATGCGCGTTTCCTCGAGCCCTTCGGGGGTGTTGTTGAATCGCGCATCGATCGCCGCGTTCTCCTGGTCGTCATAGGTCATTTGCTCGGCGGTCGGCTCGGGGTAGTTGTAATCGTTGATCAGGATGACCGGCCAGCGTCTCCAGGGGGCGACGTTGGTTCCCAGCGACTTGTAGCGGTTGCCGTGGTTGATTGGCTTGCTGGGATCCTCCGGCCCTACTGGGAAGATCCAGCCCCGGTAGTTGTTGGCGTACATATTCATGTAGGTGGCAATCTGCTGCATCTGTGCCATGCACTTTACCTGCATGGCCTGGCGCTGGGCGCGCTGGACGGCCGGCAGCAGCATCGCGATCAGAATGGCGATAATCCCGATCACCACGAGCAGTTCCACCAGGGTGAACCCACGCGGGTGCCGGATGCAATTGGGTTCGTTTCGCATGATTCCCTTCCCGAGAGCAAAAAGATAATCCCGCCGGCCTTACAGACGTCTGACCGGACAGCAAGTTCCCGATGCAGCATCCTTGCCGTTTCGGTTGCCTTGCCCTCTCTATACGACCCAGCAGCGGGATTGTTGTTAGTCCATCCGGCGGAAATCAGGCAAAATCCGCGCTCTGTCCACCTGCCGTATCCACAATTCTTTGACAGAATGCGACAATATGTCGCCAGGGCAGTACCTCGCCGGGCATCAGTCCTGCCAAGGGTCGCCTGTGAGCTGTTCGTATTGGGTTCGAATGGTCCATTTCGCTTCCCAGCCCAGTGTCTGGCGGGCGCGGTCAGTCACCAGGATTGAGCCATGCGCCGGCCAGTTGTCTGGCAGGCTGGGCCAGTCGGGATACTGCCGCTGGATCTGCTCGGCCACCGGCTGCCGCATCATCGCATCCGGGGCACTGAGGTTGTACACATGGCACCCCTCGCGATTGAGCAACACCGCTGCCTCGAAGGCCGGGCCGATATCGCTGGCATGCAGGTAGGTGCCAGCGCCGTCACGCTCGATCGGATGGGAGTCGCGCATCAGCCAGCGGACCATGCGCGCCTCGGCCCCGGCCGGGATCACCCAGGGCAGGCGGAAGATCGACACCCGCAGTTCCTTATCATTTGCCACGAACCGGCAATACCCCTCGTTGGCCGTCTTACTCAGCGAGTATGCGTTGGCCGGCTGCGGGGGGTGATCCTCATCCACCGGCAGACGTACCGGCGGCACCACCGGCCGGCCCCAGGCACCGTAAATCTGGCAGGTGCTGGTGTAGACCACGTGCCGCAGCTTCAGGTCGGCCGCCGTTGTCAGCACCGTGGCGCCGACGGTGGTGTTGTGGCCATAGGTGTATTCATCGGAGAAGCGGCCGGCGTGGGGAATCTCACCCAGGTGAAGCACCACATCCACCTGCTCCAGCACGGGTTGCAGGAGTTCGCGCTTGCGCAAATCCATGAAGACGAAGCGGGCTGGCAGATCAGGGCATGCCCGTTGATCAATGTTGATGAGACTGTGGCCACGTTCAGCCAGGTAGCGGATGACCGACCGACCCACAACACCGCTGCCGCCCGTCACCGCGATGCGCAAACGCTCGTAACTCATATGCGCGGCGATTGTAGCATCCGCGGCGATGGATGCACGGGAGCCGCAGGGCGATCGGGCACGCGGCGCCTGCACCGCGGCGATCATCTGGTCCCGTTGCACGACAACCGGTCCCGTCGCAAGACAACGGGTCACACCGGGCTCAAAGGCACAGCCCTTGCACCGCGTCGCATGTGTGAACCGTTATCTCTGTCGCAACTATTCGAAAGGAGCCTGCCATGGCCCTGTTCAGCCACGAGTTCAACAGTCTCAAGGATCTGTTCATTCACCAGCTTGAAGATTTGTATGATGCGGAGAAGCGCCTGACTGACGCACTGCCCAAAATGGCTGAGGCCGCTTCCAACGAGGATCTGAAACGGGCTTTCCTGGCCCATCATGCCCAGACCGAGCAGCATGTTCACCGGTTGGAGGCCATCTTTGACCGGCTTGGCCGAATCCCCGAACGTGAAACCTGCGATGCAATGAAGGGGCTGATCAGCGAAGGCAATGATGCCATCAGCGCCAAGGGGGATCCCGATGTGCGCGATGCAGCGCTGATCGCCGCTGCCCAGCG
Source organism: uncultured Tepidisphaeraceae bacterium (assembly GCA_964398315.1). Lineage (GTDB taxonomy): Bacteria > Planctomycetota > Phycisphaerae > Tepidisphaerales > Tepidisphaeraceae > JADLCB01. The sequence goes on along the minus strand of CAYNMV010000086.1, from coordinate 4,559 downwards.
AGTCGAGCACTATGAGATCGCCGGCTACGGCACCCTGCGCACCTTTGCCCGGCAACTGCGCATGGAGGACATCGCCAGTACCCTGCAGACCACGCTGGATGAGGAAGGCGACACCGACAAACGCCTGACCCAGATCGCCGAAAGTCACATTAACCGCCAGGCGCAGAGCTAACGCCGCTCGGCAGGGCACATAGCCGGTGCGATGCGACCGAGCTTCGCCCCAACCGGATCTCCTCGCTGCCGATCCCCGCGGTTCGCTTAGGACCGGTCCACCTGTCGTAAGGCCCACCGTATGTCTTGAAGTGGGCAAGGGGGCAGGCGGAGGGCGAGAGGCAAGGGTCTCTCGTGAAGCTGCCGGCGCAGGGGCTGCGATTAGATCGTCTACTTGCCTCTTGCCTGCTGCCCGCATCTTTGGTGCCCGGCCGCTTTCTCCCATGCCGCCGGGCGTGTACTCTCCCGGTATCATGGAAGTGAAACTGCTCGACTTGTCGCAGCAATACGAACCCCTGCGCGAAGAGATTCTGCAGGCGGTGGGCGATCTGATCGACCGCCAGGCGTTCATCCTCGGCCCGGCGGTCGAACGCTTTGAGAAGCAACTGGCCACCTATTGCCATACGAAGCACGCCATCGGCGTCAGCAGCGGCACCGATGCCCTGCTCTGCGGGCTGATGGCAATGGACATCGGCCCCGGTGATGAGGTCATCGTGCCTGCCTTCACCTTTTTTGCCTCGGCTGGCTGCATCGCCCGTACGGGGGCGAAGGTCATCTTCTGCGACATCGATCCGGCCACCTTCAACCTCGATCCGGCGGATGTGAAAAAACGCCTCACCCCGCGCACCAGGGCGATCATGCCGGTCCACCTGTTTGGGCAAGTGGCGGCGATGGAGCCGATCAATGCCCTGGCCCGTGAGCGGGGGATCAGGGTGATCGAGGATGCCGCCCAGGCGATCGGCGCCACGCAGAACGGCCGGCCGGCTACCTCGCTGGGCACGCTCGGGTGCCTGAGTTTCTATCCCACCAAGAACCTGGGTGCGATGGGTGATGCCGGGGCCATCTGTACCAACGATGACGCCCTGGCTGAAAAATGCCGGCTGCTGCGTGTCCACGGCAGCGGCCACCAGTATCACCACAAGTACATCGGCGGCATGTTCCGCATGGCCGCCATCCAGGCCGCCGTGCTGGAGATCAAGCTGAAGCACCTGGATCGCTGGCACGCCGGCCGCCGCCGCAATGCCGCGATTTACGATGAGCTGCTCTCGGGCACGAACGTCATCACCCCGACGATCCTGCCGGAAAACCAGAGTATCTACAACCAGTACGTCGTGCGGGTGAAGGACCGGGACGCGGTCAAGCAGAAGCTCGCCGCCGCCGGGATTGGCTCGGCCATCTACTACCCGATCCCGCTGCACCTTCAGGAGTGCTTCGCTCATCTGGGCTACAAGGAAGGTGACCTGCCCGAAAGCGAGCGCGCCTGCCGTGAGGTGCTGGCATTGCCGATCTATCCCGAGTTGACCGAGGAGCAGGTGCGCTACGTCGCCACCACCCTGCGCGACATCGCAGGATGAGACGTCTCCTGCTGTCTTGTTCCTTGAGCAGTGCCACAGCGAATATGAGCCAGACCACCGCGAAGCTCCACGGGAGCACGAGCGCGGTCCACCATGCCTGTGTCGCCGCGGCCATCGTCCGGTCCACCTGCAACCCCTCCGCGCTCTGCTTGTGGGCAGTGCAGGTGCCGCTGATTCTGTCTTGTCATTCGAGTCGGGCTATCCGTGCGCACTCCATCCCTGCGCATGTGACAAATGGGGTGGCAAGCCGCCAAAAAACAGCGCCCAGTAGATAGGCCTCACCGCTGCATCGCGGGGCCCCGCCTGGCGACAATGGTTGCCAGGGCAATCACGAACAGGCCCTGCAGTGTGAACCGGCCCTGCAGTGTGAAGCGCCAGGTAAGACGCCGATTCAGGAGGTGATACTGGTGGCGTAGCTGCTCAATGGGCAAACGATACTTCTCAATGACAAAATCACTCGATGATGTACGTCGTGCCTCGGCAGGGCCTTCCCCCGGTCATCCTGACTCCTCCCATGTGATTCGCCTACACCAGCATCATCCCCGGTTCTTCGAGCAGGTTTTTGAGGGTGCGGAGGAACTCGGCCGCGCCCGCGCCATCCACTGCGCGGTGATCGACACTGATGGTGACGGTCATCATGGAGCGGGCAACGATCTGTCCATCCCGCACGACGGCCCGGGGTTCGGCTGCGCCGACGGCCAGGATGCCGACTTCCGGCGGGTTAATGATGGCGGCAAACTCGCGGATACCGTACATGCCCAGCGTGCTGACGGTGAACGTGGCGCCGCTGAGCTCATCGCGCTTGAGGCGCTGGGCGCGGGCACGCTCCACCAGGTCGACGCTGCGCTGGCGGATCTCCTTCAGGCCCATCTGGTCGATGTTGCGCAGCACCGGCACGATCAACCCGTCCGGCAGCGCCACCGCGATGCCCAGGTGCACATCGCCGAAGCGCGTGATCTGGTTCTTCTGGGCATTGAAGTGCGCGTTGACCGCAGGATGTTCCTTGAGCGCAACGGCGATCGCCTTATTGACAAAATCGCTGATGCTCAGGCGGATTTTCTGCTTCTCCAGCTTCTGGTTGACCGTTTCGCGAAGCTGGTTGACGGCCTCCATGTCGATGTCGATCGACTCGTAAAAATGGGGGAGCTGCTGCTTGGACTGCTGCAGGCGCAGTGCGATCGTCTGCCGCATCTTCGACAGCTCAATCACTTCGGTCTGGCCGCTGGCGATGCGCACCGGCAGTTGCGGTGCGGCCGCTGCCGGCTGATCAGCCACGGCCTTCGCCGCGGGACGGGCCGCTTCACCATCGCCGCCCGATTCGACGAACGCCAGCACATCCGCCTGGATGATGCGTCCACCGGGACCGGAGCCCTGCAGTTGCGCGATGTCGATTCCCTTCTCCTGGGCAATACGGCGGGCGAGGGGAGAGATCTTGATGCGTCCGCCGGTGTGGCCATTGCCGCCACTCGAACCGCGATCAGCCTCGCTGCGGCGGGGCGGCGGGGCGGTGGCGGTTGCCGCCGGGGCATGGGCACCAGCGCTCTCCGCACTGATCTCGCCTTCCGAACCGGGCGGGGAATCCGTTTGGCGCGGCTGTCCGGCTGCCTGCGGTTCGGCGGCCGGGGCGGCCTCAGCAGGTGCGGGGGCCGTTTCGCCCGGCGCAGCGGCCGCAGCCTCAGCACGCTTGGCCGGCTTGTAATTCTTCTTGACGTCCTGGACGGATTCCTTGCCCGTGGCCAGCACCGCGATCGGTTCACCCACCGCCACTTTTTCACCTTCCCCGGCCGTCAGCACCGCCAGCGTGCCGCTCTCGAACGACTCCATCTCCATGGTCGCCTTGTCGGTCTCGACCTCGGCGATGATGTCGCCGCTCTTGATCTTGTCGCCTTCCTTCTTGAGCCACTTGACGACGGTCCCCTCGGTCATGGTGTCCGAGAGCTGGGGCATGGTGATTTCAACGGGCATGGTTGTGCTCCAAGTAGTCAGCAGCCAGCAGCCAGCAAGGTGGATTGACCCCGCTACTGACAACTGGTTGCTGGCTCTTGCTCGGCTCCTTCTCTATCGGTACGTCACTTCCTTCACCGCTTCGATCACACGATCCACGCTCGGCATGGTGGCTTCTTCGAGGTAGTGGTTGAAGGGGATCGGGATTTCGTCGCTGTGGACCACCTCGATGGGGGCGTCGAGGTAGTCGAAGACGGGCTTGCTGATCTTGGCCGCGACGGCATGGCCCATGCCGCAATAGCCGTAGTCCTCGCTGACGATCACGCAGCGGTTGGTCTTCTGGACGCTTTCGATGAGCGTCTGGGTGTCGAGCGGGCGCAGGGTGCGCAGGTCGATCAGCTCGACATCGATCCCTTCCTCTTCCACCAGCCGGGCTGCTGCCGGGCGGGCGAAGCGGGCCATGCTCTTGCCGTAGCTGATGATCGTTACATCCGCGCCCTCGCGCTCGACGTGGGCCTTGCCGATGGGCAGGGTGTATTCCTCCTCCGGCACCTCGCCGCGATCGGCCAGCAGGATCTCGCTTTCCAGGAAGATGACCGGATCATCACAGCGGATGGCGGTCTTCAGCAGCCCCTTGGCGTCGTAGGGCGTTGAGGGAGAGATCACCACCAGGCCCGGGATGCGGGCGTATACCGTCTCGACACGGTGGCTGTGGGTGGCGCCCAGCTGGTGAGCAATGCCGTTGCCGCCGCGGAACACGATCGGGATCTTGAACTGCCCGCCGCTCATGTAGCGGATGTTGGCGGCGTTATTGACGATCTGGTCAAGGCAGACGAAGGTGAACGACCAGCTCATGAATTCGATGATCGGCCGCAGGCCCACCATCGCCGCCCCCACGCCCAGGCCGGAGAAGCCCGCTTCGCTGATGGGGGTATCGATAACCCGGCGCGGGCCAAAGCGCTCCAGCATCCCTTCGGACACCTTGTAGGCGCCGTTGTACTCGGCCACCTCCTCGCCCATGAGGAAAATGCTGTCATCGCGCTCCATCTC
>CAYNMV010000085.1:0-15941 GCA_964398315.1 uncultured Tepidisphaeraceae bacterium | reverse complement strand
GGGGGGCGCATGGTACCGGATCAGGACGAGTCCAACATTATTGCTGAGACCGCAATTCGATAATGGACGGTCAGTGTTCGTCCTCCCCCGTTTGCTTCATGGCGAACCTGCCACCATTCGCCGTCCTGCCGTCGCTGTACCCGCTCGGAGAGTTGATTGAATCGCTCCTGCTGGGCCGAGTGTGCCGGGACCAGAACCGCCTCGGCGAATGCCTGCCGCGGCCGCAACAGGTCACTGCGTTACTTGGTTGCGAAGTCATTTTTGGCAAGATCTCCACTTAGCACTTCGCCCCTGAGCGCCCGTCGCGGCGTTGTCATCCCACTGCTCGAAGATCTTGCCCATGCGCCGGAACAAGGCGGAGGACGCGGCGGAGGCACCGCTGCCGCGGCGATGGACGCCTACTTGGGCCAACCGCCCTCTGGAGCGAAGATCTGGTTGCCAGTCGCATATAAGAGGTCCCTGCTCATCGCTTATCAGCAGGCTCCCTTTTCCGGTCCCTTGCGAAACAGGTAGATCGCCCAGCCGAGGCAGTCGCGGCCCCAGCGGAGGTAGGCCTGGCGGTCTCGGCGCATGTTGCGCAGGAGGGGGGCGATGTCGGGGTCATCGGCGTGCGTGGCGGCATAGCGTTCGCCGGCTTGCCACTGCAGGCCTTCATAGCGGTCCCAGTCGTCGGGGCTGGAAACCATGGTGTAAAGCAGCGACAGGCCGAGCTGCTCGCCGATGGCTGCGTTCTCGGCGTGTGTGGCGAACTGATTGGCTTCCATTCCCGTCAGTTCGAGATACTGCGGATCAGGATCGGCGATCCAGAACGCCTCGCCCGTGAGCACCAGGCCGCCGGGGCGCGTCATCTGCATCAGGGCCTGCAGCGTGCCGCGGTGCCCCTGGTACACCCACGATGCGCCGATGCATGAGGCCATATCGAGGGTTTCCGGCGCTGGCGGCTGATACGCGGCGCCGTCCATCTCGAGCAATTCGATGCGATCCGCCAGGCCGCGGCGCTGCACGTTTTCCCGCGCAGCCGCTATGGAATAAGGCGAGAGCTCAACACCCGTCCCCGTCACGTTGTACGCCTCAGCCACGAGGCAGAGGAACTCGGCCTTGCCGCAGGCGATGTCCACGACCCGGCCGCCATCCGGCAGGCGCAGGAGCCCCACAAGCTCCCGCATCTTGTCCATGTTCAGCGGGTTCATGATCGTGTGATCGGTGTGGAGGATGCCGAAGTATTTCCACTTCTCCATGCCCAGGTCCATGATCAGCCCTTTCCGGCCAGCAGAGGCGCGTGCGACGTGATCGCATCATTGTCCATTGTTCACAGGCATGATCCAGCCGATGGCGGCCATTATCGCATTCTTGCGCCCATTTGTGCGAAAGCACACACGGACGGTGCAAAACCTCGGCCGGGATGTACCTCTTCATCAGCGCCCGCTGGCCGACATGGTGGGCGTCAAGCCCAGGCTCAGCTCCGCCTCCCCGAAGTGTTGCGTGCGCCCCACCATCACACTTTCCGCCTGCTGTCACTGCACTATCTGGGGCTGGATGCCTCAGGCGATACGCGCCCAGTCCGCCGCCGTGATGCCAGGGGGGCTGGGGGGGGGTTACAGGGCTGCCTGTTACTTCTGGGCGAGGGGGCACAAAATTTTCGTGATCAACGGTGCATGGAGTTGACATGAGACTCAATCTCATTTAATTCTCCCGCTATGATGTTTTTCACACTTGAGAAGTGGGCTGGAATGCGTGGCCCAGGGCGCAGGGGGAATCGGCGAGGATGGGGGGCGGCTTTTACGCTGGTTGAGCTGCTGGTGGTCATCGCCATCATCTCAGTGCTGATTTCGCTGCTGCTGCCAGCGCTGCGCAAAGCGCGGGAGGCGGCCCAACTGGTCTCCTGTGAGAACAACCTTCGCCAGATTGGTGCGGCCGTCATCATGTACGGCAATGACTATCGCGACCGCTGGCCGGACAAGGCCACCATCGGCGGCTACGGCTTCCGCGTCGCCGCCGGTCGCACCAGCGATCATGCCGGCGCCCTCCCGGAAACGTATGGACTGGCCGCGGTGCTGCATGGCATCGCTCCGGGCGATGACATCTCGGCCGGGCTGCCTTCCCAGCCGCGCTATATCCCTGGCGACAGCGACATCTGGGTCTGCCCCGGGCAGGCCGACTGGATGCAGGCCCTGGGCAACACCTATTCGGTCAGCATCGCCGGCGGCATAAGCGAGTGGACCAGCCAGCACCGGGCCAAGCGGGCCGACAACCTCTACGTCTGGGACAATTTCACGCAGAAACCGGCTGTCAGCGGCAAGGATTCCTCCTTCACCAGCGCACTGCCCAGCTCCGAGCGGACCATCCCCACTGCCCAGCGGGTCTATCCCCACCGCGTTTCCAACGCCGGCAAGGGCGCAGTGGCCGAGCTGTATCTCGGCGGGCACGTGGGCGTGCGGATTATTCCATAAAGCGCTGCAACTGCTGCCGTGAAAGGCATTTAAGACAGAATTTGAAACCCGCTGCCAGCACCCCTGTGGCCGCGGCACCGAAAGGACTGGCTCATGCAACTCACCTCCCTTGCACTGATGATTCTCCAGGCGATCTCCACCGGCTGCAGCACATGTTCTGCGACCCCGGCGACCCAGCCCGTTGCCACCACCCAGCCGGCCGAGACGATGACCACGTTTGGCCAGCCCGCGGCCGATGCTGCCGATGCGCCCGTGGTGCCGGTGCAAACCCTGCTGGCGGAAGTGGATAAGTACGAAGGGCGTTTTGTCCGCATCACCGGTGCGGTGGCCGAGGTGTGCCCGAAGAAGGGATGCTGGCTGAAGCTGGGCGGAGCCGAGGAGGCGCTGTTCGTCAAGTTCACCTGCCCCATCGACGGGCGGCTCATCCCCACCGAGGCGATCGGCAAGACGGCGATCATCGAGGGGACTGTCAAGGTCAAGCAAATCAGCGAGGCCGAGGCCCGTCATTACAAGGAAGATGCCGGCGCTTCCCTGGAGGAAATTGCCCGGATCGTCGGCCCGCAGAAGCAGATCACGGTGGCCGCCCCCGCCGCCCGCATCGCCGGGCTGGCCAAGGCTGAATCCTCAGGAGCTGCGCCATGACTTGTGTGCCGCCCGATCTTGGAGCGTGGCGCGGGCCGCTGGCTGGTAACATGAGCGGAGCTGCGTCATGAAGGCCGGTAACGCTGATCCATCCCACCCGCCGCACGGCCCGCAGGAGCTGCCGCCCGCATACCAGGCGAGTGGCCTGAATGACCTGCGTTCGGCAAGGCGGCCCATCCTCGGCCGGCTCGCGGTGGCGTTGCTGACGGGAAGCCTGGCCGCCGGCGGGCTGTTGCTGGACCGGATGAGCCATTCCCGCGCCCTGGCCGAAACCCAGCCCGCCGGGCTGATCACGCAACCCGCATCAACCCGCCCCACATCAACGCGCTCTGCCGCGACCCAACCCGCTGGGGCGGATGCCACCGCATCAGCCACGGCCCGCCCGGCAGCAACCCAGCCAGTGGCGACCCAGCCGGCGGAGCGCCCCCTTTTGACGGCCCAGCAGTACGCGGACCTGGCCGCCGAGCTGCGCGAAGCGTATTCGCTCCCGCCGGACCAGTGGCCCGCGCCCGAGATCGATCCGGGCGTCGAGTTTGTCGAGCTGGGCCGGCTGGGGGAGGTGCCCTTCCCCGCCGACAATCCCTTCTCCGAGGCCAAGGCCGAATTGGGCAAGCAACTGTTCTTCGACCCGCGCCTCTCGGGCAGCCGGCAGATCGCGTGTGCCTCCTGCCACGATCCCGACCTGGCATGGGCCGATGGGCGGGTTGTTTCGTTCGGCCATGACCGCCAGCAGGTGCAGCGCAATGCGCCATCACTGCTGAACAGTGGCTTCAACACGCACCAGTTCTGGGATGGCCGGGCCAAGTCACTGGAGGATCAGGTGGTCTTCCCGGTGATCGCCGAGAATGAGATGCACGCCGAGCCGGACAAGATCGTGGAGCGTCTCAACGCCCTGCCCGGCTACCGCGAGCAGTTCAAGGCGGTCTTCGGCAATGAGCAGGTGACTATGGAGAACGTCGCCAAGGCGATCGCGACGTTTGAACGCACCCTGGTCGGGGGACGCAGCCGCTTTGACGCATTCCTTTCCGGCCGGAAACATATGTTGTCCGATGAGGCGATCCGCGGCCTGCACCTGTTCCGCACCACGGCCCGCTGCATCAACTGCCACCACGGCCCGAATTTCACCGACAACCAGTTCCACGACCTGGGCCTGAGCTACTATGGCCGCAAGTATGAGGACCTGGGCCGGTACAACGTGACCAAAAATCCGGAAGATGTCGGCCGCTTCAAGACCCCTAGCCTGCGCAACGTCACCCGCACCGCACCCTACATGCACAACGGCCTGTTCGACCTGATTGGTGTGTTACGGATGTACAACGCCGGCATGGCAACCCTGCGCCGCAAGCCCGAGCAGGAAAACGATCCGCTGTTCCCCACCAAGAGCCATCTGCTCAGGCCGCTTGGGCTGAATGAGCAGGACCTTGCGGATCTGGAAGCGTTTCTGGAATCCCTGGCCGAGCCACGCCGTCGCATCCGCCCGCCGGAGCTGCCGCAATAAGCCAGGCGGCATTGGCACGCGATGCGCTACAGAAATGGCCGGTCTCAAACTGGATGGAGGTTCTTATGCAGCAGAATCAACCCGGCCAGCCTCTTCCATCGCATCCGCCGCACCCGCCTGTGCATCTGGATGATGATCCCACCCAGGCGATCGAATCCGGCGACCCCCAGCTGACGGGCAAGGCAACCAGCGATGAATCGCAGCCAGAGCCCCTGAAGAAGCATGGCGACAAGCTGAACCCCCACCTGCCGGCCCCCGAATCCGGCCGACACGGCGCCACGCCGCAGTAGCGGCGGTGTGGCCGGCAATTGCGATCCATCAGTTGCGCTTGAAATACGGGCCCAGATCCACCCGCTTCAGCTCCCGCTCCGCAGCGCGTGCGCCGGTGGCAAGGTAGAGGGTGCGGGTAGACGGCTCAAACACCATCGCCTGCAAGGTCATGCTCCCCTGCTGCACATCCTTGAGCATGCCCTGGAGGTCCGCCAGGCGCAGGTCGCCAATGTCGGCACTGCTGCGCAGCAGGCGGTCGTAGCGCGGGCAGTAGCCGGGTGTGGCCTGATCCGTCCCGCGGTGATGATTGGTGCTGATCAGCGGCCGGCCGGCCTGGCCAGGGCGAACGGTGATCTTCGCCGGGGTGATTTCCACCACGGCCCGCCGCCCGGCGGCGTCCATCAGCATGACATTGTTGGGCGTCTGCCGGGGTGTTTTTTCCAGCAGCGCAACAGCCTCGCCCACATCGCGGCACTCTTCCAGGATCTTGCGGTACAGCAGCGTATACGGCATCGCCCGCGGCAGGCCGCCTGAGCGGTCCACCTCCATGTTGACCAGCACCAGCCCGTGTTCGTTCATCCCCGACAGCACGCCGATCATCCCCGGCCACGACACGCTGGCAAAGGCATGTTTCCCCTCCGGCCGGCAGATCACCAGCACCGAGTGCTTGTCCGCCACACCCAATGACGGGAAATCGAGGTTCCGTGCCAGCCGCGGCACCCCATCGGCAAACGCCTCGCCCGGCAGGCTGATGCTCGAACAGGCTGTCATCGGCGACAAATCGAGAAAGCACTGAGCCAGCATCACCTCGGCTGGCTCGAACCCGGTTGTCTCAGCCAGGGCCTCAATCTCCGCCTTGTGGTGCGGCTCAACGTACTGCGTGAACGACCGCGCGGCCGCCAGGGCAACCCATCGCCTGGCATCGGTGCTCAGCCACTTGAGCAGATACTTGTCAAACAGCTCGCGCATCGGCTCATGCAGCCGCTGCCCATATTCCCGCCCGATGGCCTCCGCCCCGCCGGCCACTTCCACCACCGGCACCCCGAACGGCCGCGCATCCAGCGCCTTGCCCGCGGCCGCCTGCGGGCTGGCCGGCGCCTGCGCTGTGACCGGCACGACCAGCGCACCAACTCCCAGCGCTGCCACCAGCACCACCCGCGCCCCTCGCATCAGTCCGGCCGGCATCCATCCATCAGTACAGCGCACAGATCACCTCACTCTGCCCGGATCATTCCCTGTATGGGCCTCAACCGGTGCCGATAGCGGGCCTGCTTCCTCCCGATACGGGGGGGCTGGCTTATCAGGCCGGTACGGACCTCGCCGCCGGTGCCATCCGCACAGCGCGGCAGCCCAGCCAGGCCGGGGCACCTTCTTACTACCCCGCGGCCGCCCCGCCGGTTCATTCCAGGTCGGGAGGTCCGATAAGGATTTTCCTGCGCGCCGGCTCCGTCCGATAACGGCATCCCATCACCAGCCAACCCGCTTATCAGCGTTGCCAAGGCGTTTTTCTCACCCCAGTTTGCCTTGGCGGCATCTGTTTGCGAGATCATCAGAAGCCAGTGCGGGAAGTGAGTCGATTTGTGTCATACAGACCGCCCGAGGGATCGGGGCAGATGGCGATGGAGTCGCCGGTCGAGCAGGCGGACGTTCATGCACGAGCGTCCGGGGCCTTTGTTGTTCAAGGACCACGCGATGATGACTCCCCTTGCCACCTGGATCTTGTCCAACCTCGCTGAAGTCAGCGTCTTCGCCGCCGCCGCCGCCGCGCTGGGGTTTGGTATCCTCGGATTGCGGTAAGCTGGCCCGGTAGAGGCAACCTACAGTGTGGCAGACACAAGCGATCACACATCGAGCAAACTGGCCGAGAGGATTCGACGCTGGATCGTCGGCGCAGGCTACATCCTCGGCGGTTGGGCGATCCTCCAGAGCGCCCTGTTGCTCCTCACTTGGGGGCTGCCGTTCAACCGCTACTTCCGCATCGAGGTACTGACACCAATCCATCGACTTGCTACGGCGAGCTGGCTGGTCGCGCCTCTCGTGCTCGTCGCCGGCTGCTGGGGTCTTCAACAACACCGGCGCTGGGCGCGACCTGTGCTGCTGACCTACGCAGTGATGTGGGTTGCCGGCATGTTCGGTGCCCAGGCCGTGCAGTTCATTGACTCGGTGTCCGGCGCCCACGGCGATCTCACGTTTCGCCAGTTGCTCACCATGGCACTCAGTGGGTTCGATCTTGCGGTGTATGCGAGTGTCTTTCCCGTCCTGCTGGTCCTGTGCCTGCTGCGGCCGGAGGTCCGAGATCACTTTCCAGAGTTCCGCAGCGGCTTCGCTCCGATCATCAATGGCGAATAATGTGTAAGCTGTTCGCGCGGGAGATTGAGAAGCGCACCGCGTTCCTTTGGGGTAGGTTCGTTAGCCGCCGCCACCCACCAACCGGATAGACTCATCATGCCACTTCAGGTGCATCAGACCGTGCCGATCCTGCGGATCTTTGACGTGGCCAAGGCGCGCGAGTTTTACCTGGACTACCTCGGCTTCACGCTCGACTGGGAACACCGCTTCGAGCCGGAGGCGCCGCTGTACATGCAGGTCAGCCGCGGCGGGCTGGTGCTGCATTTGTCCGAGCATCATGGCGATGGCTGCCCTGGGGCGGTGGTCTTCCTGCGCGTCAGCGGACTGGCCGACTATCACGCCGAGATCAGCGCCAAGGGATACCGCTATCTCCGCCCCGGCCTGGAAACAACCTTCCGCGGCACCCTCGGCATGAATCTGACCGACCCCTTCGGCAATCGCCTGAGATTGGATGAAGCTCAGGCAGACTGAGCAAGCAGACGAAAGCGCACTTTCGGCCGCTCACCGAATCCCCCGCTCGCGCAAGCGGCTCAATGGGCTTCGCCCCATGATCAGAGCAGATACCTCGCCCGCTTGACCGCCCACTGGCCGAGGCGGTCGCGAAGCGGTCGTCGGCGCCATTCCTCGGGGGAGATGCGCCTGGAGTAGCTCACATCATGCTCGAACAGGTCGTGCATCTGCGCCCCGAACGCGCGCGAACGCACCACCGCGGAGAGCTCGCAGTTGTACTCGATACTGCGGTAATCGAGGTTGGCCGAGCCAAGGACGCTGACCTCTGAATCGATCACCAGCGACTTGGCATGCAGCACCACCGCCCGGCGCTCGTAGATCTCCACCCCGGCGGCCATCAGGGTGTCGTAGAACGAGCGGGCCGCCACCAGCAGCAGGTGCACATCGCACACCTCCGGCACCACCAGCCGCACCCGCACCCCGCGCTTGGCCGCTGCCACCAGGGCGTTGATGAAGGCATCGGCGGGGGCAAAGTAGGCCATCGTCAGTTCGATCGAGCGCTGTGCCCGGCGCAACAGCGTCTCAAAAAAACCCGCCAGCGGGGTGTGCAGCGTCGGCACCGAGGCGATTACGCCCAGCGAATCGCGCTCCAGCAGCGGTGTGTCGTGCGTGGCGATGGGGGCGTCGAACCCGTGCACGTTGTGGATCAGCAGCGCCCGCGTGATCGGCCCGCCGGAGTGAATGTAGCGCCAGGTACGGGCGAAGCTCTTGAGAAACACCCGCGCTGATGGTCCGGTGATGCTCATCGCGTTGTCGCGCCAGGCATCGCCCTCCTTGGCCTCCAGGCGCACCACCCACGAGCCGGCATACTCGGCCCCGATGTTCAGCCCCCCCAGCCCGACGATGTGATCATCGATGATCAGCAGCTTGCGATGATCGCGATTGAACGGCCGCCAACTGAAGCGCACCTCCCACGGCCGCACCGGGTGAAATGCCTGGATGTGGACCCCGGCCCGCCGCATCTGCGCAAACATGGCGCGATCGGTGGACATCGAGCCGAACGAGTCATAGATGACATAGACCTGCACCCCCTCGCGCGCCTTCCTGCACAACAGGTCGGCGAAGGCCTGGCCGGTGTCATCGCTGGCGAAGATGTACACTTCCAGGCAGATGCGGTGGCGGGCGCTCTTGATCCCCTCGTAGGCCGCGTGCAGCGCTTCGCCATCCTTGTAAAGCTGCACCATGGAGCCATCCGCCAGCCGCACCGGCGGCGGGACGATCCACCCATCATCATCATACCCGGGCTCGATGTTCACGCCCGCGCTGGTGCCCGCTCGCCCCTCGGGCAGGGTCACAGGCAGGCGCTGGCGCTGATTCTTCTCATCCGGCACGGTACCGACCCTGTCCATGCCCCCCATCATAGATGCGACCCCCCGCCGACGGAATGGACGCTCAGTGCGTGCGCCAGCGGCGCGTGAACGTTGCATGAAAGAACATGGGAAGCCCAGGGCGGCAGGCGCGCAGCAGACCGCGCACGGCACCCATGCGGCAAAGCGGTGCGCACGGAGCGTTTTGAGGGTCTTTGCGCTGTCATTTAAGCCAGTCGACCGCTGCGCCACAGCCCATATCGTGCGGGCGGTGCATTCTGCGCCGCTTGACCCCCTGCCACTGCCTCATTACCTTCGCTCCGGGCATTCACTGGAGCAACCCATCTATGGCCATCCGCATCACCGTCTGGCACGAGTATCGCCACGAGAAAACCGATCCGCGCGTCGCCGAGGTGTATCCCAGGGGGATGCACGAGGCCATCGCCGAACACTTGCGCACCGTGCCCGGGCTGGAAGTGCGCACCGCCACGCTGGATGAACCGGACCACGGCCTGACCCAGGACGTGGTCGATTCCACCGATGTCTTCATCTGGTGGGGACACATGGCGCACGGGGAAGTGCGCGATGAGATCGTACAGCGCGTCTTTGATCGCGTGATGAACGGAGCCGGCCTGATCGTGCTGCACTCGGGGCACTTCTCCAAGCTGTTCAAGAAGCTGATGGGCACCGGCTGCAACCTGCGCTGGCGTGATGATGGCGAGCGCGAGGTCATGTGGGTGACGCGGCCGGGCCATCCCATCCTGGCCGGGATCGACCAGGACCACATCGTCATCGAGCGCGAGGAGATGTACGGCGAGTTCTTCGATGTGCCCGAGCCCGAGTGCACATTCCTCATCAGTTCATTCGCCGGCGGCGAGGTGTGCCGATCAGGCATGACCTGGACGCGCGGCGCTGGCAGAATTGTCTATTTGCGGCCGGGCCATGAGCTGTTCCCCACCTTCTTCCATCCCGCCGTGCGCAAGCTGATCGAGAACGCCTGCAAGTGGGCCGCCCCCACCAGCCCGATCCAGCCGTATGTCTACGGCCGGCGAAACATGGGTTGGGTGGACCAGAAGCTGTCGGAAAGCAAGTAATCGGCCGGCGGACTCCGCGCAGCGCTGTCCGCCGGCCGATCCTGTGCGCTCAGCCGCGCCGCAGTGCATCGCGCATGCGGCACCGACCGCTATGTCTGCAAGGCCTGGCTGGTCTGCCGCCGGCTCAAACCGCGCGGCACGAGCCAGCGGGCGCAGGCGCTGCGGATATAGCCGGTGTGCAACAGCAGGTGCAACGTGATGCCGGCGGCCAGAGCGATGGCCAGGTAGCAGTGGATGTCGCCCCACTGGTGACGGGTCAGCCCCAGCCACTCGGCCACCACCCGCGGCCCCTGCCCGCCGCGCCAGCCGATGCCCCTGCCCGGCCCACCCCCACCAGAGCCGGGCGGCAGCACCCAGCGCAGGATGATGCCCGTGCCCACCAGCCCCAGCATCAGCAGCAGGTTCAGCACGTTGGTCCAGAACAGAATCAAACCTTTCTTCATAATCAAATCACCACTCTCTACCCATAGAACGCCCGAGACGGCAAAAGATTGGCACCAATCCCCGCCCTCATCCCACCATCGCACCTGCGCGGTCGGATCATGACCGCTTGCGCACACGAAACATGGCTTCACGCGATGGCCATCCACCACGGGCCTGGACCGGCTCAGAACATCATGCATCAAGATGTAAAGTTGCCTTACATATTGATGCCGTTCCTTTACGTTGCGCCGCAAACTGGTTGATGAAGTCCCCTTTCAGGAAGCTCCCATGAACCTGTCTCAGATCGCATTTCCCGTCCCTTTCGCTCCCCCATCTGGCTTGGGCCGACCGTCTTCGGTGAGTCTCTCCTTGGCTATCTGGCGGTCATGATTGCGCTGGGCCATCGATCGATCCCGCCGGGCGTGCGCCTGTTGATCGCCGCGCTACCCATCATCGGCCTGGTGATCATCTTCCGCATCGTCTCTCGCGCGATTCGGGGATCGGATGAACTCGAGCGGCAGATCCGTATCCGCGCAGCGGCACACGCGTTCGCGTTTCTCATCATCATGCTGCTGCTCAAAGACGTGCTGCGTGCCTTGGGCATACCCGGTGAACTGGGGCCGGGGTCCGGCGCGGATTTTCAACCACAGCTCGATCTTATGTGCCCACTTGCGATTGCCGCCTATGCCGGCAGTTACATCCGCGCCTGCAGGCAGGTGTATCCGCTCGATGCGCCACCCGGAAACGGGGACAGGAAGCGGCCGGTGATCAATCCTGTCTGAAAGGGGCCGATGTGAAGAATCGACTCAGAGTGCTGCGCGCCCAGCGCGGCTGGTCCCAGCAGGAACTGGCCGATCGCCTGGGTGTCAGCCGACAAACCATCAACGCCATCGAAACCGGCCGATACGACCCCAGCCTGCCACTCGCCTTTGCCATTGCGAAGCTGATGGGCCGAACCATTGAAGCCATTTTCATCCCGGATGATCGGGCGCGAGGTTGAACTGCACCGCATGGCGCACCAGTTCGACGGAGCTTCGCAAACCCAGCTTTTCCTTGATGTGCTCGCGGTGCGCCTCGACGGTTTTCACGGACAGAAACAGCTTCTCGGCAATCTCACGCGTCGACAGGCCACGGCCGATCATCGTATACACCTCGAGCTCGCGATCCGTCAGCCGGCTGATCGGAGAGATGTGCTCGCCCCGCGGCACCGACGCGAACTGCCCCAGCAGGCGCGTGCTCATCCGCGCGCTCAGGTAGATCTCCCCCGCCAGCACGCGGCGGATGGCTGTGAGCATGCTCTCGGTGGCTTCCTGCTTCATGACGTACCCGCGGCCGCCAGCGCGGAGCGTGCGCTCGGCATACAGCGATTCATCGTGCATCGACAGTGCCAGCATCGGCAGATCCGGCATCATGCCGTGGATCTCGCGGATCAGCTCGACACCGCTGCGGTCGTCGAGCGCGATATCGATCATCGCGACGTCCGGCTGGGTGGTGCGGACGAGTTGCAGCGCTTCGGCGCCGGTGGAGGCCTCGCCGCAGACGACCAGGTCCGGCTCGGCGTTGATCAGCATGGCCAGGCCCTGGCGGACGATCGGATGATCGTCGACCAGCAGGACACGTGCCTTTGCATCAGGACTTGAGGACATCCAGGTGTGACTCCGAACTGAGGCGTGACAGCGGAACGATGCATCGCACCAGGGCGCCGCCGCCGGGATTGGACCGGCCGAACTCGATCTTGGCGCCGATCATTCTGGCACGGTAATTCATGATCCGCAAGCCCAGCCCCGGCTTGGCCAGTGTCTTGGCCGACATGCCGATGCCATCATCGCGGATGTCCAGCGACAGATTGCGCGAGTCGGTGCTGAGCATGACGCGCACGTGCCTGGCCTTGCCGTGCTTGACGGAATTGGTGATCGCTTCCTGAATGATGCGAACCAGATGAATGGCTGCGTGCTCCTCGATGCGCGGCAGCTCGCCCTCGGCATGGAAGGAGCATTCGATCCCCAGCAGATGCGCGGAGTTGGCTGTGGCCTCCTCGAACGCCGCAGCCGGATCGGCTGATTCCAGTGACATCGGCGCCAGCCCGCGCGCCAGGTCGCGCGTCCAGGCGATCGACTGGTTGACCAGCGACGCGATGCGCTCCACCGCCTGCGCATCGTCCGGCTGGACAGCGCTCAGCCGCTGTTGCAGGGCCTTGCTGAGCAGCGCGATGCCCGTGAGCTGCTGGCCGAGGCCGTCGTGCAGGTCATGGCCGATGCGACGCCGCTCGTCATCGGAAATTTCCAGGATCCGCTGCTCCAGGTCGAGGTTCGCCCTCTCGGCGGCCGCGGCCTGGCGAATCGCCTGATGCAGCCGCGCTGCCAGGATGCTCAGCAAGCCCCCTTCCAGCAGGAACAGCACCAGTTCCGTCTGCGTGCTGCCGCTGCCCTCGACCGGCGACTGGAACAGCCCATAACCTGCGATCCCGCCGAGAACGGTCGCCAGCAACCCCGGCCCCAATCCCCCATACGCCGCAGCCGCCATCACGGCTGCAAACAGGAGCAGGAACGGTACATCGCTGGTGATCAACGTCTTCAGCACGGTGCGCAACGCCAGCGCTGCCCCCACCGCGGCGACCGCCAGCGCATATCGGGCCCACCGATATCGCATGGACCTGCCCAGCCTCCAGATCATGCCGCGAAGCGTTGACATGTGCGCATCGTCCATAGCTTGAGGCGTCATTGTGAGTACAACCGTTACATTTGACCAGCGTTATCGGCAAATAGGGGTTTCCCTTATGCCCGGGTAATCCCACCGCGGGTCAGAATCAGGCTTTGTCCCAATGGTCCAGCCCGCCGGGCGCGTTCACAATTCTCCACGTGCAGTTCACACCGGCATCGTTCAAGTGGGTGACAAGCACGTGCCGACATGGAATCTGCGCGGGAATCTGAAAGGGCTGACATCTCATGATTATTGTTGATCGCCTGCTGGAGGAGCGCGAGCGGGCTGGGCAACCGCTTCGCGTGGGACTTGTGGGGGCCGGCTTTGCCGCCAAGGGCTTTGCGCTTCAGCTTCTGACGGGCAAGCGCGGCATGCGTCTGGCCGCCATCTCCAATCGCACGCTCGCCACGGCTGAGGAGGCCTGCCGCGACTGCGGCGTCGAATCCCCCGCCGTCGTCCACTCGGTCGATGCGCTGCAGGATGCCATCGCGCGCGACACCTGCGCCATCGCTGATGATCCGTTCATCCTCTGCCAGACGCCCGGCATCGACTGCATCGTCGAGGCCACCGGCGAGATCGAATTCGCCGCGCAGGTGGCTGAAGCGGCCTTCGCCAACGGCAAGCACTTTATCGCGCTCAATGCCGAGCTCGACGCGACGCTCGGGCCGATCCTCAAGATTCACGCCTGCCGCGCCGGCGTGATCTACACGCAGGCGGACGGCGATCAGCCGGCGGTTCTGATGAACCTGCTGCGCCATGTTCGCTCGATGGGCTTCACGCCCGTCATGGCTGGGAACATCAAGTCACTGCTGGACTGCCGCCGCACGCCGGCGACGCAGCGCGAATTTGCCATGCGCCACTGGCAGCGGCCCAAGTTCATCACGAGCTTCGCCGACGGCACGAAGATCAGCCAGGAGATGGCCACCGTCGCCAACGCGACGGGCTTCCGCGTCAGCGTGCGCGGCATGCGCGGCCCGCAGTGCGATCACGTGGACAACGCCCACAAGCTGTTCGACCTGGATGAACTGCTCGACGGCGGGCGCGTCGATTACATCCTGGGCGCCCAGCCGAGCTTCGGCGTGTTCATCCTCGGCTATTGCGAGCATCCGCTGCGCGCCCGCTACATGAAGGTCTACAAGATGGGCGATGGGCCGCTGTACACGTTCTACACGCCGACCCATCTCAGCCCGCTGGAAGCGCCCGCCAGCGTGGCGCGCGCCTGCCTGACCGGTGATAAGGCCCTGGAGCCGCTGGGCGGGCCCGTCTGCGATGTCATCACCATCGCCAAGCGGCCGTTGCGCGCCGGCGAGGTGCTCGATGGCATCGGCGGATTCCTCTCCTACGGCACGATCGAGAACTCCGACATCGCCCGGCGGCAGAATCTCCTGCCCATCGGGCTGGCCGAAGGGTGTCGCCTCCTGCGCGACCTGCCGATGGATGCCGCGATCACGTTCGACGACGTGCAACTGCCAGCCGGTCGACTGTGCGATCGGCTTTGGGTGGAACAGGCCAGGCACTTCGGATTGCCCATCCCGGCCTCCTACACGGCAGCACGGGTCGGCTAACCTCCTCTGGACGGAGCTGGATTACTGCCATGGTGAGCGAACAACCCCTCGTCAGCATTGCCGTGCCGGTTTACAACGGCGAGCGCTACCTCCGCGCCACGATCGATTCGATCCTCAACCAGACGTGGCGGAATCTTGAGCTGATCATCTGCGACAACTGCTCCACTGACGGCACCGAGCAGATCTGCCGCGAATACGCACAGCGGGATCGGCGCGTCCGCTACTTCCGCGCCGATCACAACCTCGGCCCGGCGCGCAACTTCAACCGCGCTGTCCCGCTGGCGCAAGGACGCTACTTCAAGTGGAACGCAGCCGATGACCTGTGCGCGCCCACGTTCATCGAAGAGTGCGTCGCCATGCTCGAAGCCGATACGTCGCTGGTGCTGGCGTATCCGCGAACCATCCAGATCGACGCGGAGGGCAAGGAAGTCGGCCGGGTCGAGTATCAGCCGCGCTACGACCGCAAGCGGGCGTGGCGCCGGCTGGTGACGCTGATGTTCGTCGATCATCGCCGCCACGGCGCGCATGAGCTGTACGGCGTCATGCGCCTGGACTGGTTGAACAAGACCAGCCTCTGCGGTGCGCACGTGCGGGCCGACAGCGTGCTGCTGGCCAAGCTCGCCCTGCTCGGCGGGTTCGGACAGGTCGACCAGTACCTGTTCCTCAATCGCGACCACAACAACCGCTCCAGCCGCACGGACGGCCAGCGGTACGTCCGCGCCGGCAGCAAGCTGTCAGCCTGGATCGGCGCCGGCCCCCTGCCGCCGGCGGAGTGGTGGGACTCCACCATGAAGGGGCGCATCGTCTTCCCCGAGTGGCGCGTCATGCAGGAGTACGGCCGTGCCATCCATGAAACGTGCATGGCGCCTCTGACGCGTTTGCGCTGCTACACCGTTTTTGCTGCGTACGTTGTGCGACACCTGCCCAAGCTTGCGCGCGACGTGCTGATCGCAGCCGAGCAGATTGTGCGCCGTCTTCCCTCCCTCATCCGTCTGCATCGCGAACAGTCCAGCGCCACGGCCCATGCCCAGCCGTAAAAAGCCGACCGCCCTCGGGGGCCAACTCCGAGGGCGGTCGTAGGCGCGACAGTCGCCGATCGTTACAGGCGGCTGATCAGCAGCTCGCGCTGGAAG
>CAYNMV010000084.1:6499-16140 GCA_964398315.1 uncultured Tepidisphaeraceae bacterium | reverse complement strand
CGCCAGCATTCTCCCACGCCACGGCGACTGCGAGGTGTTCCTCGACAAGCCGGCGGCGTCGCTGCTCACGTCGGCGGGGAAATAACGGCCCCCCAGCCTTGAGGTGGCACAGGCAACCTGCCTGTGCCACCTCGGCCCCCGGACCTGGCTCTGCTCGATCCTCTGGCAACATCTGCCAAAGCAGCCATCCGGCGGGAGAGGGAATGACAGCCGTTGCGCTGCCGGCCCATCTGTTTCGAAAGGCCACGCGATGAACTACTTCGATCTGCAAGTCAACGGTTACGCCGGCGTCGATTTTAATGGTGATGACCTGGACGCCGCCGGGCTGCACCGGGCGTGCCAGCAACTGGAGCGCGATGGCACTGCCGGCCTGCTCGCCACCATCATCACCGATCACCTGCCGGCGATGGCAGCACGGCTGCGCAAGCTGGTTGAGCTGCGCGAGAAAGATGACCTGGCCCGGCGGCTGATCGTGGGGCTGCACATCGAAGGGCCGTTTCTCAGCCCGGCCGATGGCTATCGCGGCGCCCACCCGGCCGATGCCATTCGCCCGGCCAATGCCGATGACATGCTGCGCCTGCTCGATGCGGGCGCGGGCCTGGTGCGGCTGGTGACGCTGGCGCCCGAACAGGATGAGGGAGCGCGGGTGGTGCGCCTGCTGGCTGATCGCGGCATCGCGGTGTCGGCCGGGCATACCAACGCCAGCCTCGATCAGCTTCGCCGGGCGTGCGATGCGGGACTGAGCCTCTTCACGCACCTGGGCAACGGTTGCCCCATGCAGATGCACCGGCACGACAACATCATCCAGCGCGCCCTGAGCCTGCATGAGCGGCTTACCTGCTGCTTCATTGCCGACGGTGTGCATGTGCCGTTCATGGCGCTGGGCAATTACCTGCGCTCGGCTGGCCTGGAGCGCTGTGTTGTCGTCAGCGATGCGATGGCCGCCGCCGGGCTCGGGCCGGGGCGTCATCGCCTGGCGCGCTGGGAGGTGGAGGTCGGCGAAGACGGTGCGGCCTGGGCGCCCGATCGCAGTCACCTGGTCGGCAGTGCCATGACCTTGCGCCAGGCCCATCATAATCTCACCACCCACCTGGGTCTGAGCGAGGCGGATTGCCGGCATCTGCTGCACGATCAGCCCCGCCGCTGCATCGCGGCCGGCCCGTAGCCGTGCCGACGAGCCATGCGGTGGCGGCGTCTCAGCGCTTTATGTCATGGCATGTCCATCAGATGCAGTGGCCTTGCCGCACAGGAGCCAGTCCTGAACGTGTGCCGCGGCAATCGCCAGGCACGCAGCCGCATGGCATCATGTAAAAGGCCGGTTCATGTCTCCGCGCGGTAGATGCACGTACCGGCCAGCCAGGTCGCGGCAACGTGCAGCGCATCATTCGCCTCGCGCCACAGGACCAGATCGGCATCGTGGCCGGGAAGCAGGCTTCCCTTGGCCAGCAGGCCGACAACCTGCGCGGGATTGATCGTGGCCATCGCCCAGATCTTGGATTCGGCCAGGGTCGGGCGCAACCAGTTGCGCAGGTGATTGATCGCCCTGTCCATCGTCAGGGCGCTGCCGGCCAGCCAGCCATCCTCCCGCTGGCCGGGACGGTGAATGCGGGCGGCATCGCCCCGCCGCACGCGCACCTCGTAGCCCCATGTCGTGGGATAAACCCCCTCGTTCAGCCCCGCGCCGATGTTGGCATCGGTGATGGCGACAACCTTCTGCCACCCCTTTGCCGCCAGGGCAGCGCGGATGGCCACAGGATGAACATGAACCCCATCGGCAATGAAATCGACACTGATGCGCGGATCGGCCAGGACCGCCTCAACCACCCCCGCCGACCGCACGCCCGGCTCGGTCTCAGGCGGTGCAGGGAAAACATCATAGAAATGGGTCGCATGCCGTGCCCCCGCCGCGATCGCGCGCTCGGTCTGCTCGACATCAGCTTTGGTATGCGTGATGAACGGAACGATGCGGCGCTCAACCAGGTGCTCGATGACCGGCACGATGCCCGGCGTATCGGGGCTGATGCTCATGGCGCGAACACGCCCGCCGGCGGCGGCCAGCAGCTCGCGCAGCAGGCCCAGATCCCCCGGCACGGTCGCCGCACCCGCACCCGGCAGCGCCAGGAACGGACCTTCCAGGTGCAGCCCCCCCGCCACGGGCGATCCCGCCATCGCCTCCGTCAGCCGCGCCAGGTGATCCAGCGCACCGCGCTGCATGACGCGATAGAGCGTGGGCAGGCAGCTCGTGACCCCGTAGCGGGCAAGCCGGTTCAGGCCATCGCGCATCTGCTCAGGATCATGCTCAAACAGGCAGGTCTCAATGCCGTGGATATGCAGATCAATCAGGCCGGGCGTCAGCAGGCGCCCGCCGCCGTTGAAGCGCGGTACATCGGGTGGCGGCTGCTCGGGATCCAGCGCGCGGATCCGGCCGTCCTCCACCAGCACCGCCGCGGCAACCACCCCCCGCCCCGGCTCCAGCGCCCGCACGTTTTCGATCAGCAGCGCACTCACACCCAGACCTCCAACTGCGCTGTGAATGATCGCTCAGCGCACACCCCTGTCATAACACGCGGCCGGCAAACAGGCGAATTGCTGTGCTGCCAGGCTGGACTGAAAGAAGCGCAAAGGATGACAGAGGCACACGAAAGCTGCACGAGCGGTTCGCCCGCGGCCATCCTGTTGCATGACAGAACCCCGGGCAGGCCGCCGGTGCCATCGCATCATTCCGCTGTGCCGTCTTCGCCTCGTGAGGCCCTGGCGTTTGCGTCTTTCTCCCAGCGCCGAGCGCGGCCGCTTCTATCGCCTGATAAGCCGGAACTCGGCCGGTGCCAGCTCGATTGCCTCGGCCTGGCCACCGCGATGAAGCATGAATCGTCGCGGGTTTTTCAGGTCAACGTTTTGCAGGCAGAGCGCACCATCCTGCGGGAAGTAAGAAAATGCGATGTACTCACAGGCCTCACCGGTGGTGTGGCCGTCATCGGTGATCCAGACACTGCCGCGGTGACGGGCGGCGAGGTGCTGGTAGATCGTGCCGATCAGCCCCTTGCTGTTGACCCGCGCGCCCGGGCCTTCATCGGTGTTCATCGCGCCGGGGTAGTCCCAGGAGTTGAGGAAATAGACCGTTCCCTGCCCGCAGCGACGGCGCAACAGGATGGGCCGGGCGTATTCATCATCAACCACCAGTGTCTCGGCGGCCGGGTCGGTGATCTCGATGTCGCCCATGCGCGTGGTCATGATGCCGAATCGGCGCGGATAGCGCACGCCCAGCTCAGTCGAATCATGCGGCAGGGTCGCCCAGTAATAGCGCTCGCCGGGGCCTTTGACGCGCACGCCGCACAGGTCGGCAAAATCGCCACCATTGACCAGTTCATCAACGGTGTAGGTGCCGTAGTTGCGCTTCACGTTGGTGGACAGGTGCGGGATCGAGACAAACAGCGTGCCGCCGCCGCGAACGTAGCGCAGGAGGTGCTCATACTGCTTGGTCGAAGCGGTGTTCCAGCCGGAAAACAGCAGCGCTTTGTAGTGGGTGCTGAGGAAATCCGCATCCACCTGGTCATCGGCAAAGGTCACCACATCCACCTGCCCGAACGGCGTGCCGGAAAGGAAGTGGTTGGGATACGGCCCCAGGACATTGCGCAGCGGATAGAACACCTCTTTCACAATCTCCCAGGCGCGATCGGGCGCACCTTCATACCACTGCGGATTGAGGTCGGCCAGCGCATATGCGCCGGCGATGGCATTGTTGGGGCTGAAGGTATGACTGCACAGATCGTAATTGCCCTTGATGATGGCGAGGGTGGTTTCGGGCTGGCCGGCGGGTGTGCCGTTGGCCTTGACGAAATCGTAGAAGTCGGAAATCTCTTTGCGATATGCCCGGCAATACCACGAATCCGCATTGATCTTGTGATAGTGCTTGCGCGCTTCCTCGATGTAGGGGATGTATTTCAGCGGCTTCTTGCCGCCCCAGGCCACATCGCCGGGCTTCAATGGCACGCGCGGGAAGTCGAACTTGGGCGAATCCTCGCACAGCGACGCCTCGACAAACCAGTTGCCGCTCTCGTTGATGAGCATCTTGCAGCCGGCCATGTATTTCTGCTGCATGGCCGCGCGCAAAAGCTGGAACTTCTCCTCGCTGCGGGCGGGGATCCACGAGTAATGCTCATGGGCCAGGTGCGACCCCCACAGCGGCAGGTTGAACTGCCGGTACAACCCGCGCGACAGCGCCGACGCCACGTTCAGGTGACGGAAGGCAAAGTCCTCGACCAGGGGCACATCCGCCCCGGCAACGATCTCGTAATCCACATGGAAATTCGAGCTGGTGGCGTAAATGTTGCCCCAGCCCGCCGCCCGGCGCTCTTCCACGTGCTGGCGCACGGTGGCGATCAGGTCATCGGCCAGCATCTTGAGGGTGACATCCTCCAGGCGCTTGCCGGCCAGCGAGGCATCATCGATTCGGAAGGTGAAGCGCTCGCCGAAGTCATAGCCGAGATAGCGATCACCGAACTCGGCAAGCTTCTGCACCCACTGCGGCTCAGCGCTGGTGTAAATGAACAGCGTCCACAGCCCCCGCTTGGCGGCCTCGCGCACGAAACGAACCCATCCCGCGCCCATGCGGTCGGCGTGATCGCGCAGCTCCGGCGCATCCTCGGGCAGGAGATAGGTGCCCTTCTCCCAGTCCGGCGGCGGCACCTTCACCCCGACCTCATCCAGGGCATAGACCCACTCGGCCAGCATCGCCGGGCTGTAGCCCCGCGGATAGCCCCACAACTGCGCCAGGTTGCCCTGGTTCTCGTTGATGATGCGCTCGATCATCTCAAGCGGCGAAAAGGTCTGCGGCGACCAGGACGGATGGCCGTGCAGCGTGCTGAGCAGGTGATCCGCGCTCATTGGATAAATGCCGTTGCCGATGAACATGCCACAAGGGGGAAGCTGAATGGGTTGTCCGCGCATGGTGATAATCTAATACCAGGGGGTATGAGTGATTGCGTTCGAAGCGGTTGGCGCGATGGTCGCCGGCACCGCCGGCTGTGCAGTGTTCCACGTGGAACACTGCACAGCGGCCGGGCGTTGCGCCGGCGTCAGGGTTTGGGTTGGGCCAGGTGCTTGTCCTGAAGGTAGGCCGCCCGCAGTGCGGCAACGTGGTGCGGCGCTTCCATCCACGCCGGCACGGCCTCACGGAAAAGCTGCTCTACCTGCTCATCGGTCAGGTCTTTGCTCACCATCTCGGCCAGGGGATCGAGCCGCTGGATCAGCGGCACGACATGCGCCTGGTAGAACGCCGGATCGCCCAGTTGGGCATCAGACCACTGGCCCAGGGCGCCCAGGATCCCCTTGGCGCGCTTGTATCTGTTGGCCGCCTTGAACACGATGCCGCGCTTGATGGCGATCAGTTGCGGGCGGCTGAGATTGCGGAAGACGATGTCGCCCCAGCTTGAGCGGTTGTGCACCGATTGACTGCCGCCGAAGCTCAGGCCGCCCGAGCGCGTCCAGCGGATCGCCTCGACCTGCCAGCGCGTGCCCTCGGTGGGCAGCTTGTCGTAAAACAGCTCCCATGAGAGGAACAGGTGAGTGGCAAAGCCGCTGTCGGTGGCGCGCGTCTGCGTGCGGAGGGTGCCATCCTCCAGGCTGGGCAGGCGGAAGCCGGGATTGGGGTACATCGTGATGAACCCCTGCGGATTGACGCCGCCACGCGGCAGGTCGATCAGGAAGGTGTGATACGCCTGGTGCTCGCCGGGAGCGAAGTACATCTCGTACGATCCACCCCCGATCAGCCCCGCCACGATCTCCCGGGCGCGCGTATCGCGGGCATGGAAGAACAGGTGGATGCCTTCGGCATCGCAGGCGGCGTAGAAATCGGTGGCACTGTCGGCCTCAGCGCCTTTCTCCGCGCCGGCGTTGCGGCCGGTGATGGCGGAGTCGGTGGCCAGCAGGAATTCCAGGTTGCCACCATATGGCCGGTCGAGCTTGGCGCCGGGCTGCTTGAGCAGTGGCGAGGCGAGCCAACTGCCGACATCGAACGGCGCATCGGCCATGAACGCGCACTCGATGACCGCCTGCTGACGCTGCGAGAGCATCGCCTCATAGGCCGAATACAGCCGGCGCGCTGCCGGCTCATCACCGGCGCGCAGGGCCGCACGGGCCGCACCCAGCAGCGCTTCAGCGCGCTCGGCGGGGGATGTTTCCGCGGACTGGTCGAGCAGCGGCTTGAGCTGCGCCTCATTGGCCTGCCCGGCGAGGCTGGCGGCGATGATCTGCGCCCACAGCCGCACCGGCGCGGTCAGCCGCTGATCGGTTTGCAGCTCACGGGCCAGTTCGATCGCCTCCGACCGCTTGCCGACAACCGCCAGCGCTTCAACCCGCGCCCGCTGCACCGTCGCGTAGTCTTTGTCGGCCAGTCGTGGCGCTGCCAGCAGCAACGGTGCGGCCCACTCGACGAACGCCGGATCGCTCGTCACTGCGATGTCGTTGAACTTACGCTGCAACACCAGAGCGCGGTTGGGATCGGATTCGAGAAACGCCGGCAGGTATTTCTCACTCAGCTCGCGCACCACCGACAGGTCACGCCAGCGCCAGTCCCAGCACGGCAAATGGTTAAATGCCCCCCAGCGCACACTCTCAGAGGCCTCGGGATTGTTCAGCACCTCCTCGCATGCCTGGCGCTGCTTCTCAGGATCGCGCAGGAGGCGATAGAGCTCGATCATGTTCTGGCCATGCGCCTTCCAGAGCGCAATCGCTCGATCGACCTGCCCCTCGGCCGCCCAGGTGCCGGCGATCAGGCGATGGGCCTCGTTCTTGACGTTGTCACGCACCTCCAGCTCCAGGATCTGCTCGTAGGCAGCGCGGGCATCGGCGTGGTGGTCCTGGCGCTGGAGGAACTGGCCGATGTTCTTCAGCGCCACAGCACGATCGTTCGGCGTGAGACCGGGCAGCGCCAGCCCGCGCTGGATCGCCGCCTCGGCGGCCGACAGATCCATCGCGCCCAAATCCCGCCCGGCCTGCATGGCCAGGTGCAGATCCGCGATGTTCTTCAGCGCGTCCAGCCGTGCGGCGGCCGGCAGCGCAGCATCCTCCACCATGCGCTCGTAGAGCGCGACAGCCGCGGGCAGGTGATCGCGTCCCTGCCGTGACATAGCATCCGCTGCCGCTTTGAGCAGCCGCGCCCGGTCATCGGGCGCCAGATCAGGCTGTTGCAGCGCCGTCTCCGCCTGCTGAGCCGCCTCGGCATACTGCTTGGCCTGTACCTTGGCCTGTACTTCTTTCAGCGTCTCGGCCACCGGCGTCTGCGCGTGGGCTGCCGCCGCGGCAAGGAGAACGAGGATTCCGAGTGTCTTACGCATGATGTCAGCTTTCCTTGGGGCAGTTGCCGGTTGTCGCACTGGTTTCAAACGTCACGCCGAACGCGTGCAGCAACCGCAACCATTGGGGAGAGGACAGTCCATTCCTGTCGCCGGGCGATGGCGTTCCCTGCCATGGCCCGCTTGCAACTGGCTCATTGCAATGCACCGCTCACTGCCTGGGAGCCATCTCCATCAACCGTTCAATCTTCTCGATCATCTCCAGGCGCACCGTATGCAGATCAACGCTCATGCCATCCATCAACGCCAGCCACTGGCGAACCTGACGGCCGGCGTAGATGCGATCGAGGTTCCCGGAGTCGATCGCCTCCTGCGCCAGCTGCATCAGCAGGGTGGCGTAGCGGATGTCATCGATGCCCTCGCGGAAACCCTCCCACTCCAGCGTATCGACGATGCCGTTGCTGATCGGATAGGCCAGCACCATCGGCTTATACAGTTCGTAGGCGCGGTCGTTCCACGGGCCATAGGCAAACTCATAGTTGTTGACCATGTTGAAGCCGGACAGGTAGCCCAGCAGCCCATGCTGACGACGCACATAGGCGGGGTTCTCCGAGCCGTTGTGCTGGCTGGCGTAGAAACCAACATGCGCGTGCCCCACCGCGTTCCACTTGCGGGCCTGATGGGCATCGGATGGCGAGCCGGCGGTGGGATGGACATCGAGCATGTGCCCGCCCTTGACGAAGATGTGCTCGTGGCCGGCCAGGTTGGATTTAAGGCCATGCTCGTTCAGGATACGCCACGCCGCCCGCGCCTTGGTCACCCATGCCGCCCCCTGCTCATCGCCGAGGCCGATGGCGGCATTGGTGTGCCCGAAGTGTTCCAGGTAAAACGCGCGCCATGCCTCGGCCGAGCGCTTGAACGCCATCAGGTCATCATAGGTATACGGTGTGCCATCGTGTGTCCCGCGCCACGGCAGCCCGCCGTTGATGATGAAGTCGGTGGAGAAGCCAGCCTCCTTCATCGCCGCGACGGTCTTCGCCGCCAGGTCCTTGGGCGTGTCCGGGCCGACATTGGGGCCCAGGTGCAGGATATTGTGCTGGCGCAGGTTCCGCAGCGTCGGCATGAATGCCGGGTGATCGATCGCCACCCGCGGCCAGGCGCCCATCAGGGTGACGATGAAATCATCGCCGTTGAGTGCCTTGGGCTGCGGCAGCGCAAAGGGCAGCACCTTAACCGCCACCGGGATGGTGCCCGTGGGCCGGCCCGCGGCCACCACCTCGATCTGCCCGCGATATACACCGGGCCGCGTATCGGCCGTGGCGTGGGCCGTCAGGATGAACTGCTTGAACTGCCCCGCCTTCAGCGCCACCGGCTGGAGGGTATCAGCATCGACAAAGCCGGGGGTATACGGGTCGAACGGCACATCGATCTGCCGCGGGGCGCTGATCCAGACATATGTCTCGCCCTCGTCCGTTTTCACGCGGGCGTGGTTGGACTGGGTCTCGGTGTCAACGCGGATCAGGTTCTCATCGTGCAGCAGCAATTCAGGCACGAGCGCCAGGCCGACATCGGAAAAATAGCTGAACCAGCCATTGCCGTTCTGATACCAGATCTTCACGACTTTCAGGTCGAGCTGATCGGCGGGAAATGCCGTGCCATCTGCGCTGTTCAGCGCGGACAGCTTCAGCTCAACCCGATCCAGGTCAGCCAGCGGATAGATGACGAACGAGCCCGGCTCGTACTCATCCTGCGCGGTGATGATCCCAACGGTGCCGCCGAAGCGGCCATCGATCGGGAACATATCCGCCAGCCGCATGACCGGGCTGAGCGGCGGAACGACATAGTGGGCAAAGAAGGCATCGGCCGGCGCATCCGCCCCGGCCAGGTCGGCCGCCACGCGCGCGGCGTTGACCACCTGCCGGTTCAGGGCTGTATCGGCCTGTGTGCCCGCCGACTGATACCGCTGATGGACCTGGCGCAAGTGTTCAGCCAGAGCCGGATTTTTCGTCTGCTGGGCAGCCGCCGGCAGCGTAGCATGCTCGGCCGCCACCTGCTCTGGCGGGATCACCTCCACCCATCCCTGTGCCCCTGTCGTGCCCAGTGCGAGCACAGCGCCCGCTACAATGCGTTGCCAGATTCTCGGATGCACTGCCGATGATCCTTCCTTAAATCGATCCACCCCGGGCTGACCGCAGAGCCTGCCGGCCACAGCACTGCGGGCTGCCAGGTCTGCTGAATGACGCCATCACCAGGCGTGGATCGGCCATCCCTTTCGGTTCGGTGCGGGAAAACAGCCCCCTTCGCACCCTGCCACGCCCTGCTGCTCCTCCCGCCCGCGCCGGGACGGGA
>CAYNMV010000084.1:0-6399 GCA_964398315.1 uncultured Tepidisphaeraceae bacterium | reverse complement strand
GTCACGGCCGCATCCCGGGCCTTCTGCAGCGCAGGCAGCAGGATCGAGATGAGCAGGGCAATGATGCCGATAACGACCAGCAGCTCGACCAGCGTGAACGCGCGGTCCCGGGGAGCTCGATCCGAACGATTATGAGTTCCAGTGGCCATCAGGGGCCTCCTTGCAAAAGAGGACATGAATGAGCCGGACTGCCGTTCAACCAGGCTGGGCCGCACAGGCGATCAGTATTCCCAGCAGTTGAACATGTTGTTCGGCGTATTCCAGATTTGCGTGCTCCAGCCGACCGCGGGCTCAGGCAGGTGGTACTGCCGTGCCGCCTCCAGCGAAGCGACCGGCTCAACATGACCGTCAAAGAACAGCACGTTCACCCAGTGGTTCGGCGCCCGGCCATGCCGGCCGGCCTGCAGATCGGCATAGCACTCGGCGTATCGCGCATCGGTAAAGCCAATGGTCACGGTGATCAGCGGATGCGCCCCCGCGCCCGGCACGCCATGGGCAAAATGGCTCAGTGTGGTGCTGTTGAACCCCTGTTCGATGGCCTTGCTCGGCCAGTCCATCGCATAGACCTTGGCCGACGGGTTGACAATCTGCGAGCGGCGGGAGCCCATCCCATCGCCCCGGACGCCGCGGCCCCAGTTGAGGTTGAAGCCGTAGCTGTGATAGGTGTAGTGAATCTCTCCGCGGGTCGGGCCGCTGGGGCAGTAAAAGACACTGTTCAGCGCCGGCGTGGCCAGCGATGTGCCAAGCGCCGGATCGATCATGTCCTCCTGGCCCATCACCATCGCAGCATGGGCGAGGATGGGGAAAATGGTCACCGTGTTGTAGCGCCCATCCGTGCGCCGCTGCAACCGGATCGGCAGCGCATCGTTGTTCTTGCTGGAGTACATCGCACCAGCCATGCCAATCTGCCGCAGGTTGCTCAGGCACTGCGTGCTCTTGGCCGCTTCACGCGCCTTCTGCAGTGCGGGCAGCAGCAGAGCGATCAGGATCGCAATGATGCCGACCACGACCAGCAGTTCGACCAGCGTAAAGCCGGGCCGCCGGCGGGCAGCGGAAGATGAAGGAATGGTTTTCACAGGCAGACTCCCTTGCAAGACAGGCAGTGCCATGGCCCGGCCGGCTTTGGCGGCAAAGCCGGACACGGTCGAGAGGCGGAAATGGAGCGGGCATCAGCGCTTCGGCGCGGCGGCGGGCGCCGGGGCACTGGGCCGAGCGTGGTACATGAAACCGGCGAATCGTGGTGCTCATGCCCGCACCTCCGATCGCGCCCCCTCGGGGGCGTGTATGGTCGTGGAACGCTCTACCAGCCGCGGCAGCAAATGACGCACCGGCGGCTCGGGGACCCTGCCCTCGAGAAGTGCCAGGGTCATCTCCGCGGCAATTCGTCCCAACGACGCAAACGGCACATGAATCGTTGTCAGTGGCGCTTCGAACAGCTCGGGTGGCAGCACATCGCCCACGCCGACCACGCCCAGGCTGTGCGGTACTGACCAGCCCGCCGCGCGGGCCGTGCGCACTGTCGTCAGGGCGGCAATGTCATCGTGCGCCACGATGCCGGCGGGGGCATCCAGTTGCTCGAGCACGCGCTGCACCTCCGGCTGCAGCGGGCGCTTGCGCGGTTCGGTAAAGATCAGCTCATCCTCGATCCCCGCCGCCGCCAGCGCCCGACGGTAACCGGCCATACGCGGTGGCGCCTCTTCATTCTCGGGAACCATCAGCGCCACCTGGCGATAACCGCATTCCAGCAGGTGGGCCGTGGCCACCTCGATGGCAGCACCGATGTCGAAATGCACCGCGCACGGCCCCAGCCCGGGAGCATCCAGGTTCAGCGGAACGATCGGCATCCCCTGCTCGGCCAGCGGCCGCAGGTGCGACTCGCGCAGCATCGGCTGCGTGGTGGCGACCAGTGCCATCACCTTCGCCCGGCGGACGATCTCCACCAGGCAGCCGGGCTTGGCAACCTCGGCCTCAGCGTTCACAAAGATGAACTGGAGGTTGTAACCGGCCGAGCGAAGCGGATCGCTCAACCCCGCCACCAGGCGGGAGAAGGCCGGGTGTTCCAGGATGTGTTCCTTGTCCCATACCAGCATGCCGATGGTGCCCGAAGCGCCGCGGCGCTCGGTCTGGGGGCGCACGAAGGTGCCCACCCCGCGCTTGCGGTACAGGTACCCCTCGCGCACCAGCTCGGACAGGGCGCGGGCAACGGTGGCATAGCTGACACCGTACTGGGTCATCAGCTCCTGCTGATTGCAGAAGACGACGTTGGGATCGTAGTTACCCTGCTGGATCTTGCGCAGCAGCAGCGCCTTGAGCTGGTACCACTTGGAGACCGGGCTTTCGGCAGTGATGGCGCCCGACGGATCGGCCGCCTCGGGCAGCGCGCGGCTAACGGGTTCACGAATCGCCTTGCCCGGCGACGGTGAGCGTGCAGCGGCTTGTCCGTCTCGTTTGGCTTCCATGCTGCAATCCCCACTTATCCTAGATGCGACAGCAGTAAAATCGATCTAACGATTATTATGGCCGACAAACCACTTCTGTCAAAGAAAAAACGGACTTTTCAACCCATTTCCCCACCCGTTGTGCGGGATCGGGGCCAACAGGCGATGCCCCATCTCCAGCACCCCTCCTGACGCATCCGGTTTCAGGCCCGTTTCCGGCGGAGCATCGTCAGTGCGGCCAGCCCCACCACCGCCAGCCCGGAGGGCTCGGGAATGCCCGACGAGTAGTGCAACGCCAGCATCTCCTCATCGGTCAGTGCCCGGTCAAACACCGCCAGCCCGCCAAACAGGCCGCGGAAGGCATCAATCAGCATCTGCCCCTCGGCATGGCGTGCCCCCACCGTGAACGGCGACGGGCCCATCTTTGTCGGATCATTCGGATCATACGTGTAGATACCGCGCCCGTGGTAGTACGGATTCATGCCGCGATCGCCGCCATTGGGGCCTTCCTGGGTGAAATAGGGATCGTTGCGGTTGTCCGCCACCGGATCCAGCTTGCGCTCCTCCATCACCCCGTTCACGTAGGCCCGGATGTACTGCGAGTCATAGGTGAACCCCACCGTGATCCACTCATTCTCAGGCAGTTCCGAAACCGGGGCGGCATAGTCGGCATTCCAGCCCAGGGGAGTGCCATCGGCCCGGCGGGTCATGCCGCCTTCGGAGGAAATATGCGGTGTGAGGCGGCGGGCTCCGCCGTAGGCCGGCATGTGCGCCAGCAGCGCGTATTGCCGGGTGCCGCTGTCGTCCATCCACCCTTTGCCTTCGCTCCAGATGCCCGCAATCGTGCGGCTGTGCTCCACATCGTAGATTTTCACCACCGCGAACATGCTGACCTGGGCGGTGGGCCCGGAAATATTGAGCGCCCCCAGCTGCTCATGGGCGAGTTCCAGGTAATTGGTGCCGTTCAGCTCCATCGAGTAGCCGGAGTACGGCCCCCCCTCCACGCGCGGAATCGGGCCGTTGACCTCCGACAGCGGATACGCCTCCGCCGTGGTGGACTGGCGCGCCTGCCCCGGCGCTTCGCCGAAAGTCCAGAACGCAACCAGCCCCGGCATATTCTGAACAACCGATGGATCTCCCACCGGCGCACCCGCCGCCACCCCACCCAGGGTGAACGCGGCCACAACGGCACAAGCCATCGCCTTGATCCTCATGATGACTACTCCATTCGATGCTCGATCTTGACTTGCCCCGCAGCACCCCGGGTGCGATCCGCACCCGGGGCTTCCGACTACCCCTGCTCACACGCCACGCCGCCGGCGCAACATCGGCAGCGCTGCCAGGCTCAGCAGGGCCACCGCCGATGGCTCGGGCACGACCCCCAGCCCGCGCAGTCGCACCTCGTTGGCATCGGTATCGAGATAGATCTCACCACCGGCCCAGAGGGTCGAGCCGTAGTCGATCGACCAGATGCCCAGGTCGGTCGGATCGGCCCCCGCGTAAGTGAAGAGGACAAACTCCAGCCCGTCCGGATCGACGTTGCCCAGGTTCACCAGTTTCAGCGTCCATTCACCGGCGAAGCTCACACTGCTGTTGGCACCCGTCAGGCTCACCCGATCGCTCTGCGGGGAAGCCGTGGTGCCATCGATCTCGTATTCGTAAACCACCCCGGCGCCGATCGCCAGGTTCCCAGCACTGATGGTGAGCGTGCCGGCGCTGTCACCGGGCGACAGAATGCCGTTGTCCTTGATGGTGAGGAACTGACCGTTGGCCCCGAGCACCGTCCCCCCGCCACCCAGGCCATTGACGGCATAACCGCTGCCTTTCGAGGTTATATCGAAGGTTGCGCCGTCTCTCACCGTCACCCCTGATGATGTATCGATACTGCCGTTTCCGCTCAATTGCAGCGTGCCTTCTCTGATGAGGGTCGGTCCGCCATAGGTGCTCGCGTTATTGAGACGAAGTGTGCCAATACCCGTCTTGGTCAGGCCACCAACATCGGTGTTTGCTGTCGTACTCATTGGAATCGCGGTCGAGGCCGTGGCGGATATCGTGCCCGTTGTGGCGGCGCCGCCGTCGATGAAGGTGAATGTCGGAATCACCTGCGCGGGCGCCATTCCCGGCGAAGTGATTGTGATGCTCCCCACCTTCAGCCCACCGCTCCCATCAGGGATCATATTGGCTACCGCGGTGGCGCCGGGGACGTTGTCAATCTCGACGCGCGGCGCGCCGACATAACCCGACCCCCCATCGGCAATGGCGTAGGTGGTCAGGCTGATTCCGTAGCCGGTTGGGGCCAAAAGCGGCTCGCTGAGTTGTGCGGTGATGTTTTGAGTAATCTCAATCGTCCCGCCACCAGACAGCAGATACATGTCAAATAGTGCACTGTCCTGGACCCAGAATGAATCAGCTCCTCCGGTATAGCGCAGGGTTCCGCCATTGAAATTGATATTGCGGCCATTCGCTCCCACTGATCCCCCGGCCCCCACTCGGCCACCGATCTGGAACACACCGTTCTGGTTGATATTCAATGCGCTGCTGGAGTTGTTCCCTTCATGGCCGATTCCCGGCGCCACGAACGTGGCATTGGTGATGGTGACGGCTGAGCGGGTGTTGTTGTCGTACGACGCATTGAAGTTGCCACCCGTCTGCGTGTATGTCCCGCCAGTCATGTAATAGACGGCAATATCGCTGCCCCCTCGGGCATAAAAGTGACCGTTGGAGTCGACGTTCCCGCCGGACTGATAGATTGCAGCGCGGGAGGTCGTCACTCCGCTGACACGCAGGTTCCCGCTTTTGATTTCGTAGAATCCATTCGGGTTTACTAGAAGCGATCCCCGCACGCCGGCGGCGACAGGATTCAGATCCCATCCGTCCTGGATCATGCTGCTGCTCCCCACCAGCAGACGATCGGAAGCGGCGATCCACTTGCCTGGCTGCATCAGGACACGCCCCCCGCCCGAGATATCAAAGCGGTTGGCGGTAACATTACCTCCCAACGTGAGGGTAGCAGCACCGCCTTTGGACAGGTTAAACGTTGCACCATTGATATTGCCGCTGACTGACATCGGCGAATTGACATTCCAAGTCTGTGTACCGCTGAGGGTGATGGCGGTGTTGATATCCAGCCCCACCCCGCCAACGGTGATACTGCCGCTGTTGGTGAGTGTGCCTGCGCCGCCGATGATGGTGTGCGTTCCATCGTTGATGTTCTGAATGCCCGCTGCGACAACGTCACCGACCAGCGTAACAGTGTTGACACCGCCGGTCTGAAAAATGGCCGTGGATCCCTGCACCCACGCCACTTGCTGAGTACCTGGGGCTGCGAAATTTCCCCAGTTGCCCGGTGTGGCACCAGTCGCATCCCAGAGGCCCGCGCCGGCCTGAAAGCCCGGGTCGCTGCTGAGATCCCAGTACTGGTTGGCCGCCCTGGCCTGAGTGCTCACGATGCCCACCGTCGCCGCTGAGACGGCGAGCAGGCCGGCAACCTTTTTGATGTGTTTGCTGGACTGAGACATGACTCCTCCGGTTTCGTTGAGATGCGATCAGATCTGAACAAAGCGATATCCCTTACGCCCTGCGCCGTCGAAGCATCGGCAGGGCTGCCATGCCGATCAGCG
The DNA here is from genome assembly GCA_964398315.1 of uncultured Tepidisphaeraceae bacterium. Lineage (GTDB taxonomy): Bacteria > Planctomycetota > Phycisphaerae > Tepidisphaerales > Tepidisphaeraceae > JADLCB01. The sequence continues at coordinate 341 of CAYNMV010000084.1, read as the reverse complement.
CCAGGCCTGACGGCTCGGGAATAACCCCAAGACCGCTGAGGATCACCCGCTTGCCGGCGGTATCGACACTCACGACACCTCCCGCCCAGTCCGTGCCACTCAGGTCGATGGTCACCATCCCCAGATTCGGATGCGCACCGCTGCTATAGGTGAACAAGACAAACTCCATGTCCGGCGTTGGTTCAACGGAACCAACATTCAGAACCTTGAGCGTCCAGGCACCATCGAAGCTGAGGTCACCGCTGTTGAAGCCCTGCGTGAGGGCGATCAGATCCGTCAGCGGCGTATCGCTCGTGCCGCCGATCTCATACTCGTAGATCGCGCCGTCGCCGACCCGCAGA
>CAYNMV010000083.1:0-16354 GCA_964398315.1 uncultured Tepidisphaeraceae bacterium | reverse complement strand
CCTGGCGCGGACGATGGGCTCGAACAGCCCGCGGGTGATGATCGGTTCGCGGGCGGCGGTGGAGCAGACCACCACATCCGCGCGGATCAGTGCATCGGCCATGGCTTCGAAGGGAATGCCGGACCCGCCGAACTCCGCGGCCACGCGCTCGGCCCGGGTCAGGTCGCGCGAACAGACGATGAGTTGCCGCGGGCACAACTGCGCCAGATGGCGCAGCACCAGCAGGCCCATTTTCCCCGCGCCGATGGAGAGGACGGTCTTGTCGTCGAAGCGCTCAAAGATCCGGCGGGCATAATCCACCGCCACGCTGGCAACACTCAGCCGGCCTTCGGCAATGGTGGTCTGGGTCAGTACCTGTTTGCCAATGGCAACAGCGCGCTGGAACAGGGGATGCAGCGTGGCACGGGCCGACTGGGCCGCGCGGGCCGTTTCATAGGCGCTGCGCACCTGTCCGAGGATCTGGGTTTCGCCCAGCACCATCGAGTCGAGCGATGAGGCCACGCGGAACAGGTGCTCAACCACGGCGCGATCGGTTTTTTCATAGAGATGCGGCCGCAGGGTGGCCGCATCCACCTCATGATGGGCGGCGAGGAACTCAACCATCTCCTCGAGGCGCGGGTGCCCGTGGATCGCACGGGCGGCGTACAGCTCGACGCGATTGCAGGTGGAGAGCAAAACCAGCTCAGCGTCGGGAAACCGCTCGGCGAAGGCAAGGATCGCCCGGCGAGTGCTGTCCGCGTTGAACGCCAGCCGCTCGCGCAGGGCAAGCGGGGCGGTGGCGTGGTTCAGTCCCAGCAGCAGTAGACGCTGCATCAGCGCGCCTCCTTCCGCCGGGCCGGATGCATCCGGCAACGGAACTGCAGGGCAGATACCCCGCGCAGCAGCGACCGCACTCTGGTCATTCGCCTTGCGCCATGGATCTTGCCGAGTATCACGACACCTCCGGCATGAACTGGACGGCGACGATGGTGCCGATCATCAGGAGGAAGCCGAGAATACTGAGCATGGCTGCCCGGCGGCCCCGGAAGCTGGGATTGATCGGAGCATGCAGCACGGCGGCGTAAGCCAGCCATACCCCCGCTGCCAGCCAGATCTTGGGGCTGGCGGCCCAGTTGGCGCCCAGGCCGCTGCTGCGTCCTTCATGTACGAGAATGGTGATGCCTGTCACCATGCCGATGGTCAGCAGGGCGAAGCCGAGGGTGACGCTGGTCAGCGTCAGGTGTTCGAGGCGCTCCAGGCTGCCGAGGTTCGGCCCGGTCAGGATGCGCTTGGCGCGCAGTCGCCGGTGAACGATGAGGTACATTGCCCCCACCGCAAAGGCAAGGGCAAAAGCGACCGCACTGGTGTAGCTGGTGAAGTAATGGACCCAGTCCCAGGTGGTTTTGACGTACTGGCGCGGCTCGGCGGTGCCAAACACGCCGGCGGCGATCACCAGCAGTACCACCACCGGCAGCAAGAACCATTCAAGCCCGGGCAGGGGATGAACCACCTGAAGGTAAAGCAACAGTCCCGCCAGCAGTGCTGCCAGCCAGAGCAGGGTGTCGAAATTGTCTCCCAGCGGCAGCCAGGTGCGGCGTTCCCAGGCGTGCCAGAGAACCAGCACAAGACTCAGCAGCAGTCCCGCCGCCACCAGCCCGCGCGTCAGCCCGCGCAAGCCTGTGCGTTCGCGCTTCAGCCGCGACAATGCCACACCCCAGCCGCCGGCGAAAAACGCGCCGGCAAGGGCGAGCAGGGCGAGTTGGGTGGCTGTGAGCATGGGCGATCGCGTATCAGGCTCAGGGTCGTGGGTTCAGAAGTCAGATTTCAGGAAAATTGCGAGCTGTGGCGCGGGAAAGATGCAGGGCATCATCATCCTTCGCGGTGCTCAGGCGGGCACCTGAACGTTGAACTGCCTGGCACCACCTCACAACTCCCATTTCAATGCGGCGTCCACTGGGGGAAGCGGCCGGCGAGCCAGGCTTTTACCGCGGGAAGGCCTTCCCGGTCCAGTATGTCCAGTGCCTCCTCATCAGTCAGGGCGCGGAAGATCTCGCGGCGGGTGGGGGCATCGAGGCCGGAGCGATCACGGATGAGCGGACGCAGCTCGCGCATCGCCTCGGCCATTTTGACCAGCCGCCGATCCAGCGCTGCCGCCAGCCGGTCACGCACGGCGGCGGACAGGGCAGCGCTGCCCGCACTGACAGCGACGCGGATCGGCCCCTCGCTGAAGCGTGCCGGTACGACAAAGTCGCCGGGAGCGGTGTCATCGCTGTCGGCCCGGTTGGCGAGAATGCCGCGCTCGCGGGCGGCGTGCATCACCGCCTCGTTCACCGCCGGCTGATTCGTCGCGGCGAACACCAGCCCAGCGCCATCCAGCTGCGCTGGCTCGAACTCCGCCCGCGTCCATTTCACCTGCGACGGCATGCGGGCATCAAGCTGCGGAGCGTACACGTGGACATCGGTTGCGCCCGCTTCAATCAGCCCTGCCGCCTTGCGCGCTGCCACCGCACCGCCGCCGATGATGACCACCCGGCGCTCGCTGACATCCAGCAGGATTGCGTAAGTGGCCGCCATGGTTCGCTGATTCTATCGGGATGGCGGGAAAGCGTCTAACCGGCCGCGCGGGCTGGCTCAGGATCGGGCGAACCGGGTGTGCGGGGGCTGATATTGGCACTGAACAGGATCATCCCCAGTAACAGGAACAGGACCACGCTCAGCAGCGTGACGCTGCGGCGGTGCTCTTCGTCGAATCGCTCCTTGGCGGGGTTAGCCACATCTGGATCATCGGCATTGTCAAGGTATTGCTGGCGATGGCGGAGCAGGCGCGGCCAGACGACCAGGCGATCCCACAGCATCACGCCCGCCGCTGCCACGAACATCACCACGCGGATGAGCATGGCGGTGAGGTTGTTGCCGGCCAGGTCGATCAGGAAGAACTGAAAGAGGATGCACACCAGCAATGTACCGCCGCAGATCGCCTGCACGCGGCCGAGCATGCCCAGCAGGTTGGCAACGATGGTGCCGGCCAGCAGTGTGCCGTGCTGTCCTTCGAGATTGACGCTCAGGATGTTAGGCAGGACCGGATTGGCTTCGCGGATGGTACGAAAGACCACTGGCGCTGCCAGGGCGACGAACAGCACGCCGCCGAAGGCCGTGGCCAGGGCGATCCAGTAGATGATCTGGATAAACTGATAAAGGTCGAGGCTCATCGGCGGCGATTATAGGGGCGCTACAGGTCGATCCCCAGTCGTTCGAACTGTTCCGGGGGGGCATCGCACTCGCGCATCAACTGGGCGAGCTGACCGAGCAGACGGCGCTCGGTTGCCGGGTCTTCGATCGGCTGGTTCATGTGCGGATCGGCCTGAAGATCGAACAGGCGGCTATGGCGCAGCTCAGGGTGACTGCCCAGGGGCCGGCCTGCGGGCACCTTCAGGACGGGGCATCCCTTGGTAAAGCGGAACGGCCCGGCCAGTTGTGCCTGCTGCAGCGTTTCAACGGCGAACAGGCCGCGCATGCGCATGGGCATGAGGGTGTACTCGAACAGGGGCTGGTTGTCCTCGCGCACAGGCGCCCGCCAGTAGAGATAGCGACCATCGGTGATGTTCACCTGTCCGCCGTGGAGGCCGAAGATACCGGCTTCGCGCACAGGACGATCATCGGCGATGGTGTCGCGCAGGTTCCGGCCGAGCATGTCGGGCGCGGGCGCATGGCCGAAGAAATCGAGGATCGTTGGCCCCAGGTCGATCGATGGCTGCACCAGCGATTCACGTGTTTCGCCGGCTTGTCGGCTGCGCGGATCCCAGATGAAGAAGGGGGTATGGGCCACTTCCTCGTAGAAGGGCATCCAGATTTTCGCGCAGCAGTTGTGCTCTCCGAGCATGAAGCCGTGGTCGGTCCAGACGATCAGCATGGTGTCGTCCCACAGCTTCAGCTCATCCATCGTGTCGAGCACCTCGCCCAGGTACGCATCGCACATGCTCAGCAGGGCGGCATACTCATAGCGCAGGTGCTCGATCTGCTCGGGCGTTTCATCACCGAAGCGGTAGGCCGGCCAGTCGAAATGCTTGCCGCCCATCTTGCGGTAGCGGTCGTAATGCTCGGCGTACAGGTCCTTGTATTTGCGCTGGGTGAAGAATGGCTCGTGCGGATCAAAGGTTTCCAGTTGCAGGATCCAGTCATCCTGGTCGTGATTGCGGCGGATGAACTCGAGGCCGGCGGCGAAGGTTTGGGGCTGGGGCTGACTTGCTTCGGTGCGCATGAACTGGCGGTTGACCCAGTCCTGCCGCGCGAGATGATCGCCGGCGGCATTGCGCCCGATCGAGTCGGGGCGGGGGGGATCGGCGACCTGCCCTTTCCAGGGATCGCCTTCCTGGCCGCGGGAAAACTCGAAGGTGTCGTAGCGGCAGTGATAGGTGGCGCCGCCGTCTTCCCAGTAGTGGTAATGGTCGGTTGCCAGGTGGGACTGGACGCCGCCTTTCCTGAGCATCTCAAAGATCGAATCGTCGAATGGCTCCAGCGGACTCCAGCCGCGGTGCAGGAAGTTGGGCCGGCCGGTGTGCAGATCGCGGCGGGCAGGCATGCACGGCATCGAGCAGACATAGGAGCGATTGAACTGCACCGTGCGCTCGGCCAGGCGCGCAAAGTTGGGGGCGTGAATCCACTCACAGCCATAGCTGGGCAGCATGTGGCGGTTCAACGAGTCGAACATGACCATCACGACCTTCATCGCGCGCAGCTCCTTGGTTTGGGGAAAGACACAGTGTAGGACAATGCCGCGCTCGCGTCAGCAGGCGCGACGAGATTGGCAAGTGGGGGAGCAGGCCGGCGGCCCGCGAAAGGCGAAGGCGCGTGAGACAGTGTGTTTGTGGGTGCGGGGAAGGATCTCGGCTACTGCAACGGCGCAGATCCCCCAGACCACAGGTGGCCCAGCACACGTTCCCGAACCCTGACCCCCCGAACTCTGAACGCTCGTTCAAACCTTCGCTTCTTCCGGTTCGGCAGCGCGTTGACGGAGGGTGTCCATCTTTTCGCTCACTTCCTGGGCGATGCGGGTGTTGGGGAAATCGCGGGTAATCTGCTCGCCGAGGTCCACCGCCTCGTGCCAGCGGTGATCCTGCACTGCGGCGGCGAACTGCAGGCGCAGCAGGTTCAGCTTCTCCTTGAAGACCGTGCGAGCGGTTTCCTGCAAATCGGCCGCCTCGGCGGGAGTAAGGTACAGGTCAAGCTGTTTGAGGATCTCGATGCTGCCATCCACATCCTTGCGGGCCACGGCATCGTGCCAGGACTCGATCAGCCGCTGCTTGTGCTCCTGGCGGCGGCGCTCGATTTCAGCCGGCAACTGCTGCACCTGCTCATGGCCCGGGAATTGTGCCTGCAGCTTCTGCGCCTCTTCATGCGCCTCGATCCAGCGCTCCCCGCGCACCGCACGATCGATGTTCGCCATCACCTCGCTGATGATCTTCTGCTCCTGCTCACGGCGGCTGCGCTCCACCTCGGCACGGAAGCGGTCGGCCTCCTGCTTGAAGCCGAAGCTGCTCTCCATCTCATTGACCAGATTGTTGGCCGCCTCCCAGTTGCCTTTGGCAATTTCCTCCTGGATGGCCCGGCGCAGGGCATCGGAGTCCTTCTCGCGGAACGCCACCGCCTTGGCCCGGTCGCTGAGCAACTGCTGCTCGCTGATCAGGTTCAGCATGATGCTGATCTGCTGAAGGCGGTCGTCGAGGGTGGTATTGATGTGGGAAATGACCTCGCCGTGGTTGCGCCGGGTGGCCTCCAGGGCCATCGCCAGCGGCCAGATGGCCAGGACGATGAAAACCGATGCCGCGCCCGCCGGCAGCAGCACCCAGTTATCGCGCTGCATCCCCAGCCAGATTCCCCCCGCCGTCAGGGCCAGTGCCAGCAGCAACACCAGCGCGTAGATCCATCCGAACGACCGGGGCCGACGCTGTTTGACAGGTTGTTCCATGGGGCACCTCGGGGCTGGAGAGCGAAGACTTGCTGAGTTCGATACCCGAGTATAGGTCCGGTCTGAAAAGACTGTCAACGAACGGATTGCCCGGCGACGGTGCGACGACAATGGGCCGCCATCAGACGTAAGCGGCCCGATCAGCGTGATTTATGCGCTGCCGGCCCGGGCCTGAACCCGCATATGGCCAAAAACAAGCCCCGCCAGCGGGGCGGGGCTAGTTGAAGGCCTATTTGAGTCGGTGGGCGGGTCAGTGTGCTGGGATCCGCCGCTCGGGATCGGGGCGCAGCGCCTTGCGGGCCTCTTCGGTCAGCACGAAACCCTGAATCTGCTCATCCCACTCCCAACGCCCCATATCGTAGGGGTCATCGGCGATGGGGGTTACAGAGAAGTTGTCGTGCGGCGGAGGGCTGGTGGTCTGCCACTCCAGGGTGTTGGCGCCCCAGGGATTGGCCGGGGCAGGGCGGCCCTTTTTCATCGACCACAGCCAGTTGATCAGCACCAGGATCAGCCCGAGGAACATCACATATGCGCCAATGGTGCTGACAAAGTGGTGCGGCCAGAACTGGGGCATGTAGTCGGCGTAACGCCGCGGCATCCCCTGCGTGCCCATGATGAACTGGATGAAGAACGCCAGGTTGAAGCCGATGAACGTCAGGATCACCGCGACCCGCCCGAGCTTCTCATCGGGCATGCGGCCGAACATCTTGGGGAACCAGTGGTAAATGGCCGCCAAGAAGGCGAACAGCACGCTGCCCATCATCACGTAGTGGAAGTGGGCCACGATGAAGTAGGTGTCATGCACGTGCACATCCACCGCGATGGCCCCCAGGAACAGCCCGGTTAGCCCGCCAATGGTAAACAGCACCAGGAACCCCAGCACGCACAGCATGGCCGCGTGCAGGCGGATCGAAGCGCCGTAAAGGGTGGCGGTCCAGTTGAAGACCTTGATGGCCGACGGGATGGCGACGGCGAAGGTCAGCAGCGAGAAGAACACGCTGGCCAGCGGCGACTGGCCGCTGGTGAACATGTGGTGTCCCCAGACCAGGAAGCTCAGGAAGGCGATGGCCACCGAGGAGAGCGCGATAAAGCTGTAGCCGAAGATATGCCGGCGGGAGTGGGCGGCAATCACCTCAGAGATCACCCCGAAGGCCGGCAGGATCATGATGTAGACCGCCGGGTGCGAGTAGAACCAGAAGAAGTGCTGGTACATGACCGGGTCACCGCCCAGGGCCGGGTCGAAAATACCAACACTGAGCACGCGCTCGGCGATGAGCAGCAGCAGCGTGATCGCCAGCACCGGGGTGGCCAGCAGGATGATGATGCTGGTGGCATACAGCGACCAGAGAATCAGGGGCATGCGGAACCAGGTCATCCCCTTGGGGCGCAGGGTGTGGATCGAGGCGATGAAGTTCACCGCCGTCAGGATCGAGCTGAACCCCAGGATGAAGGCGCCGAAGGTGGCGGCGACAACGCCCCCCTGGCTGCCCCGCTCGGCGTCGGTGCTGTAGGGGGTGTAGAAGGTCCAGCCGGTATCCAGGCCCATGGGGAACATCCAGCTCCAACTGGACTGACCCAGTTCGGGGATTGCCGCGCGGATCACCCCGCCCAGCAGCAGCCAGACGAAGAAGACCGCCCCGATCATGTAGATCCACCAGCTCATCAGGTTAAGCCGGGGGAAGGCCACGTCCTTGGCGCCCAGCATGATCGGCAGCACGAAGTTGCCCACGATGGCGGGGATGGCGGGGATGATGAACAGGAAGACCATCACCGCCCCGTGCAGCGTGAACATGTGGTTGTAAAAGTCCCACGCCTGCGTCTCGTTATTCGGGAACAGCGTCGGGCCGGGCTGGATCAGCTCCGTGCGCAGCAGCATGGCGAACACGCCGCCGATGAACGTGAAGAACAGCACGGCCATCATGTACATCAGCCCGATGCGCTTGTGATCGAGGGTGAAGATCCAGGAGAGGAAGCCGCGGGTGTGCGTCAGGTAGTTGTCGCCCGGCGGCTGCGGTTCGGGAGCGAAGCGATCGGCAAGAGTGGGGGTTATGGCGGACATTGCACTTCCTTAGATAGCGGCTTTTCAGATTGCGGATCCTGGCTCGTGGCCGGGCATCGGGCCATTCAGCCCAACACCCTGGCACCAACTTCCTGAATCGCGATGCTCACGCCGATTCGGACGATCGGTGCGCTTACGGATTCCCCGCGTCCGGCGCCTGGGCCGGCTCCTGCGTCTGCTGGTCGGCGGGGGCGGCAGCGCCATCCGGGGCCGGCTCGCCGGCGCCATTCATCTGGGCGCCATTTGTCGGTTCATCCTGCGGCGTTGCCGGTTCGTTCGACGAATCCTGGGCCGGGGTTCCCTGGCCGCTTTCGGATGTTTCGGCCACATCCCACTGAACCTCGGGACCCTTGTAATGCTCGCTGATCGACTTCATGTAGGCGATCAGGCCGGTGATCTCATGCGACCGCAGTGAGCCCTGGTAGGAGGGCATGATCCCGCCAAAGCCGGCGACGATGCGGGCGTTGGGCTGAGTGATCGCCTCGACGATGTAGTTTTCATCGGCCACCGTGCTGCTGCCATCGGTGAACTGGCGCTCGGACCCGAACAGGTTCTGCCAGGTCGGGCCGCGGCTGGCGCTGCCGTCAATGGTGTGGCACTGGTTGCAGCCGCGGGCGGTGTACAGGCGCTTGCCCAGCTCGGCCGGGGCAATGTCGTAGCGGAAGGTGCGGGCCTCTTCCTCCCACTCCGCCCAGGGCATGATGCCGCTGCCATCCTCTTCCAGCGGGTGGACGACGACGATCGCGCCCATCTTCGAGTGGCTTGTGCCGCAATATTCCGCACAGAACGCCTGGTAGCGGCCGGGACTGTCGGACTGGAACCACATCTTGTTGTAGCGGCCGGGCACCGCATCCTTCTTGGCGCGGAAAGCCGGGACAAAGAAGCTGTGGATCACATCCTGGCTGGTGAGCACCAGCCGCACCGGCACGCCGGCCGGAACATGCAGCTCGGAATCCACATGGCCGTCAGGGTAGGTGAAATCCCACGACCACATGCGGCCGTTGACCTGGATCTCATAGGCATCCGGCGGGATGACCGCCTGGGCCAGGTAGCTGCGGAAGCCGAAGTAGAAGATCACCAGCACGATGATGGTGGGGATGATCGTCCAGGTGAGTTCGAGGGTGGTGCTGTGCCCGCCCTTGTGGGCCGGGGTGGCGGTGCCGATCTTGTGGCGATACCGGATGGTGAAGAAGACCATCAGGAAGAAGATCAGCGCCGTGAAAAAGACGCTGACCCAGTAGATCAGGTAGAACGCCCAATCCACGTCCCCGGCGTAGGTGGCGCCGCTGAAGGGCATCCAGAAGGTGCCGGCCGCACCGTCAACGCGCTCGGCGGTGGTTCCGTCGAGGAACTGGGTTACTTCGTCGCTCGCCTGCGCCAGCATGGGAAAAAAGCGGTTCATCACGATTGGGAATCCGAAGAAGTAGGCTGCTCGACGGGGAATTGGCCCGATGGTCCGGTCGCCAGCCGGCGATTGGTGCGCCGTACCAGCGTGAAAAGAACACCGATCATCACGAGCACGGTCACCGCGCCGGCGCCGCGCATGATGGCCAGGGCATTCACCTGTCCGCCGCCGATCATATGGAAGCAGGTCATTACAAACTGGGTTATCGAGGGACGGCTCTGCTCTTGGGCCGCGGTTTCGATGGCGGCCTGCAGGTCGGCGGGGGGGTATTCGATCCCGTACAGGTATTGCGCGATCTTGCCCTGGGGGCTGAGGACGATGATGGCGGCAGGGTGCGAGAACTGCCCGGCGGCCGGCACCCACTTGAAGCCGAAGCCGGTCGCCTCGGTGATCGCCTTGATATTTGCTTCCGACCCAACCAAGTAATGGACCCCGGCGGCGTTGATTGGCTTGTCCAGGGATTGCAGGAACGAGCGTTTCTTGAGCTGCGCCAGTTTCCAGTCTTCGTTGTGATCGATGCTGATGCTGATGACCTGGTAGTCGCGGCCCAGGTCCATCGGCAGTTGCTGGATCGACTTGACCCACCCCTCGGCCACCAGGCCGCAGAGCATGGGGCACTCAAAGTAGCCCAGTTGCAGCACCGTCGGCTGGCCGGCCATCAGGTCGCGCAGGGGCACCGTCCGGCCGTTCTCATCCGTGAAGGTCAGATCGAGCGGAACCTGCTGCCCCAGTTTTTCATCGATATCGACATCCTCCAGCGCCGGCGGGACATAGCCGGGGGCGAAGGTGCCGCCGATGCGATCCGAGGCCGGGCCGGTGCCGCCTATCGCCCATGCGAATGTGGGGCTTAGCGCCAGCGCCAGGCACGCGAAGATTTTGGAGGCAATCTGTTTCATTGGATCATGCGGGCCGGTTGGCAACCCAAAAGATTCGGCCAATTCTACGCATGAAGCAAGTCCTGTTTTCGATCCTGCGGCAAAGTGTCGCGTGCGCATCGCACACCACGGAGCCGATTGGCTCCGTTTTCAGGTTTGTTGCTGCCGCCGCACCTTCACTGCTGCCGCACCGGGATTCTGAGCACCCTGAGGCGGCAGGGCGATGCCACGTGCTTACTGTGCCTGCTGGGTGGCGGGCAGCCGCCCTCCGTTCTGCACGATCAGGTCCATCGCCTGTTCGATCGGGATCGTTGCCCGTCCATCGGCGGTCAGGCGCGGTCGGGCGAGGTTCGCCTCCTGCGAAGCGATCATGCGCTCCAGATCCACGTTGCGGGCCGCATCGTACTTGGCACGCAGTTCTCCCTGCTCAGCCCACAGGTACCACGCCTGCACACCAATCACGATCACGAGCAGCAGGAACCCGCCGATCATGGCGATGGTCAGCAGCAGAGGCGCGTTGACTTCTTGTTTGATAGCCATGGATGCTTGTCTGCGGTCCGCGGCCGGCAGTCCGCAGTTGTCTTACTGCCGACTGCCAGCCGCAGACACCCTAAAGGTTATGGAACGCCACCGCCTCGGGCAGGCGCGGATCGCGCAGCGGGCGCAGGGCACCGGCACCAGCCAGTTTCACCCACGCGGCCACGAACACGCCGCCGATGCCGAGGATGCAGCAAATATCGATCAGGCCGAAGTTCAACTGGTAGTCACTCAGGGCGGCGATGCCATTGATGAAGCTCAGTTCCGGCTTCACCAGCCAGTACAGATCCAGATAGTGGAACACCATCACCCAGACCGCCCAGAACAGCAGCCCGGCGCGGGTACGCTTAACATGCCGGCTGAGCAGCCCGGCGAACGGGATCAGCAGGTGGCAGATCAGCAGAATCAGGATCACCCATGTGAAGACGTTCTGATCCTGCGGCACGGTGGTGGTGCCACGGCGGGCGAACCAGGCGGTCGTCTCGGGGATATTGGCGTACCAGAGCAGCATGTACTGGCTGAACGCGATGTAGCCCCAGAAGAAGACGAAGCCGAACAGGTACTTGCCCAGGTCGTGGAAATGCTCCTGGTTGACGCTCTCGCGGAGCAGGCCACCCATCTGAAGCAGGTTCACGATGATGATGATCGCCGCCCAGCCGGCGACAAACGCCCCGGCCAGGTAGTAGACGCCGAACATGGTGCTGTACCATGTCGGGTCGAGGCTCATCAGCACATCAAAGGCGAAGAACGTCAGCGCAAGGCCGCTGAGCAGGATCAGCGGGCCGGAGGCCACCTGCATGCGCTGCGTCAGGCCGACATCGCCGCTCTCATCCTGCCGCAGGCTGGTGCGCCAGTAGTAGAGGGCCACGCCGCAGAAGATGATCAGGTAGGCGATGACACGAATGACGAAAAAGGGCGGGTTGAGCCAGGCACGCTTCTGGAGGGTGATGTCATCCAGTTGGCCGGTGTAACTGTGGGCATCGTGCTCCTGGCCGTGGTCGTCCAGGGCGGTGCCGCCGTGGGCACTGTGCTCGTCGGCGTGGGTCTGTACCTGCGGCCGGGCGGGCGCCACGCCCGTCTCATCGGATGCTTTCTGCGCCTGTCCCTCGGTCGCGGCGCTTGGCATCGCCTCGCCGTGGGCCGTGCTGGCCTGGGGCAGGGGCTGGGCCCAGCGGTAGAGGCTGGGATTGCCCGGCTTGCCGGTGACGACACTCACCAGGATTGGCAGTGCCAGCACCGCCAGGACCGGAAACGTCGCCGCCAGCACCTCGGCCACCCGGCGGACGCTCACGCTCCACCCCGCGCGGGCTACGTGCTGCAGCAGCACGAACGCCATGGCCCCCACAGCGATGCTCATGAAGAAGGCAAAGCTTGTCAGGTAGGCGAAGTAGAAGCGGCGGAAGCCATCGCCGGCGAAGAAGCCGAGCACGATGGCGCCGACCAGCCCCAGCGCCCCGATGACAGCGCTGATGCCGAACAGCGCCGCCCCGCGGTCGCCGAGGTGGACGCGCTCGGTGCTGTTCAGGCGCTCGAAGTCCAGATGGTGTTCAGCGTGGGCCATGATTGTTTCAGTTGCCAATTGCCAGTTGCCGGTTGCCAGGGGTTGCCGATGCCTCGCCGGTACCGGCAGTGGGCAACGGGTCACTGGCCACATTCTTCATTGCCTGCTGCCGCAGCTCCGCGGGGAGCAGGTCGACCGGGGCGTTCTGGCTCAGTTGCAGCGCCCGGACATAGGCGACGATCGCCCAGCGGTCCTCAATGCGGTTCACCTGCGCGCCGTGCGGGGGCATGCTGCGGATCCCGTTGACGACCGTGTTGTACAGATGGCCCACCGGGCGCTGGCGGATCGTCTCATCGTGCAGGTTGGCCGCGGGGATCCACGATCCCTTCAGCTCGACGCCGCGGCGGCTGACCGCCCCGCCCCCGGAGCCGTCGGCGCCGTGGCAGGGAAGGCAATAGATGTTGAAGCGCTCCCGTCCGCGCTCCAGCAGGGAGCGCGACAACTGGATTTCCTCCGGGAAGTCGCTCACGAACTGCGGCTCATCGCCTTCCAGCGTGTAACCCAGCACCAGCTCGGGCCGGCCCTTCAGATCGCCACGGGCGACAGTGCCGGTGATCGGCAGGCGCATGGCGCGGTGGTCGGCGAAGATCGGCGAGTAGTTCTGCGTCTCGTAACGCGGCTGCTCATCCATGTCCTGGAACAGGTGCAGCGGCGGCTTGGACGACTTGCTCACCCGCGCCCGCGCGATCACCACCAGCGGAATCCAGCTCACCACCACCAGCACCAGCAGCGCTGCCACCAGCCAGAACGGCGGCGTGGAGGACTTGCGGTCCCGGATGGGGGTGGGGGAGGTTGTCAGGGGTTCGGTTGACATAGTTGCGAGTTACGCGTTGTGAGTTGCCAGTTGCGGAGCTGTGTTTCGCCCGCTATCCGACATTCACAACCGCCATCAGTCTTCCACCCGCTCGATCACCACCGGTTCGGTTGCTTCGAGCAGGCGGCGGGTTTCAGTCTCGTCGAAACGCGGATCCTGCACGTCGATCACCAGGAAAAAGCGGTCATCGGTCACGCGGCGGAAGCGATCGTGATTGAGCAGGGGGTTGTAGAGCATCGGCAGCTTGTTAAGCATCAGCATGCCGAACACCGCCGCCAGCGAGGCCAGCAGGATCGTCAGTTCAAACACCACCGGAATCCACGCCGGCAGCGAATTGAACGGCTTGCCGCTGATCATGTACGTGTAGTCCACTGACATCGTCCAGATGGTCAGGCCAAGGCCGCCCGCCATCCCCGTCAGGCCGCCGCCCAGCACGATCCAGGGCAGGAACGTGGCGCGGATGCCCATCGCCTTGTCGATGCCGTGGATCGGGAACGGCGAGTGCACGTCCCAGACCTTGTAGCCGGCCTCACGGACGCGGCGGGCGGCGTTGACCACGCCATCCACATCCTTGTATTCCGCCATCAGCGCAACCAGCCGCGGCAGGTCCTCTTCGGGGACCGATACGGGGTCATGGGCTGTTTCGACTTCGGTAGTCATGGTTCGTTGCCGGTTGCCAGTGACAGCCAGTCGCCTCGGCGGCCACTGGCACTGGTTGCTGGAAACTTAGCTTTCCTTTTGATTCCGCTGCTGCTGCTGCGTCCGAAGCTCAGCGGCGCTGAGGCCCTCATCCGGCCAGTAGTCGCTGCGCTGCTCCTCGGGCAGGCTCTTTCCACCCGGGCCGCTGTGGGCATGGGCTTCGGGCATGACCGTCTTCACCTCCGCCATCGCCACGACCGGCAGGAAGCGGAGGAACAGCAGGAACATGGTGAAGAACAGCCCGAACGAGCCGGCCAGCATGCCGAGATCCACCCAGCTCGGCCAGTAAGCGCCCCAGGAACTGGGCAGGAAGTCGCGGTTCAGGCTCGTCACGATGATGACGAAACGCTCGAACCACATCCCGATGTTCGCGAACATCGCGATGGTCCACAGGGCCCAGATGTTGGTGCGGATGCGCTTGCTCCACAGGAACTGCGGCGCCACCACGTTGCAGAAGATCATCGTCCAGAACGTCCAGGCGTAGGGCCCGAACGGACGGAACAGGAACAGGGCCTGTTCATAGTGGTGCTGGCTGTACCAGGCCGTCCAGAACTCGGTCGCGTAGGAGTAGGCCACGATCAGCCCGGTGGCGAGCATGATCTTGGCCATGTTCTCCAGGTGGCGCATCGTGATCAGGTCTTTCAGACCCAGGAACGCGCGCCCCGGGATGGCCAGGCAGAGCACCATCGCAAACCCGCCGAACACGGCACCGGCCACGAAGTAGGGGGGGAAGATGGTGGTGTGCCACCCGGGCAACTGCGACACCGCGAAGTCGAACGACACCACCGAGTGCACCGACAGCACCAGCGGGGTCGCCAGCGCAGCCAGCAGCATGTACATCTTTTCGTAGCGGATCCAGTGGCGGCTGGAGCCGGTCCAGCCGAGGCTGAAGATGCCGTAGGCGGCCTGGGCGATCTTGCTCTTGGCCCGGTCGCGCAGGGTTGCCAGGTCCGGGATCATGCCGCAGTACCAGAACAGCACCGACACGGTGGCGTAGGTGCCGACGGCAAACACGTCCCACAGCAGGGGGCTGCGGAACTGCGGCCACATGCCCATCTGGTTGGGGATGGGGAACAGCCAGTATGCCAGCCACGGCCGGCCGATGTGCACCGCCGGGAACAGCCCGGCGCACATGACGGCGAAAATGGTCATCGCCTCGGCCATCCGGTTGATGCTGGTGCGCCAGTTCTGGCGGAACAGGAACAGGATGGCGGAGATCAGCGTGCCGGCGTGGCCGATACCAACCCAGAAGACGAAGTTAACGATGTCAAAGGCCCAGGCGACCGGCTGGTTGTTGCCCCAGACGCCGACGCCCGTGAGCACGAGATAGCCCAGGGTGATTCCCAGCAGCCCCAGCAGGCCAAGCGAAAGGGCGAATCCTACTTTCCATCCGCCGGTGGTGGGCCGCTCGGCAAGCCGGGCCACGGTCTCAGTGACATCGTGGAACGACTTGCCCCCGAGCACCAGCGGCGCGCGGTGGCCGGGATGATCGACGGTGTTGTCGATCTCCCGCGTGTCGCGGAGGTAACCGTAATTGGGGGTAATGGCGGCCATAACTGTGATCGCACAGTCTGAGGGATGAAACAGGCAGGCCACAACACAGCCTACGATCTCATCCCTCAGGCTTCATCCTTCAAACTTCATCCTTCACCTTGCCTGATGCTCCTACGCTTCAGGCGACTGCTGCGCATTGGCTTGCTGCGCCCGGGCCGGGTTTCGGACCAGCGCCATATGCCGGGTACGCGGACGCGTGTTCAGGTCTTCCAGGACCGAGTAGGCACGCGGGCTGCGCTGCTGGCGGCTGACCAGGGCTTCGCCATCGTTGAGATTGCCGAAGACCAGTGCCTCGGTGGGGCAGGCCTGCTGGCAGGCGGTGACGATCTCGAAGTCCTGCACCAGGTCGCTGTCGCGCCGGCCCTGGGCCCACTCGTTCTTGGCGCGGATGCGGCTGACGGCGATGCGCTGCACACAGTAGGTGCATTTCTCCATCACGCCGCGCATGCGCACCGTTACGTTCGGGTTGTAAACCATCTGCTTGATGGCATTGATCTCGGTGCGCTGCTGCTGGTCGGGCATGCCCATGAACGGCAGGGTGAAACGACCACCGCGCGGGTCCTTGCTGTGCCAGTCGAAATAGTTGAACCGCCGCACCTTGTACGGGCAGTTGTTGCTGCAATAGCGCGTGCCGATGCAGCGGTTGTAGACCATGGCGTTGAGGCCTTCGGTGTCATGCACCGTGGCCGCCACCGGGCAGACCGACTCGCACGGCGCGTTCTCGCAGTGAACGCAGAACATCGGCATGTGCACGACCTGCGGGTTGGGATCGGCGGCGCGCTGGGCACTGCCTTCGCCCTGGCCCTTGAAGTAGCGGTCGATGCGCAGCCAGTGCATCTCGCGGTTCTCGTCGACGTTTTCCTTGCCGACGATCGGGACGTTGTTTTCCGCCTGGCAGGCCAGCAC
>CAYNMV010000082.1:0-16365 GCA_964398315.1 uncultured Tepidisphaeraceae bacterium | reverse complement strand
AGAGCGCTTCGTTCGGGACGAAGAGGCCGCAGGTTCAAATCCTGTCACCCCGATTTCACTCTCAGCCCTTCGGCGGAAGCCGGAGGGCTTTTTGCGTGGCAGCCGGCCTGATCCGGGCCTTGGGGGCGCTCATGTGGCTCGCCGGTTGGGTATTCATCGGAGGCGCTGCGCGCCCGGCCAATCGAAACGGCGGCAGGATCTGATAGGATGGCAGCCGTGCGCTTCGGACGGGCGGCTGCCCGCGGCGGCGGCGCACTCATCTTGAGCCATTCAATTCTCAACCCAATCAGACTGCTGGAGACCGATCCATGGCGAACAGGGAGGAAGCAGACCGTACCCATGGGGCCAACTGGGGCAGGACATTCGAGGCCGACAAGCTGCTGCAGATCGCGATGCCGATGGGCGGCATTGGCGCGGGGTCGATCTGCCTGAACGGGCATGGCGGCCTGCAGGATTTCGCCATTCGTCATCAGCCGGCCCTCACTGCGATGCCGGATGGCCACCGCACCAATGAGGCGGGCTTTGCCACCCTGCACATCCGCCATGCCCAGCCGGTGACCCGGCTGCTGGAAGGGCCGCTGCCGGTGGAGAAGGTGTACGACCAGGGGCTTCAGTCCCAGGGCTACCGCAAGGGGGGCTACGAGGGTCTGCCGCGGATGGCGCACTGCACCTTCCGGGCCGCCTATCCGTTCGGCCAGGTGAGCTTATCCGATCCGGCCGTGCCACTGACGGTGCGCGTGACCGGCTGGAGCCCCCTCATCCCGCTGGATGACCACAACTCCTCGATCCCCTGCGCCATCCTCGAGTATGAACTGCACAATCCCACGGCCGAACCG
The DNA here is from genome assembly GCA_964398315.1 of uncultured Tepidisphaeraceae bacterium. GTDB lineage: Bacteria > Planctomycetota > Phycisphaerae > Tepidisphaerales > Tepidisphaeraceae > JADLCB01. Next base: position 15,529 of record CAYNMV010000082.1, on the reverse strand, counting down.
GTTGAGTACGAGTTCGCCTATCACCTGTCCCACCTGGCCACCGGCACGAGCGAAGCGCGCTGGCGGGTAACGCGCAACAGTGTCATCCCCGGCACCGGCATCCTCTTCAGCAACACCGAAGCGCCCACCGCCGAAACCTTCGGCACCGCCAGCCTGAGCGTGGTGGGGCACACCCCCCGCATCAAGGCGATGTGGTTGCGCAGCGGCTGGTTCGACTGGATGAACGCGCTGTGGCGCGAGGTCTCCACCGGCAGCTTCCGTCCCAACGATGGGAATCTCACCCAGCCGCTATGGGGGCACAACGGCGGTTCGCTGCTGCTGGCCGGGCAGTTGCAGCCGGGGCAGTCGATCACCTACCCGATTGTTATCACCTGGCACTTTCCCAATGTGATGTATGAAGTGGGCACGCCCCAGCCCCCGGCCTGCGCACCGGGATCGGACTGCTGCTGCGGGCCGGCCCAGCCGCAGGTGAAATGGCGCCCCTATTACGCGGGCCAGTGGGCCGATGCGGCCGCGGTGGCCGCGTATGTCCGCCAGCACTGCGCCAACCTGCGCCGGCGGACGATGGCCTTCCGCAAGGCGCTGTTCCAGTCCACCGTGCCGGCAGAAGTGATCGATGCGGTAGCCTCGAACCTCGCGATCCTGAAGAGCCCCACGGTGCTGCGCCAGGAAAACGGCAACCTGTGGGCCTGGGAAGGGTGCTACCCCGGCAGCGGCTGCTGTCCGGGCACCTGCACGCATGTCTGGAATTACGCCCAGGCGCTGCCGCACCTGTTCCCCGCACTCGAGCGAACCCTGCGCCACCAGGAACTGGAGCGCTCCATGAATGAGGCCGGCCATGTGAATTTCCGCGCGGCCCTGCCCGATGGCCCGACCACCCATGACTACCATGCCGCCGCCGATGGCCAGCTCGGCGGGATCATGAAACTCTACCGTGACTGGCAGATCAGCGGCGATGAGGCGTGGCTGCGGCGGCTGTACCCGCTGGCCAGGCGCAGCATCGAGTACTGCATCAACCAGTGGGATCCCGATCGCCGGGGCGCGCTGTTTGAGCCGCATCACAACACCTATGACATCGAGTTCTGGGGGCCCGATGGCATGTGCACCAGCATCTACCTGGGCGCGCTGGCCGCGATGGCCGCCATGGGCGAGGTGGTGGGGGATGACCAGGCGGCGGCCTACCGCGCACTGGCCGAGCGCGGGGCGGCCTACTGCGAGCAGGAACTGTTCAACGGGGAGTACTATCAGCAGAAGGTGATGTGGCGCGAGCTGCGCGATCCCTCCTTTGCCCGCAGCCTCGAGCAGGAAACAGGCGATCCCGAGCTGATCCGCATCCTGCGCGCTGAGGGGCCCCGGCACCAGTACGGCAGTGGCTGCCTGTCCGATGGGGTGATCGGAGCGTGGATGGCCCGGATCTATGGGATCGATACGCCGATGAACCGCCAGCACATCCTCAGCACGCTCGCCGCGATTGTCCGCCATAACTTCAAGCACGATTTGTCAGCGCATGCCTGCACGCAGCGACCCGGCTATGCTACCGGCGCAGAGCCCGGCCTGATCCTCTGCACCTGGCCGCGCGGCGGCAAGCCGACCCTGCCGTTTGTCTACTCCGACGAGGTGTGGACCGGCATCGAATACCAGGTGGCCTCGCACCTGATCGAGGAGGGAATGGTGCAGGAAGGGCTGATGCTCGTCCGCGCAGCGCGCAGCCGCTACGATGGCCGGATCCGTAACCCCTTCAACGAATACGAATGCGGCAACTACTACGCCCGCGCCATGGCCAGCTACGCCGTGCTCAACTCGCTGGCCGGTTTCCGCTATTCGGCCGTCACCCGCACGCTCTGGTTCGGCCCCAAGCTGCCGGCCGACCCCTGGCGCAGCTTCTTCTCCACCGCCACCGGCTGGGGGGTGATCCACCTGGACAAGGGACGGCTGCAGATCCAGATGATGGAAGGCGAGCTGCGCATCGATCGGCTAATCGACAGCCGCGGCGAGCGGGAAGTGGAACAGACCTGCCAGCAGACCGCCACCGTGGAGTCCCCGCTGCAACTGCAACTGGCCAACTAGCCGCCACACGCGCTGTGTTCGATCCACCTTGGCGGGGCGGAGGGGACAGCGCAACCTTCCACAAGGCGACAGGGTCGACCCCCGCCGGCCTGCCCCGGGCCAGTGCGGCGGCTCGAATTGGCCGGCTGACAAGGCGGACGCCAGCCCGCGGCCGATAGCCGGCTGGGTTCAGGGCGCCCATGGGCGGGGGCAGCCGGCGGGTGGGGGCAGATCGGGGGAAAACCCGCGGGAGGGATGCAGCCCAGGCCGGGCGAGGGGAAAATCCACCTAGGGGCGCGAACCGACCCACGGGGGCTAGCGTTGTATCTAATGGCCCAACCCGTTATTGTTCTCCCCCTTCATCCATCCAGACTCACAGCAAGAAACGGTTAGAATGAATCAGGTGCGCAACGATATTCGAAACGTGGCGATCATCGCCCACGTGGATCATGGTAAGACGACCCTCGTGGATGCGCTGCTGCGCCAGAGCGGCAACTTCCGCGAGTCCCAGGTGTCTCAGGACACGCTGCTGGATTCCAACCCGCTGGAACGCGAGCGCGGGATCACCATCCTGGCCAAGAACTGCGCCATCCACTACACCTCCCCCCAGGGCGAGACGGTGAAGATTAACCTGATCGACACCCCCGGCCACGCCGACTTCGGCGGTGAGGTGGAGCGCGTGCTGAGCATGGCCGACGGGGTCTTCCTGCTGGTGGATGCGGCCGAGGGGCCCATGCCGCAGACCCGCTTCGTCCTGAAAAAGGCGTTCCAGAACGAGCTGCGGCCGATCGTGGTGATCAACAAGATCGACCGGCCGGACGCCCGGGTGGATGAAGTGCTCAACATGGTCTTCGACCTGTTCGTGGAGATGGGGGCCGATGATGAGACGCTCGACTTCCCCGTGCTCTACGCTTCGGGGCGCGAGGGGATCGCCAGTTGGAGCTACGAACAGCGCGGTACCGACATCACACCGGTGTTCGAAGCACTGCTCAAGCACATTCCCGCCCCGCACGGGGATCCCGATGCCTCGCTGCAGATCCGCATTACCAGCATCCAGTACAACGAGTATGTCGGGCGAATCGGCGTGGGGCGGATCTACAACGGGCGCGTAAGGACGGGCCAGCCGGTGGTGGTGGTGCGGCGCGATGGCACCCAGGTGAAAACGCGCGTGCAGCAGGTGCAGGTGTTCGATGGGCTGGGCCGGCGGAACGTGGAGGAGGTGGCCGCGGGCGACATCGTAGCGCTGTCGGGGCTGGAATCGGTGGATATCGGCGACAGCGTGTGCGACGCCCAGGATCCCCGGCCGCTCGCGGCCACCGAGATCGAGCCGCCGACCCTGACGATGCTGTTCAGCGTGAACGATTCGCCCTTCGCCGGGCGCGAGGGGAAGTTTGTCACCAGCCGGAACCTGCGCGAGCGGCTCTTCAAGGAGCTGGAGAGCAACGTGGCGCTGAAGGTGGAGGAGACCGGCAACAAGGATGCATTCAAGGTGAGCGGCCGCGGGCTGCTGCACCTGGGCATTCTCATCGAGAACATGCGCCGCGAGGGCTATGAGCTGAGCGTCTCCAAGCCGCAGGTCATCCTCCGCCGCAACCGCGACACCGGCGAACTGCTCGAGCCGGTGGAATACCTGGTCGTGGATGTGCCGGAGAAAAACGCCGGCAGCGTCATCGAACTGGTGGGCCACCGCAAGGGGGAGATGGTGCGGATGGACAACCGCAACGGGCAGGTCCACCTGGAGTTCACGATTCCCGCCCGCGGCCTGATCGGCCTGCGCACGCGCATGCTCACCGCCACGCAGGGCCAGGCGATCATGCACCATAACTTCCACGAGTATGCCCCGGCGCGCGGCGAGGTGCCTGGCCGGCAGAACGGGGTCATGATCTCGATGGCCAACGGGAAGGCCAACGCCTATGCCCTGAACAACCTCCAGGAACGGGGGGTGATGTTCGTTGAGCCGGGCGATGAGGTGTACGAGGGGCAGATCGTGGCGGAAAACGCCCGTGAGAACGACATGGTGGTCAACCCCACAACCGCCAAGCAGCTGACCAATATGCGCACCACCAGCCGCGATGAGAACATCATTCTCAAGCCGGCCCGGAAGATGACGCTGGAGCAGGCGCTGGAGTACATCGAAGACGATGAGCTGGTGGAGGTCACGCCCAGCGCCATCCGCCTGCGCAAGGCGCTGCTGACCGAGAACGCCCGCAAGAAAGCCGCCAAGCAGACGGCGGCCAGGGAAGTGGTGGAGGTCTGATCACCGCACGCCTCACCCGCGGGCCGCGCGCTGCGCCCGATGAGCCGGCGACGCCGGGTCCGTGACGGGGGCGGCTGCATGCCCGGGCGGTTTGGCGATACGATGGCGCATATGCGGAACCTGCGAATCGGCTTCCTGGGCACCGGCGGCATCGCGCAGACGCACATCAAAGCGCTGCTGCGACTGCCGGGCGTGAGCATTGTCGCGCTGTGCAATCATCACCCGGACAAGGCCCGCGCGCTGGATCAGGCATTTCGGCTGGATGCCCGGGTATTCGGTGATTTCTGGCGCATGCTCGAAGAAGTGGAAATGGATGCGCTGTATGTCTGCCTGCCGCCCGGCGCGCATGCGGGGCAGACCGAGGCGGCGGCGGCACGCGGCCTGCACCTGTTCCTGGAAAAGCCGATTGCGCTGGAGGTGGAACGGGCGCGCTCCATCGCGGCGGCGGTGAAGCAGGCCGGGGTCAAGTGCCAGATCGGCCATCACCTGCGTCATGCCGATCCGGTGCGGGCGCTCAAGGCCATGATCGATGATGGCAGGGCAGGCCGGCCCCTGCTGATGCAGGGCCGCTGGTTCTGCAACGCCCTGCATCCGGCCTGGTGGCGCGATCCGGCGATGGGGGGCGGGCAATTGCTGGAGCAGGCGATCCACGTGTATGACCTGGCCCGCCATTTCCTCGGCGAGGCGGAAATCGCCTGCGGCTTCGTCGACCGCCTGGCCCACGAGCGTTTCCCTGATTACCGCGTCGATGACACCAGCGCCGCGACGATCCGCTTTCGCGGCGGGGCGGTCGCCAGCCTGTGCGCATCCAACTGTGCGATCCCGGGCGAGTGGTCCACGCGGGTCACAGTGGTCTGTGAGAAGATGACCGCTGAACTGCTTCCCCCGCGTGAAGCGACCTTTATCCACCATGATGGGGCGGTGGCCGAGGAACTGATGGAGCAGAAGCGCGATGTCCAGCGCGAGACGGTCGTGAATCAGACCGACTGCTACGCGGAGATCAACCGCAACTTCATCGCTGCCGTGCGTGGGGAGGAGCCACTGCGATCGGGGATTGAGGATGGTCTGAAGGGCCTGGAACTGGTTGCCGCCGTGGCGCGATCTTCGGCCGACGGCGGAGCACCGCAGCGATTGACCTGAGCGTGCAGAACGAGGATCGGTGGCTGCGCACCACGGGGATGCGGTGCGATATGCCATGCCTGGAATCCGCCTGAGTCGGAGTCGAATTGTGGATGCGAACCTGATCGAAAAAGCGGTCGAGATCCTCCGGCGGGGGGGCCTGGTCGCCTTCCCGACCGAGACGGTGTATGGCCTGGGCGCGGATGCCACGAGCGCGGAGGCGGTGCAACGGATTTTCACCGCCAAGGGCCGGCCGGCGACGAACCCCCTGATTGCGCATGTGGCGGATAGGGCGGTGGCCCAGCGCTATGCGTGTCACTGGCCGGAGGCGGCCGAAGCGCTGGCCGCCCGATTTTGGCCGGGGCCGCTGACTCTGGTAGTGCCGAAGCATCCCGCTATCGCCGATGCCGCGACGGCGGGGCTGGGATCGGTGGGGCTGCGGGTGCCGGATCATCCGCTGGCGCTGGAACTGCTGCGGACGTTTGATGGACCGGTGGCCGCCCCCAGTGCCAATCGATCCAAGCGCATCAGTCCGACCACCGCCGGGCATGTGCGGGATGAACTGGGCGATGCGGTGGACCTGATCCTGGATGGGGGGCGCTGCTCGGTGGGGATCGAATCAACGGTGCTGGATTTGTCCTGCGATGATCCAGCGCGCCCGCCGCGCATCCTGCGTCCCGGGGGCGTGTCGCGGGAGCAGATTGAGTCCGTGATCGGGCCGGTCGATGCGCCCGAGGGACCCACCCGCGCTGATTTGCCTTCGCTGTCGCCGGGGCAGATGGATGTGCACTATGCCCCGATCACCCCGGCGTACCGTTTTGAGCCCTCCGGTCGTGGCCGGCTCGACCTGGATACCGACACGGGGCTGATCGCCCTGGGCGATGTTGATCAGCCGCGGCAGGGCGGGCGGTTCGTCACCCTGCCGCGTGAGCCGGCGGCGTTTGCCCATCATTTCTATGCCGTCCTGCGCGAGCTGGATGCAATGCACCTCCGCGAGATCTACATCGAGTTCCCGCCCGATGAGCCGCAGTGGGCCGCCATTCGCGATCGCATCCGCCGGGCCACGCGCGGAGTGTAAACGCATGTGCTGAAACCGGTTATGTAATGCCCCCGGCAAGCCGGGGGCTGGGAAGACGCTCTGCGGACATGGACGTTACACCATGAGGTTGTTGCCGGCGGTGGCGGCAGGGCTGTCGAAGGCCGGGGCACTGAGAGACGGGCCGCTGACCGCACTGAGGAACTGGCCGCGGCTCAGCGGCACATGCACCAGGGTGTCGATCAGGCCATGATGGATGGCATCCACCACCCGGCCAAGGTCAGTACAGATGGCCAGCAGGCAGCGGCGGTTGCGCGGGAAACGGTCGCGCAGCTCCAGCAGGGTCTGAATGCCGTCGCCGCGGCGAAGCAGCAGGTGTGTGACCAGGATGGCGGCGTCCTCATGGTTCTCCAGTCGGCGCTGAACGGCATCGAGGTCGGGGGCATCATACAGATCCACCCAGTTCTTCGTTTGCGTGGCGATCGCGCGCAATACGCGCGGTTCGTCGCACAAGGCGACAACTTTGGGTTTAACAGTCATGGTCGGTTTCCGGCGATGAAAGAACACCTGTGCGTTGACAAATCGCACTCCCCAGGGGGTATGCTCCTGATATCGATTCTTTGTGCCGCCCACTTGAGTCAGCAGGCAAGATTTGGGAACCCCGGGACAGGATGTCCGTCAACGTGCAAGGCATGGCGGCTGCCACTACAATCCCCGCCATGGCGTACATCAATGAGCACTACCTGAAGCTGAAAGCCGGCTACCTGTTTCCCGAGATCGGCCGGCGGGTCAAGGCGTTTTCCGAAGCCAACCCTGGTGCCCAGATCATCCGCATGGGGATCGGCGATGTCACTGAGCCGCTGCCCCAGGCGGTGCGGGATGCGATGCACAAGGCGGTCGATGAGATGGGCTCACGCGAGACCTTCCGCGGCTACGGCCCTGAGCAGGGGTACGACTATTTGCGCGAGGCGATCGCCAAAAGCGATTATCAGGCCCGCGGCGCCGACATCGCCGCCGATGAGATTTTCGTCTCCGATGGCTCCAAGTGCGACAGCGCCAACATCCTCGACATTCTCGGCGACAACAATCGCATCGCCGTGACCGATCCGGTCTACCCCGTCTACGTGGATACCAACGTGATGGCCGGCCACACCGGCCCGGCCAATGACAGCGGTGAGTATGCCGGCCTGGTCTACCTGCGCACCACGGCCGATAACCAGTTCTCCGCCGAGCCGCCAGCCGAGGCGGTGGATGTGGTTTACCTCTGCTCGCCCAATAATCCCACCGGCACCGCCATGAGCCGCGAGCAACTCACCCGCTGGGTTGAGTATGCCCGCCAGCACGGTGCGCTGATCCTCTACGATGCGGCCTACGAGGCATACATCACCGACCCTGATATCCCGCATTCCATCTACGAGATTCCCGGGGCCCGCGAGGTGGCAATCGAGCTGCGCAGCTTCAGCAAGCTGGCCGGGTTCACCGGCGTGCGCTGTGCCTTCACCGTCATTCCCAAGACCCTCAAGGGCAAGACCAGGGACGGCGAGGCAGTCGATCTGCACCGGCTCTGGACCCGCCGGCACACCACCAAGTTCAACGGGGTTTCCTACATCACCCAGCGCGGCGCAGAGGCGGTTTATTCGCCCGAAGGCCGCCAGCAGGTGCGGACGCTGGTCGATTTTTACATGGCCAATGCCGCCATTATCCGCGAGCGCCTCACCCAGCTTGGCGTGCAGGTGTTTGGCGGGGTCAATGCGCCGTATGTCTGGCTCAAGACACCCGGAAATCTCACAAGCTGGCAGTTTTTTGATAAGCTGCTGGCCGAGGCCCATGTGGTCGGCACCCCGGGGTCCGGCTTCGGTGCCTGTGGTGAAGGATATTTTCGCCTGAGCGCCTTCAACTCACGCGAGAACGTCAACGAGGCGATGAGCCGCCTGGGCAAGCTGACACTGTAGGCGTTAGCTGGACATTCGGATTGGGAGCGTATCATGGCATTTCCGCAACAGCAGCAACCTGTGGCCAACATCGACCCGCAGGTGCAGCAGTTGACCGAGGCGTTTCGGCAGGACTACCGCGCGGTGCAGGCCGAGATCGCCAAGGTGATCGTCGGGCACGAGGAGATCATCGACGGCGTCCTGACCTGCCTGTTCGTCGGCGGTCACGCGCTGCTGGAAGGCGTGCCAGGGCTGGGCAAGACCGCTCTGATCCGGGCGCTGAGCCAGGCGCTTCACCTGGAATTCAACCGCATCCAGTTCACGCCCGACCTCATGCCGGCGGACATCACCGGCACCAACGTCATCATGGAAGATGCGCACGGGCGGCGCAACTTCCAGTTCATGGCCGGGCCCATCTTCAGCCAGATCGTGCTGGCCGATGAGATCAACCGTGCCACCCCCAAGACCCAGTCGGCCCTTCTGGAAGCGATGCAGGAGCGGCAGGTGACGGCCGGTGGCCAAGTGCGGAAGCTCAAAGAGCCATTCTTCGTCATGGCGACGCAGAACCCTCTGGAGCAGGAGGGAACCTACCCGCTGCCCGAGGCCCAGCTTGACCGCTTTTTCTATAAGCTGCTGGTGCAGTATTCCGGGCGGGCGGAGCTGCATGAGATCCTCAACCGTACCACAGCCGGCCACCATCCCGAGATCAAGCCGGTGCTGGATGACCAGAAAATCCTGGCCCATCAGCAACTCGTCAAGCGGGTGGTGATCGCTCCCCATGTCCAGGATTATGCCATCCGCATCACCCTGGCCACCCACCCGCAGGGCATGTTCGCGGTGCCGATGACCAACCAGTTCCTGCGCGTGGGGGCCAGCCCGCGCGCTGCCCAGGCGATCGTGCTGGGGGCCAAGGTGCGGGCGCTGCTGGATGGCCGTTTCCATGTCAGCTTCCAGGATGTCCAGGATGTGGCCATTCCCGCCATGCGCCACCGCGTGATCCTCAACTTCGAAGGCGAGGCAGAGGGGATCACCACTGACATGGTGCTGGAAAAGGTGATCGCCGAAACCCCGACCACACTCGAAGGGGATGCCATCACCCAGCCGGCCATGGCGGGAAGATGAGCCGATTGCAGCGCCCATGCCCGCAGGTTGACGGGCGTGGGCGGGGGGCTGGATCGGCCGGGTCCTCCACCGTGCTGCTCCTGATCAGTCTGCCACTGTACGTGCTTTCGGACTGGTGCGCTGGTGGGGGGCTCAGGATGAGAGCGGGCTGTGCCTCGGAGCAGGCAGCGGTGTGGACGCGAGCCCCTCTGCGTGTCACTCCACCCCCCCCGACAACAGCAGGACTGGCGTATGTATGCCCCATGCTTACCCACACGTTGAGTCTGCTGCAGCGCTGCGTTTCCTTGACAGCGCCCGGAGGGCTCCCTATCGTTCAACCCTGATCGCCGTTCTGCGTCCCAGCCGGCGAGAACACCCGATTTTCGACTCTTGAAAGGAGTACTCCGATGGCGATTAAGGTCGCGATCAATGGTTTTGGCCGGATTGGCCGGCTGGTCACGCGGGCCGCTTTGCAGCACAAGGGCAAGATCGATTTCGTCGGCATCAATGACCTGGTGTCGGCCGATAATCTGGGCTACCTGTTCAAGTATGACACCGTCCACGGCCGCTACCCCGGCAGCGTCGAGGTGCGCGGTGAGAATGCCCTGGTTGTGAATGGCGATGAGATCAAGACCTTCGCCGAGCGCGATCCGAGCAAGCTCCCGTGGAAGGATCTTGGCGTTGATTACGTGGTTGAATCGACCGGCCTGTTCACCGATTTCGACGCTGCCAGCAAGCACATCGCCGGTGGCGCCAAGCGCGTGATCATCTCGGCCCCGACCAAGAGCCCCGAGCAGGTGCCGACCATCGTCATGGGTGTCAATGAGGGCACCTACGACAAGTCCAAGCACACGATCGTCTCCAACGCCAGCTGCACGACCAACTGCCTTGCCCCCATCGCCAAAGTGGTGCATGAGCAGTTCGGCATCGTCGAAGGCCTGATGACGACGATCCACGCCGTCACGGCCACCCAGCCGACGCAGGATGGTCCCAGCAAGAAGGACTGGCGCGGCGGCCGCAACGCCTACATGAACATCATCCCGGCCAGCACCGGTGCGGCCAAGGCCGTGGCGCTGGCGATGCCGGCCCTCAAGGGCAAGCTGACAGGCATGGCCTTCCGCGTCCCGACGATGGACGTCTCGGCGGTGGACCTGACCGTCCGCACCGAAAAGGCCACCAGCTACAAGGAAATCTGTGCCGCCATGAAGGCCGCGGCCGAAGGTCCGCTCAAGGGTATTCTGGGCTACACGGAAGAGGAGGTCGTCTCCAGCGACTTCATCACCGACCCGCGCAGCAGCATCTTCGACGCCGGCGCCGGCATCGAGCTGAACAGCAACTTCTTCAAGCTGGTCAGCTGGTATGACAACGAGTGGGGCTACAGCAACCGCGTGGTTGACCTGATGCTCCACATGGCCAAGGCCGACGGCCTGCTGTAATCGCCACACCCCGGCGATGGCCATCCGTTCAAATCAAACACCCGCTTCGGCAGCGAAGCGGGTGTTTTTTGTTTCGGCAACGGCAACTGTCAGCCGGTTGGGCCAATACGGCTTCGGCTGGCTGCCGCATCGTGCGTCAGTATGCCCGGACGAGAATGGAGCCGGGGTAGGCAGCGAGGACAATGTCTTCGTGACGGGTGCCCAGTTCGGCCCGGCGCTGGGCCCCCCATTGGCACAGGCCAACGCCGTGACCGTGGCCGTGGCCTTCAACGAAGTGTATGTGGGTGGGATCGTTGATGATCTTGAAAAAGGAGCTGGGCAAGGTTTTGTCGTCGTTGGCGGCCATGTTGATGCCGTGACGCATCTCCTCGCTGCGGAGCATGAAGCGGGTGCCGCCGGAATCGGTCAGGTAGAAGCGCACTGGCCGGCCAAGAGGGTTGGTTTCGATGTCCACGCGCTCCAGTGTTCCCAGTGACTGGATGGGATGGCCCCTGGTCTTGCCCCAGGCCTTGAGCCGGCGGGTCACTTCGGCCTTGCTCAGCACGATCGGGCCCCAGTTGTACCGGGGCGATGCGCTGCACAGGCCGTGGTCAGACTGCTCGCGGAAGACGGGATTGGGGCGGTCGCCGAAGGCATCGGTGGCGCTCTGCGAGATGCCGCCACAGGCGCTGGAGAAGTAGGCTTTGAAGATTTTCTCCTGTCCCGGCGGGCCGGCGGCCACGACGATACCGGCGGTCGATTCGACTGCTTCACGGCTCTTGGCTGTCTCGGCGGCAAGGCCGCCGTACACCTGGCTGCGCTGATCGGGATGCAGATCAAAATGCCGGCCGGCGGGAGCGGTTTTTGACTCATACAGGGCGTATGTGCGTGCGACGATCGCCTGAGCCCTGTAGGTTTCGGGGTGCCAGCGGGCGTACAGCTCCTTCGAGACGACGCTTTTCAGGTAGCCGTCGATATCCACATCGTTCACTACGTCAAAGCGGTTACCGCTGGTCGGCACAAGCCGGTATTGCCCGCGATGGGCGATACCGTTGATCTGAACGGTGCCATCATAGGCCGGCACAAGGGTGAGGACGCCAGCCCCCACATCGGCGTTGCCGATTTTCCAGCTCCCGCCGGCATAGGTGATGCTCACGGGGGCGCCCGCGGCGATGTTCAGTCGGCGCACTATGCTGCTCGAGGAGACGGTGACGGTCGGCGGGTGGCTGGCCGTGAGGGTGGCATCGGTCAGATCCTCAAACACGCGCACGCGAACGATCGGGACGGTGCCGTCCAGGCGCGGCTGAGTGAGGGTCTGCGTGCAGCCGCCGGGGAGGAACAGCCCCGCCAGCAGCAGCGCAAGCAGAAGGATGGGCAGCTTCATGGCGTCCTTGCCTTCGAGAGTGTCTGGCCCCACGCATCCCTGCGCGGGGCGGACAGTATACCAGCAGGCCTGCCGGGTGACGAATCCGGTCAGGGATCAGATTCAGGAAAATCTGAACTGAAAGACTGAAGGCCGAAAAGCGGATGGGACGCAGATTTCCGCCTTTTCCTCTTCAATCCTGTATCATCCCGTCATCCCTGCCCCTTGGCCTCCAGGTACGACACCAGCTCGCCGATGTTGGCGAACTCGGCCAGTTCATTGCCGGCGAACTGGATTCCGAATGCCTGCTCAATGGCGAACATCAGGTTGATGTGGGCTACCGAGTCCCACTGCGGGATGTCAGCGGCCGTCATCTCCGGTTTGAGCTCGATCGAATCATCGGCGAAGACGGTTTGGAACACTTCCTGGAGTCGGTCTTGGATGGTCATGGGTGGGGTGTCAGTTGCCGGTTATCGGTTGCCGGTGACAACCAGTGGACCCACTGGCAACCGGCAACCGGTCACTATGCTTCCAGTGAATCAACATTCTCGATAAAGGCGTTGGTGATCGGTCCCTGCGTTGCCAGGTCGTATTCCCAGATCGTGATGCCGTTGTCCTCAGTGATCTGGCGGAAGCCGAACTTGCCGTAGATGTCCTTGACCATGCCGTTCTTGGCGGTGGGAATATACGTACCGCGGAGGATGCGACAACCCATCTCCCGCGCGTGGTTGCTCAGCTTGCTGAGCAGCTCGGCCTCGACGGTGCGGCCAATGACCCGGCAGCTCATCAGCCACGTATCGATATCGAGAACCTCACCGCGCTTGAAGGCGATGATCAGGGAAACCAGGCCATGATTGGCGAAGCGATCCTGCAGGGTGAGTGAATAGTGGATGCAGTCAGGATCGGCCACAAATTTCTGCAACTCGCCCATCCCATGCCGGCGGGTGGTCAGGTTGAACTGATTGGTCTTGCCGATGAGCTGCGCGATACGGGGCAGCGACGTCTCATCGAACGGCTTGACGACCGCCTTCATCTGCAGTGAGCGGTAGAAATCCTCGATGCTGCCAGCCGCCTGCTCCAGCTCCGCAATCTGTGCCCGCGCACGGTACTGGGCTGCGCGCGCGGCATCCTCCTGGGTAAAGGAACTGGTTTCAAACAGCAGATAGTTGCTCAGGCAGCGGACATACTGGTGTGGATCGGCCGGAAGGACGATGGTATCTACCTCCGGCTGGAACTGACGCATGGCCTGTCGTTCGACAGGGTTGTCATCGACGAACACGAGCGAGTCGATGCCGATATTGAGCGTCCTGGCGATGCGTTCGATGTTCTGCGGCTTGGTTTCCCAGTTGGCGATGAAAACGGCAATGTCATCCAGCTTGATGCGCATCTCAGGGTGTTTTTCAAACACCTCGCGGGCATCGGCTTCGTTATTCTTGCTGTTGACGGCAAGGATGACGCCCTTGTTCTTCAGCTCGAGGATGTACTCCTGGAAGGCGGTATAGGCCTCGCCTATGGGGGAGCCGGGACCAAGCTTGATCCCGGCCAGGCCATCCTCGCCGATGATGCCGCCCCAGAGCGTGTTATCGAGATCGAGTACCAGGCATTTGCGGGACAGGCCAAGGTCCGCCGCCAGCACCGCGGCGGTATGCCGGGCCAGCAGCGGCAGGGCATCGAGTGACACCGCCTGCTTGGACAGGTTCCAGTACTTTGGATCGAACCAGCGGTTCTTCCCAATCAACCCCGCCAGCCGCTCGCAGTCGACCAGGCTGACCTCTGTTCCGGCCAGCTCGCCGAGGCGCTGATTGACCCGCTGGGCCATGGCATAGCGTGATCCCGGCAGGCGCGAGCTGAGATGGCCCATCGGCACCACCGTGTCGAGGGCAAAGTTATGCTGGATGACGCGGGCGCCGCTGCGCTGACGGATGGTCTGCCAAAGGTGCGTCCAGCGGCTGACTTCTGCCTCGATGGCCGCCTCAGGCTGGTCGGTGTAGCTCGGAAGACGCAGCTCGCCGGCGTGGACGACCAGGATCACAAAATCCGGCTTGAAGGCGTAGAGCGCTGAGGCCGGGTCGATCACATCCTGCTGGTACTGGCCGTAGTGTGATTCATACAGCTCGATCTGCACGCCAAATTTGATGGCGGCGATGGCAAGCATCTGCCTGAACTGCGTGGTGGTATAGCTGCCGAGCAGAGCGACCCGCGCGGTGCGCTTGCGGCCAGGCCATTCTTGTTGCAAATGCTTGCTCAGGAGGCCGGCCACGCCTTGCCAGGTCAGAAAATCCTCGCCGGCATCCAGTGCGGCCAGCGCCCAGTGGCGCACCTGGTCATCCTCACCGAGTTGTCCGTAACAGCGGGCAATCTTCAGGCAAAGAGCCGATTCAGGGACCTCGCTGGCAGTCGCGGCCTGAAGATATGCTTCCACCGCGCTGCGCAGATCGCCCGCCTTGCGCAGCGCATCGCCACGCTGCAAAGCTTCGTTGCCGATTTTCGGATCCTTGCTCGGTTCTGCGACGGACATAAAGCTAAGTAGGTGGAACAGCCTTCCCCTTCCACCTTATCGGACGGAGCGGGGATTTACGACCACGGGTGCACAGAATTGTATCGTCCATATTGGCCGGTCAATCGACATGGGCCCTCCGCCGCAGTCGTCCCACGGGCCCCCCTGGCCAAGGTAGCAGGGGCTGTCATACATCAGGCCGCACGGGTGGCGGAGGTGTATATCGACAACCTTGGCCGTGGTGGGGAATCGTCCGTGATGGGCGTATCCATCAGCGTCAGCTTGCACCCCGGCTTGAAGTGCTCAACGCCTTACGGCATCGGAGGAAGTATCACGGGGTTTGCCGCCGCCCGCATGATTCGACGGGCGAAGTGCTCAACGCCTTACGGCATCGGAGGAAGTATCACGCACACCCAGGGTCAGGCAGGCACGCTGATAGTCGGGTGCTCAACGCCTTACGGCATCGGAGGAAGTATCACACCATCACCGACCGTGACGATCTGCGCTCCTGTGTCGGGTGCTCAACGCCTTACGGCATCGGAGGAAGTATCACCTCATCGACTTGCGCCGCTCCATGTAATGTTTAAGTGCTCAACGCCTTACGGCATCGGAGGAAGTATCACTGCGGTCGTAAAGCCCCTCCGTGTGCAACAGTAAGTGCTCAACGCCTTACGGCATCGGAGGAAGTATCACCGCCTCGCCCAGCGAGACGTTGACGCCCCATTCGGAGTACTCAACGCCTTACGGCATCGGAGGACGTATCA
>CAYNMV010000081.1:0-16607 GCA_964398315.1 uncultured Tepidisphaeraceae bacterium | reverse complement strand
GCGACGGACCTGATGAAATCCATCCTCCTCTACGCCAACGCCCGCAAGTAACCACGCCGCAGCCTCACCGCGCAAGGGCCCTATGCATCGCAAGGACCCTATGCATCGCAGGGGCCTTATGTATCGCCCGGCTCGGGCTGGTCCCAGTTGAGCTTCTGCCAGCGCTGGGTCATCGCGTGGCAGGTCAGGTCAAATTGCAGGGGGGTGAGGGTGATGTATCCATCCCGCAGGGCGGCGACATCGGTGTCCTCTTCGGTCTGGGCAAGCGTGAAGATGCTGGTGTTCCAGAAATAGTCGCGCCCCTTGGGGTCCTGGCGCCTTTCGTAGGTGTCCACCCACGGCTCGGTACACTGGCGGACAATGCGCGTGCCGCGCGGCTGGTCTCCCGGCGGCACAGCAGGCAGGTTGGCGCTGACCACCTCGCCGGGCCGCAGGCCATGGGCCAGGCACTGCTCGATGATCCGGCGCGACCACCTGGCAGCGCGGGCGTAATCGGTGGGCACCTCGCGGCGGAGATACAGCGAGAGGGCGATCGCCGGCAGCCCCAAAAACGCCGCTTCGATCGCCGCCGCCACCGTGCCGGAGTAGATCACGTTGATGCCCACGTTGGCGCCGGAGTTGATGCCGCTGATGACCAGGTCAGGCTGGCGGGGGAGAATCTGGTTGACCGCCAGCTTCACGCAATCGGCCGGGCTGCCGGCGACGGCGGTGCCGGTAAAGGCGTTTTCAATCGTGACGCGGGTGGTGAGCAGCGGCGTGGTGATGGTGATCCCATGGCCGGTGGCGCTCTGCACCGTCTCGGGCGCCACGACCTCAACATCACCGAGCTGCACCAGCTCGCGGTACATCGCCACCAGGCCCGGGGCCTGGATTCCATCATCGTTGGTGAGCAGGATAAGCATCGATCGTAGTATAGGGGGCGTGGTCGAGGGGGCCAGCGGCGGGATGAAGCAGGGTGATGGATCAGGCGCATCATCCCGGCTGCCGCACCCACGCGCTGCTGTCGCGCCCCCGCGCCTGTTACCAGGACGGCCGGTTATCCAGGAGGTTCCATGCGACTGACACGCCAGCAGGTTCGGGCGGTGGATCGCATCGCCATCGAGCGCTTTCATGTGCCGGGCATCGTGCTGATGGAAAACGCAGCGCGCGGCGCCACCGCGGTGGCGTTGCAAATGCTTGCCGGGCAGATGCCTGCCGGGCAGATGCCTGCCCATCAGCAGCGCCCCGCCGTGCTGATCCTCTGCGGCGGCGGCAACAACGGCGGAGATGGGCTGGCCATCGCCCGTCACCTGCACAACAGCACCGCGCAGGTGCAGATTGGCCTGACGGTGGAACCGGCCCGATACCGTGGCGATGCGGCGATCAACTGGCGCATCGTTGAGGCGATGGGCCTGCCGTATGCCCCGGCCGAGCCCGGCCTGATCCGCGCTCGGCCGTGGGATCTGATCATCGATGCGATCTTCGGGACGGGGCTCGATCAGCCGCCGCGCCCGCCGTTTGATGCGCTGGCGCAGGCGGTCAACGCCAGCGGCCGGGCGGTGCTGGCGATCGATCTGCCCAGCGGCCTCGATTGCGACACCGGCCAGCCGATGGGCCCCATCATCCGCGCCAGCCAAACCGCCACCTTCGTGGCGATGAAGCGCGGCTTTGATCAGCCGGGCGCGCAGGCGTTTACCGGCCCCGTGACCGTGGTGGATATCGGCTGCCCGCGGGCGGCGATCGAGGCCGCGCTGAAGGCGTGATGGGCCGCCACCGGGGCAGCGCGGCTATAATGGGGCATGATGGAGATGGGCCGATGGCTGATGGTGGTGGGCATCGCGCTGGCAGCGCTGGGAGGGATCGTCTGGCTCCTGGGCCGGAGCGGATTCCGCGGCCTGCCGGGCGATGTGGCGTATGAGGGGCAAAATGTCCGGGTCTACTTTCCCATCGTCACCTGCATCGTGCTGTCGATCCTGCTGACGCTGGGGATGTGGCTGTGGCGCTGGATGACCCGCCAGTAACCGGATGCGGGCAGTCAGCATTCCGGGGAAGGCGATTGGCGCCGGTGGCTGTCCGGCAACTCGCAACTCACCCGCAGTCTTCTATAATCGCCGCCGATGTCCCACCTGGCCCAACGGTCACTGGATGAGCGTTCCGCCGAGTTTCTCGAGCAGGCGCACGATTCACCGTTCGACTTTCACCAGATCAGCGTGAAGTCGGCCGGCGATGAGAAGCTGAAGCTGGCGGTGAGCACGGCGACGACCAAGCAGTGGATCGGCCGGCAGATGCGCCTGCGCGAGCTGCCCGATGCCGATGCCCTGCGCACGCTGGCCGGCCAGATCAAGCAGCACACGCTCGATCACCTGGATTATTACATCGAGCAACTGGCCGAGTCGGTGCGCCAGGCCGGCGGGCATATCCACTTCGCGCGCGATGGGGCCGAAGCGCGGCGGATCATCGCCGACATCGCCACCCGCAACCGCTGCCGGGTGTGCGTCAAGAGCAAGTCGATGGTCAGCGAGGAGATCGAGCTGACCCCCGCCCTGGAAAAGCTGGGGATGGAGGTGTGGGAGACGGACCTGGGCGAGTTCATCGTGCAGGTGAACAGGGACAGGCCAAGCCATCTCGTGCAGCCGATCATTCACATGGACAAGGCGTCGATCGCCAGGCTGCTGACCGGCTACCTCAAGAGCGACTACACCGATGATGCCGAAGCCCTGACGAAGCAGGTGCGTGCGTTCCTGCGCGAGAAGTTCCGCACGGCTGACCTGGGAATCACCGGCGGCAACTTCGTGGTGGCCGAGAGCGGGCAGGTCTGCATCGTCACCAATGAAGGCAACGGCCGGCTGACCACCGCCATGCCGCGCGTGCTGGTGAGCCTGGTGGGGATGGAAAAACTTGTCCCGCGCCTGGCCGACCTGGCGGTGCTCCTGAAGCTGCTGGGGCGCAGCTCGACAGGCCAGCACCTGACGGTCTATACGAGCCTCTTTGGCGGCCCGCGGCGGGCGGGTGAGAAGGATGGGCCCGAGGAATTCCACCTGGTGCTGATGGACAACGGCCGCAGCGAGATCCTGGCCGGTGACTACCGCGAGACGCTGCGGTGTATCCGCTGCGCGGCCTGCCTCAATGCCTGCCCGGTGTATCGCAAGATTGGCGGCCATTCCTACGGCAGCGTCTATCCCGGCCCGATCGGCGCGCTGATCACGCCGCTGTTCCAGGGGCTGGAGGCCTACCAGGACCTGCCGCAGGCATCCAGCCTGTGCGGGGCGTGCTACGAAGCCTGCCCGGTTAAGATCGACATCCCGAAACACCTGGTGAACATGCGGCGGGACATCCACCGCGACAACATCAGCTCGCGCTTCGAGCGCATGGTCTACCGTATGTGGGCCGCCAGCCTGCGCTGGCCTTTGTTCTACAAGTGGTTCGGCCGGGTGCAGAAGTGGGCCCTGCGCCGACGGGCGCGCAAGACCGATGGCTGGATCAGCAAACTTCCCCCCCCGGCCGGCGGCTGGACGCAGGTGCGCGACATGCCCGCCCCGGCACGACGCACGTTCCACGAGCTTTGGAGTGAACGGGAGAAGCGAAGGGGGATGGAGTGACATGACCAGCCAGGCCGAATTCATCGCAACGGTTCGACAGGCGCTGGGACGACGCCAGCCGCTGGCCACACCGCCGGTGCCGCCGGAGTTGCCCGAGCACATCATCCGTCTGGTGCAGACCGATATCGGCCTGCCCGCGCTGTTCGCCAAACAGGCGGCGGCCAACGCGATGAGCGTGATCACGCTGGCGGTGGAGGACTTGGCGCAGCGGCTGATCGACCTGCTGCGGCAGCTCAACTGCGCCAGCGTGGGACTGCCGGTTTCGCCGCTGCTCGATTCGCTCGACCTGGCGGGGCAGCTCAAGGCCGCCGGCATCGCCGCCCAGCGCTGGGATGAATTGTCGGCCGATGCGGTGTATGGGCTGGATGCGGGGGTGACCGATGCCTGGGCCGCGGTGGCCGAGACCGGCAGCCTGGTGGTGCGCGCCAATCCCGATCATGGCCGGGTGCTGTCACTTGTCCCGCCCATCCACATCGCCATCGTGCAGCCGCGCGACCTGGTTCCCGACCTGCTCGACCTGATGTACAGGCTCCAGCGCGAAGGCACTGGCAGCGGCACCGTTCTCATCACCGGCCCGAGCAAGACCACGGATATCGAAGGCAACCTCGTCACCGGCGTGCATGGGCCGGGGGCGGTGCACGTGCTGCTGCTGGAATAAAGCACGGGCGGGGGCGCCTGCCAGGGGATGCGCATAGCGCGTGCAAGACTTGCGCGCAGCGCCTGCCGGGTGTGATGCGGGCGAGGGCGTGGCTTGTGATCCGGCAGGAACGGGCGCACGAATGAGGGTTTACCGCGGTGCCGCGCGAGCGCTGCCGGCACGCCCGCACCGGGTGGCCTCCTTATCGGGTGTTTGACCTGCTGTGTCAGATCTCATTCTTGCCTCAAACGTCCAGAATTCAGCGGATTTTTTGTGAAATCGCGAATTGACAACACCAGCGGCGCGGGTAGGATTCTGAACCTGATGAAGCGGAACGATGCTATTCACCTTCCTTCGGCACGAGCCATTTGCGGCTAGGGCGTCGTTTCGTATTTTCCTGAGAACCGAACCCTGGAGCGATGGCTTCAGGGTTTTTCTTTTCGGTTCATCCCCATGCACGAACAATCACTGGACTACGCTTCCCTCGCTTCGACTTCGCAGCGCCGGCCGATCGTGGAGTTGCTCATGCTGGCTGCGCCCACCGTGGCGCAGATGGCATCCTACACCCTCATGCAGTTCGCCGACCGCATCATGCTTGCGCGGGTGGGCGATCTCGAGGCGGCCGCGGCCGGCACGGCCGGCATCGCGTTCTTCTCTGTCCTGGGCTTTGGCTTTGGCGTCATGCTCGTGGTCAACACGCTGGTCAGCCAGGCGTTCGGGCGCCAGGACCATCACGCCGCCGGGCAGTACCTCTGGCAGGGGGTCTGGTTCGGCCTGATCTTCGGGCTGATCACGCTGGGGCTGTATCCCATCGCCGACCGCTTCTTCCTGGCGATGGGGCACGAGCCGCGCATGGTGGTGATCGAGGCTGAGTACCTGCGCATCGTCGCGCTGGGCGGCACGCTCAAGCTTGCCCAGACCGCGATCAGCCAGTTCCTGCTGGGCCTGCACCGGCCGACGATCGTGCTCATCGGCGCGATCTTCGGTGTGGTGATCAACCTCTTTTTCAACTGGCTGCTGATTTACGGCAACTGGGGCTTTCCGCGGCTGGGGGTGGCCGGGGCGGCCTGGGGGACCAATGCCGCGGTGCTGGCCGAGCTGCTGGTGATGGGGGCGTTCATCTTCCGCCCCGCCTTCGCCCGGCAGTTCAACACGCTGGACCTGCGCCTGCGGGCGGAGAAGCTGCGCATGCTCCTGAAGATCGGCCTGCCGGCCGGCTTCCAGCTCATCTGCGACGTCGTTGCGTGGATGATCTTCATGAACGTGATCATGGCCAGCCTGGGCACCGCCGCCCTCAGTGCCAACAGCTTCGCCTTTACCTACATGCACGTGTGCTTCATGCCGGCCGTGGGCGTGGCCGGGGCGGTGACAGCGCTGGTGGGCAAGTACATCGGCATGAAGCGCCACGATCTGGCAGCGCGGCGGGCGCACCTGGGGTTCTTCGTCTGCGCGGCGTACATGGTGGCGGCGGGACTGACACTGTTCGCCTTCCGCTATCAGTTGATCGGCCTGTTCAGCCCCGACCCCGAAATCCAGCGCGTCGGCGCCCAGCTCATGCTCTTCGTGGCGCTGTACCAGATTTTTGATGCGATGTTCGTCATCTATGTCGGGGCGCTGCGCGGAGCGGGCGATACGATGGTGCCGGCGGTGGTGCAGGCGGTGCTCGTCTGGACGATCGTGGTGGGCGGTGGCAGCCTGATTGTCCGCTATATCCCGGACCTGGGCGTCATCGGCCCCTGGACGCTGGCCACCTGCTTCGGTGGCATCCTCGGCCTGTTCCTGCTCACCCGCTTCCTCAAGGGCGGCTGGAAGTCCATCCGCCTGCACGAGGATGAACAGCAGGGCTTCGAGGTGGTGGCGGCGACTTCGTAAGATGCGCGCACGCCATCCGCAGGGTCCATCCTGTTGCTCTGCAGACTGTGGATCGGAGAGCCGGCCCCCGGCCTCTTCGCCTCTTTCGCGCCTTCGTGTACCATCGGCGGAACGACCATGGCTGAGAACAAACCGAACTACAAGGATACGCTGAACCTGCCCAGGACCGATTTCCCCATGGCCGCCAAGCTTGTGGAGAATGAGCCCAAGCGGCTGGCGAAATGGCGGGAGATGGATCTGTACCGCAAGGTTCTGGAAGCGCGCAAGGATGGGCCGCTCTGGGTGCTGCACGATGGGCCGCCGTTCGCCAACGGCGACATCCACATCGGGCACGTGATCAACAAGACGCTCAAGGATGTGTTCCTGCGCTGGCATTCGCTCAAGGGAGAGCGCACGCCGTACGTGCCGGGGTGGGACTGCCACGGCCTGCCGATCGAGCACAAGATTCAGCAGGAGCTGGGCCCGAAGCTGCGCGAGATGAGCACGGTGGAGGTGCGGAAGCGCTGCTGGGCGTATGCCGACAAGTACGTCAACATCCAGCGCGAGCAGTTCCAGCGCCTGGGCATCCTGGGTGACTGGGACAATCCGTACATCACGATGAAGCCGGCCTACGAGGCCAGCACCCTGGAAGTGTTCGCCCGGTTCGTCGAGGCGGGGCTGGTTTACAAGCAGCTTAAACCCGTCTCCTGGTCGATCACGAACCAGACCGCCCTGGCCGATGCCGAGATCGAGTACCAGGAGCGCGAGGACCCGAGCGTTTACGTGCTGTTTGAGGTGGTGGACCCGGCCGCGCTGCCGGCCTCGCTCAATGCGCCGGCCGGCGAAACGATCCACCTGATGATCTGGACGACAACGCCGTGGACACTGCCGGCGAACCTGGCGGTGGCGGTGGCGCCGGAGGGGGAATACCAGCTTGTGCGCTATGAGAAGGATGGCCAGACGTATCATGCCATCCTCGTCAGCCAACTGGTCAAGCGGGTCATGGAGGCGGGCAAGGCACAGAACGTCTCGGTGCTGGGCCGCGCACCGGGCAGCGAGCTGGCCGGCATCCGCTATCGCCATCCGTTTATCGAGCGCGAATCGCCGGTGGTGCTGGCCGACTATGTGACCTTCGACGATGGCACGGGCCTGGTCCACACCGCGCCCGGCCACGGTGAAGATGACTACCACACCGGCCTGCGCGAGGGCCTGCCGATCTACTCGCCGGTGATGGCCAACGGCAAGTTCGACGATACCGTGCCCGACTGGCTGCGCGGGCAGCTTGTCTGGGATGCCAACCAGATTATCCCCCGGCGGCTGCAGGAGGCGGGCAAGCTGTTTCATCAGCAGATGATCCGCCACAGCTATCCGCATGACTGGCGCAGCAAGACGCCCACAATCTTCCGCGCCACCGAGCAGTGGTTCATCGCGATGGATGCCAGCGGCGAGGCGGCCGCCGGCCAGGCCGCTGCGCCGGCCGCTTCCGGGCAGACGCTGCGCGCCCGCGCCCAGCAGGCGGCGGCCGAGCAGATCACCTTCATCCCGCGCTGGGGACAGGCCCGCCTCAAGGGGATGCTGGATTCCCGGCCGGACTGGTGCATCTCGCGCCAGCGGGCCTGGGGGCTGCCGATCCCGGTCTTCTATAACGAGCAGGGCGAAGCGCTGCTGACTCCCGAAAGCGTGCGGGCGGTGGCTCGGCGCTTTGCCGAGAAGGGATCCGATGCGTGGTTTACCGATTCGCCGGCCGAGCTGCTGGGCGACTACGATCCCGGTGAGCGCTTCCCCAAGGACAAGCTGCGCAAGGAGAAGGACATCTTCGATGTGTGGTTCGAATCGGGCAGCTCGTGGCATGCCGTGCTGATGGGCCGGCCGGATCTGCGCTTCCCCGCCGATCTGTACCTGGAAGGTTCGGACCAGCACCGCGGCTGGTTCCAGCTTTCGCTCCTGCCGGCGCTGGGGGCAACCGGCCAGCCGCCGTTCAAGGCGGTGTTGACCCATGGCTTTGTCGTCAAGCCCGATGGCCGCAAGGTCTCCAAGAGCGATCCCGAGTACGTCACCGCCACAAAGGAGATCAATACGCACGGGGCCGATCTGCTGCGGCTGTGGACATGCAGCGTGGATTACGAGGGCGACATCCCGACCAGCCCGAAGATCATCCAGGAGTTCGGCGACAAGTACCGCAAGATCCGCAACACCCTGCGGTATCTGCTGAGCAACCTGTCGGACTTCGATCCGGCCAGGCATGCGGTGCGCGACCTGGCGGAGATTCCGCTGGCCAGCCTCGATGGCTGGGCGATCGACCAGCTCGACACGCTGATCGTGGAGGTGAGCGCGGCCTACGATGCGTTCCAGACGCACCGCGCGTTCCGCCTGCTGCATGATTTCTGCGCGGTGCAGATCAGCGCGATCTACGGCAACGCAATGAAGGACCGCCTCTACTGCGAAGCGCCCGATTCGCCACTGCGCCGCCGCTGCCAGACGGTGATGCACCGCATGGCGGTTGCGCTGATCAAGCTGCTGTCGCCGATGCTGGTCTACACCGCTGATGAGGCATGGGAGCACCTGCCGCGCACCGGCGAGGATGCCGACCTGCCCAGCGTGCACCTGGCGCGCAAGCCCGAGCCCTCCGGCCTGGAGATCAGCGATGAGCAGCGCAAGGAATGGGAGCTGCTGATGGAGCTGCGCGAAAGCGCCCTGCTTCAGTTGGATACCCTGAAGAAAAACGCGGGGCTGAACAAGGCGCTCGATGCCGAGGTGGTGTACAGCGTCGATGATGATGCGGTACGCCAGAAGCTGCAAAGCTACGGTGTGGACCTCCAGGACCTGGTCGGGGCGGGCTATCACAGCTTCGCCGAGGCGCCGGTGAGCAGCCCGGCGGCGACGGTGCGGGTGATCGACCGCCGCGGCGACTACCCTGCCTGCGCCCGGAGCTGGAAGCGCCGGCCGGATGTGGGCCAGGACAAGGACTACCCCGACCTGTGCCTGCGCGATGCCCAGGCGGTCAAGGCCATGCGAAAGGGCTGAGCGCAACCGGGTTGGCCACCGGTGTCCCCCGTTTGGATCTGCGGCTGCACCTGCTTCGAGCATACGATGTCTGATCAAGTTGCTGGTAAACCTCTCAAGCTCGGCGTGCTGGTCAGCGGGTCGGGGCGGACGCTGCAGAACTTCGTCGATGAGATCGCGGCCGGCCGGCTGCATGCGAAGATCACGGTGGCCATCGGGTCCAGGCCCGGGCTGCTCGGGATCACGCGGGCGGCCGAGGCGGGCATCCCCAACTTCGTGGTGGATCGGCGCTCGATTCCCGAGGTGGATCAGTTCAGCCGGCAGGTGTTCCAGTTGTGCGATGATGCGGGGGTGGACCTGGTCTGCCTGGCGGGGTGGCTGTCGCTGCTGGATATCCCGGTGCGCTACAGCGGGCGGATCATGAACATCCACCCGGCGCTGCTGCCCAGCTTCGGCGGGCGCGGCATGTACGGCCGTCGCGTCCACGAGGCGGTCCTCAATCACGGCTGCAAGGTCAGCGGCTGCACCGTCCATTTCGTTGACAGCGAGTACGATGCCGGCCCGATCATTCTCCAGCGCACCTGCCCGGTGCTGGAGGAGGACACCCCCGACACGCTCGCCGCGCGCGTCTTCGAGCAGGAGTGCATCGCCTATCCCGAGGCGGTCCGCCTTTACCAGCAGGGCCGCCTGCGCATCGATGGCCGGCGGGTGCGCATCGCGCCGGCCGGGCCGCAGCAGTCACCCTGACCGCCCGGCGGCATCGCATGCCGGAGATGGGTCATCGCCGCACCAGGCGCCGGCGGTGCCGGTTTGCGATACACTTAAGCCATCATGCCCGCACCCACGCTCTCCTATGCACCGCCGCCCCGGTCGGCCCGCATGCCGTGGCAGGGGATGGCGGCGATCGCGATGGTCTGCCTGGTGCCGCTGACGATGTGCGTGTGCGGCCACTTCGACTGGATCTCGCTGACCCTGGCCGCGCCGGCCATGGGGTTGGCGTGGTGGGGGGCGGCCCGGACCGGCCGGGGGATCTGGCGCGTGGCGATGATCATCGTGGTGATTGCATCCACGGTGATGGTGGTCAAGTGCGCTGCCGATCTGCTCTGGTATGGCCATCAGCCGCTGCTGAGGCCGACAGTGGCCCAGGAGATGCTGGATACCCCCATGTTGTAGAATGTCGCAAGGAGTCTATCCGATGCAATCGACCGCACCCGAGATCCACGCCCACGAACTGATCGACCTGATCCGCCGCAGCAACCCCGCCCTCACACCGGCGGAACTGATCGAGGCGGCCGAGCGCCAATTCGGCCCCGCCGCCCGTTTTCATACCTGCTCGGCCGCCGGTCTGACCGTGCCGCAGGTGATCGAGTTCCTGCTGATGCGCCAGAAGGTGGTGTTGCACGAAGGCCGGCTGATTGTGCAGGAAGCCAACGTCTGCCAGCATTGATCGGCCCGGCCGTGATTGAGGGCAGCAGCCAGGGCGGGTTAACCGTTGATGCACGCCGTTTTTCGCGCTGATGCATGCTTGTGGGACGGGTTTGCAGGTGCGCGCGGCAGGGGGACATTGATGTTCAATTGGTAGTAATAGGTTCGTGATAGTGGTTGGCATGATCCTGCGCGGATGGGCGGCGGCTGGCATGATCCCGCCTCTCCGCTTTCCGTGCTACGCCGGTTGAAGGGTGATCTCGATGGCTTCGGCGGGGCAGAAGAGGCGAACGGCGGGTGTGCCCGCGCCGACGCCGCGGTTGGCGATGTGCCAGGTGGAGCCGCGGCGGTGGATGCCCCTGCTGTAGTGGCGGGGGGAGGCATCGTGGGTGAGCAGCGGCTGGCCGCCGGGGAGGCAGACCTGTCCGCCGTGGCTGTGGCCGCAGAGGTAGAGATCGGGCTGGCAGCGGGCGATGCGGTCGAACAGGTCGGGGTAATGGCACAGGGCGATGCGCACGCCGCCGGGCGGCCGGGGCGGCAGGTTCATCAGGAACACTTCATCCAGGTCCGCGCGATCGACGCCGGGAAAGCCCAGCAGCTCGATGGCGCCGAGGCACGCGCGCTGGCCGCCGATGTGGTGGATGTTCATCTCCGCCAGCCGCGGGCCAAGCAGGTCGCCATCGTGATTGCCGAGGATGGCATAGATGCCCAGCCGCGATGGCAAAGCGGAAACCAGGCGCTTCAGCACCGGCAGGGCCGGGCGATGATCGCGCTTGTCCTCGACGAAGTCGCCGGTGAAGCAGATCAGATCGGGTGGGCGGGCGCCGATGCGCTCGATCAGCTCATCGTAGCCGCTGGCCCAGCGATCGCGCAGGTGCAGGTCGCTCAGATGGATGATGCGCAGGCCACCCAGCTCGGGGCGCAGGCCGGGGATGGGCAACTCCGCCCGCACCCACTCGATGGTGCGGGGCAGACCCAGTTGCAGCCAGCCGCCGGGATTGTCGATCTCAATCCGGGCGCGCAGGCGGGGCGATGGGGCAGTCTGTGCATCCGATCCGGGCGGTCCATCCATCATGTCTCACACTAAGGGCATCGCCCGCGCGGAACAAGCGGAGGGGACCGGCGCGCGGGTTCATCTACCTGGCATATCCATCCGGGTGCTTGCTGAACCAGTTCCAGGCCGAGCGGATGATGCTCTCGGGGTCTTTGTGGCGGGCTTCCCAGCCCAGGAGCTGGCGGGCGCGGGTGGGATCGGCGTACAGCGCGATGGCATCGCCGGCCCGGCGGGGGCCGTAGCTCACCGGGGCCGACCGGCCGGTGACCTTCTCGGCGGTGGCGATGATCTGCTTGACGCTGAAGCCGTTGCCGGTGCCGAGATTGCAGAAGATCTGGCGCAGCGTGTCGAGTCTTTCCATGGCGGCGATGTGGGCATCGGCCAGGTCATCCACGTGGATGTAGTCGCGGATGTTGGTGCCATCGGGCGTGGGGTAATCGGTGCCGAAGATGGTGATGCCCGGCCGTTTGCCCAGGATCGCCTGGAGGACCACCGGGATCAGGTGGGTCTCGGGGTCGTGGTCTTCACCCAGCGTGCCATCGGCAGCGCAGCCGCTGGCGTTGAAGTAGCGCAACGCGGCGAAAGTGAAATCCTTGTCCGCCGCGGCCAAATCCTTCAGGATGTGCTCAACCATCAGCTTGGACCGGCCATAGGGGGAGACGGGCGTCTGCTTCTCATCCTCGGTGATGGGCACGCGGTCGGGATCGCCGTAGGTGGCGCAGGTGCTGGAGAAGACAAACCGCTTCACGCCCGCCTCCTGCATGCACTCCAGCACGCTCACCGTGGTGGCGACGTTGTTTCGGTAATACATCAGCGGCTGCTCGACGCTCTCGCCGACATAGGCATAGGCGGCGAAATGCATGACGCAGTCGATCCGGTGATCGCGCAGCGCCTTGAGCAGCGTGGCGCGGTCGTTCAGGTCGGCCCAGATGGCCGGCACCTTCAGGATATCGGCCACGACCTTGTGCCCGCGCGAGGCGTTGTCGTAGATGACCGGCTTGTGCCCGGCCTCGAGCAGGCGCTTGACCGTGTGAGACCCGATATAACCCGCTCCACCGGCGACCAGAACGTTCATGTGCTTACTCCTGGGTTGATGGCGCTGGCGAGTATAAGAATCCATCGCCCGCCCGGCCAGCGCTGCGAAGGTTCAACGCATCCATCGTGGGATTGCCTGTGACTGGCTGATCGGGCGAGCGCCTGCTGGCGCTCGCCGGGCACGCATGCGGCATCCGCAGGCCAACAGGCTGAATGCCAGGCATCGCCCACGAACGGACATGCAGGAGGCAGCCTCCCGGTGATGCTGTCCCGGTGATGCTGATTCGTGTCCACTGGCAGGCAACCGCCCGGCACCGGCGCTCAGACCAAGGCCGGGGCGCCGAGCTTGCGCATCTCGGATTCGAGGAGCTGGCGGGTGGCATCGCTGGCGGGCCAGAGGGGCTGGCGCAGCTCGCCCGAATCGGTGCCGGCCAGTTGCATGGCGGCCTTGATGCCCACCGGGTTGCCCTCGACAAACAGCGCCTTGGTCAGGGCGAAGAGCTTGACGTGCAGTTGCTGGGCCTCGGCGAGCTGGCCGGCGCCGGCCAGCGTCACCAGCTTCTTGACCTCGGCCGGCAGCAGGTTGGACAGCACGCTGATCACACCCGTGCCGCCGATGGCCATGATCGGCAGCGTCAGTGAGTCATCGCCGCTGATGACCGTGATGTCGCAGAGGCTGCGGATCTCGGTGGCGATATCGAGCGAGCCGGTGGCCTCCTTGATGGCGACGATGTTGGGATGCCGGGCCAGCCGCGCAACCGTCTGCGGGCTCATGGTGATGCCCGTGCGGCCGGGGATGTTGTAGAGCACGATCGGCAGGTCGACGTGGTCGGCCAATGTCATGAAGTGGCGGTAAAGCCCCTCCTGCGATGGCTTGTTGTAGTACGGGTTGACGCTCAGTGCCGCCTGGCAGCCGGCCTTCCTGGCCTGGCGCTGCAGGTGCAGGGCCTCGCTGGTGGAGTTGGACCCGGTGCCGCCGATGACCGGCACCCGGCCGGCCGCCGCCTCGACGCACAGCTCGATCACGCGGATGTGTTCCTCCATCGAGAGCGTGGGGGATTCGCCGGTGGTGCCCACCGGCACCAGGGCGTCGATGCCGCTGTTGATCTGGTAATCGATCTGCCGGCGAAACCGTTCCTCATCGACGCGGCCATCACGGAAGGGCGTCACCAAAGCTGTCATCGCACCACTGAACATGGTTTCCTCGTTGTACGTTGCCCGTTGTCAGTTATCCGTTTGCCAGTGAAGACCGACAGGCTCACTGGTAACCGGCAACCGGCACCTGGCAACTCGAATTCATGAGTCGTTTCATCTCGCGCACGGCCTCGCGCAGGCCGATGAAGACAGCGCGGCTGATGATGGCATGGCCGATGTGCAGCTCGCGCAGGCCCGGCAGGGCGGCCACGTGATGCACATTGACATAATTGAGCGCGTGGCCGGCATTGAAGCGCATGCCCGCCTTGCGGATCTGGTCGCCGGCATCGGTGATCTTGTTGAGCTCCGCCGCCAGCTCCGGCTTGTCGAGGTCGCCGCCGGTCCGATGGAAGACCGCGGCGTAGGGGCCGGTGTGCACCTCGCACACATCAAATCCCACCTCGGCGGCGGCGTCGATCTGCGCCGGCACCGCATCGATGAACGCACTGACCGTCAGGCCGGCATCTTTCAGGCGCTTGACCGCCTCGCGCAGGTGCTCGCGCTGGCCGACGACATCCAGCCCGCCTTCGGTGGTGATCTCCTGCCGCCCCTCGGGCACGAGCATGGCGAGATTCGGCCGGGTTTTGCAGGCGAAGGCGATCATCTCTTCGGTGGCGGCCATCTCCAGGTTGAGCTTGACGTGGCACATCTGCTGGATGCGCAGCACATCGTGGTCCTGGATATGGCGGCGGTCTTCGCGCAGGTGAACGGTGATGCCATCAGCACCGCCGAGCTGCGCCTCGGTGGCGGCCCATACCGGGTCCGGCTCATAGGTGCGCCGGGCCTGGCGGATGGTGGCAACGTGATCGATGTTGACGCCGAGTTCAATCATGGTTCAGGCCGCGCATTGTAACAGGGACCGGCGCGGGGGGAAGTGGCAGAGTGACGATGAGCGGCCCGGCAGCAAACCGCCATGCGGCGGGGGCTTTCGTATGCCCGACCATTGGCAAATTCTGCCCGGCGCTGAGAGAATCTCCCGCACATGCCACACGGTGTACCGCCCGTTCGTTCCCATATCACGCTCGCCGGAGCCACCCTGCTGCATGCCTTCACGCATGCCTATGGCGCGCTGCTGGTGCCGCTGTACCTGATGATGGTGCAGGACCTGCGCCTGCCTGGCGCCAAGGCGGCCTCGCTGATCGTGACCATCTACATGCTGGTTTACTGCCTCGGCTCCTACGCCGCCGGGATGCTGGCCGACCGCTTTGACCGCCGCTGGCTGCTGGGGATCGGGCTGATCGGCAACGCCGTGGCCATCCTCGGCATGGGACTGGTGCGCCAGTATGAAGCGCTGATGGCGCTGGGGGTCATGGCGGGGCTGTTCGGCACGCTGTTCCACCCCTGCGCCAACGCCCTGATCCCAGCGCACTATCCGAAAAAAGCGGGCCTGGCGATCGGCGTGATGGGCGCGGGGGCGGGGCTGGGGTTCTTTCTCGGCCCGCAGTTCGCCGGCTGGCGGGCGACAACCGCCACCTGGGAGTGGGGCGCGGTGGCCGACTGGCAGAAGCCGCTGGTTGAGTTCGGCGCCATCGGCATCGTCTGCGGCGTGCTGTTCATCCTGACCGCGCGCGAAACCCGCCCACGGCGCTCGCGCCGGCGTGAAGGCGGGCCGCTGGCAGCGCAGTCCGCCGCATCGGCCATCCGGCCCAATCCGCAGGCCAGCCAACCGATCCCGGCCGATCCAGCCATCGTGAGCCCGGCCATCGACAACCCGGCTCTTGCCGCGGCGGCCGCTGCGCACTCGACTCCCGCACAGCCCGCACTGGCCGCCGCCAATCCCGGCGGCACCTGGTCCGCCGCCGCACTCGCCACGGCTGATGATGATCCGCAAGTGGAGGCCATCGGTCCGGGGCGCCTGCTGGCCGAGGATCTCAACCCCGAATACGAGCCGCACACCCGCACCCTGCTCACACCGCGCCTGCGCTGGCGGGTGGTGTGGCTGTCGCTGATACTGGGCGGACGCGATTTCGCGGGTGTGGCTTCCATGACGCTCTCCAGTCTCTTCCTGCAACAGGCGCTGGGCTACGATGTCCGCCGGGCAGGCCTGACCCTTGGTGCTATGATGCTCATGGGCGTTGTGGCCAACCCGCTGGCGGTGATGGTCTCGCCGGGACGCTGGCGACTGCCGGTGTTGGCGGTCATCCTGGTGCTGGGCGGGCTGATCGTGGCCACCACGCCTTTCTGGCCGGCGGCCTGGGTGCTGCCGGTGCTGATCCTGTTCCAGATGTGCCAGCTTGGCTCCTATGCCATCAGCGATGCGGCGATGATGGAGCGTGTGCATCCCGATGTGCGCGGGCGGGTGGTGGGACTGTTCCTGACCCTCGCCGGGACCGGCGCTGCGCTGTCGCCGCTGGCGATGGGGGCCTGGGTGGATGCCCTGGGCGTGCGCGGGGGCGATCCGCTGGCCTACGGCCCACTCTACGGCACCCTGGGCGGGCTGATGATCCTCTCAGCGCTATCCTGTCCCATCATCGCCAGGCTGAAAGAGGGATGACAACACAAGGACGGTTGACGACACACGCTGGCGGGACGGCGATAAAAGCGTGCGATATTGACGTGCGGATATGACGAGGCGGGGGGGATGCCGGCCCCGGCGGCAGGCCACCGGGGCCGGACGATCGCTCAGACGGTGTGATGATCAGTCATCATCGTCGAAGTCATCATCGTCATCATCGTAGTCGTCGTAATCATCATCCTCATCATCATCGTCGAAGTCGTCGTCTTCGTCGTCTTCATCTTCATCTTCATCGTCCTCGAGGTCGTCGTCTTCGTCTTCATCATCTTCGAAGTCGTCATCGTCTTCGAAGTCTTCCTCCTCGTCCTCGAGGTC
>CAYNMV010000080.1:0-16921 GCA_964398315.1 uncultured Tepidisphaeraceae bacterium | reverse complement strand
GTGATCCATTTGGACCGCGAGCATTGGCTGCCGGGTTGGCAGGAGCCGGCGAAGGAGCACTGGGCGTCCAAATTGCGTGATCTGGTCCAGCGTCCCGAATGGATCATTGATGGTAATTACGGCGGCCTGAAGGATGCTCGCGTCGAAGCGGCAGAGACGGTGATTTTTCTCGATCTGCCGCGCTGGCTATGCCTCTGGCGGGTGATCAGGCGGCGCATCGTATACCATGGGCGCACCCGCCCTGATATGGGGCCCGGCTGCCCGGAGAAGCTTGATGTGGCGTTCCTGCGATGGATCTGGAATTACAATCAAACGCAATGTCCGGCTATTCTCGACCAACTCGACATCCAGCGTGGCCGAAAGCACATCGTCCACCTGAGGAGCCGCCGGGAGGTTCGCGCATTCCTGTGCCGGGTGTCCCGGTCACCGGTATCGGTTGCTCATCCCTGATGAGCCAGGATCAAGCGTGCGCGGCCCCTTTCCTTTACGATTCGATCCATGCCAGCGCCTGTCCCGCATCATGCCGGCATGTCGATTTCGCGCTGGCCGGCCACTGCACACGCGGGGCACGGGCTGGCGAGTATGTGCGGGAGAGCATCTGGCCGGGAACGACAGCATGGCCGTGCCTGTGATGCCCGTTGCGCCGGGCCGGCTGCGTTTATTTTGCCTGCCGTGGGTTACATCGGGGCGATAAGGAGTTCGCGTGAGGGATTTACTGCTGGTGGCGCTGGGTGGAGCGATGGGGGCGGTTGCCCGCTGGAAGGTGTCGGGATGGGTGCTGCATCACAGCGTTGACTGGCGTTTTCCGCTGCCGACGTTCGTGGTGAACGCCGCCGGCTGCCTGGTCGCCGGCCTGCTGGCGGGGCTGGTGATCAGGCGCGAAGCGCTGTCGATGGAGGCCCAGTTGTTTCTGTTCACGGGCTTTCTCGGCGGCTTCACCACCTTCTCGGCATTCGGCGTGGAATCGGTTCACCTCCTGCGCCGCGGCGAGGCGGGTCTTGCGCTGCTCTACATGGCATCCAGCCTGGCGGCGGGCGTGCTGGGCGTGTGGATCGGCATATGGATCACCACGCGCTTCGGATCATCCAACCCCTGAGTCCCGCGGACGGGGCGGCCAGCCACTGTTGCGGCACAGATATTCGCCAATTGCCATTTATGCTGCAAATAGTCCTGCACGAGCGGCAGAGTCTGGCTATAATATATGCATATACAGCGCGTCGAGCGGGCACTTCATTCGACGCAATCGTGGGGTAAATGGCAGTCTTCACTTCGGAAAGGGATAGCTATGGCCGTGAAGCACACACCGACAGGCATCGTCCATTCTGGAACAAAGGGTGGTACAACAGGTTGTGGCGTGGACACGAAAGCGAAACCCGACCATTGGGTTTCCACATCCGAACGTGTGACTTGCGACAAGAATGGCTGCAAGAACTAGGCGCGTTCTGACGGTCGGCGGCATCTCTTGAGGGACTGGGGAGAGCTTGCGCACCTTGTCGCTGGTGGTGTGATGTAGGTGCCCACGTCTGCCGTGGGATTCCGCGGATAAGAGAATCAAGAAAGACAGGTGGGGCGGCATCGGCATCTATGCGAAGAAAGCGTGTGCTGTATCCCACACTCAAACATGCAGAATCATCAAACTCCTGACGGTTCAGGAGATCCATGGCGAGGGGCATGTGCAGAAGACGTGAGTGATGATGATGCGCAGCTCTAGCGGACAAAAGATTGGTCGAAATGACATTTGCTGGTGTGGGTCCGGTGTAAAGTACAAGCGATGCCACCTCAGCGCGGACGAATCGCCTTCTGGTGTCGCGGACTATGACGAGCACTCGAGGCGCCAAGACGCTCAGCGAGCGAAGGAGTTTTTCACGTCAAGTCGAACTCGATTGATGTGTCTATGCCCGCCGAGTATGACCAAGGACTGCTCGACCCAGATCGTTCGTTCACATACGGTGCAACGACGCCGCGCCCTGTCCCTCATCGGTGAGAACGGCAAAGTCTTGACGATGATTCCAGGAAACCACGCCTTCTTTGCAGATAACGCTGATCCAGAGGAGCCACACGAGATCTACATACGCAACGCGTCGACCATGCCCACATTCTGCGCTCGTCATGACCAGGAGATCTTCCGTCCTATCGAAGCCGACGAGATTGAGCCGACATTCCAGCAGGCGTTCCTGTTTCATTATCGAGCTGAGTGTCGTGAGCTATATGCCAAGCTCAGTCATGGAGAAGCAATCCGCTTCGCCGATACTGTCGGACCGAAGGTGGCTGCGCCAATGTTCGCCCTCAGACAGATGGAGAGCAGCATGAATCAGTTGTCCGTTGCCGTAGGGCTCTCAGACATCAGACGGAGTAAGACGGCTCTGGACAGAATGCTCGTTCAACAGAACTACGCCGTC
This sequence comes from uncultured Tepidisphaeraceae bacterium, assembly GCA_964398315.1. Lineage (GTDB taxonomy): Bacteria > Planctomycetota > Phycisphaerae > Tepidisphaerales > Tepidisphaeraceae > JADLCB01. Next base: position 14,522 of record CAYNMV010000080.1, on the reverse strand, counting down.
CGATTCGCTTGGCTGCTGTTTGCACAGCAACCGCAATTCGTGGCAAGTGGCTCTGCTTTTCCCGAGATCGATTTCTCGGGTCGGCCACTGCAGGATCTTTCAGATATGCGCGTGCCCGCAAGAAGCGTGTCAGTCACCTGCATCCCATGTCGCGCCGGAACTGGAATTCTATTCGCGTGGACCGACGCCGATGATGACATCGCATCAAAGCTGATCGAATCTCTCCTGGCTATACCGGACGAGTACAAAGCAGACGCCGCTGCCCGGTACATTTTCGCTCATCTGGAGAACACGTACCTGCGACCGAGCTGGTGGCGTTCCTTGGATCCTCAGGACCGCAAGACGATTCGTGCGTTGATGGCTTCAGGGTTCGAACTCTCAAGGGACGCGCGTCTACTAACACCTGATCCCTCCAGAATAATCTTTCCTTGGCGACTGCAGGAATGGCGCGTCTGCTGACCGCTAGCTCCTCGTCAATGCGAGAGAGGAAAGGCGGAGAGAGGGAACCATCGCCCGAAGGTTCCTTCTCCCCGCCTCTCCTCCCTCGCGCTCTCTCCTCTCCACCCCTCTGCCTCCTTCCCCATTTTTCCCGCGATGGGTGAATTGGCCGCCGCGTGCTGTTTGGGGCAGTTCGCGCGACGATGCGGATTGGTGCGAGTCACGCGTGGCCTGCGCCATCAGGAGGCTGGGTGGAGCGGGTCCTGCGGACGGCACGTCTGCGGGGGCGGAGCCCCTGCGCGGGGTATCGTCGAAGACCGTGTGGGCCGGCGCGATGCATGACTTGCGAGGGCCAGGGGATCGGGTAGGGGGCGGCAGGCAGATAGCCTGCCCTACGGGGCTGATTGACGGGACTTCGGCGCGGGGGGCCGGGGACCCGGGATTGCGCGATGGACATCCGGGACTGTGCGCCGGAGTTCCGGGACTGCGCGCCGGGTATCCGGGGTGGCGCGCCGGATGTCCGGGGTTGCGCGCCGGATATCCGGATTTGTGCGCTGGATATCCCGGGGGGGGAGGAATGGGCAGGGCAGATTCTGGCAGGGCAGGCACTGAACCTGGCGGGGGGTATGCGTGACCTGTGGTGTGGGCGGGTATGGCCACGCTTGTGGGGGAGCCGGCGTTACGGGGTTGGGTGGCGGCGGGGGTGGCTGGGGCCCTGTTTGCCCCACTGGTCGATGGCTTCCTTGTGGAAACGCCAGCGCTTGCCGATCTTCTGGCCGGGCAGCTTGTTCTCGACGGCCAGCTTGTAGAGCGTCGACTTGGAGATGCGCAGATACGCCGCCAGCTCGTCGATCGTCATGATCTGATCACGCTTCATGATTTCAGCATGCCTGATGCTGTCATCATGCTGCATGATCTCATCGTGCCTGATGATTTCATCCTGTTTATTGCTTGTCATCGGCTGCTCCTGCCTGATCCGCCTGGTCGCCCAGGATCGCAGCGCGAATGGCCGGCTCATCCTCGGCATGCCCCAGGACGGTAATCTGATCCCAGCCCTGCAGGCGCGTGCTGCCCTTGGGGACAACCACCTCATCGCCGCGCGTAATCAAGGTGATGACGGAACCGGGGGGAAGCTTCAGGTCGGCGATGCGGGGGCCGGGCGCGCCCTGGGGATCGGGCATGTCCACGACAATCAGATCCATGTCGCTCTTGGCCAGGGTGACCAGTTCCAGGTTGTACAGCGGCTTGGGCCGCGAGCGCGAGGAGAGCTTCAGCCACCGGGCCACCAGGCCCAGGGTTGAGCCCTGAATCGCCACCGACAGGATTACCCCGAAGAACACCAGGTTGAACACATCCTGGCCCACGGCCATGCCGGCCGCCAGCGGATAGGTGGCCAGGATGACCGGCACCGCGCCGCGCAGGCCGGCCCACGAGATGAACCAGCGCTCCTTCACGCCCAGCTTCATCCCCAGCGTGCCCACCCACACCGCCACCGGCCGGGCCACGAACGTCAGGACCACGAACAGCACGATGCCCTGCGGCCACAACTCGCCCCACTGGCGGGGATACACCAGCAGGCCCATCATGATGAACATGCTGGTTTCCGCGATGGTGGCCAGTGCGGACACGAAATTGGCCGTGCCCTGCTTATGCACGAACGGCCGGTTGCCCATGACGAACCCGGCGATGAAGACCGCCAGCATGGCGCTGCTGCGGGCGGCCTCGCCCAGGCCGTAAATCAGCAGGACCACGGCCAGCGACAGGATGTAGTAGTGGCCGCGATCGTGCGGGCGGAGGCGATTGAACAGCCAGATCGCCGCGTGGCCCAGCAGCCAGCCGAGCGCGATGCCGCTGGCAAACTTCCAGATGAACGACAGCAGCACCACATCCCAGCGGGCATCGCCGATGGTGAACGCCTGGACCGCGGCCAGGGTCAGCAGGATGGCCATGGGATCGTTGGCCGCACTCTCGATCTCCACGGTCGAGGAGAGCTTGGGGGGCAATGCCTGGCGGCGCAGGATCGAGAAGGTGGCCGCGGCGTCGGTGGAGGAGATGATCACCGCCAGCAGCATCGCTTTTTCCAGCGGCCAGTGAAACACGAACCGCAGCACCAGGAAGGTGACAGCCGCCGTGAGGACCACGCCCCAGGTGGCCAGCCCGCCCGCCGGCAGGGCCACCGCCCGGAAGAGATCGCGCTGGGTGCTGAATCCGCCCTGGAACAGGATGAACACCAGCGCCAGATTGGCCATCTGGTTGGTGAGGGAGACATCGCTGAACTCCCACCATGCCAGCACATCGCTGCCGAACAGGATGCCCGCCCCCAGGGCGATGAGGATGACCGGAACGCTCCACCGATCCAGCAGGGCGGCCACGGCGACAACCACAAGGAGGATCAAAGGGGCGATCAGGTAGATTTCTGTCACGTAGTCGATCCCTTCCAGCCAGGTGAACTATGCCGAGCATCAGGCAGTGTGGTTGCAGCGTCGGTCACAGCAGGGCCCACCGCGATCAGTCGGCAGCGCCTGCGGTTGAGCCGCGGGTATTCTCTGTAATTCGCGGGTGCTCACAAATCAATATGGTTGAGTTTGGTTGAAACAGCACCGGTGCGAGGTGAAACGCGCCGGTGTGCAGGATCCTGTGGATGGCCCGGGCGCGTGCAGCCGCCCAACTCCGATGGGAAGGCGTTGAGCCTTGGTGGCCGCGGGCATGTGATGTTTGCGCCCGGGAACGGGGCAGATGGGGATGGTGCCGGCTTCAGCAAGAAAGGGCTATTTGAGCTGGCCGATCCGCGCTGGCGGCGCTGCCGAAGGGGGCCGAGGCGTGATGAACACCTGTCTGATAATCAAGGGGTGATCAACTGTGTTATTCCACAAGAAAAAGATTGAAACCGTATACATGACCCTGTTAAGCTGGGAATACCTTGGCGGCCGAGCGCCCTTTGCTGGAGTCGCGGTTTGCATCAACACTGCGATTTAACCGGTCAGGGCGGGGAGAAGTGAGCAGCGTGCCGCACAGGGATCAGCCCGCCAGGGCTGAATCAGGAGAATGCATCGAATGTTGGCCTTTGTCCTCCACTGATCTGTGCGCGAGGGGAGGAGTGACCAAGGCGACAAATTTTGAGGACGCGGATCGGGTAGAGCTATGCGGTTTCCGGTCGGAAGCACCCAAGGGCGCGGAAGCACCCAGGGCGGTGCAGCTTGTATCCCCCGGAGATTCATTCAGTAAGCGGTGGTATGGCAAGGATTTGCGGCGCTTTTCACCCTTGCTGTGCGAACCCCGCATAGCCCCCATGCGTAGGACTGCTGTGGCTGGGGTGGAAGGGTTGGTGATCCTTCTCCCGACAACCGGCACTCCGACGTTCGCCGTCTCAAGATTCGCACCGTTGGCTACACACCGGAGAGACGTATGACCCGCCAGCGAGGTTTCACGCTCACGGATATCCTGGTCACGATTTTCCTGATCGCGGCTCTGGTTTCCCTCGCGTTGCCCATCCTCGGCCGCATGCACCGAAGCGCCCAGGCCAGCCGCAAGAAAGCGGATCTGAATACCATCACGGTGGCGCTGGAGGCCTTTAAAGCCAGGCATGGAGATTATCCGCGCCTGAACGAGAAGACCCTGCGCCTGATCCTGCCGCACAACAGCAACGAAGAATTCATCAGCAAATACAATGCCTTGCTCGATTCGCAGACGCGCGGCGCGCAATTGCTGACCGCAGCGTTGGTGGGGGGCGGGTTTATCGATTCGAGCTTCCGCACGGTCGAGGTGTATGATGAGGCGCTCGGACAAAATGTCCGATTGCTGGCAACGCACGATGACCGCCCGATTCTTTACTATCCCGGCCTGCCGGTCCGCCTGGACCTGAGCCAGCAGGGCGGGTACGTCGCGGCGATGGGGCCCGCGGAGATCGAGGCCCGCCGCCAGGCGAGCGGCACCTGGCAATTGCCGCTGTTCAATGCCTGGGACAACGCCCAGTTCCTCCCCGAGGCGATTGTGCAGGCGCAGCTCAAAGCCAATCCCGATGGCAGCGCCCGCAACACCGTTCCGGAATATTGCGGTGCGTATCTTCTGTGGGCCGCCGGCGATGAGCCTGACCTGCGCCAGGCTTACCAGTCGAGCAGCGCCATTCTGATGGTCGGTGGCGGCCAGCCGCTGATCATGGTCCCGGGCGGCACCTACCGCGGAAACGGCCTCGAGGACTACACCCGCTATGTCAGCTTTGATCCCAGCCTCCTCGGCAACAACCCGCGCGGGATGGAAGACTCGCCTTATGTCCGCCCGGATCTGACGGTGGGCAATCCGCTGGAGCTGATCATCAAGCCCCCGGTTGAGTGGGACAACCAGCCCCCGCCCGGCTGGGTGGAACACGAGATTCCGCCGCGTACCCCCGGTACCCCGCCGGCCGATGCCATCAAGATCACCGACAAGGGCGCCAAGCCCAATGATGGGGTCGATGACTGGCAGGCGATCAAGGACGCTCTGGACCAGGCCCGCCGCGAGGGCAAAGCCATTGTCATCCCCGATGGGCAGTTTGACATCAGCAAGCCACTGCCGATCGAAAGCGGCACCAAAATCTACGGTCCCGGTGCGCTGAAGCTGCACAATGGCCACGACTTTGCCATGATCATTCCCGCTGGCGCCAACGGTATCTATATCGATGGCATCGCCCTGGAGGGCGGCGGCATCCGCGCTGAAGGCAAAGCCAGCAACGTGACGTTCATCAACAACGTGGTGGCCAACATCAGCCACAAGGGCAGCTACAACAACGGCGCTGGCTTCGTGGCCAACAGCGGCCTGGTCAACAGCCGAATCGAGCAGAACCACTTCATCAACATTCGCCAGGAAGGCGTCTGGATCAATACCAACGCCAGCGGCACCAGCGTCTCGTACAACTATTTCGAGGACGTCTGGCAGGCCATCCACGTGATCTCCAAGGGTGATGCCAGCGGCATCCGCATGAACCACAACTATGGCGTCGGCCTGATCCGCATGGGCATCGAGTTCCAGGGCGATGGCGCCATCGGCAGCGAGATCATCGGCAATACGTTCAAGGACTGGAACCAGGCCGAGGTCTATCACGGCAGCTTCGGGCTCTCTATCTACAACATGGGCAGCGGCACGAAGATCCTCGACAACATGCTGCACGGCTACGGCAACAACCCCGTCGGTATCGAGATGGGCGGCCACAACGGCCTGGCCCAGGGCAATGTGGTCACCGGCTTCCGCGAAGGGATGCACGTGATTCATGCCGACAACAGCGTCATCACCGGCAACACCTTCACCGGCCAGAAGTGGATGAGCATCTGGTTCCCGGGCTACGGCTCGGCGTACAATGTCAAGGTGGTGAACAACAGCTTTGATGTCGATGCCGAGGCGGCCATCCTCTTCATGGGAGGTGGCTGGGGCGGCACCGTCATCGAGGGCAACACCGCCAGGCTGCACGGCAATACACAGTTCGTTAAATCCCATTCCGGGACCAACGGCCTGCACATCGGCAGCAACACCATCATCAAGTAAGCCGCCATCCAGTAAGTAAGCAGCCAATCTGCCATCGGATCTGTTCCTTCTTCGCACGACGCCGCATCCGGCCCACCCGGGTGCGGCGTTGTTTTGCGCATCACCGCGCAAGCAGCCTTGCCCGGTGGCGGCCTTGCCCGGTGAGGCGGGCGGCCGCTCTTGGCCTGATTCGGGCCGGGTACCGATGCGGGGCGGCTTTCGTTGCCGGTGGGCGACCCTGGGGTATCTACCGGCCAGGCATGGGGCGGTTCGGGCAGCGGCAATCAAAAAAAGGCCACGGCATCCAGTGATGCCGCGGCCTTTATGTCCACATCAGGCCCAGAAGGCCGGATTGTTTGTGACCGGCTTACTTGTAACCGGGCAGGAACTCCTTTTCCGCCTCGAACATCTCCAGCGTCATCTTGCGGATTTCGCGGGGGCTGAGGACGGCCTGGGTCAGCGGGTCCAGCAGCAGGGCGTGGACGGCCGCCTCGATGCTGCGCTCAATGCAGGCGGTGGCCGCCAGGTCGAAGTAGGCCATGTTGCTGCGGCAGATGGCCGCCATCTGTGCGGGCAGGGCCCCGTAGCGGGTGGGGTTGATGCCGTTGCGGTCGATCATGCACGCCACCTCCACCGCACCATCGCCGGGCAGGTTGGTGATCAGCTTGCCGCCTTCGCCGCTGCCGCGCTGGCCGGGCTTCTCGCTGTTGTTCATCACGTTCCCGTGGATGCGCACCGGCGTGTCCTTCTCGCGCGCCTCGATGATCCACGAGGCGTATTCCCAGGAGCGATTCAGCCCCACCTTCTCCTCGCCACGCACCAGGCGCATGCGGGTTTCATCCGCATGCTTGCGCCAGGTCGGCCAGTTGGTGGCGTAGAAACGGCTGCCGCCCTCGTAACCGCGGCGGAGCAGCTTGCGGCCTTCATCATTCTTGCGGTAGTAGGGCAGGTATTCGCTCAGGTGCCCCGAGCTTTCGGTGATGAACGCGCCGAAATGCAGGCACATGTCCTTGCGGACCAGGTCCCCATGCTTCCAGGTCTTCTCGGCGTGGGTCAGCTTGGTATCGGAGTTGTCATAGCAGGCCAGCCCCGCCTCGGCCTCCTTGATCCCTTCCTCGACCTCGCGGCGGAACTTCTCATACAGCACCGTCTCATACAGGTTGCGCCCCTGGTGCTTCAGCTTCGTGAACCACGCCAGATGGTTGATGCCGGCGCACTCCCACTCCATCTCCTCATACGGCACGCCGGCGTATTCGGCCAGCAGATGGCTGGTGCCCTGCACGCTGTGGCACAGGCCCACCACCGGGACCTCGGGCACCGCCCGTCCGGCCGCCAGCACCAGCATGCTCATCGGGTTGGTGTAGTTGAGCATGATCGCATCAGGAGCCAGCTCGCGGATGTCGCGCAGGATGTCCAGGAACACCGGCACCGTGCGCAGACCCTTGAACAGGCCGCCCGGCCCAAGGGTGTCGCCAATGCACTGATCCACCCCATACTTGAGCGGGATGTCGTTGTCATGGTTCACGCACGCCAGGCCGCTGACCTCGACACAGCAGACGGCGTAATTGGTGCCCGGCAGCAGTTCCCGACGGTCGGTGCTGGCACGCACCGTCCAGCCGTCCTCGCGGCCGGCTTCCTTGATTAGCCGCTGGATCACCTGGTGCATCGTCGAGAGCCGGTCCTTGTCGATGTCGCACAGCCGGAACTCACCGCGCTCCGCGCCGGGCATGAGCAGCACGTCCTTACAGAGCGTGGGACAGAAACCCGAACCCGCGCCCATGAAAGTGATGTTGATCGGGCGGGTGATCTTGCCGCGCAGGCCTTCCTGCGAATCGGCTGCCTTGGTGTGGGCTGCGTGCCCTTGCTTGTTCTCCGTTGCCGTTGCAGTCGTCATGGAGCATTCCTCGCAAAAAAACAGGTGTTAATGAATTCGTGATCAACGTACCACCCCGCTTCGTGTTTGGAATAGCATCAAGCGGGAAAAGATAGTACATATGTGACATGAACCGCCTCCCTGCGGCCGACAATCGCCTGGCGCTGGATACCCGCACCACCGAGCCGCTGCTGTGGCTGCACGGCGCTGGCCATGAGCGCTACCAAGATGCATCCTATTACTATGATGCCCGTGTCCGCCGTGGCCATCATCACTTCAACCTGCAACTCACGCTCGCCGGGGCCGGCTTCTATGAAAATGCGCGCGGCGGCCGCATGATTCTGACACCCGGGCAGGCGTGGCTGGACATCATCCCCGGTCCCTTTGAGTACGGCTATCACCCGACACGGCAGGCGCATGAGCTGGTATTCGTATCCATGGCCGGGCCCGTGGCCGAGCGCTGGTGCGGGCGCCTGGTGCGCGACTTCGGCCCCGTGCTGGATTTCGGCCCGCGCAGCGCTGTTGAAACGCAGATGCTCACCCTCGCCCATGCCTGCGCAACCGATAGCCTGCCCGATCGTTACCTGCTGTCGGGGCAGCTCTACCAGCTCATCATGACGATCTACTCAACGCTGCGCGGCTCGCGGGTAAGCACCAATCCGCGCATCGCACGGGCGATGGGGTTGATCGCCGCCCACGCGCACGAACCACACTTCAACATCGATGCGCTGGCCGAGCGCCTGCACTGTTCGCGCGAGTATCTGTCCCGGCAGTTCCGCGCGGCCGCCGGCGTGACGCCCAGCGACTACCTGGTGCAGCATCGCATCCGCCTGGCGGCCCGGCTGCTGCGCGAGACCGATGACAAGCTGGATATCGTGGCCCGGCGCTGCGGATTGAGTGGGGCCAATTACCTGTGCCGCCTGTTTCGCCGCCAGACCGGTGTTACGCCCGCTCAGTTCCGCGCCCGCCCCTGGCTGGTGGTCTGATGGCATCGCGCCCGGGGAGGCCATCCTGGCGCTGCGATTTTCCACTTCATCGCGGTTGAGCAGGAAGCTGGTAAGGCGCGCTGCAACCGACGGCCGGCGGGGGCGCGACCGCAATCGTTTGATCCAGTATTGACATCGTCAAAATTGCGCATCGGCCGTCATGTCGTCGCCGTGGCGCGGGGGCGCGGTGGCCAGGGCGCGCAAGTTCCGCTGGGGCAAGGATCTCTGAAAAATGCCGCAAAATACGGCATTTTCTGCGCTTCGTGATCTGCGTCACTGAAAGGCGTTCTATTTTTTGATTCAAGTTATCGGACGGTTGACACCGATGCTGAGAGCGCCTATTTATTGGCCCGTCATCGCGGGTGCCTTGCCTGTCTCTTGGGCTATGGGACAGACGGCTCGCGGTTCGACGTTTACACACCAAGCCGTGCGGCACTGACCGCGGGGGCAACATCCGGCTCAGAGACGGATGTCCGCGGAACAGGGTGCCATTCGCGTAAACCCAAGGGTTACGTAGCGGCAGAAGGATCACCCCAAGATGCAGAGTTCTCACACACCCCGGCTGCGCGCCGGTCGCAGCACCACCGTTATTGAAAATCTGGAATCCCGTCGCCTGCTGGCGAGCATCAACGTAGCCGACTTCGGCGCTGTGCCCAATGACGGGCAGGACGACAGTGCGGCCATCCGGGCGGCCCTGCGAGCCTCCCGCGCTGGCGATGTGCTCAACTTCGCTCCAGGCGTTTACGACATCCACAGCACCATCGAGATGCGATCCAATCGCGAGCTCAAGGGCTGGGGCGAGGCGGTGCTCAAGCGCCACGGCGAGGGCTTTGTCCTTCGCAATGACCGCTTCAACTACAACATCACCATCACCGACCTGACCTTCGAGGGCGGCGGCATCAATATCGCTCCCGACAGCACCGGCGAGCATATCCTCGTTCGCGGCAACACCTTCCGTGACATCGGCGGCAGCTGGCCCTATGGCGAGGCGATCTATGCCCCCAGCGGTCTGCGCGACAGCAAGATCACCCGCTCGCTGTTCAAGAACCTGGAAGACAACGGCGTCTACGGGTTCACCACCTTCGATCGCGTTGAGATCAGCCACAACCATTTCGACAATGTCTGGGAAGGCATTCACCTGGCCTACGATAATGGCGGCTCGGACCTGAAGGTCATCTACAACACCGGGACCAACTGGACCCGCATGCCCGTTGAGCTGCAGGGCCGCAACGCCAGGAACACCCTCGTCGAGGGCAATGTGTTCCGCGGATGGAAGAATCCCTATCACGGCAGCTTCGCCCTGTCGATCATGAACTACGGCGAGGGCACGGTGATCCGCAACAACATCGTGGAAGGGCCGCATGAAGCGCCGGTGGGCATCGAGGTCGGCGGCCGCAACGGCATCGTCGAGAACAACATCGTCATCGGCTTCCGCGAAGGCCTGCATCTGGTTGGCTCCAGCGGCACCCACGTGCGCAACAATCAGTTCTACGGCCAGAAGATGATGGGCATCTGGCGCACCGGCATCGACGAGGCCTATGATGTGCGCATCTACGACAACCTGATCAAGGACTCCAACTGGGGCTTCCTGTTCAGTGGCGGCAAGTCGGATGGCACCGTTGTCGAGAACAACACCGTCATCAACGCCGATAAGGGAATCGTCGGGGATGCCCCCGGCGTCCACATCGGCCACAACGTCTTCCAGAACGTCAACACCATTCGCTAAGCGCTCCGCCCACGCGCGCCTGCGTGGGTGGGCGCGATCCAGTGGACAGAGCCGCCCGCGGGTCGAAAGATCCGCGGGCTCTTTTTTTGCGCTGGGCCGTCGGCCGCGCTCTCATGCCAGCAGCGCTCGGCCGCAGATAAGGCACTGGCCTGCACGGATGCGAGTGCGCTGCGCATGAACAGGCATCATCGGTCGCCTTGACGCTGATCGATCTGTCTTCCCGCTCACCGGTGGCGCATCATCCCGCCGCCGGCGCGGGCAGGGGGGTGGACCGGCGGAACAGGGCGCTCAGCACGTAGTAGCCAATCGCCACCGCGATCAGCAGCTTGAAGCCCAGCACCATGGACAGGTACTCGCTCAGGCCACCCAGGATCACACCGGCAATGTTGCTGCCCAGGTCCACATCGGGCTGGGTGGAGTTGCGGAAGCTGACCGCGAAGATCACCGCGGCAAAGAAGATTGGCACGAACACCACGCCGCAACTCAACAGCGTGCGCACCAGCGGATCGAACGAGAGGAACCAGCTCATCGGCACCGCCGCGTTGATGATCAGCGCCACCACCAGCGCGATGTACCACCCCAGCAGCCGGTTCGGCCTGACCAGCATCACGAACACATTGGCCAGCAGGATCATGACCAGGATCGCGGCGAAGACGATGCTGTTGACCACCCAGGTCGACCCGAACAGCAGCGCCATATGCACCACCCCCTTGGTCTCCAGCAGCATGAACCCCGCCCCCAGGAAAAACATCCGCCCGCTCGGCCGGATGCGCCGAACCGGCGCCAGGCTCAGCAGGATGATCACCGACAGCACGCCGATGGTGATCATCCCCGTCACGCCCGGCGTGAACGGAATCGCCGGCCCGCGCAGGTAAAGGAACGGCCAGTCGTCGCTGGGCAGGCGGTCGATGCCGGCGGTGGCGACCGTGGCCGGGGCGATGCGCTGCCACTGGCCGATTTCGGTTCGCGGCGGGGCGGCCTGGCTGTAGGCGTTGATCGGGATGTTGTGGCTGGGGTTCTCGTGGATCCAGAAATTGCCGGTTTCAGACAGCTTCCTGCGGATCGCCTCCAGCCGGTCGCTGGGCCCCTTGCTCACCAGCAGGAAGGTGATGCGGTTCGCCTGGCTGTCGGTCGGGGCGATCTGCGCCTGGTAGGGCAGGGAGATCACCACCGGCTCCACACCAAACACCTCCTGCGCCATCTTCGCCAGCCGGCCCACTACCCACCCCTGGCGGTAGTAGTTGTACATGGCGAAGACCCCGCCATCGTTCAGCACCGCCTTCACATCCTCAAACGCTTCGCGCGTGAAGAGGAACGATTCCAGCCGCAACGATGAATACCCCGAGTGCAGCACCAGCGAATCAACCAGCGCATACACCGCCAGGTCGTAGCGCTTTTGCGGGTCGGTCTGTGCCTGCTTCAAAAACGCCCGCCCATCGTTCCACCAGAGTTTTACCCGCTCCTCCTGGTCGAATGGCCGGTCGGGGTGATCGGCCATGCCGATCTGGCTGATCAGGCGGTCGATCTCCACCGCGTCGATGAACCCCACGCCACTGGCCAGCGCGCCCTGCACATCGTTGCCCGATCCGGCCCCGATGATCAGCGCCCGTTCAAACGGGGCGCTGCCGGCATCGCGGTTCAGCAGGTGCGGCAGCACATACGCCGGGCCACCCTGGCCCACCTTCACCATCTGCTGGTGCGAGATGTTGTTGGTGTCGATCTCGCCGGTCTGCGGCGTGTAGCGCACCTTGTAATAGCTGCTCCAGCGCACCATCCCCTCATCGCCCACCCCATAGGCGCTCATCGCCACCAGCCCCAGCAGCGCCATCTGCCCGAACACCTGCCACCCGCTCCACGGCCGGGCGAAGTAGAGCACGATCGCGATCCCCACCGCGAACCACAGGTGCGGGCTGGTCCAGAAATAGCTGCACAGCCCAAACGTGCTGATGCCCACCAGGCTCCCCAGCACGTTGATCGAATACGCCCCGATCCGGCTGGGAATCACATCAAACAGCCGGCCCATCACCTGCCCCAGCCCCGCGAACATCAGCGCCACCAGCACGAAGAAATACCCCGCCACCGCTTCCAGCGGGATGACAAACTGGCTGGGATCGCGCGGGCGGTACTCGGTGCCGAAGTAGATCGCCTGCGGCGAGGCCTGCCCGCCAACATCGATCGTCATCCGCCCCCAGGCGTTGTACCCCCAGTAGAGCCCGCACGCCGAGCCCACCGCCAGCAGCCCGATCGGGATCACCCAGCGAATCAGGTTGATCCGCCGCGAGGCCGCCAGCGCCCCCACGCTCATCCCCAAAAAGCAGGCGATCAGCACCAGGTTGGTGAAGAAGGTCAGGAAGATCACGGTGGAGCCAAACCAGCGGATCGCGGCCAGCTCCAGGAACAGGATCGCAAAGCTGATGAGAAACAGATCCAGGTAGCGCCGGCCCATCCCCCGCACTGCTGTGCCGGGGCCGGCCTCCACATCATCAAGCGGGCGAGGCGCGGAGGCGGGGGCATCCAGGTCCGGCAGGCGGGTATCGAGCTGGTCGGTCGTCATGGGCGGCGATTGTAAGGCGGCTGGCGGGATTTCCCACCCGCGGCAGTTGCGGGGCAGCGGCAGGAGGCTTGAGGCAGCGCCCGGCTCATTTATCGGGCGTTATTCAGTGGCCACCACAACTGATGGTGTTATGCGGCGGCGGTCGATACAAGACGCAGGCAGTCAAGAAATGTGCGGAAACTGTTCGGTTTGGTCGATATTAGGCTCACACGGATTGTGTGGTCAACTTGCCTGATGGAGATTTTTTCATGCCGTTGATGTTGTGCGATGAGGTCGATCTGCTGGCTCTGAACCGTTTGCTGGTGGCGCTGGCCCACCCGTTCAAAGCGCCTGCCCCGCGTCCTGTTGTGCGTTCTCCGATTTACCGCAGCACCCCCATCCCGCCGCCGGCTGCCTTACCCGCCCCCATCCCGCGCCACCGGCTCACCCCCGCGCTGCCGCCCCTGCCGGTTGAGCCATATGAGGAAGACCCCGAGCGCTGGGATGGTCTGAGTTAAGGAGGGGGGCATAACCGACATCACCCGCAGGGTGCGCCCGGGCGGATCGCTGAGAATCGAAAACGATTCGATATCCCGGTCCACCAGGGCGGACCCTGCGACCCGGTGGAAGGTGCTTCAGCCGTGAAGGTTGATCACTATCCCGGCAAGCAGGGCTACCAGGAGGGTGCCCAGCAGGATGAGCGGGGCATACAGCAGCCGCCGGCGACCCGGGCGGGGCTCGCGTTCAAGGATATCCAGCGTGGCGGCGGCCAACGCGAGGCCGAATACGGTGAGAACCACCCAGCCGGCCATCGCCCCCAGGACACACCATTTTTCCTCGTCCCGGCAGACAAAACAGATGCCCCATCAGCGGCCCCAGCGCCACCCCCGCCCCGGCCGCCATGTAGTTGAAGACGCAGAACACCACATACGTGGGCCGCACCCTCACCCGCGAACCCGGCCGGGCGTAATCCAGTGGCGTCGGCATCCCGCTTACCCCTTTCCCGCCGGATGTTGATCACCGGCCAATCACGCCCGCCCGACCCGCCCGCGGCACGCCGGCCTGGCTGATGGCCTGCTGGCTGAGCCCCAGCGCCCGCTCCGGCCCTGTGAGCCGGCCGGTGATGACGCATGTCCAGTATAGCGCCCCCGCCATGCCCACCGCAAAGGCCGCGGAGGCCGCGGAGGGGACGTCGAATGAGTAGGGCACGCTATCTGCGTGCCGAAGGGGGGCGGTGGGGTGTGGTCCTTCGGTTCGCCACGGCAGGCAATAGCCTGCCCTACAAATGGAGAACCCTCGTGGGGCACGCTATTGCGTGCCGCATCGGGGCGCCAGGTGTGCGGCCCTCCAGCTTCGCCCCGGCAGGCAATAGCCTGCCCTACAAACGGTGGATCCTCGTAGGGCACGCTATTGCCTGCCGGCGGAGGCTTCGCGGCGTTATTCCATGTACCGGTCATCTGCCCACTCGAAACG
>CAYNMV010000079.1:0-16977 GCA_964398315.1 uncultured Tepidisphaeraceae bacterium | reverse complement strand
CTGAGGCGAGGAAGCGACGCATGATTTGTTCTATACCAGGTGTGGAGCTTCGATTTTTCCGAGATGCAAGAGCCCTCCGGCAGAAGCTGGAGGGCTTTTTCCTTGTTTTGGTGCTAGTTACGGGCGAGAGTGTCGGGGGCTCAGGTCAATCTCATCCGGAGAAGCGGTTGGATTTGAGCTGTGTTATCTGCTGGCGCTGCAGAGGCCTCGGTCCGCAGCGCGAAGGGTTGCGCCTGGCCGTCGGGTTGCCTGTGATCGTACGTGACCCACAATGACCTTGCTGGTTGCCAGTCCATGGCTGCGGGTGGCCGGCAACTGACTGGAGGCATGATGGCGGTCAAGCGTATGGACAACGTCGGCATCGTGGTCGAGGACATCGATGCCGCCATCGCGTTCTTCACGGAACTTGGCCTCGAGTTGGAGGGGCGCGCCCCGATTGCAGGAGACTGGGCAGACGGCGTCACGGGATTGCATGACATGCGCGTCGAGATTGCCATGATGCGTACGCCGGACGGTCACAGCCGGCTCGAGATATCTCGATTTCTCGCGCCGCCTGTGGTCGCCGATCACCGCAGCGCCCCGGTGAACGCTCTGGGCTACCTGCGCATCATGTTCACCGTGGAAGACATCGACGATACGCTCGCACGGCTCGTAAAGCACGGCGCAAAGCTCGTCGGCGCAGTAGCCCAGTACAAAGACGCATATCGGCTCTGCTACATCCGGGGCCCCGAAGGAATCCTCATCGGGCTCGCACAGGAACTCGTGCAGCAGAGTTCCCGATGAGCACAAGTGGCAGGTACAGCCTGATCAGATCCCTTCGGTGTTCGGTTGCGGGGCGGCCATTGGCTCAACCGTCGGCGCCATCAAGGACAGAACCCAATGTTACCGAGGCCCAACCTATCATCACGGCCATTTCAACTCACGGTCGAACGCCGCATGGCCGCGTCCCCTGGTGACCTGTTCAAGGCCTGGACCGAGCAAATCGAGCGCTGGTTTGCAGCTCCAAATACCTCTTACATGAAGCCAGAGGTTGATGTGCCGTTCTTCTTTGCCACTCAGTTTGAGAATACGCTGCATCCTCATTACGGCAGATTTCTGACGCTCGAGCCAGATCGGCTTGTAGAGCTGACGTGGGTCACCGGGGAGGGCGGAACCAACGGCGCTGAAACCCTTGTAACGGTCGAGTTCACGCCTGAAGGCGATGGAACACATTTGCGTCTTGTCCATGCAGGATTCGCAGACGAAGCATCGAGGAACCGCCACGAACAGGCGTGGCCGCTTGTGCTTGAGCAACTTGATAAGGCTCTTGCTGGTGGCGCCTGACAAACCACTCGCGCTGATCCTTTTGGGCCTTCAGCCTGCGGGACGACTCACCCCAGGCCGCTGACCGACTAATCGGCCGCGGTGACAGAGCAGATGGCCGAGAGGCGATGGCCCGCTCAGTAAACGACCAGGCCAGCGTTTCAAAACTATAGAAGTCGCCCCGACTGTCATCGCATGCAGGTCTCTTGTAGTTGGCCCGCCTGGTTGTCAAAGCGGGTCACCTGACTGAAACGAAAGCACGGCGCGCACCTTGACCCAAAACCAGAAGGAGGGTGGCGGGCAGATGATGAATCCACGCCCGCACTTTCCGCGGCGGGTTTACGTCCATTCCATCGCGCCTCTCCTGATGTGCCGCAAAACAGACCACAACTGGTAGTGGTGTATCTCAGTGCGCGCCATATTTTAGTGCATGTTCCACGTGGAACATTGGGTGTGCGGCGGCTCGGTGGGCATCCGGGCGGGTCGTTTTGGCGCCCAGAACCCTGGGCTCCCAATATCTGCGTTGCGCGGTCATCGCCTTGCGTGGGTCCGGTTGGCGGTGATGCGCAGGAGGCGCGGTGTAGGCGGGGTGGCGCCGTTGCGGATGGCCTGGCGCATTTTCAGCGGGCTTTGGCCGAAGGCTTCACGGAAGCGGCGGGAGAAGTGGAACGGGCTGCTGAAGCCGCACAACTCGGCGATCTCGGCGATCGAAAAATTGCTGCGCGTCAGCAGCACCGCCGCCCGATCCAGCCGGGCCAGCAGCACCGTCTGCACCGGCGAGTGGCCGGTCGCCTTCTTGAACAGCCGGCACAGGTGCTCGGGGGTGATGCAGGCGACATCGGCCAGCTCGGCCAGGTCGATGCGGGCCGCCGGATCGGCCTCCAGCCGGCGGTGCAGGTGATCCCACGCCGCCTCCACCGCCTCGGGCAGTGGCTCGGCGGGCAGATCGCCGGCCGCCACCTGCCCGGTCACGAACGCCGCCAGCATCGTCTGGATCGCCAGCTTGCACATCAGCGGCGTCGCCTGTGTGTGGCTGGTGAGCAGCCAGCGGAACAGCGGGCGGATGATGTCGTGGTCCGGCAGCGGCCGCACCACCGGCCAATCGGATATCGCCGGCCAGTCGGACGGGATCGACTCAATTGAAAAATGGTAAAAACCGTGGCGCGTGCGGCGGGTGGGGTCCCAGCGGAAAAAATCCACCCATCCCGGCCGGCAGAGCACCATCGACCCCTGCGGCGCGGGCAGTTCCCGCTCGTCATATCGATAGAGGGCATCGCCCTCGATCATCCAGACCAGCTCAAACTCGCGCATCCGCCGCGGCCCAAACGTCGCCCCGGCCGGATAGGTCGCCACCCCCAGCCCTCGCGGTTCGCTCAGCACCAGCCCATCTGCCATGATGGTCCATTGTACGCGCAGATAAGGGCAGGGGGGATGAGAAGGACAGGGGCGACATCCATCACGCGTGCCGCGGGATGCATCAGATATTGCCCGCACCTTCTCGCGCGGTTCGCGTTCCTGTTGCATCGTTTCTCCGCCAGACTTTCCGCTTTTCTCTTGCCATCGCCCGCTTGATGGTTATCTAGGGGGCATGTCGCAGACGACCGAGACGACCGCGAAGACGATTCAGGATTCCACCGCTGATCCGCACAAGCTTGCCCGCCGCATGGGGCTGTTCGCTCTGGTGGTATATGGCGTGGGAGACATGGTGGGGGCGGGCATTTACGGGACCGTCGGCAAGGCGGCGGGGCAGATGGGCAACGCCGTCTGGCTGGCATTTGTCGCCTCGATGGTGGTGGCGCTGCTGACCGGCATGAGCTACGCAACCATCGCCAGCCGCTATCCGCGGGCGGCCGGGGCGGCGTATGTGACCCACCGCGCCTTTCGCCGCACGTTTCTCTCCTACTTTGTCGGGCTGGCGGTGACGGCCTCGGGGCTGACCTCGATGGCCACCAGCACCAACGCCTTCTCCGAGACCCTGCACGCCGCGTTCCTTCCCGGCCTGCCGGTATGGCTCATCATCATCGGCTTCCTGGTCGCCATCACGCTGCTGAACCTGTGGGGCATCCGTGAGTCGATGTGGGGGAACCTGGTCTGCACCAGCGTGGAGGTGGGGGGCCTGCTGCTGATCATCGCCCTGGGCATGCGCTACTGGGGATCGGTCAACTACCTGGAGACGCCGCACGGATCACTGGGAGAGCTGCGCTTCACGCTGGCTTCCTCCATACTCGTTACCGGGGCGGTATTGACCTTCTTCTCGTTCGTCGGCTTTGAAGACATGCTGAACGTGGCCGAGGAAGTGAAAAACCCAGTGCGCACGATGCCGCTGGGCATCCTGCTGGCCCTGGGGATCACGACGCTGCTGTACATCCTGGTGAGCATCACGGCGGTGTCGGTCATGCCATATCAGGAGTTGGCGCAGGAAGCCGCGCCGTTCGAGCCGGTCTCGCAGCGGGTAGCCCCCTGGCTGCCCCCGCAGACCTATTCGGTCATCACGATGTTCGCGGTGGCCAACACGGCCCTGATCAACTACATCATGGGTTCACGGCTGCTGTACGGGATGGGCCGGCAGGGGCTGTGTCCACGGCCGCTGGCCATGGTGCTGCCGGGTCGGCGCACGCCGCACGTGGCCATCCTGACGCTGTTCGTGCTCGTGCTGGGGCTGGCGCTGGCGGGCCGGATCGAACTGGGCGATGGCATCGACGCCGTGCGGCAACTGGCGATCGCCACCTCGCTGCTGCTGCTGGGATGCTTCGGCGTGGTGAATCTTTCGCTGGTCGTCCTGAAGCTGCGCCCCGGCGAGCCGCGGGGGTCGTTCGAAGCCCCGATCATCGTGCCGATCCTGGGCACGCTGATCTGTACCGGCCTGGTGATCGGCCAGCTCTGGCCCAAGGGCCTCTGGAGCACCCACGACTGGAGCAACTATCCCTGGAGCACCTATGACTGGCGCCCGCCGCTGATTGCTGCGGTGGTGGGGGTGGTGATCCTGATCCTCTACTTCACAATGCGCCCCACACAGGTTATCGCCGACGATGATGCGCATGCGTTCCAGGCCGAATCGGGGGAGTGAAGCCTGGGAAGAGGTGGCCTGTCAGTGATCCTTGATGATGCTTGCAGCATTGTCCTGGCGGGGTCGTTGCCGGCATGCGCAGGGCAACGGTTTGCTGGCAACGGGCAGCGGGCGGTCAGCGCGCTGCCTCGCTCCCGCACTGGCACCCTCACGCGCAGTCTCTCTCACACACTGTCACCCGACTCGCGCAGCGCCAGTGGCGGCTGGAGGATCTCCATCAGGACGATCTGCCGGCGCAGGGAGCTGGGGGTGAGATCCTCGCGGAGGAGGGCGGCCGGCGTTGATGCGCCACGGCGCCGCAGGGCGGAGGCAGCGGGTTGGTGGCCGGCAGTCGGCTGGATGGCCTCGGCGGCCCCCGGTGCCCGGCGGGCTTTCTTTCGACGCTGCGCCGCCTGGCCGGGTGGAGGTGGTGGGGTGACGGCCCGCTGCTGCGCCTCCCGCTGGCGGGCGGCACGCTGGCGCGCTTCGCGAAGCTGGGCCTCACGTATTTGAGCCTCGCGGGCCTGCGCTTCGCGCATTTTCGCTTCGCGCAGTTTCGCCTCGCGCAACTGTGCTTCGCGCAGTTGGGTATCCCGTGCGGGTGTGCTGCGGGGCTCGGCACCGCGCTGTTGCGCTTCGCGCATCTGGGCTTCGCGCAGGCGCGCCTGGCGTTCGCGCAGCTCACGCTCGAGCTGCGCCCGCTCCTCGGCCGTGCGCGCCCGCCGCTGCTTTTTCTGCTGCTGCTTGCCCATGGACGAAGCGATGGCGCTGATGATCCAGAAGACCACGACGACGATGCCGCCGATGATCTTTCCGATGTCATCGCCATCCTGCGCCAGGAAGGGGAGCAGGTTGTGCATCATGACAAGCCTCTCAGTGGGTATGGCCGAATGCAGCGTGCCGGGCCCGGCGTCCAGCCGCAGCACCGTTGTCTACTGTCTGCCAGCGCGTGCCTGCCGCATTCTGCACACTGCATTCGGCATCCCCGGAACAACCGCTCATGCCTTCTGATCGCTGTCGGGCTTGGCGATCGCTTCGCGCATCGTGGTGTCGGCCTGCACGTTGCGCATCTTGTAGTAATCCATCACGCCCAGGTTGCCGTTGCGGAAGGCCTCGGCCATGGCACGCGGCACCTCGGCCTCGGCCAGCACCACCAGGGCGCGGTTCTCGGCCACCTTGGCGATGTTCTCCTGTTCCTGTGCCACCGCCATCGCCCGGCGCTTCTCGGCCTCGGCCTGGTAACGCCGCTTCTCAGCCTCGGCCTGCTCGGCGATCAGCTTGGCGCCCACGTTCTCGCCCACATCGATGTCGGCGATGTCGATCGAGAGAATCTCGAAGGCGGTGTTGGCATCCAGCCCCTTGGCCAGCACGGCCTTGGAGATGTGATCCGGGTTCTCCAGCACATCCTTGTAATCCGTGGCCGAACCGATGGCGGTCACGATACCCTCACCCACGCGGGCGATGATCGTTTCTTCGGTCGCACCGCCCACCAGCCGCTTGATGTTCGTCCGCACGGTGACGCGCGCCTTGACCCGCAACTGAATGCCGTCCTTGGCCACCGCATCGATCGTGTGGCGGCCCATGGCGGCCGAAGGGACGTCGATCACCTTGGGATTCACGCTGGTTTGCACGGCGTCGAGGATATCGCGCCCGGCCAGGTCGATGGCGCGGGCGTTGTCCCAGCTCAGGTCGATGTTGGCCTTGTTGGCCGCCACCATCGCGTTGATCACCCGCAGCAGGTCGCCGCGCGCCAGCACATGCGATTCCATCTCCGCCTGCGAGATGTGCAGCCCGGCCCGGCTGGCCTGGATGCGCGAGTTGATGATCAGCTCCGGGTTCACTTTCCGCAGCCGCATGCCGATCAGGTCGATGAACGACACCCGCGCCCCCGACACGAACGCCCGGATGTACAACCCGATGAAGTTGAACATCAGGATCACGATCGCCAGCAGCACCACCGCCACGATCAGAATGATTCCCCAGATCACCATATCCCCAATCTGCCCTAGCATCTCGTTCATGTTCGCTCCCAAAGAAACCTCGTCCATTGATGGGTCGAGACTGGTGGTTGCGTGAATGGGCACAGCGCCTGGGCTCATCACGCAATCCCGCCGGCCGCAATCCGATCACCCGGTCTTCTCGACTTCTCTTACCACCGGCCGGTTGTTGGTGATGGCGACCACCTTCACGCGCCTGCCCGGCTCGATGATGCCGCGCTCACTGATGACTTCCAGCCGTTCGTGTTCGAATTCCACCTCGCCGCTGGGGCGCAGGCGGGTCATGGCCACGCCTTCCTGCCCGATATGCACCGGCGGGGGGCGCACCACGGTTGTCTCATCCTGGAGGATCATCTTCCGCCCGATGGGTGTTTTCGGATAGAGGTTGATCAACCACGTTACCAGGAAGGGGCTGAGCACCACCAGCCCGATAAACACCCCCAGCCCGATCCAGCGCCCGATCATGAAACAGGCGATCACGGCTCCAACCACGGCCAGCGTTCCCAGGACGCCCAGCACCCCGCCGGTGGGCAGCAGCAGTTCCGCAAGCAGCAGCAGCATGCCGACGATGAACAGCACGATGGCGATGGTCAGCGGTGTGATCATGGGCGGCCCTCCCGGGTGCGGGCAGCACCCTTTCCCAGGCTGCGGCTGATCTGGAATCCGGTGGTGGCGGCAGGTCGCCTGCCGTCTGTGCTGCGGGCGATCCACCTGCGCTGATTTCGCTGCCCGCATGGCCGGAACGTGCGTGTCATGCGGATGTCTGCCGGCACAAACGCCGCGCTGGCTGCGGGCGCAGGGGTGCGCACACCGTGCGGATCGTTGATGCGCGGCCGGACGGTGCGCGGCAGGGTGGTGTGCGATGTTGTCACTTGCCTTCGGTTAACCATCGAGTCATCCCGCCTCCGGGCGCACGACGATGCGGTTGCCCTCCACCTTGCGGACGACCACGGCGGTGCCGCGGGGAACAAAACCGCTGTCGCAGACCACATCGACGGTGCGCATGTCGTTGGTGGTATCATCGAAGAACTCGGCCAGTCCGCCGGGGCGCAGATCGGCCACCACCGTGCCGCGCATGCCCGGCGCGGGCCAGGGGGCCGGGGCGGCAGCGGCCGATGCCGGTCCTGCTCCAACCGTGGCGGTGTCGCCGGGCGCCTGCAGCACCAGGCGATTGAAGTAGGGCAGCCTGGGCAGGTAGCGGCTCAGCCACCACCACAGCAGCAGCGATGCGGTCAATGCTGCGATGATCGTCAGGATGCCGTTGGCCAGCCAGCTCCAGTCCACCCCATAGCCGATCGGGGCATCGGGCAGCTTGATCGGCGGGATGAATGTCATCGCCAGCCCGCCCAGGATCATGAATACCCCGGTGATGCCCGCCAGCCCGAACCCCGGCAGCACGAATAGCTCTACGCCCAGCAGGATCACGCCCCCCAGCACCAGCAGGATCTCGAACCAGGTGGCCAGGCCGGTCAACATGGGGATGCCCATCAGGACCGCCAGCGACGCCACCGCCATCACTTCGGCCAGCCCCGTGCCCGGCGTCTGGACGGCGGCGTACACGCTGACCATGAAGATCATCATGAGGATGCCGCGGGCCATGTACCCACCCAGCAGCCCCACCAGCCGCTCGCCGGGGCTGGGGGTGTATTCGGCGATGATCTGGTAGCCCCGTGCGGCCGTCAGCGCTGGCACATCGGGGTGGATCGCCGATGCCAGTCCGATGCGCTCGGCCAGGCTCGCCCGCACCGTCAGCAGCGTGTCCGGCCCATCCAGCGGGGTGCGCACACCCTCCACCGGGCCCCATTGGCCGGTTTCTTCGGCATCGCCGGCCGACCGGGTGGTGGCCGGGTCGCCGGTCAGGCGCTGATACTCGGCTTCATCCACGAAGCGCCGTTCGCCGGTGGTGCGGTTTTCGATGTAGTAGACGGTGGCCGGCACGACGATGAACGCGCGCGCCAGCAGCGGATCGTAGCCGTTGGTCTCGGCCGAGTCGTAAAACTCCTCGAGGACCATGCTCTCGGCCTTGGCACGGCTGACATCATCCATCTCGCTGCCCATCGAGATCACGCCCGAATCGCCCAGCAGGCTGTTGGGCTCCATCACGATCTCATCGCACGCCAGGGCGATCATGCTGCCAGCGCTGATCGCCTTTTCGTTGACAAAGCAGATCGTATGGATGCGGGTCTGCTTGATCATGCGCGAGATATCGATGCCGGCGGTGACCAGTCCCCCATAGGTGTTGAGCTTGAGGATGATCACATCCGCCCCGGCCTGGCGCGCCTCGTCAAAGCGCGCCCGCAGCAGGCGGGCCATGTAATCATCCACCATCCCGTCGGCGGTGATGACCACCGCCCGGGGGGGAGGCGATGTTTGCGCGGGTGCGGTGGCCGGGGCCGGGTGCTCGACCTGTGCCCAGGCAGCCGACAGGACCAGCAGGCTGAAGATGAATCCCAGCAACATCTGCATTTGCTCCCATTGTAAGCATGTTCGCGCTGGGTGACACTATTGGCCGGTTACAAAACATCGGCTTCTTTTGAGCAGGTGAGATGCACACGGCCGCGAAAAGCATGTTGCGCGTGATGATTCACGGCCTGGCGGCCGCGCTGGGGCTATGGCTGGCGCTTGACCTGCTGCGGACGCTGGCGGCCGGCGAGATCGAGCCGGGGCGGTGGCTGGTGGATCTGCGCGCTCTGCCGCAGGCGGTGCGCTGGCTGGTGCTGGCCGGGGCGGTGGTGGCCCTGGCCATGATCGCAAGCGGGCGGAAGACGGCGGGGTGGTGGACTGCGCTGCTGCTTTTGCCGCTGCTGGCGGCGCTGCTGGTCAACACGGCTCACTTTTACCGCCTTTGCTGGACCAGCGCGATCAGGGGCACGGCACTGCCGCTGACGCTTTTCTTCGCCGCGGCAGTTCTCGTGCTGATGGTGCCGCTGCGGCCACCCGCCGGCCGGCGCGGCTGGCGCCAGCTCTGGATTGTGCCGGCCGCCGGCGGCTGGCTGGTGGTGCTGGCACTGGGGCAGATGGTGCTGTTCGGCCGGACCGACTACCGCCGTCCGGCCGATGCGATCGTCGTCTTCGGCGCCCGCACCTATGCCGATGGGCGGCTGTCCGATGCCCTGCGGGATCGCATGGCCACCGGTTGCGAGCTGTACGTGCGGGGCTATGCACCGCTGCTGATCCTCTCGGGCGGGCCGGGGGATGGGGCCATCCATGAGACCGAGGCCATGCGTCAATTTACCCTCTCGGCCGGCGTGCCATCCGAGGCGATCATCTGTGATCCCGATGGCCTCAACACCGCCGCCACCGCCCGGAACGCAGCGCGCCTGCTTGAGCGGCCCAATGGCAGTCATGGCTGTCTCCTGGCCGTGAGCCATGCCTATCACCTGCCGCGGGTCAAGCTCTCGTTCCAGCGCGAAGGCCTGACCGCCTACACCGTCCCGGCGCGCGAGCGCTATCTCCTGACCAAAATGCCCCTCCTGATGGCGCGCGAAGTGGTTGCGTGGTGGGCCTATTACCTGGCGCCGGCCAGCGCGCTGTGTGATTGAATGCGGGGAATGGTGCATCATGCGGATCCGATGCTTGGCGGTGCGCTGGTGTCTCACAATGAGATACATCAGCGCACAAAGGGGGAAATCAGCGCACAAAAAAAGGGGCACGGGCCCTCCTGGCCCGTGCCGTGCCGCCTTGCACGCCGCTTAAGCCACCGTCACTTTCACTCGCCGCGGCGCGTGACCGGGGAGCTTGGGCACCGTGATGTGCAGCGTGCCCTTTTCGTAGCGGGCTTCGATGTTCTGCGTATCGGCGTAGGGCGGCAGGGTAATGGTTCGGGTGAAGCTGCCGCTGACCCGTTCGCGCCGGCGCAGGCCGTGGCGGCTGTCATCCCACTCATCGGTGCGCGAGCCGTGGATCGTCAGTTGCCGGCCGGACACATGCACCTCCAGGTCGTTTTCATCCAGCCCGGGCACATCCACCCGCAGGGTCACTTCCTTCTCGTCCTCGGCCATGTCCACGGCCGGCCAGTGCGCCAGTGGGCTGATCGGCTCGGGCATCAGCGACAGGGCCGTCCATGGCTCCCGGTCAAACCAGCGCCACATGTCATTGAACATCTGGTCGATCTGATCCCGCAGGTCGCGCAGCCCCAGGCCGTTGTGGAACCGCGCCAGGCTGCGATCATGGCGCCACCGCCGGACCAGCGGGCGCTCCCGATTCTGTCGTCGTGTTCGCCATCGCTTCAGCAGGTTCATAAGCCCTCCTTTCAGTCTCAGCAGTTTCCTCTTCGATGCCTCTCCTCCCCTTGCGAGGGGGAAAAGAGGCGGCCAGCTTTGTCAGATGCCGCCAGCCTTGCGCTGCCTGTTGCGCTTGGGGCCTAATGGACCTCGATCTTGCGCGTGCGGGCATGCTCGGCCTTGGGCACGTGCAGATTGAGCGTGCCGTTGCGGTACTCGGCCCGGATGCCATCGGCATCAATCGGCGTGTTCAGCGTGAACTGGCGGTAGTAGTGGCCCACGCCATACTCCTGCCAGACGTAGCGCTGATCGGCCGGCTGGCGCGGCTGCACCCGGCCCTCGATCGTCAGCACGCTGTCGTCAAAGGTGATGTCCACATCACCCGCCTTCACCCCCGGCATATCCGCCTGGAAAATGAAGGCATCGTGGGTTTCGATGATGTCCACCATCGGCGTGTAGTACACGCCCTGGTCAATCCGTTCAGGGATATTCACCATCTGGTTTTCCCGTTTCTGCATTGCGGTTTCGCTCATATCAACCTCCTTTGCTGGATGACCCGGCGGCGCGCCCCGTGCCACGGGCGGCAGGGCCCGCGGCACTTACGCGCTCAGGAGCTTCACCTTCTTGGGCCGGCACGATTCGGCCTTGGGCAGCGTGATCGTCAGCACGCCGTCGCTCAGGCGCGCCTCGACCTTGTCGGCATCGATCTCCCACGGCAGCGTCAGCGTCCGGGCAAACCGGCCATCAGCGCGCTCGCGGCGGTGATACGATGCCTCCGGCTGCTCGGCGATCCGGCGCTCACCCTTGATGGTCAGCTCGTTACCGGTGACCAGCACCTCGATATCCTCCATGCCCAGCCCCGGCAGCTCGGTCTCCACGAAGGCCCGCTCGCCCTCATCCCACAGGTTGACCGCGGGATAGTCGGCGGCGAAGGCCCGCGGGGCCGGCAGGTCCTCGAAGAAATCCTCCAGAAGACGATTCATCTCGTTGTGCAGTCGCACCAGCGGCGACCAGTCATTCATCATGCGTGCGAGCATAAGACCTCCTTTCATCCTCACGGCCATCACAGCGCACAGCACTGTGCCGCGGCCGACAGCAGGGCGGCCCGTCAGGCGGGCGGATGAGGCGGCTCACGGGCCGTTGACCGCGTCGTCATGGGATTTGGGGTGAACCCGGCTCAACGCCTGCCGGCGTTCGGAGCCCTCGTGCGTCTGCTGTGACGCGGTGTGAGATGCAGCGGCTGCCAGGAGCCTGCGGCCCGCATGAGCCGCTTCCGCCCGATGGCACTACCGCCCTTCCCCTAACAAAAACCGTGCCATCGGCCCGCCGCCGTGGGTGGCCGTAAGTCTCGTAAAAACAATGGCTTACGAAACAGCCCGAAATGCCACCGCCGCCGCCCAACTGCCAGAGTGGCATCGACTGCCGAAGTGACAAGCGGCGACGGAGTCGAGGCTTGTGCAGAAGCTGAAGTAGTGCCATCGACCCGCGCCTGTTTCCGTGCCCGCAAGATTAGCAAACTTTCAGCGCAGCCCCGCTACGATGTCCGCAATTGGGATGTCAGATCACCCGACCTGCGCATCGCCGCGCCGGTTCGCTGAATATCCATCCCTTGCCAGGCGGAGCCGTATGACACTCGATGACATCAAGCCGACGTCGCCGCAGCGGTTCTACAATGACCCGGCAGCGGTGGATGCTGCTGAGAAGCAACTCGGTACACGGCTTCCGGCCGGATATCGCCAGTTCATCACGCGTTTCGGGGAGGGCACGCTTGGCGTCTATGTCAGGGTCTATCCCCCTTACCAGATCCTCGAAGGGGATAACTGCGTCGCCGAGTGGCGCAAGCGCATCGACGAGTATTGGTTCTGGGATGAAGGCAAGGACGTGTTGCCGAAGGCCAGGGCCCTGGAGTGTATCATCGTCGCCGACACGATGGACGGGGATGAAGTGGCGTTCCATCCTTCCAACCCCGATCGGCTGTATGTGCTGCCGCGCTATGAAGAGGCAGTCTTCACAACGGACGGTGGCTTGCTTCCGGCCATCGAGTGGCTGATGACATCGGGCATGCTCACTGATCCCATTGAGGACCGGACATTCGCACCGTTTGACGGCCGCGCGACAGGCGAGGGATAGCCCCGCACGACAACAAGCCGGCCGCGTGGAATGATCCCTGTGGATCGCGCAGTTCATCGCCCGGTCAGGGCGTTTTACACACTGATACATGCCATCTTATGTGGCACGGGTTTGCAACCCGTGCAGATAGCGCCCTGTGCACGCACCTTCAACCCTGTGCCACAAGTGGACGTTGATCTGCAATGCGTTCTTTTTACTGCTGATCGTCGCCAAAGACAGCGCGGTGGAGGATCTGGACCGGGTGGACAACACGCAGATTCCGGCCGCGGGCATCGGCCTCGGACTGGATGTGCAGGGCGCAGCCAACGTTGCCGGTGGCGCAGGTGGGGGCATGGGTGGCGGCGATGTTGGCCAGCTTGCGCTCGGCCAGGCGGGTGGCCATTTCCGGCTGGGTGAGGTTGTAGGTGCCGGCTGCGCCGCAGCACATATCGCTCTCGGCCAGGGGGCGGATCGTCAGGCCCGGCACGCGCGCCAGCAACTGGCGCGGGGCGGCGGTCACCTTCTGGGCATGGGCCAGGTGGCAGGCATCGTGATACGTAATCGTCTCGTTAACCGGGTATTTCATCTCCGGCAGGCCGACTTCCAGCAGCACCTCGCTGATATCGCGCACGCGGGCGACAAAGTCGCGGGCGCGGTCGGCGTAGGCCGGGTCATCGCGCAGCAGGTGATCGTACTCGCGCAGCATGGCGCCACACCCGGCGATGTTGGTGGCGATGAAATCAACCGGCTCGCGGCCGGCGGGCAGGAAGGCATCGATGTTCCGCCGGGCCAGGTCCTCGGCGGTGGCGGCGGCGCCGTTGTGGTGATGAATCGCCCCGCAGCAGACCTGTTCCCCCGCGGTCAGCACATCGCAGCCGGCCGCCGCCAGCAGTTCGATCGCCTGGCGATTGACGGTATCGAACATCACGCTGCCGATGCATCCGGCGAAGAAGCCGATGCGCCGGCGCGGGGTGACATCGCGCGGGCGGCCGGGTTCGGCATCCGCGCCATACGACACCCTGGCCCGCAGAATCTCCGGCAGCGGCTGGGGCCACAGCCGCCCCTCGGTCGGGAGCATCTGTGCCATCTTGCGGAAGCTGGCCGGCAGCAGATTCATCGCGCCGATCCGATGCAGCAGTTGATAGAGGCCCATCCGCTGCATCACCCGCGCCGGCAGCAGCGCCCACTTCAGGCGCTGGGGGTGGGTGAAGAGGTTGAAGAAGATCCATCTCAGCAGCCGCCCCTGGATGGCCGGCCGCTGGATGGCCGCCTGGCGCAGGCGGAAATCCTCGATCAGCTCGTGGTAAATCACCCCGCTGGGGCAGGCGGTTTCACACGCCCGGCAGTCGAGGCACAGGTCCAGGTGCTGCTGGACCGCGGGGGTCAGGTCGATCTGCCCATCGGCCAGGCCGAGCATGAGCTGGATGCGGCCACGGGGCGAATCGGCTTCATGCAGCGTCTCGGTGTACGTGGGGCAGGCCGGCAGGCACAGCCCGCAATGCACGCATGCCAGCCCGCGGGCATAGGCGCGCGGATCAAGCTGCACTGCCGGCTGGCGGGCATGCAGCGCCTGCGCAGCAGATGGTGCGGGCGATGCGGGCGGGTTCGACATGACAGGCAGGGGGGCGTTCATTCAACCAACACATTGCGCGGCCTGCGGCGCGGGCTTCCCACGCGTGCGGACAGCGCTGCCAGCAAGGGTTGCAAACCCGTGCCACGATCAACAATCACAGCGTCTGCTTCAGTCGCTGCACGATCTCCCGCTCCAGTTCGGTTTGTCCCAGCGGCTCGATGCCGCGGCCATCGGACCAGACGCCGCGCAGACCCAGCGCGCCGGCGGCGGCCAGGTCGATCCCGCGCACCAGGAGAATCCCGAAGGCCGGATCGGCAATGACATCCAGGCCCGCCAGCGGCCCATCCAGCAGGGTATCTACCTGCGCCGGCGGCACGCTCAGCCGCGCGCCCGGACCGTCCATCGGCCAGCGCCACAGCGCCTGCCGCTGGGCGCTGTCTGCTTCCACCGTGCGCGGCTCGATGGCCAGTGGCTCGATGCGGGGCAGCTCGCGCTGGTAATAGGCGATCGTCCGCTCATCGCCGAGGTAGCCGCAGAGGATCGAGTCGCGCGTTTTCAGCATCCACTGCGGCCGCAGGGGCGAAGGGAGCAGCAGGTTGACCAGCTCACGCCCGGGGGCAAAGCGTGCCACCAGTGCGGCGGCGGGGCGACGGTAGGTGCGGGTGGTGATGGTCACCAGCCGTCCCAATTGCCCGCCCTGGCCGACCAGCAGCTTTGTCAGATCATACCCCGCGACATTCTTGACCGTGCGCCCGCCGGCGGTGATGAGCTGGCCGCGGGGGTTTTCGAACTGGCAGCCCAGCAGCAGATCGCGCCACGCGCCATATCCCAGCCGCAGCGGCCCGGTGGAATTCATCGCCACCAGCTCGCCCAGCGGCAGGGTCGGATCGCCATCGATCGGCAGCCACTGCCCGGCCTCGGCCAGCTTCGCCTGCAGTGCTGACAGGGTCACATCCGCCGCCGCCGTCATCGACAGATCGGCCACGTGATGCTCGATCGCGCCGGGCTCAACAAGCGGCTGGCGTGGCGATCGGGCAGGGCTGGCGGCGGACAGGTCCACATCCCCATGATACCGATCCGGGCGCTGCATAGTAGTCACCGCCGCACGATTCGGGTGGCTGGGCAGGGGGCGTTCGCCGGGAGGTGGACACGCTGGCGCAGCCGGGCTGAGATCGCCGCGGCATCAGCGGCGGCGGCGCAGCAGGAGCGTGCCGACGGCGATCAGGCCGGCGGTCGCCGGTTCGGGGATGACGGTGCCGGTGACGACCTGGAAGTTATCGAGGTATGCCTGGCCGGAGGTGGTGGCAAAGCCGCGGCCACGGGCACCCAGCGAGACATAGAGCTCATCAGCGCCCCACGTGCCGCGCACGAGGCCGGACTCGGTATGCTGCAAGGACAGGTCGCCATTGCCGAGCAACAGCAGATCGAGTTCGCTGTCGTAGGTGATGCGGATCGTGCCGGATGAGGCGCCGAGGCCGATGGGGGTGGTGGTCTGGGCATCATTCGAGCGGACACCAGCCGCCAGGCCGCCGACAATGATCGGGAAGCCGAGCGGGTCCAGCTTGGTATAGCCCCAGCCGATGGCGGCCGAGTCCTCACCGTTGAGATCACGGCCGATGCCGAACACCAGCAGCAGGGCATCGCCGAGGCTGGACTGGTCGGTGTATCCCGTGAAGCTGTAATCGACGCGGATATCGAAGTTGTCGTGAGTCGAGAGGCGGAAACCGGCCGGGCCGTTGCTGAGATACAGCGCATCATCGGTCCGCGCGCCGGTGCCGGTGGAGAGGATCTCGAGGCGGCCGTTCTGCTCGGCCAGGTCGAGGGCGGCGGGATTATCCACCACCAGCGACCATTGCGGCCCGCGCGTGTTGTCGTCGAAATTGTCCTGCGCGGCGGCGAGGGCGGAGGTCGAAACACACAGCACGACAGCGAGCGCGAGCAGCTTGCGCATCTTCTTCTCTCTCCAGTGACGGCGACGGGGTCTGGGAAGTATCCCCCGGCATGGGCGCGCCGGCAACAAAATTCTGCCAATCGCTACCGGCGAGGGCGATGCCCATCCTCCTGGCTTCATCCCCCCCCGGCATGCTTCCCATCACGCCGCCCGCCAATTGTCAGCTCAGCAGCCGATACGCCACCACGGCAAATGCCATGTGGATCAGGATGGCGGCGGCACGCAGGTTTCGAAGAGCCAGACAGCGATCACGCCCAACACGCCCACGCCCGCACCCAGTATCGCCATCTTCCAGGCCGCAGCGCGTTGAGGCGTGGCTTGATAATCAAGGGGCTGCCCGTTCACAGGCCGTCACCTCTCACGCTACTCACGCCGCGACATGTTCGGCTTCGCGGGCGCGGATTTCCTCGCGCTGGCGGGCTTCCTCGCGCTCGCGGGCGGTTTCGGCATCGACGGCGCGCTGGCTGATCTGGCCGTTGCTGGCAACATCGTCGAACTTCACCGCCACCCGCTTGCTGACGCCCTGCTCCTGCATCGTCACGCCATACAGCACATCGCAGATCTGCATCGTGCGCTTGTGGTGGGTGATGATGATGAACTGCGACTGGTCGAGGAACTCCTGCACGATCAGGCCGAAGCGCTGATTGTTGGCCTCGTCCAGCGGGGCATCCACCTCGTCGAGGATGCAGAACGGGCTGGGCTTGCTCTTGAAGATGCTCATCAGCAGGGCGATGCAGGTCATCGCCTTTTCGCCGCCGGAGAGCTGGCTGATCGAG
>CAYNMV010000078.1:8819-17185 GCA_964398315.1 uncultured Tepidisphaeraceae bacterium | reverse complement strand
CGCCGCCCGCTGAATGAATCCCGGCCATCAGGCGCTGGCCGCCCGGCTGCCGGGTCCGGTGGTGGTTTCGCGTTGGGCGCGGCTCTGCTGCTACAATCGCCCGCACTATGTCTGGCATCCGCATCGGTATCGTCGGCGTGGGGAACTGCGCCAGTTCGCTCATCCAGGGAATCAGCCATTACAAACGCCTGAGCGAGCGCGGGCAGCCGCTGGTGGGGCTGGCGCATCCCGAGATCGGGGGGTACCGGATCGAGGACATCGACATCGTGGCAGCGTTCGATATTGACCGCAGAAAAGTGGGCCGGCCGCTGCACGAGGCGATCTTCGCCCCGCCCAACAACACGCACATCTTCTGCCCGCAGATCGAGCCATCGGAGGTGATCGTGCGCATGGGACCGGTGCTGGATGGGGTGGCGGATCATCTGATGGCCTTCCCCCTCGATCAGCGCTTCGACCCGGCCGATGAAGCGCCGGCGGATGTAACGGCGGTGCTGCGGGACAGCGGTGTGCAGATTTTGCTCAACTATCTGCCGGTGGGTTCCCAGCGCGCCAGTGAATTTTACGCCGAGGCGTGCCTGGCCGCGGGTGTGAGTCTGATCAACTGCATCCCGGTCTTCCTGGTGTCCGATCCGGTGTGGGCCGGGCGTTTCACGGCGGCGGGCATCGCGTGCGTGGGCGATGATGTCAAAGCGCAGGTGGGGGCGACGATCACCCATCGCCTGCTGGCCCGGCTGTTCGATCAGCGGGGGGTGAAGCTCGATTCCACCTACCAGCTCAACACCGCCGGCAACACCGATTTCCTGAACATGCTGGAGCGCGCCCGCCTGAGCAGCAAGAAGATCAGCAAGACCGAGGCGGTGCAGTCCCAGCTGGATGTGCCGCTGGAGGCGGACCGGATCCACATCGGCCCCAGCGACTACATCCCTTTCCAGAAGGACAACAAGGTCTGCTTCCTGCGCCTGGAGGGGCGCGGGTTCGGGGGGGTGGGGCTGAACCTGGAGCTGCGGCTCAGTGTGGAGGATTCGCCCAACAGCGCGGGGGTGGTGGTGGATGCGATCCGCTGCTGCCAGCTCGCCCGCGATGCCGGGCTCGCCGGCCCGATCGAGGCGGTCAGCGCCTGGACGATGAAGCACCCGCCCCGCCAGATGAGCGATGAGGCAGCGCATCGGGGGGTGGAGGAGTTCATCCACGAAGCCCTGGCGCAGGTGCGATCACGGCTGCGGGCGTAGCGCCGGTGGAATCGCGCACCCAGCGTGGCCCTTCACCGGCCGCCGGCCGGCGCGGGCGGGTCCGGGGCCAGCCCGCGCGGGCTGCGCTGCCCCGGGCCGGACACCCAGGCACGAAGACATCAGGGGCGCGGGCGGGTTCAATCGAGCCGCGCGGCATCGCACCCGATGGGTTTGGGATGGATCACCACGCCCGCGCGCGGAGACACCGCATCAGCGTGCGGAGACACCGCATCAACGCGCGGAGACACCGCATCAACGCGCGGAGACACCGCCCGGCGCAACCCCGGCGGCACGGGGGCACGGAGAGATTCCGCTGAAAAGAAGCTGTTTCTTCTCCGGGGTTCGGTGAGGCCGTGGAGTTCAGCGCGTTCGCCGGGCCCGCGGCCAGGCCACCCCAGCCGCTTTCGGTTTCAGGAGGACCGGGGTCAATCCGTACTGATGTGTGTGTGGCAACGCGGTGCCCGCGTGGATCCCCTCATCGGCGCACTGCGCCAGCGGGCGGCGGGTGCGCGCGCGGATGATCCGCTGGGGCGCTGGCCCCTACTCCACCATCTCCACCACCCGCGCGGGTGCGCGGTGGGCATGGATCGAATCCACCGTGTAGATCACCAGCGCCGTCCAGATGCAGGCAAAGGTGAGGAGCATCTGCGGCTGGAGCGGTTCGCCAAAGACCAGCACCGCGATGAGGAACTGGAGGCTCGGGCCGATGTACTGCAGGAAGCCCATGGTGGAGAGGCGCAGCCGGCGGGCGGCGGCAACGAACCAGATGAGCGGCAGCACCGTCACCACCCCCGACAGCGCCAGCAGCCCCTGCATCCCCAGGTCAATCTGCGGCCACCCGGCCTGCGGGCTGAACAGCAGCAGACCCACCGCCGGCGGCGTCAGGACCGCCGCCTCCACAACCAATCCCACCACCGGCCCCACCGGCACGAGCTTGCGCAGCAGCCCGTAGAAGCCGAACGAGAAGGCGAGCGTGAGGGAGATCCACGGGAAAACACCCCCATGCAGCGCCAGGTAAAGCACGCCGATGGCCGCCAGGATCACCCCCAGCCATTGCGCCGGGCGCAGGCGCTCGCGCAGGAAGATCATCCCGAGCATCACGCTCACCAGCGGATTGATGAAGTAGCCCAGGCTGGACTGCAGCACCTCCTGCTGCTCAACGGCGTAGATGAACACCCCCCAGTTGATCCCCACCAGCACCCCCGCCACCGCCAGCGGCCCCATCATCCGCCCGGAGCGCAGCACCCGCCCCAGCTCGCCCCACTGCCGCTGAATCGTCATCACCAGCAGCAGGAACACCAGCGACCAGCAGATGCGCTGTGCCAGCACCCCCAGCGCCGGAACGCGTGAGACGGTGTGAAAATACAGCGGCACCAGCCCCCACCAGAAGTAGCAGGCAATGCCGTTGATCAGGCCGATGCGGGTTTCACGGGCGGTCATGACGATCGGAGGGTGCGGGACAGGGGCGACAGCGCGGCGAAGTCTGGAAGGGGAAGTCTGAAGGATGAAAAAGCCGCATCACCGGCGTCCTTTTCATCCTTCAGACCTTTTCACTTCAGGCTTGGGCCGAGCCCCGCCGTCCCGCCGGGGTATCAGTGGGCATGGCCGCCGGGGCCGTGGGCGTGTCCATGGTCCTTTTCTTCCTGGGTGGCTTCGCGCACTTCCCGGATGGTGACATCGAAGTTGAGGGCAACGCCGGCCAGCGGGTGATTGGCATCGATGGTCACGGTGTCATCGCCCACCTCGATGACGCGCACGATGGTGCGCTGGCCGTTGGGGGCCTGGCCCTGGAACTGCATGCCCGGCTCGATCCTGTCAACACCCTGGAAAGCGCTGCGCGGCACGGCCTGCACGAGGCGGTCATCGCGCTCCCCGTAGCCATCGGCCGGCTGGATGGTGACGTTCACCTGGTCACCAGCGCTCTTGCCTTCCAGTTCGCGCTCCAGGCCGGGAATGAGATTGCCCACCCCCTGCATGTAGGTCAGCGGCTCGCGGCCGCTGGAAGTGTCGAGCACCTGGCCCTGATCGTTGGTGAGGGTGTAGTCGATGGTGACGACTTTGTCCTTGCTGATCTGCATAAAAACCTCAGGCTGAGGGTAAGCGCGATGCCGGTCCGCCTGCGGGCGGCCGGCCGAAACGGTCAATGTACTGGATGGCGTGGCCAGTTGCGAGACAGGATTTGCAAGTGATCCCACCCCCATGCGGGGCAGATCCACCGCAGCGCGGCGGCAAACATTGGCCAGTCCGGCCGTGGACGGTGGGCGGGCGGGTCGGCTATGGTTGTGGACATGATGCTGGCGCGAGGGGCCCGGAGCATGAAACAGTCGTGGCTTGCGATCATGGTGCTGGCCTGCCTGCTGATCGGCGGGCCGGCAGCATCCGCCCCGGCGGCGGAACGGGTTGAGGTGGAGCTGCGCAGCGAGCCGGTGGAGCGCCTGCGCGGCGAGCTGGTCCGTTGGGATGAAGCCGGCATCACGGTGAAGGTGGATGAGGGGGAACAGACGATCGCCTGGTTCGACATGACGCCCCACGGGGCGTTCCGCCTGCGCCAGCGGCTGGTCGATCGGCGTGATGCCGCTCAACTGTTTGCCCTGGGCGAGATGGGCCGGGCCATGGGCATCGATCGCCAGGCGCAGCAGGTGATTGAACTGGCGGTGCGGCGGGATCCCACCCTGCGCGAGCGGGCTGATCTGGTCCTCCAGAAAACGCCCGGCTGGGGACTTCAGCAGAGCGATGCCGCACCCTCCCCGCACCGCTCACCCGCGCCAGGGCGGGGCGGCGAGCCGCCGGTGATCACTTACCGTGAATCCACCCCCGCGGAGGATGCGGCCGCCATCGAGGCGGCCCGCGCCCGGACGCGCGAGGTGGAGCAGAAGCTGGGGTTGAAGCTCGACGAGTTCCAGACCCCCCACTTCATCGTCTTCACCGACTGGGACAGGCGCGAATACGGCTTTCTGCAGAAGAACCTCGAAGGCGCCTACCGCGCGGTGGCCCGCATCTTCGACCAGGACCCCAGGAAAAATGTCTTTGAGGGGAAGCTGGCGATCTACATGTTCAACCGCCAGGACGATTTCAAGCGATTTGCCATGGCCTACGGCGGCCTGGCGCAGGTGCCGGATGGGATGGCCGGCTACTTCGGCTGGCGCGGGCAGACGATTCACATGGCGATGTGGAAGCCGGACATGCGCCGGCCGGGCGTGACCAGGGAGATTGCCGAGTTGCAGTGGGCCTACGTGCTGGGCCACGAGTTCGTGCACGCGTTCACCTACCGCTACAAGACCAGCCGGATGCCGCCGCTGTGGGTGGCCGAGGGACTGGCCGAGGCGGTGGCGATGGACATGTTCCCGATGATGAGCGACTACTCGAAGGCCCGCCTGATGGCCGAGCAGACACCGTCGCTGGCCACTTTCTTCGAGAACGAATCGATGCAGCGGCAGTTTGAGTTCTATCCCGTCAGCCGGACGCTGATCGAAACACTCATCGCCAAGGACCGCAAGGCGTTCATCCGGTGGTTCGATGCCATGAAGGCCGGCCAAGACCCGGAGGCCGCCCTCAAGGCCGTTTACGAGTGGGATTTCAACGACCTCGAGCGCTACTGGCGGCGCTATGTGGATGTTATCTCCCAGCGCGGCCGGTAGATCGGTGCCCCTGTCCTCCGCACCGGCGGCCGCAGCGTCAAGACCCAGGATGAAAATGCAGACGACTGACCGGTGGTGGTCACCGGTCAGTCGCCGTGAAGGGTGCGGATTGGCTGATCAGGCGGTGGCGCTGTGACGACGGCGCGCCAACAGGCCCAAGCCCGCCAGACCGATGAGACTGACCGTGGCCGGCTCGGGCACGACAATGCCCTGCACCTCGGCAATTCGGGTTCCGGAGAACGCAAAATTGTTGTGCGGGCCATCCTTGCCGCTGTTGAAATCCAGCGCAATGCTTGTGGCGCCGGCCGGGATGTTCACCGGGAAATCGAAGTAGTAGTAGCCGGCATCCGCCCCATCGACCGTGTTAGTGAAGACGGTTGTATCCAGCGTCCACTTTTGTGCATCGGTGGGGCTGGCGAATGTCTCGTCCCCGAACGGCTTGTTATATGTGGTCAGGCCGGTGACCGTCGCCATGCCCTCGTGTTCCCAATCGTCGATGGTGTAGCTGCCATTCCAGGAGCCCCAGTACTTATCCGTACGGGTTGAGTAGCGCACGGTGAGTTCGGTTGGCATGCGAAGCCAGATGTCCTTGTTAAAACCGCCACCCGGTTCAAACTGGCCGACATGCACCCACACCCTCAGCGTGGTCAAGGCTTTGGGGACCAGGACAGCGGTGCCGTTATCCCCTACCTTCGCGCCACTGATCCAGAACAACTCCTGTGTCTTGTTGTCCGCGTGAACCGGCCCATCCCCCAGCAGTTCATCAACCAGCATGTGGAACTTGCCATTACCGCCCTCATGCATCCAGACGGTGGCGCCAAGAAGCGGGTTTTCCGGGATAGAAATGGCGGCGGATGCCGGCATCGCGCAGCAGAGCCCAGCCCCCATGGCCGCCACGATCAGGGAAGTGCGAATCATGCGATCCTCCGAGATAAAAGGGATGTGAGAACGCTCAAGCTTCCACGCTTTAGAGCAGACAGGCCACGGTCAATCCAAGAAGGAGTATTACTCCGATTATTCCACCAGTCAAAGGAATTTTTCTGGATTGTGATCCAACATGGTATCCTCGCCGCCCATCAGAAACTGGGGTGGCACGCGAGCGATGGCGCCTCGATGCAGCCCGCAAGGCGGGAGCAAGAATATCTAAGAAATGACTGCGGCGGTATTTACACGCAATCGCGTAAGAGTCGATGCCGGAAGTGACACAGCCGGTTGGCGGCCTGTTCCGCTCGGCATCACACCGGCTGGAGGGCAGGCTCAGCCGGCTGGGGGCGGGTAGTATGCGATTCAATCTCTGCCGCCGCCTGGGCGGGAGAGATCTGCTTCTTGGCGATGGTCTGGCGGGCGATCTTGTCCTGCAGGCGCATGATCCCTTCGATCAGCGCTTCGGGGCGCGGCGGACAGCCGGGAACATACACATCCACCGGCACGACCAGATCCACGCCTTTGACAACGTTGTAGCCGTACTTGAAGTAAGGCCCGCCGCCAACCGTGCAGGCGCCCATCGCGATCACGTACTTGGGGTCGGACATCTGGTCGTAGAGACGTTTCACGCGCGAGGCCATCTTGTAAGTGACCGTGCCCGCCACAATCATCAGATCCGCCTGCCGCGGCGTAGCGCGGAAGGCACCGGCCCCGAAGCGGTCCAGATCGTAGCGCGCGGCTCCCACGCTCATCATCTCGATCGCGCAGCATGCCAGCCCGAAGGTCATCGGCCATAGCGAGTTCCTGCGCGACCAGTTGATCGCGAAGTCGAGGCTGGTGACGATCAGACCCTCTTCAAACCGGTTCTCGATCCAGGACATACGGCACCTTTCGACCCCATTGTTGCAACGCCGGCAGCGCATCTCAAGCACCCGTGCAGATGGGATTTACAGCCGGCCTCATCCGTCCCGTGACAGTGCAGGCCCCCTGCCCGCCCCGGACACCACGGCCCGCATGGTGCGCGGGTGGCTGATTCGATGGCATGAGATGGACCGCTGCAAGCCGGCAGCGCCGCTGCATGCTTGTGCCCTTACGGTTCCTGGGCCGGGTGGGTGACGGGGGTATCCGAAGGTGCCGGCTCAGAGGCGGCGGCTTCCGGGACCCGCTCAATGTGCGGCTCAACCTGGAGGTTCACATCGGCATAGGCCTTGGCGATAGCCGCACGGGCCTCTTCGGGTGTCAGGCCGGCAATCGGCACAGGACCAACCAGGGGCAGCGCAACGCTGCCAATGGCGCTGATACGGCGGGTGGCGCTCGCCTCCTCGGCCGGCACCGCCAGACCCGGCAGACGGATGAGCACGCGATCCCCCTCGCTCAGACGCGCACTCGCCGCGGCAGCCGGGCGGGTAGTCGGCGCAGCAGCCTCCGGGGTTTGGACGACAATCACCAGGTCCACGCGCTCTTCCGCCGCACCATCCAGACCGACCGCCTCACCGCCTGCCAGGCCCAACGGCGTATCCTGTCCGGCAGGATCAGCAGCCGCCTGACCGACTTGCCCAGCCGATTCCTGCTTCCGCACGATCACGGTCGGCTCGGCGATCACCTTGGCATCGCGATACTGCCGGGCCACGGCTTCCTGCAACGCCTCGACCGTCTGCCCGGCCGCCGGCACTTCATTGGGGAGCATGGGGAGCTTGATTGAACCGGATGCATCCACGCGCTGTCGCAGCGTCGGCATCACCCCGTTGGCAGCCAGCTCCTTGACCTCGATGATCAGCTCATCACCCGGACGAATCGACTTCTGCGCCGGCCCGTTGGCTGGCGTGGCCTGATCGCCGTATCCCTCCGTACCGCGTGCGCGTGTGGCCGGGGCCTGGCGCGGCAGGGCCAGTTGCTGGGCCATCACATGTTCCGGCAAGCGGCTCAGGGGCGGCTGATCGGTGTAGACCTGCGCATACTCCAGCGCCTCATCCTGCGAGAGATGAAGCAGCAACTCAGAGGCCTCCGAGCGCGTGATGCCACGGACGACATACTGATTGCGACGGGTCGGCGCCAATTGCCGCAGATCCTGCGCTTCGGCCACGGTCTGCGTCTGCCTGGCCTGGGTCACCTGCTCGCGGGGGGCTTGAGCCGGCTGCGTCGGGTCCACGGCAATCGGCGCGGGGGCCTCGATCCGGGCTGGCTGTGCCACCCCGGGCGCGGGGGAAACCCCATCCGCCGGCGGCCGGCCCGGTGTGCGGTCGGCCAGCACCTCACCACCCGTCTCGGACTCGGCGATACCGGCCCTGGGCGCGGATGCCTGGCCACGTGCACCGCTGCCGGCATCACGATCGGCAGGCAGGGCCCCCTTGGCCTCACGGCGGGCAAGGATATCGCCATCCCGCTGGCGCTCGGCAACGGGTTGATCCTCGGTCGCTTCAGCGCCCGGCTGACCGGTGACCGTACCGCCCAAGGCAATCTCAGGACGGGCCGACGGCTGGGCGGGCATCACCGCGACGGGCGGCGCTGGTTCCGCGGCGGTGTCGGTGATAGCCGATGTCACGTCCTGCGCCACGGCGTCCTGCGCCACGGCGTC
>CAYNMV010000078.1:0-8719 GCA_964398315.1 uncultured Tepidisphaeraceae bacterium | reverse complement strand
CGTCCTGCGCCACGGCGTCCTGCGCCACGGCGTCGGGGGCTGGCTCCAGGCGCTCCCACTGCAGGCTATTGGCACGGAACAGGGCCAGCACTCGGTCATCGGTCAGCCGCACATCCTCGCTGTTCATGACCACGACCATGCTATTGTCAGGCGGAACGGGCAGATCAGCGGGCAGGGCATCCTTGCTGATCGTCTGCACCTTGCCACGGGCCAGCGGCACGTTGGCCGCCTGCTCGCCCAGCTCAAAGGAATGGGCGGAGGCTACGCGGTCGGGCTCGGCATCCGCAGCGCCACCGCCGCCCGCACCGCCCTCGCCGGAGCCGGGGGCGGCAGCATCGCGTCCGTTACGGGCAAAACTGCTGCGCAGCAGGGCATCCCACTCATCGCCAGGCCCCTGCTTCGAGGCGGGCGGCGGCGTCGTGCGCGGGATGCTGGCCTCGGCTACGGGCCCCTGGGGCGCTCCCACGCCGCGCTCGGCGGGTACTTCCTTCTCAACCACGGTGAAAGCCGTGGGCGTGGAGGAAGGCAAGGTAACATAAACCACCAGCCCCAACCCCAGGGCCAGGATCACGATGGCCGCCAGCGCCAAGACCTGCGGCCAGCGGTTCAGCTTCATCAGGCCCCCATCGTCCAGCCCATCGCCCAGCAGGGCCGAGCGCTCAAGCTGGGCCTGCAGGCTCTCGGTCATGTCGTGCGGCGCGGTGGCCCGGGGCAGCTCGCGCAGCGCATCCCGCACGCCCATCAGCTCGGCAATGAGCTGGCGATGCTCGGCATGCTCGGCCAGGTGCCGCTCAATCTCGGCCCGCCCTGCCGCATCGAGCGTCCCCTCGACATACTCGGCCAGCCGGGCCTGGATGTTTTCCTTCGGATCTGCCATGGGTTCCGGGTTCAGGATTCAGCGCTTGCCGGTTGCAGGCACAGCCCTGAACCGCCAGCGCGGGCTCCTCTATTTCATATACGCCAACAACTCATCCCGCAGAGCCACGCGGGCACGAAACAGACGGCTCTTGAGCGTTCCCAGGGGCAGCGACAGGAGATCGGCCATCTGCTGATAGTCGAATCCCTCGATGTCGCGCATCACCAGGACCGCCCGATACTCCGCATCCAGCCGCCCCAGCGCTGCCAGCACCTGCTCGGCCCGTTCGCGCTTTTCCAGCGCCTGGTCCGGGGCCAGATCGCGCTGCTGTTCCATACGGCTCAGCAGGACCGATGCCTGGTTGGCATCCGCACCCCGTCGCCTGCCAGGCTCCGGGCCGGCATCCAGGCTGAAGGTCCGCCGCCGCTTGCTGCTGCGCAGCCGGCTGATCGCCAGGTTCATCCCGATGCGGAACAACCACGTATAGGCGCTGGCCTCACCGCGGAAGGTATCGATCTTCTCCAGGCCGCGGGTAAAGGCTTCCTGGGTCAGTTCCGTTGCCTCCTCGTGATCGCCAACCATGCGGAGCATGGCGTTAAACAGCCGGTCCTGGTACAGGCGGACAATCTGCCCATAGGCAAACCGATCGCCGGTGCGGGCCTTGCGGAGCAGATCGGCCTCGCCGTCAGGCTCCTGGACCGAGTCGATGGGCAGGTCGGCCTCGTAATGTGCGCCGCTCAGGCTCGACATGGGTTTAGACGCCGGTCGTGGTGGAAAGTTCCGTGGGTGCGGGCCGGTCATCCGTAACCGGCGCGTCCGATAATGTGCCCGCTGGGGCCAAGAGAATCAACCGCTGCGGGCCGCGGGTGTGCCAATCCCATGCGACAAAGTGATGCGAGGGCACAACACAGCCGCCGGGGATGGGATCAGCCTTGCCCCTGATATACATCCACACGCCGGCCAAACGTTGCAAGAGCATGCGGGCGGGCATCTCTGCTACAATACGCCGACCATGGAAATCCGACCCCTCAGGCCAGACGATCTGTCGCAGTTGGATGAGATCGATGCCACCATCGAATCTCAGCAGTACCTGCACGTCAACGTCAGTGGCGAGGGACTGGCACGCGCCTGGTCGCTGGACGTGCGCCCCCTCCGGGAAAAGCTGATCGATGCCAACCGCCCCACCGATGAGATCCGCTTCCTACTGAAGCAGATTGCCACCGGTGCCGATGAGGGCGTTGCCCTTGTGATGGAGCATCGCAGCGCAATTGTCGGCATCCTGCTGGCACAACTGGATGACACCGGGCAGGTACTGAGGGTGCTCGACCTGCGCATCGACTACGAGCGCCGCCGGCAGGGACTCGGCACCGCCCTGCTCTACCAGGCGATCAGCCATGCCCGCACACGGCAGTTGCGCGCGGTGCGCGTGGAA
Source organism: uncultured Tepidisphaeraceae bacterium (assembly GCA_964398315.1). Taxonomy (GTDB): domain Bacteria; phylum Planctomycetota; class Phycisphaerae; order Tepidisphaerales; family Tepidisphaeraceae; genus JADLCB01. The sequence continues at coordinate 6,431 of CAYNMV010000078.1, read as the reverse complement.
TGCCGCACCAATAACGACCCCGCCAACCGCATGCTGGCCAAGTGCGGCTTCGAACTGTCCGGCATCGATACCCTGCGCCACTCGAACTACGACCTGGTGAAAGAAGCGGTCAGCCTGACCTGGTATCTGCCGCTCACCTGACCGCTGCGCACGGCCCGAAACGCCGTCGCCCCCGCCGGCGCTTGCGGGCGGGGGCGACAGGTTCCACGACTTTGGGGGCGACAGCGGCCTACTTGGAGGCCTCCCTGGCCGCATCCTGCTTGTCCATCGGCTTTTCGGCAGCCCGCTGCTCGGGCTGGGTGACCAGGATCTGCGGGCGCCCGGGCTCGGGCCAGTCGGTATGGAAGAAGTAGCCGCGCGGCTCATCGGTGCGCTCATAGGTGTGGGCGCCGAAGTAGTCGCGCTGGGCCTGCAGCAGATTGGCCGGCAGGCGCGCTGAGCGATACCCATCGTAATAGGCCAGTGCGCTCATGAACGCCGGGGCGGCGATGCCATTGGCGGCCGCCAGGCCAACCACCTTGCGCCACGCCGCCTGTCCTTTCTGGATCTGCTCATTGAAGTACGGATCGAGCAGCAGGTTCACCAGATCGGGATTGCGGGTATAGGCATCGGTGATCTTCTGGAGGAAGCGGGCGCGGATGATGCAGCCGCCGCGGAAGATGCTGGCGATCTCGGCGAAGTTCAGCTTCCAGTTGTACTCATTCTGAGCTTCGCGCATGAGCTGGAAGCCCTGGGCATAGGCGCAGATCTTCGAGCAATACAGCGCTTCGCGCACCGATGCGATCAGCTCCTCGCGGCTGCCGGTGTGGGCCTGCGGCTGCGGGCCTTTCAGATGCTTGCTGGCCTCGACACGCTCTTCCTTCAGGGCCGACAGGCAGCGGGCAAAGACCGCCTCGGCAATCGAGTTGGCCGGGATACCCATGTCCAGCGCGTTGACGCTTGTCCACTTGCCGGTGCCCTTCTGGCCGGCGGTGTCGAGGACGTAATCGACCAGGAACCCGTCCTTGTGCTTGGGATCGGGCTGCTGGAGGATATCAGCGGTGATCTGGATCAGGTAGGAATCGAGATCGCCTTCATTCCACTGGGCGAAGACCTTGCCAAGTTCATCGGCCTTCATGCCCAGCAGGTTCTGCATGAGGGTGTAGGCCTCGCAGATGAGCTGCATGTCGATGTACTCGATGCCGTTATGGATCATCTTCACATAGTGCCCAGCGCCGTTGGGGCCGAGGTAGGCGGTACAGGGCACGCCGCCCTCAACCGGCTTGCCGGGGGCGTAGTTCTCCAGCGGCTTGCCGGTCTTCTCATCGACCTTGGCCGAGATCGCCTCCCAGATGGGCTTGAGATGCTTCCACGAGGCGGGATCGCCGCCGGGCATCATCGACGGGCCAAAACGGGCACCCACCTCGCCGCCGGACACGCCCGAGCCGAAGAACTTGCACTGGCTGGCGTATTCCTTCTCACGGCGGATGGTGTCAGTCCAGAGGCTGTTGCCGCAGTCCACAACGATGTCATCCGGCTCGATGCCGGCCTCGATGAGCTGTTTGACCACCGCATCGACCGCCCCGCCGGCCTTGACCAGGATGATCACCTTGCGCGGCTTCTTGAGGGCGGCAACAAATTCCTGCAATTCGCGAGTGGGGATCACGCGCGGCGCGGACGGCTCTTCCTTCTTCAGCTTCTCCATCCACTGTTCCGTGACGGATGTGGTGCGGTTGTAAACCGCGATGGTGTAGCCGTGATCGGCGATGTTCAGCGCCAGGTTCTGGCCCATCACCGCCAACCCGATCAGCCCGATATCCGCAACAGCCTGCTGTGCCACTGTGTGTCTCCTTATGTCCCAAAAATAAGCTGTTTCTGCCGCATGTAGCGCCAGGGGGAGAGAATCATACTCGCCGGGAGCGGGGAGGGAAATGGCCCGCCAAAGCGGCTGCCCGTTCGACATCAGCCAAATGGCTCAATTGCTGAAGAGATCGCCCGCCCCGGGTGCGGCTTCCTTGCCGGGTGTGGCTTCCTTGCCGGGTGCGGCTTCGTTTCACGGCTGGACTTGCATGAAGTCGGCGTTGCCGATCCATGCGGCAAAGTACGGCCGCGGGGCGCCTTTGCGCATGAGCAGGACAAGGAAGGGGCGGTCGAAGGTGAACGCTCGCGGCTGATCCCCGAAGAGCCCGATGGCCGCTTCGGAGTCGAGCTTCACGCCCTGCTCGTCCAGGGTTAGCGCCACGCGCTGCCTGATGAAGTCGAGACGTCGGCCGTCCAGCTTGCCACCGGCAGGTCGGAGCGGGGAACCCACCAGCTCCTCGAAATCGCGCGTGATGTCCAGATCGAGCACTGGAACGACGAGCGCCTCATCCATCAGCAGTGTGCTCGACTGTTGCAGCCTGGCGTATCCTTGTCGAGCGGCCGTGATCCAGACAGCCTCGTTAAGATCCATCCTGTGCAGCAGGTCCAACCACGCATACACGCGGTCGCGTGCATCGACCCGCATCTCGACCATCGCGGCCGTTCGCATCCGGTGCAGCGACCGATCCACCGCGTGCTGGAGTGTCCATCCTGCCCGCGCGTTATGCACATCGAAGTCGAGCATCGCGAAAATGATCCGGTCTTCGCCGGGCGCGAGGAGCTCGATGCCGTATGATTGCATGCCCCCTTGGCCTTCAATATGCCACAGGACCCGCACCTGCTCGGCCATCCTGCGTTGTGGCGGCGAGTCGGGTTGCAGCGACTCGACGCCGAACGCCCGGACCACCCGTTCCTCCTCATCAAGAACCGTCAGCTCCCGTCCATCATCCGTGCGCGTGGTCCTGGCGCTGCGCGTGAACGTGAAACCAAGTGCCTCCACCACCTCGAATGGGGTGGCGAACTGCAGCCGCTTGCGCAAATAGGCATACGCACCTACGTCGGCCGGCACATCCGGCAGCGTCTGCAGCAGTGGAGCATCGTGATCATCGCCGAACTTCTGCCCCATCTGCCGCTCGATGCGCTGCCGCAGGCCCTCACTCACCAGCCCCGCCTCGGCCACCAGGTCCTCCTCGCCCGCCCACGCTCGAGGGAAGTGCCCCGCCGCCAGTCCCACCGCCGCCGGCGGGTTATCCGCCAGCAGGAGGTCAGCGCCGTTCCACCGTCGCAGCTCATCCCACGCAATCTGCAGCGATGCGCACCATACGACGTTCTGCCCCACCCCAAGCGGTGTGTCGAGATGCGGCGCCAGGACCGTCCGTCCCGCCGGCTGCGTAGCCGGATGGCCGGCGGGCGCAGCCGCCGTGGCGGCTGCGATGCAGAGCATCAGGTGCACAACCACGGCATGGAACGCATGAGCCATGACCAAGCCTTTCTGAGCGTCTCCATCTCTCCTGGCACGGGCCTCCGGCACGTGCCACATAAAGGATCACGCAACACGTTCCTCGAAATGCACTTCGGCCCCTACCGGCCCAGCACATCGCGGTAGCGGACGTAGGCATCGTCCCACCGGGCGGTGTCGCGGGGGTCGTAACGCTTCACGGGGAAACTGTTGCGGACTATCGCGCGGGCATCCGCCAGCGAGCCGATCGCGCCGATGGCCATTGCCTGGACGAGGACGTTTCCGATACCGGTGGCCTCGACCGGGCCGGCGATCACGGTCCGGCCGGTGGCGTCGGCGGTCATCTGGTTGAGCAGCTCGTTCTGCGTGCCGCCGCCGACGATGTGGATGGTGTCGATCCGCCGGCCGAGGATGTCCTCCAAGCCTTCGAGGGTCTTGCGATAGGTCAGGGCGAGGCTGTCGAGACAGCAGCGGATGAACTGGCCCTTGTCGGCCGGCACGGGCTGGTTTGTGGCCCGGCAGAAGGTGGCGATCTTCTCCGGCATCTGCCCCGGCGTGAGGAACGGGCCGTGATCAGGGTCAATCAGCGACACCAGGTCAGGCGCTTCCTGCGCCATGCGTGTCAGCTCGGCATACCCCAGGTCTTCGCCCTGGGCCAGCCAGTATCGCCGGCACTCCTGCACGAGCCACAGGCCCATGATGTTCTTAAGGAAGCGAATCGACCCGCCGACGCCCCCCTCGTTGGTGTAGTTGTACTGGCTTGATTTGTCGTTGATGATCGGCTCATCCAGCTCCACCCCCATCAGCGACCAGGTGCCCGAGGAGATGTAGCACCAGTTGTTACCCGAGCCTTCCACCGGCACGGCCGCTACAGCGCTGGCGGTGTCGTGGGTGGCCGGTGCGATCACCGGGATCGCATCCACGCCGCATTCCTCGGCCACCTCCGGCAGCAGCCCACCCAGCACCGTGCCGGCGGGGACGATCTGGCCGAGCAGGTGAGTGGGCAGGCCCAGTGCTTCAAGCAGCGGCCGGGCCCAGTCGCGCGTGCGCGGATCGTACATCTGGCTGGTGGAGACGATGGAAAACTCGTTGCGCGCGATGCCGGTGAACAGGTAGTTGAACAGGTCCGGCATGAACAGCAGCTTGTCAGCCCGCTTGAGGCGCTCGGGATTGGCCTGCTGGTCGGCCAGCAGTTGGAACAGCGTGTTGAAGGGCATGAACTGGATGCCGGTGGTGTTGAAAATCCGCTCGCGCGGCACGCGGGCAAAGGCGGCCTCCATCATCCCATCCGTGCGCGGATCGCGGTACATGAAAGGAAGGCCCAGCAGCTCGCCGCGTGCGTCGAGCAGGCCGTAATCGACGCCCCAGGTATCAACGCCGATGCCATCGATCGCTTGCCCTGCCGCGGCCTGCTTCAGCCCCGTCTTCAGCTCCTGCCACTGTGCCAGCAGGTTCCAGTGGTAATGCCCCCGCATCCGCCCCATCGGATTGGCGAAGCGATGCCGCTCCTCCAGCGACAGTTTTCCTTCTTCCAGTGTCGCCAACAGCGCCCGCCCGCTCTCGGCACCTAGGTCAAACGCGACAAACCGCTTGAGACTCATGTGCGCTCCTCCATCTGCTTGAACACTGGCATGGTAGCCGCTGGAGGGGTGAGGATGAAGCCGGTGAGGTGCTAAGAGAGTCCAGGGAGCGTTTGGCGTTCAGCACAGATCACCGGCCAGGGTCATCCTGAGCACCATGGCGGACGACTCGCCGCGGTCCACAAGGGCTGCCTGCTGTGCGGCGGCAAACGAAACAGGCCGGCGGGCGCGATCGCGCCTGCCGGCCTGGATGGTTCGGGGAGATCGGACTAGCTCGCCTTGGCCTTCTCCCGCACGGCATCGATGCCGCCGACGTAGCGGAAGGCCTGCTCGGGCAGGTCGTCGGCTTCGCCCTTGAGGATCGCATCGAAGCTGGCGAGCGTTTCGGCGATCGGCGTGTAGACGCCGGGGAAGCCCGTGAACTGCTCGGCCACGAAGAACGGCTGGCTGAAGAAGACCTCGATCTTGCGGGCGCGGCTGACGATCAGCTTGTCTTCTTCGCTCAGTTCATCGACGCCGAGAATGGCGATGATGTCCTGCAGATCGCGATAGCGCTGGAGCATGGTCTGCACGCCGCGGGCAATGCGGTAGTGCTCTTCGCCGACGATGCTGGGATCCAGCGCGCGGCTGGAGGAGGCCAGCGGGTCCACCGCCGGATAAATCCCCTTGGAGGCAATCGAGCGTTCCAGGTAGATGAACGCATCGAGGTGAGCGAAGGCGTTGGCCGGGGCCGGGTCGGTGGGGTCGTCGGCCGGGACGTACACCGCCTGCACGGAGGTGATCGCACCGTTCTTGGTCGAGGTGATGCGCTCCTGCAGCTCACCCATCTCGGTGGCCAGCGTCGGCTGGTAGCCCACTGCCGAGGGCATGCGGCCCAGCAGCGCCGACACCTCGGAACCGGCCTGGGTGAAGCGGAAGATGTTGTCGATGAACAGCAGCGTGTCCGCGCCGGTTTCATCGCGGAAGTACTCGGCCATCGTCAGGGCGCTCAGGGCCACGCGCAGGCGTGCGCCGGGCGGCTCGTTCATCTGGCCGAAGACCATGACCGTCTGGTCAATGACCTTCTTGCCCGTGTTGCCGATCTGGGCTTCCTGCATTTCCAGCCACAGGTCGGTGCCTTCGCGGGTACGCTCACCCACGCCGGCAAACACCGAGTAACCACCATGCTGCTGGGCGATACGGGCAATCAGCTCCTGGATGACGACCGTCTTGCCCAGCCCTGCACCCCCGAACAGACCGGCCTTACCGCCGCGGAGGAACGGCGTCAGCAAGTCGATCACCTTGATGCCCGTCTCGAAAACTTCAGCCTTGGGGGTCAGGTCGACGAACTCAGGCGGCTCACGGTGAATCGGGCGGCGCTCCGCGGCTTCGACAGCGCCGCGGTTGTCGATCGGATCACCCAGCAGGTTGAACACGCGGCCTAGGATGCCCTTGCCGACCGGAACCGTTACCGGCGCGCCGGTATCAGCGACATCCATCCCGCGGCGCAGCCCGTCGGTCCCGCCCAGTGCGACGGCACGGACGCGGTTGCCACCCAGATGTTGCTGGACTTC
>CAYNMV010000077.1:0-17279 GCA_964398315.1 uncultured Tepidisphaeraceae bacterium | reverse complement strand
ATCCCCATGCCGACCCGCGTCGAGCGCTACACGGTGCTGCGCAGCCCGCACATCGACAAGAAGTCGCGCGAGCAGTTCGAGATGCGGACGCACAAGCGCGTCATTGATATCTTCGAGCCGACCGCGCGAACCATTGAGGCGTTGAACCGCCTGGTCGTTCCGGCCGGCGTATTCGTGAAGATCAAGGCCTAACCTTTTTGCTGTAAATACACGTCCCTGCCTGAAGGGGCGTTTTTGTTGGCCGAACCGCGTGGCTCATCCAAGAGCCTGTTGCCCTTAAGGTGATTTGACCTGACGGGCCGCGTGTCGCGGGTGAACTTTTTTTGTTTAGGAAAGGGAGCGGGCAAGAGACGAGAGGATTTGCGATTGCCAGTTTGTCGCTTGCGATTGACCCAGGGTTGTCCGTGTTCGATCGCGTGCCGCAAGTGTGGAATTGCAAGGAAATCGCCTCCTCTGCCGCTGATGGTGTTCCCATGACCCCAGCGCTGCTTGGTAAGAAGATCGGGATGACCCGCGTCTACGATGAGGCGGGGAAGATCGTGCCGGTGACGGTGGTTCAGGCCGGCCCCTGTGTTGTGACGCAGGTGAAGACGGCCGACTCCAAGGATGGCTACAACGCTGTCCAGATCGGCTATGGCGACATCAAGCCGAAGTTCAGCACCATCCCGCTCATCGGCCATGCCGCCAAGGCCGGGACCTCGCCCAAGAAGTACTTCCGCGAGGTGCGCCTGAAAGAGGCGACCGATCGCCAGGTGGGGGATCAGATCACCGTCGAGCTGTTCAATGATGTGCAGTTCGTCGATGTCACCGGCACCAGCAAGGGTAAAGGCACCGCCGGTGTCATGAAGCGGCACAACTTCGGCGGTCAGCCGGCATCGCACGGCACCGAGCGCAAGCACCGCTCGCCCGGTTCGATCGCCTCCCGCGCCACCTGGCGCGGCCAGTCGGGCAAGCCCAAGAAGGGCGTCCGCATGGCCGGTCATATGGGTGTCGAACGCGTCACCACGCTCAATCACCAGCTGGTGAAGGTTGACCCCGAGAAGAACCTCCTGCTCATCAAGGGTGCGCTGCCCGGACCCAACGGCGGGCTGCTTTTCGTGCGCAAGAGTGTCACGGCACGGGTGAAGGAAGAGAAGTAAGCGCTCAGTTGCGGGTTGCCGGTTGCCAGCAATGGCGGCGGGCGACTCCTTACTGGCATCAGGCAACTAAACAACTGGCAACCAGGCACAAGCCATGATCGAAGTACCGATTTACAACCAGTCCGGCCAGCAGGTGGACACCCTGCAACTGGACGAGGCGAAGCTGGGCGGCGAGGTCAAGAAAGAGCTGCTCAAGCAGGCGCTGGTCATGTACCACGCCAACCGCCGGCAGGGTACGGTGCGCACGCTGGCCCGCGGCGAGGTCGCCGGCTCCACCCGCAAGCTGTTCCGCCAGAAGGGGACCGGCAATGCCCGCACCGGCACCATCCGTAACCCGGTCAAGAAGGGCGGCGGCCACGCCAAGCAGAAGCGCCCCAAGGACTGGCGCCAGGCGATGCCCAAGAAGATGCGCCGGGCCGCGACGCAGAGCGCCATCCTGAGCAAGATCCAGAGCCAGGACATTAAGGTGCTCGATGCGATCAGCCTTGAGCAGCCCAAGACCAAGCTGATGGCGCAGGTCTACAAGGCGCTGGGGATCGACCGCTCGTGCCTGCTGGCCCTGCCGGAGCGCAACGAGCAGGTGGAGCGTGCCGCCCGCAACATTGACCGCACCACCCTGACGACCGTCCAGCAGCTCAATGCGTGGGATATTCTCCGCAATCGCACGCTGCTGACGACCCGGCAGGGGCTGGAGCAGATTTTGGCGTAGAGGAGCCGTGAGTTGCCACTTGCCAGAGAGGCAGCGGCGATTACTGGCAACGGGCAACTGGCAACAGGTAACCCCTATGGACAGCATCAACGTAATCATCAGGCCCCTCGTGACCGAGAAGGGCACGCGCCTTCAGGAAGAAGGCAACAGCTACGCCTTCCAGGTGGCGCCCGGCGCCAACAAGCACCAGATCAAGGATGCGGTGGAGGAGCTGTACAACGTGAAGGTCACCCGCGTGCGCACCATGACCCGCAAGGGCAAACCCCGGCGGGCCAAGATGCGAATGACCCGCACCAGCGACTGGAAGCGTGCGGTCGTGACGCTGGATGAGAACTCGAAGATTGAACTGTTCTGACGACAGTTGTGAGTTGCCGGTCGTCGGTTGCCCGTGAAGGCAACGGTACGGCTGGCGACTGGCACCTGGCAACTGGCAGCTACGATGGCTATCAAGCTTTACAACCCGACTACCGCCGGCCGCCGAGACGGCAGCGTGATCAACTACAAGGCGGAGCTGACCAAGTTCACGCCCGAGAAGTCGCTGACCGTCGGCAAGCGTCGGAGCAGCGGTCGCAACCACCATGGCGTGATCACCGTTCATGGCCGTGGCGGCGGCAACAAGCGCCTGTACCGTCTGATCGACTTCAAACGCCGCAAGGATGACATCCCGGCGACGGTCGAGGCGATCGAGTACGATCCCAACCGCTCGTGCAACATCGCCCTGATCCGTTACGAGGATGGCGAAAAGTCGTACATCTTGGCGCCCAACGGCCTGAAGGTCGGTGCCCGGGTAATCAGCGGGGCCAGCGTCCCGCCCGAGCTTGGCAACTGCATGCCGCTGTCGGCGATCCCGGCCGGCCTGGAAATTCACAACATCGAGATGAACCCCGGGCAGGGCGGCAAGCTGGTCCGCTCGGCCGGCGGCGTCGGCCGCCTGGGTGCCAAGGAAGGTGACTGGTCGGTCATCATCCTGCCCTCCGGTGAGATGCGCCGGGTCAAGAGCGCCTGCCGGGCCACCATCGGGCAGCTCGGTAACCTGGACTGGATCAACGTCTCGATCGGCAAGGCCGGGCGGTCGCGTCACATGGGGATTCGCCCCAAGACCCGCGCCAAGGCCAAGAACCCGATCGACCATCCGCTGGGCGGCGGTGAAGGCCGCTCCAACGGTGGCCGCCAGCCGGTGAGCAAGACTGGTGTGCCGGCCAAGGGCGGCAAGACCCGTCGCTCGGGCAAGCACAGTGAGAAGCTGATCCTGCGTCGCCGTAAGTTCGGCAAGCATCAGCAGCGTCCGCAGACCGTGAACGTGTGAGGAGTGTAGTCCGTAGACACCAGTCAGCAGCCGGCAGGCTGCCGGCGAGACCTACTGGCGACTGACGACTGGCTACTGAATACTGGAAGCAGATATGAGCCGCAGCTCCAAAAAAGGCCCCTACGTCGACGAGAAGCTCTACCTCAAGGTGGCCAAGCTCAATGAGAACCGCGCCAAGACGCCCATCAAGACCTGGGCGCGGGCGTGCACGATCATTCCCGAGTTCGTGGGCCACACCTTCGAGGTGCATAACGGCAACAAGTTCCTGCGGGTGTTCGTGCAGGAAGACATGGTTGGCCACAAGCTCGGCGAGTTTGCGCCCACGCGGCAGTTCCGCGGCCACAGCGGCGCCAAGAAGGGCTAGGAACGAGGTTTACGATGCCATACGAATCTAAACACCGCTATGCCCGCATCAGCCCGCGAAAGGCGCGGCTGGTCATGGACCTGGTCCGTGGCCGCGATGTGGATGATGCCCTGGCGATGCTGCGGTTTTCCAAGCAGCGGGCCAGCGTCATGATCGAGAAGGTCATCCGCGCTGCTGTCGCCAATGCCCAGGAGCACGAAGTGCCGGCCCGCCAGACACTGTATATCTCCAAGGCATGGGTCGATCCCGGTCCGATCATCAAGCGCTTCCAGCCCAAGGACCGTGGTAAGGCGCACCCGATTAACAAGCGGACCAGTCACCTGTGCGTGACGCTGGATGAACGTGGAGAGTAGTTGTGCGTTGCCAGGTGCCAGTTGCCCGGTAAGGCAGCGGCTCATACTGGCAACCGGCAACTGAAGACTGGCAACTACGAGAAGATTATGGGTCAGAAAGTTAACCCCCTCGGTTTCCGGGTCGGCATCACGGAGGACTGGAAGTCCAAGTGGTATGCCCCCAAGCACGCTTACGGCGACTTCCTGGTTGAGGATCAGGCGATCCGCCAGCTGATTGACCGCAAGCTCAACCGGCGTCCGCCGTTTGCCGCCGTCAGCGACATCCTGATCGAGCGGACGCGTGAAGAGGTGACGATCACGCTGCGCACCGCTCGTCCGGGCCTGGTGATCGGGCCCAAGGGCGCCGAGGTGGACAAGCTCCGTGAGGAGATCGAGGACCTGATCAAGCGCAAAGTCGCGCCGATCAAGGTGATCGAGATCAAGAACCCGGACCTGAACGCCCAGCTCGTGGCCGAGGCCATCGCCGAGCAGCTCAAGCGGCGCTCCAGCTTCCGCCGTGTGCTCAAGATGCGGATGGACTCGACCATGCAGGCGGGCGCCAAGGGGATCAAGATCCAGGTGTCCGGCCGCCTGGGCGGGGCGGAGATCGCCCGCCAGGAGAAGGCCGGCCAGGGCTCGGTGCCGCTGACGACCCTGCAGGCGGATGTGAACTACGGCTACGCCATCGCCTACACGACCTACGGCACGATCGGCGTGAAGGTGTGGATCTATCGCGGAATGTACGGCGAAGAGGTCCAGGAGACGGACGTGCGTCCCGGCGGCGGTCCGCGTCGCGGCCGCCGGTAAGACCGGAGTTGCGGGTGGTGAGTTGCGGGTGGCCAGCAGATGCAGCCGCAGCCCCCTGATCGTGCAACTGGCAACTCGAAACTGATTGTAAGGTTGGTGTGTTATGCCATTGATGCCCAAGCGGGTGAAGTTCCGCAAGAGCCAGCGCGGCAAGATGAAGGGCAATGCGACGCGCGGCAACTACGTCTCGTTCGGCGAGTTCGGCCTGCAGGCAACCGAGGGCGGGTGGATCACCGCTCGCCAGATCGAGGCCGGGCGCATCGCGGTCAGCCACTACCTCCGGCGCGAGGGGCGGCTGTTCATCCGCATCTTCCCGCACAAGCCGGTCTCGGCCAAGCCGCTGGAGACCCGCATGGGCAAGGGCAAGGGCGAGCCGGAATTCTGGGTCGCGGTGGTCAAGCCCGGGCAGGTGATGTTCGAGATCACCGGCGTGGATGAAACGACGGCCAAGCGGGCCCTGGCCCGCGTGGCGCACAAGATGCCGGTCCCCTGCCGTTTCGTGGCGCGTCGTCACGCGGTGGCCTGAGCGCGGCATGCTTGAAGAGGTGTGAAGCGATGAAAGCCAAAGAACTGCGAGAAAAGGAACAGGACGCGCTGGAACAGGAGCTGGCCAACCAGCAGAAGCACCTGTTCACCCTGCGCTCCCAGGCGGTAACCGAGAAACTGGAGGACCCCAGCCAGCTTGGCAAGAGCCGGCGCACCATCGCGCGGATCAAGACGATCCTGCGTCAGCGTCAACTGGCGGAGAACAAGGCCTAAAAGCGGCCGGTGGCGGCGCCGCCGGCCTTCCGTGAGATAGCAACATGGCAGAAGCGAATTCGACAACCCAGCGGCGAGCTCAGCTCCGCACGATCCAGGGTGTGGTGGCCTCGGACAAGGGCGACAAGACCATCAAGGTCGTCGTCAACTACCAGATGAAGCACCCCAAGTACGGCAAGTATCTCAAGCGCCGCACTGTGCTCCATGCCCATGATGAGGCCAACGAGGCGCGCGAGGGCGACACCGTCGAGATCGCCGAATGCCGGCCGCTCAGCAAGACCAAGCACCATCGCCTGCTCCGCGTCGTCACCAAGGCGCCGGAACGTGCGGTGCAGGTCTCGGCTGAGGAAGTGATGACGGGCAAGGCGCCGGAAGAGAGGTAGTTGCGGGCTGTGAGTTGCGGGTTGCCGGCGGCAACCGCGGCTCCGACTCGCAACTCACAACTCATAACTCGCAACTTGGGATAGAGTCATGATTCAGCAAGAGACAATGCTCGACATCGCCGACAACACCGGCGCCAAGCAGGCGCAGTGCATCAAGGTGTTGGGTGGCAGCACTGCCCGCGGCAAGTACAAGCGCAAGGTGGCCGGCATCGGTGACATCATCATCTGCGCGGTGAAGAAGGCGATTCCGGCCGGCGACGTGAAGCAGGGCGATGTGGTCCGCTGCGTGATCGTCCGCACCCGGCACGCCATCCGCCGCGAGGACGGCAGCTACGTTCGCTTTGACAGGAATGCCGCGGTTGTGATCGACAAGGAAAACAACCCGCGCGGCACCCGTATCTTCGGTGCGGTTGCCCGTGAGCTGCGCGAGAAGAATTTCATGAAGATCGTCTCGCTGGCCAGCGAGGTGGTTTAAGGAGAGTAGCCAGGAGACAGGGGTTCGTGGCCCGCGGGGCCGCCGACCCGGAATCGACTGGCTACCGGCGACGGACTACTGACTACTGAGATTGAAATGGCACGGCACATTAAACGAGGCGACACGGTGGTGGTGATCGCGGGCGCCGACAAGGGCAAGACCGGCAAGGTCCTGCGCGTCCTCGCCGATGAGGACCGGGTCGTGGTGGAAGGGATCAACCGCGTGTGGAAGCACGTGCGCCCCAGCCAGCGCTACCCGCAGGGCGGCCGCATCCAGAAGGATGCGCCGATCCACATCAGCAACGTCCAGCCGGTCGATCCGGTCAGCGGGCGTGGCACCCGTGTTCGCTTTGAGGTGCGGGACGGGGTCAAGCACCGCATTGCGGTGAAGAACGGCACCGATCTCGGTCGCCTGGGTGCGAAGTGACCTGGTCCACCGGGCGCACGAGCAGGCACCTGGGGGCCGGTGAATCAGCCCGATCGGCGAACGCGACCGGTCGAGTGAACGTATAGAGGCGTTTATGGCAGACGAACAGAAAAAGAAGGGAAAGCCCAGCGCGGAGGAAATCGCCGCGCGCAAGGCCGCCAAGAGCAAGCAGGCCGGGGCCGAGGAAACGGTCGCCGATGACACCCCGCAGGCACCGGCGCCGACGCCGCGACTGGTTGAGAAGTACCGCAATCAGATCGTGCCGGCGCTGCAGCAGAAGTTCGGCTACAAGAACCTGATGGCCGTGCCGCGCCTCGAGAAGATCGTGATCTCGATGGGCCTGGGCCGGTTCGCGGTGGCCGGCGGTGAAGGCAAGGCTAACATTGACAAGGCCGAGCGCGAGCTGAGCGTGATTGCCGGGCAGAAGCCGGTGCGCTGCAAGGCGAAGAAGGCCGTTTCGAACTTCAAGGTTCGCGAGGGCATGGAAACCGGCCTGAAGGTGACGCTCCGCGGCAACCGGATGTACGAGTTCCTGGACCGGTTGATCACCCTGGCGATCCCGCGCGTGAAGGACTTCCGCGGCCTGGATCCCAAGGGATTTGACAAGACCGGCAATTACAACTTCGGGTTTACCGAGCAGACGGTGTTCCCCGAAGTGGAAGGCGCTGAGGTCACGTTTCAGCAGGGCATGAACATCACGATGGTGACGTCCGCCGGCAACGTCGAGGCGGGCCGTGAGCTGCTGCGTCAGTTCGGCATGCCCTTCCGCGACATGGAGAAGAAGAGTGCGTAGTGAAAGTTGCCGGTTGCGAATGCCAGTTGCCCCACGGCGGCATCGGGCGTCTCTTACTGGCAACTGGCAACTGGTAACTGGCAACTGAGAGAAGAATATGGCAACCAAAGCCTGGGTATCCAAACAGAAGCGGCGTGAGGAGCTGGTCAAGCGTTACGCCGAGCGGCGCCTGCAGCTCAAGAAGGAAAAGAACTATGCGGAGCTGAGCCGGCTGCCGCGGGATGCGAGCCCCACCCGCAGCCGTAACCGCTGCCAGCTCACCGGTCGCAGCCGGGGCGTGCTGCGGAAGTTCAAGATCTGCCGCATCGCCCTGCGTGAGTTGGCGCTGGCCGGGAAGATCCCGGGACTGAAGAAGGCAAGCTGGTAGGGCGGTTATGGGTGAGGCGGGATGGGTGATACGTCGCTCCCCGCAATACGCGAAAATCACCCATGATCCATGACCCATCACCGAACAAGAAGAGTCGGAGAATGTAATCGCGATGAATAACCAAGATCCCATCGCCGACATGCTGACCCGCATCCGCAACGCCACGCGCGTCGGGCGGAAGATGGTGATGATCCCGCGCAGCAAGATCTGCACGGGCATCGCCCAGGTGCTCCAGGACGAAGGGTATATCGAATCCTTCGACGTGGTGGAGGACGGAAACCAGGGTCAGCTGCGGGTGAAGCTCAAGTACGCCATCAACGGCGACGCCGTCATCCATGCGATTGAGCGGCAGAGCAAGCCCGGCCGGCGCGTCTATCGCAAGGTGAACGACCTGCCCAACGTGCTCAATGGCCTGGGCATTGCCGTCGTCTCGACCAGCAAGGGCGTGATGAGCGACCGCCGCGCCCGCGAGCAGAACGTTGGTGGCGAACTGCTCTGCACCGTCAGCTAGCTATTGACCGCGGGAAGCCGCCCGTAAACGGGTGAGTGCAGACCGCATCAGGAGTCACAGACATGAGCCGTATTGGCAAGAAACCCGTTCCCATCGGCAGCGCCAAGGTCAGCGTCAATGGCCAGTCGATCACGGCCGAGGGGCCCAAGGGCAAGCTCTCGCTGAATGTCCATCCGCTGATCAAGGTCACGCAGGTGGATGGCAACCTGGTGGTTGAGCGTCCCAACGATGAGAGAGAGTCCAAGGCCCTGCACGGCCTGACCCGTTCGCTGCTGGCCAATATGGTTGAGGGCGTGACCAACGGCTACCGCAAGGCGCTGGAGATCCACGGCGTCGGCTATCGCGCTGAGCAGCGCGGCAAGAACCTGGTGCTGTCGGTCGGCCTGGCCAACCAGCTCACCGTGCCGATTCCCGACAACGTGACGGTCACCCTGGAAGGCAACAACAAGATTGTCGTCACCGGCGCTGACAAGCAGGCCGTTGGCCAGTTTGCCGCCCAGGTGCGCAGCATGCGCAAGCCCGAGCCGTACAAGGGCAAGGGCATCCGCTACGAAGGCGAGCAGGTCAAGCTCAAGCCTGGCAAGGCGTTCGCCGGTGCGGGTGCGAAGTAGGCAATTAGTGTGTGATGCACCGGCCGCAGGGCAGGGATGCTGAGTCTGCAAGCCCGACGCTGTGCCCATCACGCATGACCCGGATCCAACTGAGCCTTCGAACGGAAACCGACGGCTCCGGCAGTTGAGAGAGAGCAAGCAATGAATCGTGAAAAGGCCAAGGCCAAGCGGCTGCAGCGACGTAAATGGCGTGTGCGCAAAAAGGTCTTCGGGACTGCCGAGCGTCCGCGCCTGAGCGTGTTCCGCTCTGACAAGCACATTACCTGCCAGATCATCAACGACTACGAGGGACGCACCCTGGTGTCGGCGACGAGCGTGGACAAGGAAACCCGCGGCGACCTGCCCAACGGCGGCAACATTGCCGCTGCGAAGATCATCGGCCGTGTGATTGCTGAGCGGGCCCTGGCAGCCGGTATTACCCAGGTGGCGTTTGATCGGGGCGGCCGCCTGTACCATGGCCGGGTCAAGGCGGTCGCTGAGGCCGCCCGCGAGGCCGGATTGAAGTTTTAGTTAACCGCAGCGACGGGCCAGGTGACCCGTCGCCGAAGTATCCCTCACGGGCACTGCCCGTGAACAGCGATTCGTCCCGCGGCGCGCCAGTAAGCGTGACCGGACAAGCTGGCGAATCAGGAAGCATAAGGACATGAGCGAGCAGACGACTCCCGAGAATCAGCAGGACCAGCCCGCAGGCCAGCCTGAGACGCCGGCCACCCCATCCGAGGCACCTGCGACCCAGCCCGAAGCAGCGACCGCTCCGGCTGCCCAAACCCCCGCCGCTGAGACAGGCGAGCAGGCCCAGGCGGCCGCGCCGGCTGAGCAGGCGCCGGCAGGCGAAGCACCCGCGCAGGCCCCTGAGGCGCAACAGCGCGGCCGTGGCGGGCGTGATGCGGGCCGGAGTGCCGGCGGCCGTGATCGCCGTGGCGATCGCCGTCCGCGAGATGAGGAAGGGGGCCTGGAAAGCTCGGTCGTCCGCATCTATCGCTGCTCGAAGGTGGTGAAGGGCGGTCGTACCTTCAGCTTCGGTGCGCTGGTCGTTGCCGGTGATCGCCAGGGCAATATCGGCATCGGCTACGGCAAGGCCAACGAGGTTCCGCCGGCCGTTGAGAAGGCCACCAAGGATGCCCGCAAGAACCTGATCAAGGTCAATCTGCGTGGCAGCACTATCCCGCACCCGATCAAGGGTCGTGCCGGCGCCAGCACGGTGGTGCTTGTCCCGGCCCGTCCGGGTACCGGCGTGACCGCCGGCAAAAGCGTACGTCCGGTGCTGGAGCTGGCCGGGATCACCGATATCCTCACCAAGAGCTACGGCTCCACCAGCCCCAAAAACCTGGTAAAGGCGACGCTCGATGCCCTGCGGCGCCTGCAGGCGCCCGAGCGCATTGGCGAGATTCGCGGCGTCGAGCTGCCCAAGGGCGCTGGCGAACTGGTGGAGGCGTGATTGAGTAGTCAGCAGACCGCATGTCAGCGGCCAGCAGGGCCGTCGACTGCGGAATCTACTGGCTGCGGACTACCTGGCTACTGATAACTGGTAATTCCCATGAGCATGATCCACGAAATCACGACCGGCGCCACGCGCAACACCAAGCGCACGCGCAAGGGGCGAGGCCGGTCGGCCGGTCAGGGTAAGACCGCCGGTCGCGGCACCAAGGGCGCCAAGGCACGTGCCGGCAAGTACGTCAAGCGCGGTCACGAGCACGGCCAGATGCCGATCTACCGCCGGCTGCCCAAGCGCGGCTTCAGCAATGCGCAGTTCGAGCGGCGCTTCCATATCGTCAACCTCCAGGACCTGGAGCGGTTCGAGGATGGAGCGACGATCGACAGCGCTGTGCTGCACGAGGCCGGGCTGGTCAAGAACACCAAGCTGCCGGTCAAGATCCTTGGCGAGGGCGCGATCAGCAAGAAGCTGACTGTGCAGGCGGGCAAGTACTCGCGCACCGCATATGCCCGGATCACCGAAGCCGGGGGCAGCGCCCAGAATGCCAAGGGTGAGCCGTTCGAGTTTCCCAAGGAGAAAAAGAAGTTCGTCCCGCGCGACAGCGCCAAGGACGGCAAGAAGAAGTCGGCCGAGGCGCCTGCGGCGGATGCGGCCGCGGAGGCTCCCAAGGCCGAGTGATGCCATGAAGGCCGGCGAAGCAGGTGATGCGGGATGACCGTGGCGCGGCTGCGCGATGAGTCATCCGGCGTTTTCCGCCGCCGGCCCTTCCAGTCCCAAGGACGAAGGCGATGTTCAAAACCCTGCTCAATGTCTTCCGGGTGCCGGAGCTGCGCAACAAGGTGATGTTCACCCTGTTCATGCTCCTGATCTACCGGATCGGCTTTCACATCCCGATCCCGGGTGTGGATCAGGATGCGCTGTCGGCCCAGATGCAGGGTGGCGAAGGCACCAGCGCGGTCGAGCGCTTCGCCAATTACGCGTCGCTGTTTTCCGGTGGCAACCTCTCCCAGAGCACGATTTTCGGCCTGGGGATCATGCCGTACATTTCGGCATCGATCATTCTGCAGCTTCTGACCACCGTCGTGCCGGCGCTGGAGAAGCTGAAGAAGGAAGGGCAGACCGGCCAGCGCAAGATCCAGGAGTGGACACGCTATCTGACCGTGCCGCTCTGTATCATCCAGGGCATCTTCTGGCTCGGCTTCATGCACCAGAACAACCTGGTGCAGGCCGGTTTCCAGGGCAGCGTGCTGTTCTGGATCATGGGGATCTTCTCACTCACCGCCGGCTGTATCTTCCTGATGTGGCTGGGTGAACAGATTGATGAGTATGGCCTGGGCAATGGGATCTCCCTGATCATCATGGCGGGCATTCTCAGCCGCATGCCGTATGCCATTCTTGAAGTCATCCGTACGAGCAACCTGAGCCTGTCCAGCGCGGGCGATCCGACCAAGACCATGACGCTGGGCAAGCTGCTGTTCCTGGTGGCCAGCTTCGTGTTCGTCATCGCCGGCGCGATCCTGATCACCCAGGCGCAGCGGCGCATTCCGATCCAGCAGGCCAAGCACACCCGCGGCCGCAAGGTGTATGGCGGGGCGCGGCAGTTCCTGCCCCTGCGGGTGAACCACGGCGGCGTGATGCCCATCATCTTCGCCCAGTCGCTGATGCTCTTTCCGGGCTTCCTGTTCAGCACCCTGGCCGGCGATATGAACCGCAGCGACGTGGGGTGGTGGACGGCGACGATGCAGTGGCTCAATGCCCAGTTCGCCTGGGGTGAGTTCCTGTACATCATGACCGAGGTCGTGCTGATCTACTTCTTCGCTTACTTCTGGACCACCGTCCAGTTCCAGCCGAAGGAGATGGCCAATCAGCTGCGGGACTATGGCAGCTTCATTCCCGGATTGCGGCCGGGCAAGCGCACCGCCGACTACCTGGAGAAGGTGATGATGCGCATCACCTTCGTCGGGGCCGCTTTCCTGGCGATCATTGCGGTCATCCCGACCGCGGTGGCGAAGTCATTGCAGATTGATTTCCAGATCACCGCGTTCCTGGGCGGCACCGGTCTGCTGATCGTGGTGAGTGTGGGCCTGGATATGGTCCAGCGCATCGAGGCCAACCTCCTGATGCGCAACTACGGCGGCTTCCTGAGCGGCCCGGGCCAGAAAGGCAAGCGGATTAAAGGAAGGCAGTATTAAGAGGAGTCTGGCGGTCGGTTGTCAGCAGCCAGCAGAGGTGCGATCCATCCACTGCCGGCTGGTGACTGTCGACTGCCGACTGGATCCCATGCCGATCGTCATTAAAACGCGCCGCGAGATTGAGATGATGCGGCGGGCCGGGCAGATCGGCTGTCAGATTCTGGCGAAGATGCGCGAGGCGGTTCGGCCGGGCGTCACGACCGGAGAGCTGAACGAGATTGCCCGGGTCGAGCTGGAGAAGGCCGGAGCAATCGGCCTCAGCAAGAACTACCCGACCTACAAGCCCGGTGAAGGGTATCCGGCGGAGACCTGCATCAGTGTCAATGATGAGGTGGTTCACGGCATCCCGGGCCCCCGGGTCCTGAAGGAGGGGGACATTGTCACCCTCGACTTGGCCTCCGGGCTGAACGGGTACTGTTCCGACACCGCCACCACCATTGCCGTGGGCAAGGTGTCGGACAAGGTCCAGAAGCTGCTGGATGTCACCAAGCAGACACTGTTCCTGGCCATCGAGCACATGAAGCCGGGCCGCAAGTGGTCGGATATTGCCCGGCTGATGCAGTACAACATCGAGAAGAACGGCTTTTCGGTGGTGCGGGAGTTTGTTGGGCACGGCATCGGCCGGACGATGCACGAGGATCCGAAGGTCGCGAATTTCGTCACCGGCGAGCAGCTCCGTGGCGATTTTGTTCTGCGGCCGGGGATGACCCTGGCGGTGGAGCCGATGGTCGTCATGGGTAAGCGCCATGTGGTGATGCTGGATGATGGGTGGACCGTCGTGACCAAGGACGGCCAACCCGCCGCCCACTACGAGCATACGGTGGCCGTGACCGAGGTCGGGGCCGATGTCCTGACCGACGGCCGGGCGCCGTGGGGGCTGTAAGCGTGTCGGATTATTGCTTTTTATCGCCCTTTTAGGGCGGAGCCTGCTTCGGTTTTCCCCATCCGGGCGGCGGCCGCAAGCTTGAGAAGCAGCGCAGAATCTGCTAAAGTAATCGATTCAAGAAAATCAGAGCGGGTTGGTGCAACATGAAAGTGCGAGCAAGCGTCAAGAGAATCTGTGAAAACTGCAAGATCGTGCGCCGCAAGGGCGTGGTGCGCGTGATCTGCACCAACGTTAAGCATAAGCAGAAGCAAGGGTAGGACGTCGGCAGCGGGTGGTGAGCAGTCCGAAACTCGCACGGCCCGCTGCCCTTGCCCACTGGAGCAACAATGCCCCGTATTTCCGGTATCGACATCCCGAACGACAAGCCGATCCGCATCAGCCTTCGCTACATCTATGGCGTGGGGCCGACCAACAGCGACCAGATTCTCAAGGAAGCTGGCATCGACGGTCAGCGGCGGGCCAAGGATCTGACCGAAGAGGAACTGGCCAAGATCATCGGCATCATCGACCGCTCCACGCTGGTTGAAGGGGCCCTGCGCCGGTCGATCCAGCAGAACATCGCCCGCCTGCGCGACATCGGCAGCTTCCGCGGCCTGCGTCACCGCAAGAGCCTGCCTGTTCGCGGCCAGCGCACTCGGTCCAATGCCCGCACCCGCAAGGGTCCCCGTAAGACTGTTGCCGGCAAGAAGGGCGTGAAGGAACTCGGTAAGTAAGCGTGACAGGGAAGGCGTGATGGGTGCACGCGTCGCGGTGTGGAATCGCGGCGCGATTCACCGGACGGCGATCCATTGCCTATCACTGGTCACTCATCACCAAGGCAAGCGACGGGTACGGCCGTAGAGCCGGTGGATCCATCGCACCAGAAGGAATTTGACACATGGCAGACAAAGGCGGCAAGGCGGCAGCAAAGAAGAAGGTCCGCAAGGGCGTGACCCGCGGCATCGCCCACATCAAGGCGACGTTCAACAACACGATCATCACCATCACCGACCCCAATGGGGAGACGATCTCGTGGGCGTCGGCCGGGACCGTCCCGGGGATCAAGGGCGCCCGCAAGAGCACCCCATGGGCTGCCGGTCGCGCTGCAGAGAGCGCTGCCCAGGTTGCCCGCAAGAGCGGCATGACCGAAGTCGAGGTGCGCGTGAAAGGTCCTGGAGCCGGCCGCGAGCAGGCGGTCATCCAGCTCCAGCACGCCGGCCTGAAGGTCACCGGCATCGAGGATGTGACCCCGCTGCCCCACAACGGCTGCCGTCCGCCCAAGAAGCGGCGCGTCTGATCGGGCGAACATGGGTCACCTGCCATCGGCTGCGGGCGGGCGTCTGGTGAGGGCAGTGTCCTCATCGTGACGAGCGGATTGCCTGCTGTGGGATGAGATGGTGACCGGCGAAAATAACGGATAACTGATTCGGCGTCGGCCGGCGAGGCTGGAGTACAGATGGCCCCCAACGGTGGGGGCGGGAACTTCCGGCAATTCGGCACGGCGCAAAGGAGAATTTCATGCGGATTCGTTGGCGCGGTCTCGAGTTGCCGTCGCGCGTTGTGCGCGACGAGCAGGTTTCGTCCGATACCTATGGAAAATTCGTTGCCGAGCCATTTGAGCGCGGCTTCGGCACGACCATCGGCAACGCCTTGCGGCGCATCCTGCTGTCCAGCCTGGAGGGCGCGGCGGTCACGCAGATCAAGCTCAAGGGCGCTGAGCACGAGTTCACCAGCCTGCGCGGCGTGCTGGAGGACGTCACCGACATCATCCTGAACGTTAAGGCCCTGATCGTGAAGCTCGAGGGCGATGAGCCCAAGACCATGCATCTGCGGGCCAACAAGGCCGGTGCCCTCACCGCTGGCATGATCGAGGCCGATCCTGCGATCACCGTCATCAACAAGGACCTGGTCATCGCCACGCTGACCGAAGACTACGAGTTCGACCTGACCATGACGGTTGGCAAGGGCCGTGGTTATGTCACCAGCGCTGAAAACATCGAGGCGGCTGGCGAGGACATGGAGGTGGGTGCAATCGCGGTGGACTCGATCTACTCGCCGGTGACCCGCGTACGCTACAACACCGAGGACGCCCGCGTCGGCCAGAAGACCGACTACGATCGCCTGATCCTGGAGATCTGGACCGATGGCACCGTCAGCGCGGAGATGGCGCTGGTCGAGGCCAGCAAGATCCTGCGCAAGCACCTCAATCCGTTCGTGCAGTACTTCGAACTGGGTGCTGAGGTCGCCAGCGAGGAAGCGCTTGATGCGATCCGCGAAGCCAACCAGACGCAGTACGACCCGGAACTGCAGCAGAAGCTGGACATGAGCGTCCAGGAGCTGGACCTGAGCGTCCGGGCCAACAACTGCCTGGAATCGGCCAAGATCCAGACCGTGCGCGATCTGGTGAAGAAGACCGAGGCCGACCTGCTGAAGGTTCGCAGCTTTGGCAAGACCTCGCTGCGTGAGGTGAAGCGCAAGCTGGCGGACATGGGCCTGAGCCTGGGTCTGGACTTGGACAATATCCCCACTGCCGACCTGTCCGGCAGCGCCAGTGATGGTGCTGATGGCGCCGCGGCCGAAGAGGCGACGGCGGAGCAGTAAGTCTTGATTTTGGATTTGCGGTTGACGATTTTCGATGGGCTCCGCCCGTCGCGGCCGACCAGTCGCAGATTGGCAATCGCAAGTAAGAGGAGTTTCCCATGCGTCACCGAATGTTCGGTCGACAGCTCAGCCGCGACACCGAGCACCGCACGGCGATGCGGCGCAATCTCGTCCAGAGCCTCTTTGAGCACGGCAAGGTCCGCACGACCCTGCCCAAGGCCAAGGAAGTGCGCGCCATGGCCGAGAAGCTGATTACCCTGGCCCGCACCGGCACGCTGGCCGCCCGCCGCCGGGTGATCGCCACCCTGCAGGATCGGCGCCTGGTCGATGAGAACCAGGAGTTCATCACCGACGGCAGCAAGACGGTCATCCAGAAGCTGTTCAACGACATCGCCCCGCGCTTCGCCGATCGCCGCGGCGGGTATACCCGCATCATCAAGCTCAGCGATTACCGCATTGGCGATGGCGGCAGCCTGGTGCTGTTGCAACTGCTGACCGAGGAGTCGGCCCCCAAGGGCACAGCACGTCGATCGGCTGGCCTGCGCCGCAAGCGCAACGAGCGCCGGCACCAGTTCGCCGCACGTGTCGCCCGGGGCAGCAAGACCGAGAAAACCAGCCCGGAGGCCTCGGCGGAAAACGCTGCGCCTCAGGGTGATGCACCCGCGGCGGAACAGCCGCAGGCGTAGGGCGATACGGCGCTGGGCGCTGTTTCAGTGCGAAACATCGCCTGGCCGCCCCGCGTGCGATTGACACGCGCGGTGATCGCCATAAAATCTTTCCTCCGCCTGATACCCCGGCGGAGACGGGCTCGTAGCTCAGTTGGTTAGAGCGCGTCCCTGATAAGGACGAGGTCGTTGGTTCGAATCCAATCGGGCCCATTTAGTGTAAGCCACGCCGAACGCTAGATCTAGCGTACCTGCCTGCGGACGGCGGAGCGGCTCTGAAGCTGAGGAATATCCAGTACATGTACTGGATATTCCTTGGTCACTCGGAGTCGCCGATGCCATACCCCTCACTGCACATCCCGACCTATCGTCACCACAAGGCCCGCGGCATGGCCGTGGTGACGCTGAACGGTAAAGATATCTACCTCGGTCCCTACGGTTCCACGGAAAGTCGTCAGGAGTACGACCGCCTCATCAAGGAATGGCTGGCGAGCGGCCGCACTCGTACCGCAGAGGCACCGGTCGACGAGGAGGCCTTC